>NZ_JBITMT010000023.1:0-116843 GCF_044466505.1 Streptosporangium sp. NPDC049376 | reverse complement strand
GAAAGCTACGAGGCCGGGCTCTACCTCCGAGGCTCGATCATGTGGCTGAAGCTCCTTACCTCAACCACATGATCCGAACTCTAAACAGCTCCTAGCGCCGCGTTCCCGTGCGCCACGGGGTGTTCCCGGCCGTCGTCGAAGCGGCGACGCCCGGAGTTCCCGCGGCGGTCATGAGCGGCACGCGCTCAAGGAAGCACACCCGTCGGCCTCGGCCCAGCGAGAGTTTCACGCGTTTCTCAAGCCACTTCGCGCGGGCACGCGAAGAAGCCCGAAGGTGAGTCCCCGGTGTGCCCACCAGGGCCTTTGCCCGCGCGTCAGTCGCCGCTCCGCTGTGCGGACCAAGGGCCTGCGCCCATCGGCTTGACGGTTCTGGCGATGACGACGGTCTCCGCGCGCGTGATGCCCAGCGGCCCGAGGACGTCGGTGGTGAAGGCGTACAGCGCGTGCAGGTCGGGGCAGTAAAGCGCGACCACGAGATTGGTGGGGCCGGTGGTGGCGGCCACGGCGTGGGTGTGAGGGTGGGTGGCCAGCGTCTGCCCGGCCGTACGGAGCCGGGCCGGCGGAACTTCGAGCCACAGGTTGGCGTCGACGGCCAGCCCCAGCAGGCGCGGATCGACGGTGACGTGCGTACGAAGCATGCCGCCGTCCGTGAGGTGGCGCAGGCGTCGCCGGACGGTGCTTTCCGAGGCGCCGGTGCGGTGGGCCAGAGCGGCGTGGGAGAGCCGGGCGTCCTCGGCGAGCAGGCCGAGCAACCGCTCGTCAAGGAGATCAGGTGTGTGCGAGGCCATGCCAGGAGAGGGCTGGGCCAGGGCGGCGACCTGGCCGGGTGTGAGAACGTCGGCCCGCCAGCCGGCAGCGCCGGCGAAAGTGTGCAGAACACTGTGCGCGGTGGTGGAGGTGATGGCGCCTGTGGCGGGCAGCTGGCGGAAAAGCAGCCGATCACGATCGCCGGGGTCGGCGACGACCAGAACGTCGATCTCCTCGCCGCCCATCACGATGTCGACGGATCCGACGTCGGGGCGCCTGGCGAAGGACGCGGCGATGGTGTCGACCTTGCCGCGCAGGACCCGCACCCGTAGCAGCGTGGCACCGATGCTCTGTTCGGCCGTGATCGTCCGCACGACGGTGATGCCACCCTCGCGCATACGCGTGAGGCGGCGGGTGACCGTACGGGCCGAGACGCCCAGGACGGTCGCGATACGGCAGATCTCCACCCGTCCGTCAACCTGGAGGGCCCCGATGATGCGCCGATCCAGGTCATCGAGGGTGATGCCGGAATCCACCGTAGAAACATGCTTCATGTCTGATATCCGCCGTCTGGACAGGTTCCTGGGCCGCCTTGCCGCGCTTCGACAGTACTTCTGGGGTCAAGGACACCGTCGAGGGAGGCAGGACAATGAGTTATCGGGAACTGCTGCCGCAGGTCATCGGGATCGCGCGGCAGGTGGGCGCCTACGTGCAGGAGCACCGCCCCGCCGCGGTCGGGGCGAGTATGGCCTCGGTCATGGAGGCGTTCGGCACGGTCGACGGGCCTGCGGGGGAGTTCCTGCGCGAACGCCTCGGCGCCCTGCGGCCGCAGAGCGCTTGGAGTCCCGACGAGATCGGCACGGTGGTGGCCGATCACGGCGAGACATGGGTGTGCGACGCGGTGGACGGCGCCGTCCAGTTCCTGCAGGGGCTGCCCCACTGGGGCGTGACGATCACCCTGATCGCCGGCGGTGAGCCCGTGCTGGCAGTGCTGTGGGCGCCCCAGCTGGACGCTCTCTACACCGCGGTCAAGGGTGGTGGAGCCCACCTCAACGGGCGCAGGGTCAGGACCTCGGCCAAACGGCTCTCCGCGGCACTGGCCTGCACCAGCCAGCCCCCTTACAACCCGGAGCCGGAGCGCGCGGGCGCATCGCTGACGGCCATGCTGCGTCACACCCTGGCCGTACGCAACCTCGGCCCGACCGCCCTCCAGGTCGCCCAGGTCGGCTCCGGACACGTGGACGTCTTCTGGGAGTACGGCCACGACGCCAACAACCTGCTGCCAGGCTCCCTGATCGCCCGGGAAGGCGGAGCGCTCGTCACCGACGCCGACGGCGACCCGTGGACTCCGGCCTCGTCCACCTTCGTCGCCGCCGCCCCCATCCTGCACTCCGACGTCCTGAACGTCCTGCGCGGTCACCGGGGGAGCTGCTGAGCTTGATCGACCCACCCCTTCGCCCTTGGCCGTGGCTTCGGGAGTCCTGGGCCGTCACCGACGGTGGATCTCCACGTGGGCGGGGCGCCCTTCGCCGGCGCTCTGCCGACGGCCGGCGGCCGAAGGAGGTGGGCCCGTCCGGTTCGGGCCTACGGAAAGGGCGCTGCCGGGCCTGTGACGCATTTTCTGGGCGAAAGGTTGGTTTGTCCGGCTATGTGATGACTCACTGCGCAAGGCCCCTTATTCCGGGGCGACTGCATGGCAAGATGATCTTTGGTTACCCCGAACGGAGAGAAGAAATGCGCAAGACATCGGCTGTCACGACTCTGGCTGCCGTGGCGGCGTTCCTGTTCGTCGCCTCCCCTTCACCCGCCCTCGCCGCGCCCTCGGCACCGGCCCTGGCCGCCGCATCGGGCCTGAAGACGGTGTACGGCTGGGCGAAGCGGTCCGGCAACTCCGCCATGATCGTCACGCCGTACCGGGCGCACCGCGAGGGCACGGGCGGCGACTGGTATCTCGGCAAGCGCGCCGGTGACCCCGTCAGGATCGACTACACCGAGGGTCTGGACTACCGCCAGATCAACAAGAAGTGCGGCTACGGCCCGTCGCCGTACAAGAGCCGCAACACCCGGAGCACGTCCGCGACAGGCACTGTGAAGTGCGACCCCGGCCACCTCTACCTGCGGCTCCGTGAGGGACGCACCCCGGTGAAGGTCGTCTACGACCCCGCAGGCCCGATGGCGGTCAAGGTCTACGAACTGGTCGGTCCGTAACCGCGTCCGGCATGCCACAGGCCCGCACGCGGGCCGGACATGGACGTGCCGCCCCTGCCCGGCATCGGATGCCGGGCAGGGGCGGCACGTTCGGCCGTGTCGACACGGCCCGCAACCAGTTGACGGTGCTGATCGGCACCTCCGCCGGCCGGGACTATGAGCGTGCCCGGTGGCCTGTGCCGCGAGCCGGTACGGCCAGCACGATCGCGCGGTGGACCAGCCATTCCAGCGGCCCGCGCCGGAACCGGCGCAGCCACAGCGGGGAGAAGACCAACGCGAAGACAGCCATGCCCGCGAACAGGGCGAAGCCGTACGGTGGGTCACCCGCCACCCGCTCGATGAAGACCTGGTGGGCGGCGTACCACGTCAGCGCCAGGCTTCCGACGGCGGTCAGCGGCAGCAGCGCCCGCCGCCACCCGGGCCGCTCCAGCAGCGTGAGGAAGGCGGCCAGCAGCAGCAGGCCGACCCCGGTCATCATCGGTGCCATCGGAACGCTCAGCGCGTACAGCTGGTGCGGCGGCAGGGTCAGCACCGAGCTCCACGGCTGCAGCATCGGCCCGCCGGTGGACTCCATCATCGCCGCCAGCGCACGCTCGGCGCCCAGCGGGCCGAGCGCGAACCACGAGATCAGCCAGCAGAGGGCGACCAGCGACGAGCCGAAAAGAACCATTCGCCGATGTACGGCGCGGCTGCGCAGGTCCAGCCGACCGATGGCCAGCCCGGCCAGCAGCAGCGGGATCGCGTACGGCGTCTGGAAGCCACCGCCCAGCAGCAACTGGTGGAGCTTGGCGAGCCAGTCCTGCGGGTGGATCAGCAGCGTCAGGCCGAAAGCGGGCTCGGCGCCGGTGTTCATCGGGGAGATGGCCCAGGTGCCGCCGTAGTTCAGCACGACGAAGCAGAAGACGGGCAGCACGGCGCCGAGGACACCGGCCGCGGCCAGCAGCGTGCCCGGCCGTAGCCGCACCAGCGGCATCAGGATCAACAGCCACACGGCGTAGAACTCAAGGATGGACAGGTTCAGGCCGGACAACTGGTCCACGCACAGGCTGAACAGCAACAACATGGCCGCGCGGATCGCAAGCCGTTTCCTGGCCACCTTCAGTCGATCGCCGTCCAGTGATTCGGCTCCACCGGTCATCAGCGCCACCGAGATGCCGGCCATCAGCACGAACAGGCTCATCGACCGGCCGGAGACGGTCTGCTCGATCCAGTCGAGCACGGCCGGTTTGTCCCGCATCGGAGCCGGGCTCAGCCATCCGGTCGGGCTGACGTGCATGTAGACCATGCCCATGATGGCCAGCGCCCGTACGGCGTCCAAGCCCAGCAACCGCCCCCGCGGGGGCTGGGATCGGACGACCGGCGGAGCGGCCACCGGGGCGTCGTACGGAAGGTGCGCGGGATGGTTCATTTCAGGTAGTCCTCCAAGAGCGCGGGCGTCAGCCCGTCTTTCCTCGCCTGATCGATGAATGCTTCGATGTCTTCTTTGAATTCGTCACGGAAATGCATGAGAACGATGTCGCCCGGAACGAGACGGTCACCGGCGGCGAATTCGATATGGCCTTTGGCGATTTCCGCGCTCCAGCGCACCAGGTGTTTGACGCCGCATTCGGCGGCGACCTGCACGGTGGTGGCGTCGAAGCTGCCGTACGGCGGCCGCAGCAAGGTGGGGCGGCGGCCGAAGTCCTTTTCGAACCGGTCGGAGGCCGCGCAGATCTCCTTGTGCTGAAGAGCGCGCGGCCTGCCCGCCAGATCCGGGTGGCCGACGGTGTGGTTCTCGACCACCGCGCCGGTCCGGTAGCGCATTCGGCGGAAGAAGCCGCTGTCCTGCCGGACGTACTGGCCGGTCAGGAACAGTGTCGCCTTGATGCCTGACCCGCGCAGCAGGTCGATCATCCCCGCGTGGCGCTTCAGGCCGTCGTCGACGGTGAGGAAGACGACGCGATCTTCGGTGGGGACGCGGTGGACGGCCTTGCCCGCCTGACCGGTCTGGCCCGCCGGTTGTGGCGCGGCTGCGAGCGTCCGGGCCGTCAGGCCGGACGCGAGAACCGCGGCGGCGGCCAGCACCGGAACCGCGCCGGTGAGAACGGTCCGCCTCCGATGCTTTCCCAGCCCTTTTCCGTGTTCCATGGCCGCCACCGTAGGGGCCGCCTCCGTAGGTTTATTTCAGCTTTTCCATCGGCCGCCCAGAGGTAATCCATAGGTTCTGTAACAATGCGTGGACGGTATTATCGGCGGCATGTCGCTGAAAAAACGGTTCACCGCCGCGGGAGCCGTGCTGTTCGGTCTCGTGGTGGCCGGGACGGTCTCCCTGGCCGGGTGCGGGATCGATCCTCGGGTGCGTCTGGAGCACCCGGCCGGGCAGGAGACCGGGCGGAGCACGTCCTCCACGGCGCCGGCGCAGACCGCGGTCGCCGTCCCCTCCGACCTCGACGGCCTGCGGGTGCTGCGGGAGGATCCACGCCTGGGCACGAAGACCACCTCCGCGATCAGACGCTGCGAGGGCGGCCGGTTCCCGGTCTACTCCGAGGAGATCTCCCTGTCCGGTCAGTCGGAAGGCGTCCACCTGATGGCCGTCACCGTCTACACCTGTCCCGGCCGCAGCTGCGGGTACGAGGGGACCCGCGGCACCTACGTCTACCGCCTCGAACAGGGCAGGCCGGGTGAACGGGTCTACGCCCACCAGGGAGCGGGCAGCCGCGTGGAGGTCCGCGACGCGGCCCTGGTCCTGATCCGGCCGGACTACCTTCCGGGCGACGACGCCTCCTGCCCGACCACCACCCGGGCGACACCGCTGCGCTGGAACGGCCGCACGCTCGTTCTCGACGGCGCGTGAGACGACGCGAAAGGACGAGGGCAGGATTTCCATGGACGCCGCCGAGACCCCGCATGTGCTGTTCGTCGAGGACGACGAGGTGATCCGGGAGGTGACCCAGCTGACCTTGGAACGCGACGGTTTCACGGTCACCACCGCCGCCGACGGGCCGGCCGGGCTGGAGGCCTTTCGCGCCCGCACTCCCGATGTGGCGCTGCTGGATGTGATGCTGCCCGGGATGAACGGGGTGAGCCTGTGCCGGCGCATCCGCGCCGAGAGCCTCGTCCCGGTGATCATGCTGTCGGCCCGGGACGACGCCGTCGACGTGGTCGTCGGTCTGGAGGCCGGAGCCGACGACTACGTGACCAAGCCCTTCGACGGCTCGGTGCTGCTGGCCCGCATTCGCGCGGTGCTGCGCCGCAGCGGGCGCAACGGCGCGGCCGGTGCGGACACCGGGCAGCGTGCCCGTCAGCTGCGCTTCGGTGATGTCGACATCGACGTCGACGGCGTACGGGTGCTGCGCGGCGGCAGGCCGGTGGCGCTCACCCCGACCGAGATGCGGCTGCTGCTGCGTTTCGCCGAGTCCCCCGGCACGGTGCTCAGCAGGGACGTGCTGCTGGAGAGCGTCTGGGACTACGCCTACGGCGGCGATTCGCGCCTGGCCGACATCCATGTGCAGCGCCTGCGCAACAAGATCGGCGCCGACCGCATCGAGACCGTGCGCGGGTTCGGCTACAAACTGCGCGCGGAGAACGAGTGAGCTCCTGGCCGAGACCTCAGCGTACGGCGGGAGCGCGGCGGATGAGCCTGCGCTGGAAGATCAGCGCCGCCGTCGCCGTGGTCAGCGTCCTGGTCGCGGTGGCGCTGAGCCTCAGCGTCCATCTCGCCTACGCCCGCAGGCAGGCCGACGACGCCCACCGCCTGCAGGCCGAACGCATCCGCCTGCTGCTGCGCGAGTACCACCGAGGCGGCCAGACGGTCTTCGGCAGCCGGCTGGACGACCCGGCCGTGCCGGCGGACCTGCGCGCGGCGGCGCGGGACGGGGTCGTCGCCACCGCGCTGCGCCGGACCCGCGAGGGCACCTTCGTCTGGGCGGCGGCCGGGACCGGCGGTCACGTCCTGTCACTGCGCTCGGACTACGGCCCCAGCCTTGCGGACCTGGCCGCGCTGGACCGGGTCCTGGTCCTGGGCTCGGCCGGGGCCGGTGTCGGCGGCACCCTGGCCGGGATCGCCGTCGGCGCGCGCCTGTCACGCCGGCTGCGGCGGGCCGCGGCCGCCGCCCGCCACGTCAGCGCGGGCGATCCCACCGTCCGGGTCGGCGCGGAGATCGGCGGCCGCTCCCATGACGAGGCCGCCGAACTCGCCCACGCCGTCGACGCCATGGCCGAGGCCCTGCAGGGCCGTCTGGAGGCCGAACGCCGGGTCACCGCCGACATCGCCCACGAGTTGCGCACCCCGCTCACCGGCCTGACCACCGCCGCCGAGCTCCTGCCGCCGGGACGGATGACCGACATCGTCCAGGACCGCGTCAAGGCGCTGCGCGCCCTCACCGAGGACGTGCTGGAGGTGGCCCGCCTGGACACCGCCACCGAACGCCCCGCCCTGTCCGACGTCGCCCTCGGCGATTTCGTCACGCGCCGGGCGACCGCCTTCGTCCCCGACGCGCAGGTGCGTGTCCGCACCGGCACCGTGGTCGCCACCGACCCGCGCCGCCTGGAGCGCATCCTGGCGAACCTGCTCACCAACGCCACCCGGCACGGCCGGCCGCCGATCACCGTGGTCGTGGACGGCCTCCGCGTCACCGTCCATGACCACGGTCCCGGCTTCCCCGACCATCTGCTGCGCGACGGGCCGATGCGTTTCCGCAAAGGCGGCGACCCGGCCGCCGCGGGCCACGGGCTGGGTCTGACCATCGCCGCAGGCCAGGCCGCCGTGCTGGGTGCCCGTCTCACCTTCACCAACCCTCCCGAAGGCGGCGCGCTGGCCACGCTCGACCTGCCCGTGGCCTCCGACGTTCCATGACGCGGCCTGCTCAAGGCGGTTTCAAACAGGTCGAAACGGCACGCGGCGGGCATCCGCCCCATGAACACCGTGTGAGGGGCGGCCCCTGACCGACCTCCGCGCCTCCGCCGGACGCGGTTTCCGCCTGAGCCGCGCTCACCGCCCGGCCGTGTGCGCGAGGACGGCGGCGGCCAGCTCCTCGTGCACCTCCGGCGGCAGCGTGTGCCCCATGCCCTCGATGATCATCAGCCGCGCCCCGGGGACGCGTTCGGCGATGATCGCGCTGTGGCCCGGCTTGGCCGGCTCGCAGCTGCCCTCGATGACCAGGGTGGGCGCCTTCACCCGGTGCAGCACGCCCTCCGGCTCGAAGTCCGGCTTGGCCATGGCGGCCAGCCGGTGGTTGGCCACGGCCGACAGGTCGCGGGCACGGTCGTAGATCCGCTCCTGCAGCCGGCGCGCCGCGTCCTCGTCGAACGGCAGTTCGTCGCCGTGCAGGAGACGCTGTTCGGCGATCATGCCGTCGATCGTCGCGCGCCTGCCCTCCGGCGGCGGGCCGGCGATCAGCGCGCGGTAGAAGTCCACGAACGCCGGCGTCGGCTCCGGCAGGCTGCCCTCGGGCTGTGGCTGTCCCATCAGGGCCCGCATGATCACCTCGCCCTCCCTGCCGCCGAGCGGCGAGGAGCCGATGACGGTCAGCGAACGCACCCGCTCCGGGCGTTCCACGGCGACGTACTGGCCGAGCAGGCCGCCCGCCGAGTGACACACCAGGTGGGAGCTGTCCAGCCCGTGGGCGTCCATCACGCGGTAGACATCGTCCTTGATGTCGTTCCACGTGTACGGGTGGGCCGCGAAGTCGACGGTGCCCGACATGCCGGTGTCCCGGTGGTCGTACCGGATCACTCGGCGGCCTCCTGCGGTCAGCCGGCCGACGAACTCGTCCGGCCACAGGATGGCCTGCGACATCGAACCCATGATCAATAGGATCGGCGCATCCGTCTCGGCGCCGAACTCTTCACTCCAGATGGTGACGTTTTGCATGTCTCAAAGCATGCCGTCGCCGGCTACGGGCGCCTTCTGTAGAACTACTAGCCGCGCCAGATCCGTACGGGAGCCGATGCCCAGTTTGGGATAGATCTTGTACAGGTGGTACTCGACCGTACGCGGACTCAGGAACAGCTGGGCGGCGATCTGCTTGCTCGACAGACCGTCGGCGACCAGGCCCGCGATGCGCAGCTCCTGTGGGGTCAGCGCGTCCAGCAGAGACGCGGGGGCCGCGTGCGACTCACCCGCCGCGCGCAGCTCCTCCTGCGCGCGCCGCGCCCACGGCCTGGCCCCCGCCCGCTCGAACGTCTCCCATGCCGTACGCAGGTGCGCCCGCGCCTCACCCGGCCGTTGCGCGCGGCGTAGCCGTTCGCCGAGCAGCAGGGACGTCCTCGCCGCCTCGAAGGGGTTGGTGTGCAGCTTCAGCGCTTCGAGGAAGGCGTCCTCGGAGGAGCAGGCGAGGCCGCGGCAGCGGGCCAGCAGCGCGCGTGACTCGGGCGTCGCCGCGTTCGCCGACCATCGTTCGTACGCCTCCAGCGCCGCCCGCGCGCCCGCCTCGTCACCCGCGCCCACGGCCGCCTCCAACCGGTCGGGGGTCGTGCGCCACACCACGGTCGGGTGCCCGCCGCCCGGCCCCGCCGACGCGATGGCCGTGAAACGGTCGTGCGCGGAGGCGTACCGGCCGAGGCACAGGTCGAGCAGCGCCCGTGCGTACGCGGCCACCCCGATCCGCAGCCCCACCCGGTGCGGGACGGCGATCGCCAGCGCCTCCCGCGCCTGCCGCTCGCAGGCCTCCTCCTCGCCGCGCAGCGCGGCCAGCACCGCCAGGTTGGCGAGATGGGCGGCCACCGTGTTGGCGTATCCGGCCTCCCGGGCCAGCTCCAGGCCCTCCTCCGAGACGGCCTGGCTGCGCGCGAGCTGCCCGGCGATGCGCTCGGCGGTCGCCACGAACTCCAGCACCACCGGCAGCTGCCCGGCCATCCCCGACACTCTGGCCACCCGCCCCGCGCGGCCCGCCAGCTCGTTGGCCAGATCCGGCTCGCCCAGGTAACTGGCCGCGGCCGACGCCCACAGCCATCCCGCCGCGTCCTCCAGCTCGCCCGTCCTGGCCAGCGCCCGCCGCAGCAGGACCGGTCCGGAGGCGTCACCGTCCACGGTCAGGCCGATCCCGGCCACGACGTCCCGCAGGAACCCCTCCGGGTGCGCCGCCGCCCGCCTGCCGAGCTCGACGACCGAGCCCATGTCGCCGACGTACGAGGCCGCCTCCGAGGCGTCGGCCAGCATGTCCAGGCCGTCGCCCGCCGCGAGGATCCGTACGGCTTCGGCGGCGTTGCCCGAGTTGAGCTCGAACCTGCCCCTGAGCCGGGCGATCTCCATGGCCAGGGTGGCGTCGGCACCCGCGCGTTCGCGGGCCTCGGCCAGCAGGGACTCCGCCTGTCCCGGACGGCCGCCGAGCCAGGCCGCGACGGCGGCGTCCTTCAGCCGTACGGCTCGGGTGTGCGGTCCGGGCGTCAGCTCGGCGGCCCTGGCCAGGGCGGTCGCGGCGGCGGCGTACCCGCCCCGGTCGCGTGCCCGTTCGGCGGCCTGTTCCAGTTCGGCGGCGACCCTCTCGTCCTGGCCCAGCGCGGCCCTCGCCAGATGCCAGGCCCGCCGGTCGCCCGTGGCCGACTCCGCGAGGACGGCATGCACCCGCCGCACGTCAGCTCCTTGGGCTGCCTCGTGGACCGCCGAGCGTATGAGCGGATGCCTGAACCGCACCCCGTCGCCCGCCGTCTCGACCAGCCCCGCCGTCTCCAGCTCGCCCAACGCGACCCGCCCGGGTTCGGAGCCGGGCCGGGGAAGCAGGCCGGCGGCGGCGCGCAGGACGAGGGACAGGTCGGTCTCGACGGCGGCGACCAGCGCGACCAGCCGGGCATCGGGGGACAGACCGGCCACGAGGTCGCCGAACAGCCGGGAGCCGCCCGGCAACGGATCGGGCAGTGGCTCACGGCCGGTGAGCTGCGCGGGCGTCAACCGGGCGGCGATCTCGCCCAACGCGAGCGGGTTCGCGCCGGTCAGCGTGACGAGTTCGCGCCTCACCGGCGCGGGCATCTCCCCGTGACGCGTCTCCAGCAACTCGTCCGCAGCCGCCTCCGGCAACCCCCGTACGTCCACCGCCGCCGTCACCCCCTTGACCGGCGCGTCACCGCGTACGGCGAGCAGCATGGCGACGCGTTCGGTCCCGAGCCGCCGGGCGGCGAACAGCAGCGCGTCGGCCGAGGCGCGGTCGACCCACTGGAAGTCGTCGACCACGCAGATGAGCCCGTCCGGCGCGGCGGCCTCGGCCAGCAGCGACAGCACCCCGGCCCCCACCAGGAACCGGTCACCCGCGCCCCCCGCCGCCATGCCCAGCGCGGCGCGCACGGCGTCGCGCTGCGGCTCGGGCAACGCGTCGAGTGACCCGGTCACCGGCCACAGCACCTGGTGCAACGCCGCGAACGCCAAATCGGACTCCGACTCGACGCCCGTGGTGCGCAACACCCGCATCGACCCGCCCCGCGCCGCCGCCGCGTCGAGCAGCGCGGTCTTCCCCGTCCCCGCCTCCCCCCGCAACACCACGGCGCCGCCGCGTCCCTCACGCGCCCCCGCGATCACCTCGTCAAGCGCACCGATCTCCACCGATCTCCCAAAAAGCACATCCCCACCCTAGGAGCCCTCCCGGAGAGGTCGATCGCGTCTGTTGGGCGCTCTGAGGCGGCAAAGCTGTGAGTGAGCGACCGCCGTCGGCCCCGTTGGGTCGGCTTGGGGTCTTCCAATGGCTTCCCAGCTCTGCGAACAGAGGGTCGACCGGACCACCGTACGGACTTGTTCGGCGCCGTGATCACGTGGCGGAAAAAGGAGTGGGCGGGATCGCATCGGACTGGTAGCTTGCAGCTGACCGTGACACCGCCGAGGAGGTGAGACCCATGAACGCTGTATCGATGTGGGTGCTCCCCCTTCCCGTCACGGCCGGGCGATTGACGTAGGTGTCGCCGGGAGCGCCTCGCCAACAAGGCACTCCCGGAAGGCAACACCATGGACTTTTCGCAGGTCACCGCTGGGCTGTCGTCGAACGACACGGTCGAGCGCGACTTCACCCCGGCAGCCCCGGGCGCCGATCACGCGCCTCTCGTTTTCGACGTGATCATCGCCGGGTGCGGGCCGACCGGCGCGACGCTGGCCGCGGAACTGCGGCTGCACGATGTGCGGGTGCTCGTCCTTGAGAAGGAGACCGAGCCCAAGTCGTTCGTCCGCATAGTCGGTCTGCACGCCCGCAGTCTTGAGCTGATGGCGATGCGCGGACTGCTGGACCGCGTCCTCGAACACGGAAGGCGGCGTCCGGCCGGTGGTTTCTTCGCCGCCATCCCCAAACCCGCGCCCGAGAACCTGGACTCCGCGCACGCCTATCTGCTGGGCATCCCGCAGCCGGTCATCGAACGTCTCCTCGAAGAACACGCCATCGAGCTGGGCGCTCAGGTCCGGCGTGGCTGGACGGTGACCGGTTTCGAGCAGGACGACGAGGGCGTGACCGTCGAGCTGGCCGACGGGCGACGGCTGCGTTCGCGCTATCTCGTCGGCTGTGACGGCGGGCGCAGTACGGTGCGCAAACTGCTCGGCGTCGGCTTCCCCGGCGAGCCCTCGCGGGCCGAGACGTTGATGGGCGAGATGGAAGTGGGTGCGCCGCAGGAGGAGATCGCGGCCAGGACGGCCGAGGTCCGCGAGAGCCATCAGCGATTCTGGCTGCGGCCCTTCGGGGGAGGGGTCTACAGCGTTCTGGTCCCCGCCGAGGGAGTCGGGGACCGCGCGGAACCGCCCACCCTCGAAGATTTCAAACAGCGGTTGCGCGCCGTCGCCGGAACGGACTTCGGCGTGCACTCCCCGCGCTGGTTGTCCCGCTTCGGGGACGCCACCCGGCTGGCCGAGCGTTATCGGGTCGGGCGGGTGTTGCTGGCCGGTGACGCGGCGCACATCCATCCACCCATCGGCGGACAGGGCCTGAACCTTGGCGTTCAGGACGCGTTCAACCTCGGCTGGAAACTGGCCGCGCAGATCCGCGGCTGGGCCCCGGAAACACTGCTGGACACCTACCAGGCCGAACGGCACCCCGTCGCCGAGGACGTGTTGGACAACACCCGCGCGCAGACGGAACTGCTGTCCACCGAACCGGGCCCGCAGGCCGTGCGCAGGCTGCTCACCGAACTGATGGACTTCGACGAGGTGAACCGCCACCTGATCGAGAAGATCACCGCGATCGGCGTCCGCTACGACTTCGGCGCGGGCCCCGACCTGCTTGGCCGCCACCTGCGTGACATCGAGGTGAAGCAGGGCCGCCTCTACGATCTGCTGCGTCACGGCCGCGGCCTGCTGCTGGACCGCACCGAACGCCTGACCGCGGGCGGCTGGTCGGACCGGGTCGACCACCTCGCGGATCCCACCGCGGCGCTGGATGTTCCGTGCGTTCTGCTACGTCCCGACGGCCACGTCGCCTGGGTCGGCGACGACCAGCAGGATCTGGACGACCACCTCTCCCGCTGGTTCGGCAGGCCCGCCGACTGATTTCGCCTGAGCGGTCACCTTCGGGGCCGAGCCGGATCAGGGTTCGGTGGTGAGCGACCGGAGTTCGGCGATCACGTCCGCGCCTGAGGGAGCGTGGTCCGGATCAAGCAGCCATTGCATCATCAGACCGGTCAGCAGGGCGAGGGGGACCGAGCCGCCGAGTCCCTCTCGCCCCTCCCGCTGCCCTCTGGCGAGGTGTTCGCGCACCTCCGGTGACCGCTCCGCCTGCACCACGGCCTCAAGCTGCGCCACCCACAACGCCCGGTGGGTGGTGAAGCTGTCGATCAGGGCCTGCCAGTGTCGCTCCGGCTCGTCCGAAGAGGTGCGGTGGGCGAGTTCGTCGCTGAGTTCGTCGACCGCCTCCACCAGGGCCTGGGTGAGCAGCGCGTCCTTGGAGCCGAAGTGGTAGCCGATGGCGGCATGACTCACTCCGGCGGCCGAGGCGATGTCCCGGACGGTCGTGTGAGCCCAGCCGCGTTCGATCAGGCACCGCTTGGCCCCGGCCAGCAGATCCTCTCGGTTTCCCATGCGGTGCAGCATAGCCGATGATTTGACCGTTCGGTCTATCCAAATGGATTGACCAAATGGGCAAATCGGCTTACCGTCATGCCCCGTGACCAAGACGAAAGTTCTGATCTCCGGTGCGAGTGTGGCCGGGCCCGCCCTCGCCTTCTTCCTGAACCGCGACGGATACGAGGTGAGCGTGGTCGAGCGAGCCCCTGAGCTTCGTGACAGCGGATACGCGGTGGACTTCCGCGGTGAGGCGTTCGACGTGTTGGAGGACCTGGGCGTCCTCGTCGAGATGCGTGGGCACGACACGAAGATGCGCGGCACCACCTTGCTGGACGACAAGGGCGTGGAGACCGGACGGCTGCCCGCCGAGGCGTTCGCCGGTGAACTGGAGGTGCCGAAGCAGGCACTGACCCGGATCCTTCACCGCATCACCGCCGACGACGTGACCTACGTGTTCGACGACTCGATCAGCGCGCTGACCCAGCACGGGTCGGGCGTCACGGTCGAGTTCGAGCGCGGAGCCGCCCGGGAGTTCGACATGGTGATCGGAGCCGACGGCGTCCACTCCAAGGTGCGGCAACTGGCCTTCGGCCCGCACGCCGGGGCGCTACGCCACCTGGGCCTGTCCGGAGCCGGTTTCAGCACCGCCAACCACCTCGGCCTGGAGCGTGGCGGCCTGCTGCAGCAAGGCCCTGGCGCGGCCCTCTACCTGTTCGGTTCCGGCGCGCCGGACCGCCTTACCGTCAGCTTCTCCTTCGCCACCGCCTCACCCGCACTGGACCGACGCGGCCGAGACGAGCAGGAGAACGCGGTGCGGGAGGCCTTCGCCGGTTTCGGTGGGCAGGCGCCCCGGCTGCTGGAGGCGATGAGCGAAGCGGACGACTTCTACTTCTCCTCGGCCTGCCAGGTCCATCTGGACCGCTGGTCGTGCGGCCGGATCGCCCTGGTCGGCGACGCGGGCTACTGCGCCGCCCCGACCAGCGGCATGGGCACCTCACAGGCGCTGATCGGCGCCCGGGCGCTCGCCGGAAACCTCGCCTCGGCGGCCGGAGACCACACGGCCGCCTTCGCCGCCTACGAGGAAGAGCTACGGCCCTACGTCACCGGGAACCAGGCCGCGGGCCGCCAGGCCGCGACGATGTTCGGCGGCGACGCCGGCCTGACCGGCTCATAGGAGGCGGAGAACATGGTGAGCGGCGTTCACCACGCCGTCTCCTGTCGTCCGGTGAGGCAGTGCTGTACGACCGGACCGAACCGGGCCACCAGCTCATCGGTGGGCGCGGAGGCGATCGGCTCGATCCGCATGATGTAACGCGCCACCGCGAGGCCCAGAACCTGGACGTTCACCATCCCCGCCCGTAGCGCGGCGTCCGGTGTGCCGAGCATCGCCACGAGCCGGCCGGTGATCTCCCGGTCGATGAACTCGCGGAGCAGCGCTTCCGACGCCTCATGGGTGGGGGCCGACCGGGTGAGCATCACGAGCGGCGTGCGGTCGGATTTATCCAGGTTCTCCAAGAGCGTCCGGATGATGCGCTCACCGATGCCGTCGAGACCGCCGGCGAACATCGACTCGATGGCCGACGTCAGGTGGGCGGGCATCTCGGTGACCGCGGCGAACAGGCCCTGCTTGGTGCCGAAGAAGTAGAACACCATGGCCGGGTCCACCCCCGCCTCGGCCGCGACCGCGCGCACCGTCGTGCCGCCGTAGCCGTTCTCGCGGAACAGCGTGCGGCCGGCCTCCAGGATCTGCTGCCTGCTCTGCTCACCGGATCGCCAGCGTCCGGGACGACTGTGTTCTGTCATGGCGGGTAGATCCTATCGGACATTTCTTCACCAGTCGATGATGTTTCTTCCCCGGCGCGGGTACGATGAACTTCATCAACCGATGAAGAAAGGTGGGACGGAATGCGGGTGATCGTTGTCGGTGCCGGACTTGGCGGGTTGACGCTTGCCCACGGGTTACGCCAGGCGGGCGTCGACGTCATGGTGTACGAGAGGGACGGGCCGCAGGGGCGCCCGCAGGGCGTCAGCCTGCATTTCGACGACAGGGGAACCGCCGCGCTGCGCGCGTGCCTGCCGCCGCGGCACGTCGCGATGGCGGAGGCGACCATGGGCGGTCCGCGCGAGCGGAGGCTGTTCCTGTCCGACGTGGACGGGGAACTCAAGGTCGTGCGCACCCAGCCGCTCGCCGGTACCGCGGGACCGGTGCGGCCCGGCCGGCAGGCGCACCGGCCGCTGCTACGGGCGGTGTTGCTGACCGGACTGGAGGAAACGGTGCGGTTCGGGGCGCGGTTCACACGGTTCGAGCAGCGGGCCGACGGCACCGTCCGGGCGTGGTTCGCCGATGGCGGCACCGACACGGCGGACGTGCTGGTCGGCGCGGACGGCATCGGTTCCGCGGTCCGGCGCCAGTACCTGCCGCACGTGCGGGTGGCCGACGCGGGAAAGCGCATGGTGATGGGCGCGACACCGCTGCGGGCCGTGGCCGGTACCGGGCTGCCCGAGCTGATCGGCCACAGCGCCACCAGCGCGCGCTCGCACGGCACGATGATGGCGATGGGCGCGTTGCGGTTCACCCGGCCACCGGCCGCCGCGCGGGAGAAGTGGCTGCCCGCCCTGGACCGCCGCGCCGTCGCCGAAGCCGAGGACTACGTGATGTGGACGCTGTCCGTCACGCGGGAACGGCTCGGTTCCACCGGCTCACCGGCCGACGCGTGGCACCGGGCCAGGGGACTGGCCGTCGGCATGCACCAGACGTTGCGGCTGGTCATCGACCAAGCATGGCCGGACCTCACCGTCGCGCTGCGGATCGGGCTGATCCCTCCGACGCCGGCATGGCCGGCCACTCCGGTGACGCTCATCGGCGACGCCATCCACGTGGCACCGGGTTTCGGGGGCAACCTGGCGATGCGGGACGCCCGCCGCCTGCGTGACGAACTGGTCCAGGCCGCCCGGGGAAAGCGGGACCTGCGCGCCGCGATCGGCGCCTACGAGGACGCGACGCGCCGCGACAACCTCTCCACTCCCGGCGCGGCGGCCGGAACCGGCCCGGGAGCCCGGCAGCGGACCGGCGCCACGGAGCCGAGCGCATGAACCTCACCATGCTGACGCGGAGGTCGCTGTCCTTGTTCGCCGCGGTGGGTGGCTGGCGCACACTCGCGGAGGCCGTCGCGTCTCGTGCGCTGTTCCTGGTCGCCTATCTGACGAGCGGTCGCGTATCGGCCTCCGCGCTGATCGCGGTCGTCGGCGTGCTCGCCTTCGCGGTGGCCCGGGTGTGGACCGACAGGAAGTACTGGCAGGCAGCCGGTGGGCTGCTCGTGGTGGGGGTCTCCGCGTTGCTTGCGGGGAGCACCGGGCGCGGGGTCGACTTCTACCTTGTGGGCGTGCTGACCAGTGCGGTCGGCGGGGCCGTGTTCCTGGTGTCCGTGCTGGTGCGGTGGCCGGTGGTCGGGCTGGTGCTGGGGGCGGCGCGTGACGATCGGTTCGGCTGGCGGCGGGATCGCGCGAGGCGGCGGCGCTACCAGAGGTGCACGGCGATCTTCCTGGCGAAGTTCGCCCTCGGCACGGCGTTGATGGTGCCTCTGTACCTGGCCGGGCAGGTGGTCGCGCTCGGGATCGCCAGCACACTGCTGACCACGCCCGCGACGGGCGTCTGCGCCTATCTCAGCTGGCGCATCCTCCGCGCCGAGGCGGACCCCGCAGGACCGGGCCCCGCCGTGACGACGCCGAGCCCCGGCTGACGGCCGCGTCCGGTCCGACCGGTGCGCCGGCTCTGCGACCGCCGCGTTTCGAACGGAGCGTGGTGACACGGCACCACCGGGAGGCGTGTCAGGGGATCGCGGCCTCGATCCGGGCGAGGTGGGCGGCGAGGATCTCATCGAACGCGGCCCGGCGGTCGGCTCCGAGGGGGCGGATCTCGCGGGCGAAGTGGGCCAGGGCGGGGAAGCGGTCGGGGTCGGCCCCGAGGACCGCGACGCGGAACTGCTCCATGCCCTGTTCGTACTCGTCCGGGGTGAGGGTGCCGATTCCGGCCTCGGAGACGATCAGTGCGGAGAGGAGGATCACGAGCCGGTGGTAGCGGGAGGGAATCTCCTCATCGGGCAGGCCAGAGGTCCGCAAAGCCTGCAGTGCCTCCTCCATGACCAGCCGGGAACCGGCGCCGCCGGATCCGTAGCGTCCCCAGACCGCGGCGAGCTGGGGGTGCCGGCCGAAGGCCTCTCTCAGGCGCAGGGCTGTCGCGGTGATGCGCTGCCTCCAGTCACCCTCGGGGCGGTAGCCGTCCATCGCGGCCACCAGGATCCGGTCGGCGACCGCGCGCAGAAGCTCGGTCTTGTTGCGGAAGTGCCGGTAGAGGCTGGAGGAGTCGGTCCCGAGCGTCGCGGCGAGCCTGCGAACGCTGAACGACTCGGCGTCGTCCGTGCGCAGCAGTTCCGCCGCCGTGTCCAGGATTTCCTCCGTCGACCAACGCCTTCGGCCTGTCATCTCGCCCCTCTCGTCCGCGCCCGGATCAGCATATCTTATGCACTTGCTGATGCACGCACTGCGTGCATAATGGAGGCGTCTGCTGGCTGGAAGAAGAGAGAAGGCGAGATGAGCGAGACCACTGCCGTCAAACGGCCGCCGGAGCCGGACTTCTCCACGATGACGGTCAAGCAACTGATCGCCTACCGCACTGCGGAGAACCGCTGGCGGGCCTCCGGCGCGGCACGGGCGATCCTCGGAGAGCCGGACCCCGGAGCCGCCGTCGAATGGCAGGACATCGCGCTGCCGGGTCGCGACCTTCCGGTCCGGGTGTACCGGCCGGTGTCTCCTGCCGGCGGCGAAACCACCGCCAGGACCGGCCTGCCCCTCGTGGTCCACGTGCACGGAGGCGGTTTTGTGGGCACAGCGGCGCAGTGCGACTGGACCAACAGCCACCTCGCCGCCCGGTTGCCCGCGCTCGTCGTCTCCGTCGAGCACCGCCTCGTCGCCCCGGGCAGCCCCCTCGCCAATGCCGCCGACGACGGCTGGGACGTCCTGCGGCACATTGTGGAAAACGCCGCACGGTGGGGCGTCGATCCAACGCGTACGGCCGTCGCCGGCGAGAGCTTCGGCGCACTGGTCAGCGCCCTGACGGCCGTCCGGGCCCGGGACGCGGGCCTGCGGCTCCGGGCGCAGGTGCTGGTCAACCCCGTGGTCGAGGTGACCGAGACGATGTGCGACTACCCCTCCGTGGCTGAGTACGCCTACAGCCCGACCCCTGCCCTGTCGCTCCTGCGGTTCCTGCGACGGCTCGCCGTCCCGCCGGGAACCGACGCCCGCGCGTTCTCGCCGCTGTACGCCGATGATCTGAGCGGGCTCGCTCCCGCGCTGCTCGTGGTGCCGACCAAGGACGCGGTCGCCGATCACGGCCGCCGCTACGCCGGGCGACTGCGGGCGGCCGGGACGTCCGTACGGCTCACCGAGTATCCGCAGGCGCGGCACGCCTTCCTCACCCTGCCAGGGGTGGAACCGCAGGCCGAGGTCGCCCAGGCGGAGATCTTCGAGTTCCTCCGCGCGGCTCTGGCGGGGTGACGGGACGGCGACGCGAACCATCTCAGCGGCGTCTGCGGCCCTCCAGGCCCCTGGCGACCGGTGCGGCGTCTTCGCCCACCCAGCCCAGCAGGGCCGAACCTCGGCAGCGCCGGAAGGGCAGGCCCAGGTAGGCCAAACCGGGTACCGGGCTGATCCCCTCACTGTGGCGGGGCAGCCCGCCGGCCAGGGCACCGGGAACCCGCAGCCAGCGGTAGTCGGGGCGGTAGCCGGTCGCCCAGATCACGCTCCACGGGGCGATGGTCCGGCCGTCGGCGGTGCGCAGCAGGGAAACGGTGGTGCCGAGCCGGACCGGCAACTCGAAGTGGGCCGCGTACGCCCGCAGGTAGTCGGCCACCTCGTCCTTGCCCGGATAGCGGTCGGCGCCGGGCATGGGCAGGCCGGGCAGCGCGCTCAGGGAGGCGGGGGTGAACAGGCGCAAAGATTCCCGGCGGCGTCGCCAGGACTCGCCCAGCCGCGGGTGGGCCTCCAGCAGCAGCACGTCATGTCCGGCCATGCGCAGTTCGCGGCCTGCCGCGAGCCCCGCCTGTCCGGCGCCGATCACGAGAATCACGAAACCAAGCCTGGCCGAGAGAGTGGCGGCGGGGCTTGAACGATCCTGCTACCGGGTTCGTCCGTGGTACTCCGTCCTTCGGGCCGGAGAGCGTCAAGGCACCCATCGCACCCCGGTCGTCAGGGTGGAGGGTGCCTGGCCCATCATCCGGCGGACCACCCTGGTCAGGTGGGCGGAGTCCGCGAACCCGGCCGTGTGCGCGGCCTCGGTGAGCAGGGCGCCGTCCGCCAGCGACGACATCGCCGCCCGTAGCCGCGTCCACAGCACATAGGGCCGGAACGGCAGCCCCAGCTCGCCGGCGAACAGGTGGGACAGCCTGCCGCCGGACAGGTGCACGGCGAGGGCGGGGCGATCGGAGCTCTCCATGCCCCGGACAATACAGTCGATACTGAATCAAGCTAGTAGTTTATCCAGTCAAGACTGAACAGTAGGTGTGGCCCTTCATGTGGGCGATCCGGGCCGCCAGCGGGGGCTCGCGCCGGTGTCGCGCAGGGACCACTGCCCGTCGGGGTGCAGTTCGTCGTCGTAGTAGAAGACGGTGGAGGGCAGGCCGAGGGTCGGGCCATCGTGCGCGACGAAGGCCTCGCAGGCCGCCTGCCGCAGCCGGTGGGGGTCCACGGCGAGGGTGTCGGTGGCGACCTGGACCAGGCGCTCCAGCGCGTGGTGGGCCATGAAGCTGTCGTAGGCGAGGCTGAAGACGTGCGCCGCGGGGTGCCGTACGTCGCGGGAGATGATGTTGACCGGTGGCAGCGGACGCGTCAGGCCCTGCCGAAGGCGGATGGCCGGGTCGACGTTGATGGCGCAGTCCCGGTAGAAGACGGCCGTGCGCCGCCCGTCGAGGTCGTAGCCGAACAGGGTGTTCTGGCCGTGCATCTCCAGGGCGCATCCGGTGCGCGTGGCGGCGCGGGTCCACAGGGCGACCATGGGTGCCACCACGCGGCGGACCAGCCACTGTGTCGGGTCTTCGCCGCTACGGGAGATGAGCTGCGTCAGCACGGCGGGGTGCCGAGGCTGGAGGATGTCACGGCCGTACAGGGCGAACAGCGGCACCGTGTACCGCAGGGGCGAGGCGAGGATGTCAGCGGTTGCGGAGTTCCCGCCGGGCGGTCCGACGGCGGTGCCCGTGCGCGGGCCCGCCTCGCGGACGAGGAAGCCCCAGGCGTCGCGCGGCCGGTGTCCCAGGACTCCGCCCGCCACCTCGCAGAGCACGGGGAGCTCGTTGCGGGTCAGTTCCGCGGCCGTCCACAGTTCAAGGGTGATGATCGGTTGCCGCAGGCGGCGGGTGAAGCGTGACAGCCGTTTGGGGTAGTGCAGTTTGACGAAGTGCGGCTCGGTGGACGCGCCGCCGACGCGTTCGACGAACACGGTGCGGGCGTTCGCGGAGGGCACCACGGTCAGCTCGGGGCCGCGTCGCAGGCGACGCAGTGTCCGGCGTTCGGGAAGGTCCGGATGGGCGAGCGTCTCCGGATGGACGGGCAGCAGGAATTCGTCCGCGTCGCCGTACAGGCCGCTCACCTTGCTCGGCAGGTCTCCGGCCAGGAACGTGCCCATCTCGGGCGGCACCCGGAAGGTGGGCACCTGGAAGCGTGGCAGTCCCCGTTGCGGGTGGTAGCGGTCGCCGATGTCCAGGTGTGCCGCATAGGCGCTGTAGTCACGGGTGCCGCCGCCCAGGTATCGCTCCGCGTACTGCCAGGTCTGCTGCGGGTCTCCGGACTCGTCGATGATCACGATGCGCCTTCCCGGTCGAGGTAGTGAAAGGTGGGTTCGGGATGCATGAGGAACTGGTGGTGGGACAGGTTCCAGGCGTAGGCGCCGGCCAGACCGAAGACGATCAGATCGCCGGGGCTCAGCCCGGTGACGGACACGTCCCGGGCGAAGACGTCCTTGGGGGTGCAGAGCTGGCCGACCAGGGTGATCGTGCCGCTGTAGGCGGGTGTCCGGCCGGTGGGGCGGATGACGGTGAACGGCTGGTCGTGCCCTCTGGCGACCGGGGTGCGCAGGTGCTGGGTGCCGCCGCGCAGCACCGCGAAACATTGTCCGTGGCTGGTCTTGATGTCCAGGACATCGGTGACGTACCAGCCTTGGTAGGCGCACAGTGAGCGTCCGGGCTCGATGCGCAGCGGCCCGGGGGAGCGCAGGGCCGCCAGGGCGGCACCGTAGGCCGCCCAGTCGAAACGACTGTCCGGATCGGCGTAGTCGACCAGCATCCCCCCGCCGAGATCGATCTCGGGATGCTCGACGCCCGGCAGGTGCCGGTTCAGCCAGGACGAGGCCCAGGTGACGACGTAGGCGGCCACCTCGGCCATGGCGGGGGCGGGCAGGCCCCATGCCAGGTGGCTGTGGATGCCGCGCACGCGGATCCGGGGAGCCGCGCGCAGGATCGGCAGGCACGCCTCCAGCGTGGGCTCGTCCATGCCGAAGGGTGTGACGGTCGTGGTCTGCCCGTGCACGGCGGGCGGACGCAGATTGGCCCGCAACAGGATGTCCACCGGCCGCCCTCGGGCGATCCGGGCGATTCTGGTGAGTTCGCCGGGGCTCTCCACGTGCACCCGTTCGACGCCGAGTTCGAGCGCGAGCCTCAAGTCGGCGTCGGTCTTGCCGGGACCGCTGAAGGCGACCCATGCCTGCGGCAGGAGCTTTCGCACGAAGGCCAGCTCACCGCCCGAGGCCACCTCGAACCCGTCAACGAAGGGTGCGAGGGCGCGCAGAACCCGTGCGTCGGGGTTGGCCTTGACGGCGTACAACACCTGAGCGGCGCCGTTCACGGCGCCGATGACCACGCCGGCGTGGCGGCGAAGACCGTCCAGATCGTAGATGTACGCGGGCAGCATGCCGGCTGCCGCGAGTCGCAGAGCCTTCTCCTGCGGGAGCATCGCACCTCCAAGGTCGGGTTTCGCGCATGGCTGTGACACGACACCTCAGGGCGGGTCACGTCGAGGGGACGTCGTTTTCCGTGACGACCGAAGCCCCCGGTGAGGGGCTCAGCCCATCCCGTTCCGGCAGGCGGGGACGGGCTTGGCGCGGGCAGGCGTACGGGCGAGGCCGCGTTCAGGGCTTCGGCCTTGTGACACCGGGCCGGGGGAGCGGGTCAGGGGGAGAGACGGGGTCGTGGCGGTGACCGGCAGAGCGCGTCGTGAGGGCATGGAACTCCAACCGTGGTCACGCAAGGTGTGAGGATAAATACGAAAGGTAGTTGTTTGTGATCAGAGGTGTACTACCGGCGCGGTGACATTGATCTTTCGCCCGGAGTCCGGGCGTTGAGAAGCATCGTGCCAAGTCTTGATCGCGGCTGGGAGGGCG
The DNA here is from genome assembly GCF_044466505.1 of Streptosporangium sp. NPDC049376. NCBI lineage: Bacteria > Bacillati > Actinomycetota > Actinomycetes > Streptosporangiales > Streptosporangiaceae > Streptosporangium > Streptosporangium sp. NPDC049376. The sequence goes on along the minus strand of NZ_JBITMT010000023.1, from coordinate 93,522 downwards.
CTGACGGCCCGGAACTTCCTGGCGCTGTTTTTCGCCTTTCCGGCCAGCGCCGCGGCGAGCCGTAATACGGCCCCGGAATCGCTCATCCCATTTCGTCCGGCGCTCGGTGAACATTCGGTGGGTGAACGCCATCGCCGTCCGCGGCACGCCTGTTTAACATTGGTGTCGGCGAAAAGCGAATGCGGCACCTGAGAAATCGGAGGCGTGCCGAGCGTCGCGAGTCACCGATCACCCCTACGCCGGGTTCATCCTCCTGATCATCAGAGCCGACCACGCTCAACCCCCGAAGGGAGCGGCCCATTTTCCGGCATGGCCGTTACCGGTGCCGGAGACCACCGAAACCGTGCCACGACAGGACCACGGTGAACCCGCCCGCGCGGCCCTCATTGTCCAGACCAGACGAGGAGAAATCATGAGATTTTCCCGTGCCAGGATCGGCTTTCTGCCGCGAAAAGGCAGAAGGCCGACCTCGTTGAATCCCGGGGAGAGGCGGTTGACGTTCAGCGCCCTGGTCATGGCGCTGGTCCTGGTCGCCGTGTCCTTCGCGGCAGGCACGTCCACGCCGGCGTACGCGGAAACGCGTTACGCGGAGATCGTGAACCGGATCAGCGGACTGCGCGCCGACGTGATGTGGGCGTCCACCAATCCGAGGCAGGGCGTCTTCCTGTGGCCGGACAATGCCAGCCACTCGCAGGAGTTCGAGTTCCTCGACAACGGAAACGGATACTTCCGCATAAAGGCCCGTCACTCCGGTCAGTGCCTGCAACCCTTGGACGGTGACCCCCGGGAGGGTGTGTCCATCGTTCAGGACACCTACTGCGAGTCCGGGTACGCGCCGGCCGAGTGGCGAACCGATTACATCATCCCGCCGCACGAGCCCTGCGTGTGCTTTCCCGAGACCTACATGATCATCAGGAACCGCGCGAACGGCAGGTGCCTGGACGCCTCCTCCAGCGGTATACCCGGCCAGCAGGCACGCCTGCAGGCATGGAGCTGCATCAGGACGGGTACGGAAGGGAACCGCTGGAACCAGGTGTGGGGCTTCCAGTACCCCGGGGGCAACCCTCCGGTCCGCTGAGGCCGTCACGTCGGGGGCTCCGCCCGCCGCCGTCCGGGCGGCCCTTCGAACGGCGGCGGGCGGAGCGGGAGACGTCCCCTCGGGGTTGCGGGGCGGGCCGTCGGCCGGGCAAGCCCACCGGGAACGTCGGCGTTGCCTCACGCTGCGGACGGCGTGACGACGTATGCGATTCATTCGGCATTCATGCCGAATGATCAGAATTTTGTCGTTTATGCCTGTTCCGGCTGCTGCCGGCAGCCGTTCGCTCGTTGAAAGGCAGTTCGCCTGTGAATGGCAGTACCTTTCGGACCCCCCACCCGTTATCCGGACGACCAGCCCGCGGAATCCTGATCGCCGGCGCGATGGCGCTCGGCATGACGGCCACACCGACGATCGCCAACGCGACATCCGTCGCGCCCGTCACACAAGTCGAAGAAGCTACAAAAGCCACAGAAAACGGGGTCGCCCCGGCGAGTTCCCTGGCATCGGTCGCCTGGCCGGGCGGTTCCTCGGTGTCCACCGCCGACGGGTCGAACGTTTTCGGTGAGGACCTCAGCGGCCTCCACCAGACCGGCGGGGTGCTGTGGGGCGCGCAGAACAGCGGCAGGCTGTGGCGCCTGGTCCCGAACGGCTCCGGCGGCTGGAAGCCCGACACCACCGGCGGCTGGACCTCCGGCAAGGCGCTTCGCTTCCCCGGCGGCTCCGGCGCCCCCGACAGCGAGGGCGTCACCGTCACCGGCTCCGGCGCGGCCGGAGGGGTGTTCGTCTCCAGCGAGCGCAACGGTTCCGGCAGCAGCAGGCTCTCCGTCCTGCGCTACGACGTCTCCGGCAGCGGCACGACGCTGACCGCGACCAAGGAGTGGAACCTCACCGCGAGCCTGCCGTCCGTGGGCTCCAACCTCGGCTTCGAGGGCGTCACCTGGATCCCCGACGGCTACCTCACCGGCGCCGGGTTCAAGGACGCCTCGACCGGCGCGGCCTACGACCCCGGCGGCTACGGCGCCCACACCGGAGGTGTTTTCTTTCTCGGCGTCGAAGGCACCGGCATGATCCACGGCTACGTCCTTGAGGACTCCGGGGCCTTCACCCGGATCTCCTCGACCAGCAGCGGCATGGCCGGTGTCATGGAACTGCAGTGGGAACCGCAGGCCCTCCGGCTGTGGGCCGTCTGCGACGACAACTGCGGCGGCCAGCACCGCACCCTGAAGGTCGACGCCTCGGGGGCCTTCGCCGTCACCGCCGTCCACGACCGGCCCACCGGCATGCCCGACTACAACAACGAGGGCTTCTCCCTCGCCGGAGCCGACGAATGCGTCAACGGGTCCAAGCCCGTCTACTGGGCCGACGACGACAACGACGGCGGCCACGCCATCCGTAGGGGCACCGTCACCTGCTGACCGGCCGTGGAGAACACGTTCCCGGGCGACCCGGCGCCAACGTGTCCGGTGCCGCCGGTCGTCGCCCGGGGCGGTACCGCCCGCCTCGGGCGGAAGCGAAGCGGTCAAAAGTGGCACGGTCAGAGCGGCACGGTGTCCAGGGGGATCGGCTGGAACATCTCCGGTTCGTCCTCGGGGACCAGCGCCGTGGGGCCGTAGATCCAGTCGACGAACGAGTAGTCGTAGACGTCACGGCCACGCAGGAGGGCGTTGCGCCGCAGCCTCAGGACGCCTTCGAGGTGCCACAGCTCGCCCCACGCCCGGGCGGTGGTGACGACGCGGCGGCAGTGCTCGGGCCGTACGGCCTCATAGGCGGCGAGTGCCGCGTCCCAGTCGACGCCGGAGCCGTCACCGGTCCGCCGCGCGCGCTGGGCGGCGACGTGCTCCCCGAGCACCCAGCCGTCCTCGATCGCCATGATCGCGCCCTGCGCCATGTACTGCAGGGGCGGGTGCGCCGCGTCACCGAGCAGCGCGATCCGGCCGGTCACCCAGGTCATGATCGGGTCACGGTCGTACATCCGCCACCACCGGTCGCGCCACATCAGCGGCAGCCCCTTCCGGACCCGCTCGCAGGTCCCCGCGAACGCCGCGTCCAGCTCGTCCGGTGTTCCCCAGTCGTCCTCACCGGCCAGCGCCTTCGGCGACTCGAACACGGCGACCTGGTTGAACATCTCGCCGCCCCGCAGCGGATACTGGACGAAGTGGCAGCGGGGGCCGACGTACACGACGACGTCCTTGTCGTGGATGCCGTTGTCGGCGACCTTCTCGAACGGCACGGCGCCGCGGTAGGCGACGTACGCCGAACTCACCGGCTCGTCCTTGACCAGCAGTTCGCGGGCGACCGAGTGCAGCCCGTCCGCGGCGATCACCACCTCCGCCTCGTCGGCGCCGCCGTCGGCGAAACGGACCCGGGCGCCACCGGCGACGTTCTCGTACGACGTGCAGTGGGCGTCGGTCAGGAGCTCCACACCCGCCCGCTCACAGGCGCGGAGCAGGATCCCGTGCAGGTCGCTGCGGTGGATCACCAGGTAGGGGTAGCCGTAACGGCGCTCCAGATCGCGCAGATCCAGCCGGGTCAGGTCGTCGTCGTCCACGGCGTCCTTCATGACCATGGCCTCGGGCAGCACGCCGAGGGAGGCCGCCTCCTCCAGCAGCCCGTAGCGATCCAGGATGCGGGTGCAGTTCGGCGCCAGCTGGAGGCCCGCACCGACCTCGCCGAACACCGACGACCGCTCGTGCACCCTGACCCGCAGCCCCTGACGGGTCAGGGCGAGCGCCGCGGACAGGCCGCCGATGCCGCCCCCGACGACGATCACGTCGGCACGGGTTGAGGGGAAGACGCCCATGGGATCGGTCCTTCTCGTCACAGCCACGGAGGCAGGGTCGGTGGGAGGCCGCCGCCGACGGCGGTCACCCCGGTCGTGGGACGTCCGGCCAGGTAGGCGGTGACGTCGGCCAGGGACCCTTCGACGCCGGGCACCGCGTCGAGACCCCGCTTGGCGAGGACGTCCTCCCGCAGCGCCAGCAGGAAGCCGTCGGGAAGGTCGGCGAAGGTGAGCCCGGTGGCGAGGTCCACGGCGTGCACCATGACCTCCCGGCTGCGCATCCACGGGACCTCGCTCGCCGGCACGGTACGGCCCTGCGCGGTCACCACCTGGGTCCGCCACGCCTCGTCGGGCAGCGCCGCCATCGCGGTGGCCAGGGTCGCGGCCGACTCCGTGAACCACCGTGACAGTTCGCCGGCGCCCAGCCGGGAACCCCGCTCGATCCCCTCGGCGCGTTCCTGCGGGGAGCCGTACATCGGGGTCCTCTCGCCGGTGCGCGCCCAGTGGATCAGGTTGCCGACCGCCTCGGCGTTCGCGGCCAGGTGCGCCACGAGGTGCTTGCGCGTCCAGCCGGGCAGGGCCGAGGCGGCGCCGTACTCCTCCTCGGACAGGCCGGTGATCGCCGACACGCACAGCCGGGTCCCCGTCTCGGCCCACGCGAGTGTGGTGGCGAGGTCGCGTGCCATCACGCGCCTTCGGGGACGACGCGGTTCTCAAGGCGGCCGAGACCCTCGATCTCGGTCACGACCAGCTCGCCGCCCTTCAGGAAGACCGGTGGCCTGCGGGCGTGACCGACCCCGCCGGGGGTGCCGGTCGCGATCACGTCGCCCGGGTTGAGGCGCACCATCGTCGAGACGTAACGGATCAGGTGGACCGGGTCGAAGAGCAGGTCGCCGGTGTTGTCGGACTGCGTCACCTGACCGTCGACCTCGCAGCGGATGTCGAACGCCGGCCGCGGGCCGGTCTCGTCGGCGGTGACGAGGAACGGGCCGATCGGGGTGGTCGAGTCCCAGTTCTTGCCCTGCAGCCACTCCCGGGTCCGGAACTGCCAGTCACGGCACGTGATGTCGTTGAGCACGGTGAACCCCGCGATCGCGGCGACCGCCTGCTCCTCGTCCGCCCGGCGTACCTGCCGGCCGACGACGACGGCGAGTTCGGCCTCCCAGTCGAACTGCTCGGTCTCCTCGGGGCGCCGGATGTCGTCGGTGGCGCCGATGAGGGTGTCGGTGAACTTGGAGAAGAGGGTCGGGTACTCCGGGAGGTCGCGGCCCATCTCCTTGATGTGGTTCTGGTAGTTCAACCCGACGCAGATGACCTTGCCGGGCCGGGGCACGACCGGGGCGAGGTCGGCTCCGGCGAGCGGGTGCCGGGTGCCGTCGGCCGTCGCGGCGGTCGCCAGGCCGCCGGGCGCGGCCAGCACGGCGCCGACGTCGGGCAGGCCCACCTCGACGAGCTGGTCGCCCTCGACGCGGACGGCGGCGGTGCGCTGGTCACCCAGGCGGATGGTGGCGAGCTTCATCGGCTGTCCCTTTCGGTGTGGCTGCGAAACAGGTTGAGCTTGGTGAAGATCGGGGCGTCGCCGAACTGGAACAGGTCGAGCGCGCCCGAGTCGGAGTCGGACGCCGACGCCTCCGAGCGGATCGACAGCGGCTGCCAGGACGGGACGACGAAGAGATCTCCGCGGGTCACCGTCCAGGTCCGGTCGCCGACGGTGACCCGGCCGGACCCGTCGAAGACCTGGTAGACCGACGAGCCGGTCTCCCGGTACGGCGCGGTCTCCGTGCCGGTGGTGATCCGGTGGAACTGCGCCCGGATCGTCGGCAGCACGTCGTCGGCGGTGGTCGGGTTGGTGTAGCGGACCAGGGCGTGACCCGGCTCGACCGTGGCCGGGTGGCCCTCCCGCTCCAGCGTGAGCTGGCCGGTCAGCGCGGCGTCGGTGTCGGTCCAGCGATAACGCAGAAGGGGTGTGCCCTCGCGGCGGCCGAGCTGTGAGACCGGTGCCAGGCCGGGGTGCCCCCAGAGCCGCTCGGCACGGGAACGATCGGGGGTGGCGTGCTCCTCCTCGGTGAGGGTGTCCCGGCCGAAGTCGAAGAACTGCCCCTCGATGCCGTACTGGAACGGGATGTCGAGCCCGTCGATCCAGGCCATCGGCGTACTCGCCGAGTTGTGGTGGGCGTGCCAGTGCAGACCGGGCTGGGGGAGGAAGTCGCCCCGGCGCATCGGCACCGGGTCGCGCTCGACCACGGTCCACACTCCCTCGCCCTCGACGACGAAGCGGAAGGCGTTCTGGGTGTGCCGGTGCTCGGGCGCGTCCTCGCCCGGCATGAGGTACTGGATCGCGGCCCACAGGGTCGGGGTCGCGTAGGGCTTGCCGCCCAGGCCCGGGTTGGCCAGCGCGATCGCGCGGCGCTCGCCGCCGCGGCCGACGGGGACCAGGTTCCCGGAACGGCCGGCGAGTTCGAGCAGTTCGCTCCAGTTCCAGCGGTGCGGCCGGGCCTTGGAACGCGGGTGCCGCGGCATCAGGTCGCCGATCTCCGTCCACAGCGGGACGAGCAGCGCCTTCTCGAACCCGCGGTAGAGGTCTTCGAGTTCGGGGCTGACGGGAGGCTGGTCGGGCCGGTCCTCAGCGGTGACGCTGACCGGCGACGTGATGGCGTGCGCGTCGGACATGGTCCTGACTATCCGCCGACGCGACGGATCAGGAACAGAGGATTCTGCACAGCAGAACAGGCTGTGTCAGGATCGGACCATGGTGAAGCCGATGAAGACTCCGCCGGCCTACGCCTCGAACAGCGTCGACCACGCCCTCAGGCTCGCGCAGATCCTCCAGCTCGACGGGGCGATCACGGTCTCCGCGGCGGCCGAACGGCTGGGCGTCGCCCGTTCCACGGCCCACCGGCTGCTGACCGCGCTGGTCTACCGCGACTTCGCGGTGCAGGACGAGGACCGGACCTACCGGGTGGGCCCCATCCTCGCCCTCGCCGAGCGTGCCCAGTCCGACGTCGGCACGCTCCGGGCGGCGGCCCTCGGGCCGATGCGGGCCCTGGTCGACCGGATCGACGAGACCGTGAACCTCAGCATCCGCACCGGCAGGAACGTCCGGTTCATCGCCTCGGTCGAGTGCGCCCAGGCCCTGCGGGTGGGCAGCCGCGAGGGCATGGTCTTCCCCGCCCACCAGGCGACCGGCGGCCTGGTGGCGCTGGCGGCGCTCCCGGACGAGGAACTCGTGACCCTGTACGCCGCCGACGACCGGCACGACCCCGCCGAGGAGCTGCCCGACCTGACGAGGCTTCGCCGTGAGCTCCGGTCCGTACGGCTCAGCGGTGTCGTGCTCAACCTTGAGCGCACCGAGCGGGGCGTGACCGCGATGGGGTGCGCGGTGAGGGATCGCTCCGGTGCGACCGTCGCGGCGTTGTCGATCTCGATGCCCAGCGTCCGTTACTCGCCGGAGCAGGTCAAGCCGCTCACCGCCGCCCTCACGGCCGCCGCCGACGCGATCACGCGCGCCCTCTGAGGCTCAGTGGCGGGCGATCAGTGCCTCGCCGATCGCCGTCATGGCGTCGGCGAGCTGCTCCATGAACTCCGAGATCGGCTTGCCGTCCTCCGACTGGAGCGAGACGAACGCGCCGTCGAATCCGGCCATGCCGAAATGGGCGAGGGCGTCCGCGACCGTGTCCGCGGCCTCCTCGCCCTCGCTCAGGAACGAGGAGCGGATCATGTGCCGCATGTAGTCGCGGCCCTCGTCGCGGACCGCGATCACGGTTCGCAGCGCCTCCGGAGCCTCGGCCGCCTCGTTGCTCATGACCAGCACCAGCAGCAGGCGCAGGAACGCCTCCCGGTGCTCGAAGACCTCACCGGTCCTGCGCAGGTACCACCCGAGGCGCTCGCGCGGGGTGCCGCCCTCCGGCGGGTCGCGGTGAGCCTCGCGCATGGCGTCGAAGTAGTCGCTCGCCCCCTGTGACATGACGGCCGACAGCAGCCCCGCCTTGGACTCGAAGTGGTGGTAGAAGGCGCTCCTCGGCAGGCCCGTCTCCTTGATGAGGGTCGACATCGACGTGCCCGCGTAGCCGCGCACGGACATCACCCGGGCGGTCGCGTCGAGGATCTCCTGGCGTGACCGTCGGCCTCGGCGGTTCCCGGTCTGCGCCTTCGGCGCGGGCTTGTCCACTCGCCGAATTCTAGGGACTCGGAGAACGGCTCTTGACACATCGCCGCTGGTCATTGTTACCCTCCTCACTATCGTACCGACCGATCGGTCCAAAACCGCCGCGCCGAGCACACGCGGCCAGGACAACGGAGTCAGCGCATGACCGAGAGCTACGACGCGGATGTCGCGATCATCGGATACGGCCCGACCGGTGTGATCGCCGCACTCACCCTCGCCAGGTACGGAGTCTCCGCCGTCGCCCTCGAACGGGACAGGGACATCTACCCCCGAGCCCGGGCCGTGACCGTCAACGACTGGACGATGCGGATCTTCCAGGATCTCGGCATCGACGAGCGGATCGAGAAGAAGATCGACCCCCAGCGGGCCCTGCGCTGGGTGACCTACGACGGCACGGAGATCATGCGGGTCGAGCACCCGCCCTCGACGCTGGGCCGCAAGCCGCGCTTCTACAACATCTACCAGCCGACGATGGAGACCGAACTGCGCGCCGCCGCGCTGGAGTACGGCGACCGCATCACCGTCCACTACGGCGCCGAGGTCACCGGGATCGACCAGCACGACGACGGCGTCACCGTCACCTCGACGGACACCGCGACCGGCGAGACCCGCACCGTCCGCGCCCGGTACGCGATCGGCGCCGACGGCGGCAGCAGCACGACCCGGGACGAGGTGGGCTGCCGGCTGCTGGGCGACACCAACGACGTCACATGGGTGGTCATCGACTGCCGCGTCAAGCGGTGGTGGCCCGACCGCGACTTCCTGACCTTCTGGTCCGACAAGGAACGCCCGGTCGTCGACATCGCGCTGTCCGCGGGCAACCACCGCTGGGAGATCCCGCTCAAGCCCGACGAGTCCCCGGCGGACTACCCGACCAGCGCCGAGGTGTGGCCGCTGCTCCAGGCGCTCGGTGTCACGGAGGAGGACGTCGAGATCCACCAGCACGCCTTCTACCGGCACCACACCCGGATGGCCGACACCTGGCGCCGGGGCCGGGTCTTCCTGGCCGGCGACGCGGCCCACCTGATGCCGCCGTGGGCGGGCGCCGGAATGCAGACCGGAATGCGCGACGCCCACAACCTGTGCTGGAAACTCGCCCGCGTGATCAAAGGCGAGCTGCCCGAGAGCTGGCTGGAGACCTACGAGGCGGAGCGGCGTCCGAACGCCGCCTTCTACACCGGCCTCGCGGTCCAGCTCGGACGGGTCATCAAGCAGGAGCTGTCCGAACAGGAGCAGGCCGCGATGAACGCGGTGCCCCAGGACACGGTCACCCCGTTCGAGCCACCGCTCATCGCCCCGCCGGTGCTTGAGGGCGGCTGGATCAGGGGCCCGCTGGGCGATGCCAGCATCGTCGGCCGGATGGTCCCGCAGCCGATCACCGGCGACGCGATCGGCCGGATGGTGCGCCTGGACGACCTCCTCGGCGACGGCTTCGTGCTGCTCGGCGGCGACGTCGATCCCTCGACCCTGCTGACGGCGGAGGAGAAGGCGGGCTGGGACGCGCTCGGCGCGCGCTACGTCGCGGTGCGGCCGAAGACGGCGTACACGCAGGGGCCGGACGAACTGGTCGACCTGGACGAGGTCCTGCTGCCGTGGCTGCGCAGGTACGGCGCCCGCGCCGTGGCGCTGCGCCCCGACAGGTTCGTCGCCGCGTCCGACGTCGGCGGCCTCGCCGTACCCGCCCTCGCCGTGCCCGCCTGAGACCGGCCTGCCGGGCCACCGGCCTGAGAAATCTGAGAAGCCTGAGAAGAAGGAGAAGAGAGATGCCCCGAGTCAAGGAGCTCGGTTACGTCGTCTACGAGGTCAGCGACCTCGCCGACTGGGAGCACTTCGGCGTCGAGCTGCTGGGCATGCCGATCGGCGAGAGAACCGGCACCGGGTTCACCCTGCGCACCGACGAGAAGGCCCACCGCTGGATCGTCACCGAGGGCCCCGCAGACGACCTGGTGGCCACGGGCTACGAGGTCGTCGACGCGGCCGAGCTCGACGCGCTGGTCGAGAAGGTGCGCGCGGCCGGGATCGAGGTCGCCGAGGGCGACCCCGCCCTCGCCGCCGCCCGTAAGGTGGAGCGGATCTTCGTCACCGCGGACCCGATGGGCAACCGCATCGAGCTGGTCACCGGCCTGGCCGAGGCCGGCACTCCGTTCGAGTCCGCCAAGCTGCTCGGCGGCTTCGTGACGGGCGCGGGCGGCGCGGGCCACCAGGTCCTCCTGGCGCACGACGTCCCACGGGAGACCTACCTGGGCTTCTACATCGACCTGCTCGGATTCAAGGTCAGCGACATCATCGTCGAGGAGGTGACCCCGGGTGTGGTCGCCGACCTGATCTTCCTGCACTGCAACGGCCGCCACCACACCGTGGCCTTCGGTGACCTGCCGTCGCCGAAGAGGACCCACCACTTCATGGTCGAGGTGACCGACATCCGCGACGTCGGCAGGGCCTACGACCGGTGCATGGACGCCAAGCAGCCGTTCGAGATGACACTCGGCATGCACCCGAACGACCACATGCTCAGCTTCTACGTCTTCACGCCCTCGGGCTTCAGCGTCGAGTACGGCTGGGGCGGGCTGATCATCGACGACGAGACGTGGGAGGTCAGGACGCTCGACAAGCTGCACAGCTGGGGTCACCGCCCCTCGGCCGTCGTCGCCGAACTGCTCGCCGCCGCACCCGCACCGAACGGAGAAGACCACTGATGGCCCTCGACCCCAAGGACATCGCCCGCACGGTCCAGACGAACGACTGGAAGCTCCGCTACTACGAGGCGGGCTCCGGCCACCCGGTCGTCCTGCTGCACGGCAGCGGGCCGGGCGCGACCGGGTGGAGCAACTTCGCGGGCAACATCGAGGCGCTGGCCGAGCACTTCCACGTGTACGCCGTCGACATGCCCGGCTGGGGCGAGTCGGACCCCGCGACCGTCGACCGGCTCGACCATGTGGAGGCGGTGATCCAGTTCCTGGACGCCCTCGGCATCGAGAAGGCCGCGTTCGTCGGCAACTCGATGGGCGGTCAGACCTCGCTGCGTCTGGCCACCGAGCACCCGGACCGGATCTCGCACCTGGTCACCATGGGCCCGCCGGTCGGCCGGATGCCGACGCTCTTCGGTGCCGGCGGCGGCCCCTCCGAAGGCCTCAAGGTGCTGATCGAGGCCTACCACGACGCGAGCCCGGAGAACATGCGCAGGCTCGTCGAGATCATGGTCTACGACAAGGCCCGCTTCGCCACCCCCGAGTTGTGCCAGGCGCGTTCGGACGCCGCGCTCGCCCGTCCGGACCATCTGCGCAACTACGTGGACGGCCTGCCGAAGGGCGCGCCGCTGCCGAAGTGGGTCAAGCCGGAGGCGCTGCCGGCGATCCAGGTGCCGACCCTGCTCATCCACGGCCGCGACGACCGCGTCGTCTCGTTCGAGACTTCGCTGTACCTGCTGGCGAACATCCCGAACAGCAGGCTGGTGCTGCTCAACCACTGCGGGCACTGGGCGATGATCGAGCACGCCGACGAGTTCAACCGGCTGGTCGTCGACTTCGTCGCGAACAACTGACCCGACCGGCGGGGCCGACCGGCCCCGCGCGGTTGAGCCGTACGACCGGGCTGCCGGTGCGGGAGCGCCCCGGCAGTGCTTGAGTTCTCCTCGCTGTGGGCGGGGCCGTTCTCAGGCGTTCTCGCGCTCGGCCCGTCCGCGGATCAGCAGGATCTTGGGCGGGTGCACCTCGGTGTCGATCGTCAGGGCGACCATCGGGTTCTCACGCAGGGCCGGAGGCTTCGGGGCGTTCTTCGTGGTGCACATGACGATCTCCGAGCCGTTCCAGGTGAACGCGATCGGAATGTTCCTGGGCGTACCGTCCTTGGCCACGTACGCCAGCCGGGCCACGTCACGGGCCGGCAGTTCCCGGCTGATCGGCCGGTCCAGAATCTCGGTGATCTCGTTCGCTCGCATGGCCGTTCCCTCCAGGGTCGTCGTCGTGTTCCGCCCCGGGGACGGAGCCGCCGGAGCGTTCTCGACGTCCGTCGGCTCCGAGTTTCGGATTATTTCCGGCCACCACCGCCGGACCCGGCGGTCGTCTCGTCCCACGGGAGCCCCGGGGATGAGCTGATCGACCATGCCGGTGGGGTTGTCGCGCCGCTCGAAGACCTGTGCCGGCGTGTCGACTCCGTCAACGACAGGCGGCCGGGGAGGTCGGTGAGACGTTCGACGCGAAGCACGATCTCGTCCGCAGCCGGTGACGGCTCACCGGTGACGAAGTCGACGCCGCGGTCCAGCCAGACGCCGGTGAGCCCGGCCAGGGAGGCCGCGTTCACGTCGCTTTCCAGCATGTCGCCCACGTTGACCGCCCGGGCCGGGTCCGTCCGCATCCACCGGCAGGCGGCGGCGTAGGCGGCGGGCTTGGCCGTACCGAGCTCGGTCGGGGTCAGGACGGCCTCGAAGTACTCCAGGAGGCCGAAGCGGGCGAGCTTGGCGCGCTGCTGTCCGGGGTCGCCGTTGGTGAGGACGGCCAGACGCGGTCCGTGGGGGAGTCGTTTCAGGGTCTCCAGGCATGGCCGGACGTCGGGATAGCTCCGCCAGGCCTCCTCGAACGCGGTGAGGTAGCGCTCGGTGATCCAGGCGTCCAGAAGAGCGGGGTCCTCCGGAACCGGCTCGCCGAGCATGGGCAGGAAGGAGCGGACCCTGCGCCGGTGGTGTTCGGCGAAGGAACACTGACCGGCGAGGTACTCCCGCATGTGGCGTCCCTCCAGCGTCCACCACGACGTCACCAGCTCCTCCAACGGAGCCGTCGCGTTGGGCGCGGCCCGGATGACCTGGCCGATCGTTGCCAGGACCGCACTTCGGTGATCCACCAGGGTGCCGTCCAGGTCGAAGAAAATCACATCCGCCATGGCAGGATCATCCCTTGGCGCCCGTCCCCGCCATGCGAGGGGTGGAGAACCTCGCCACCGGCCGTCCGGTCTGTGGGGGTCCGTGCGTTCGCTGTCCGACCCGAGCCCAGGGTTCAGCTGAGAACTGGGAATCGTCGAGATTTCCGGGAGAGCCGCTCCCGCCAGCAGTGTGTCAGGCTCCGATTTTAAGGTTCATCGATTTCAGTGCCTCCATCGTCTCTCTCTTGCGTTCGGGGAGGTCGGCCTCCCTGACGAGGCGAAGCAGGCTTTCATAGTCATGGTCCTGCTTGGCCCTGCTGATGAGCCGGTCGCCCTCGGCGGGGGCCGGTGGGGTGACTTTCTCGCGAACGAGCTTTTCCAGGCCGACGTCGTCGGTGTAGAGCTTGGCCCGCCAGGAGTGTCCGCTGTGGAGCAGGTCCAGCAACTCGCTGAGGCGTTTGCCGTCAGGGTAGGCGCGGCCCGGCATAGGTGGGGCCACCTCCCGGTACAGGTCCAAGGGCGTGTCCAGCTGAATCCGGTCGCCCGGGGGCGTGCGCCCGGCGGCCCGGACATAGAGCACTTCCACGTAGCGGGCCGTGCCCTCCAGCAGTAGCTGGTGCTGCTCGTTCGCCCGGACATCGGGGGTGGCCATGGCGTCGCGGGCCCGGCGGACGGCCAGGAAAGTCCGCAAGATCTGCCGAGCCTGCTCGGCGGTGGTCGCCCCCTGTCGCAGCACCTGATGCTCCAGCAGAGCCATCGCTGACCAGGCGGGCCTGTCGGCCGGGAATTGGGAGGCGGCAGGTATCTGCGGGCCCTGGAACCGGAACTTGGCCTGATAGTAGTGGAAGAGCTCGTGCACCATGATGGAGGCGGTCACCCAATACTCCGCCGTGGCGTACGACCTTTTGGCGGCGGCGGTAAGGTCCTCGTATTCGCCCTTGCCGTAGGCCATGACCCAGGTCTTCACACCGCCCAGCTCCGTGGACCAGAACGGTTGCGAGACGAACGCGCCGAGGCCGGACCCCTTGGTGATCCGGTAGACATCGGGCAGTCCCAGTTCCGCGGGCAGATCCACCCTGGTCGCATCGCCGAGCTTGCCCGGATCGGGATGTCCGATGACGTAGGCGTAGCTCGGCGTTTCTGTGCCCTGGCGGGGCCCCAGGACCATGGGCGTCCTGTCCGGCCGGAAACCCTCGTCCCAGATACCGGCGGCCCCGCCCGGGCGGGAGAAGACCCGGTGAATATCGGCGACCTGCAGCAGTATCCTGCGGTCCAGCGAGGGCAGCTTCCCCCAGGTGGACGAGGACGGATAGTCCACCAGCTCGACCGGCGACTGCTTGGGATCCACACCGGTGGTGGCCGAGGAACTCTGGACCGGCTGCGTCCCGGCGTCCTGAGTGGTTCCGCCGCAGGCGGCCAGTCCGGCCATGCCGATGACTGCCACCGCCCCGGCGAGCCATTTGAGTTTGTGCGAGCCTGAATGTGCCTGCTTCAAGTGATCTTCCGTACCTTTCGACACTGGTAGAGGATCGAAGGACATCAGGTGCCGGGTTAGGCCGTGGTTAGGGCTGTATCGAGGGTTCGAGCAGGTCAGCGGCTCGTTTACTCCGACCTAACCGGCAGACTGGGACAAAGGAGCGGTCCATCGCCGTCGTCTCCCGGGGGAAGCACCACATGCGCGTTCTGATCGTCGAGGACGAGCCCGCACTCGCCGACATCCTCGCCGAGGGCCTGCGTGCCGAGGGCATGGCCGTCGACACCGCCTACGACGGAGACAACGGGCTGGAGATGGCGACCGTGCACGGATACGACGTGATCATTCTGGACCGGGACCTGCCGCTCGTCCACGGCGACGAGATCTGCCGCGCCCTGGCCACCGCGCCCGAGACGAACGCCCGGATCCTCATGCTCACCGCCGCTGGGACCGTCGATGACCGGGTGGACGGGCTCGCGCTCGGCGCCGACGACTACTTGCCCAAGCCGTTCGCCTATCCCGAGCTGGTGGCCCGCGTGCACGCCCTGGCCCGCCGCTCCGGACCCGCCAGCCCGCCGGTGCTGTCCCGGGCTGGCCTGGTCCTGGACCCGCGCCGTCGTTCGGCGAGCCGGGACGGGCGAGCGCTGGATCTCACCCCCAAGGAGTTCGGCGTGCTGGCGGAGCTGCTGCGCGCCGACGGCGCGCCCGTCTCCACGGTGCACCTGCTGGAGAAGGTGTGGGACGCCAACCTCGACCCGTTCAGCGGGGTGCTGAAGGTGGTCGTCCACGGGCTGCGCCGCAAGCTTGGCGACCCGCCGGTGCTGCACACCGTTCCCGGCCACGGATACCGGATCTGATCATGCCCGTCTTGTCTCACCTCCGGCTCGCCCTGGCGCGGCTGCCCCGTCCCCAGCTGCCTCGTCCCCGGCTGACCGTGCGGGGCCAGCTCACCGCGTTCTACGCCGTTGTCTTCACCGTCGGCGGGCTCCTGCTGCTCGCCTTCAACTATGTGGTCGTGGCGGGCAGCCTCGACGTGCACGGCCTGTCCCTGGCCGAGGCCATCCCGATCGTGCGGACCACCGCATCCGGCCTGACCGACGCCGGTCCGGCGCCCGCCGAAGACGCCGCGCCCACGGTCGTGGGCCAGATCGTCCAGGTGAGCCCCTTCCGGCTGCTTGGCGAGTATCGCGACGCCGTGCTGTCCGACCTGGTGCTGCGGTCCGCCGTCGCCCTGCTGATCGTCGTCGCGCTGGCCGCGCTCGCCGGACGGCTGATCGCCGGACGGGCCCTGGCCCGGCTGCACCGCGTCACCGAAACCGCGCGCCACCTGTCGGAGCACGATCTCGGCCGACGGCTGGCCCTGTCCGGCCCGCACGACGAGCTCAAGGACCTCGGCGACACGTTCGACGCGATGCTCGCCCGGCTGCAGGCGGCCTTCGACAGCCAACGGCGTTTCGCGGCCAACGCCTCACACGAGCTGCGTACGCCGCTGGCCATCCAGCGGGCGGCCGTCGAGGTCCCCCTCACCACTGGGCAGGTGCCGCCCCACCTGCTGCCCGCCATGCGCCGTGTCCTGGACGCCGCCGAGCGCAGCGAGCACCTCATCGAGAGCCTGCTGCTGCTCGCCCGCTCCGACCGGGGCCTGGACGAGACCCAGCCCGCCGACCTCGCCCGCTCCGCCCAGGAGGCCGCCGACACACTCGCCGACCTCGCCCGTTCCCACGACGTACGCCTCGTCCCGCGGCTGGGCCCCGCCCCGCTCGACGGCGACCCGGTCCTGCTGAACCACCTGACGCGCAACCTTCTCGACAACGCCGTCCGCTACAACACACCCGGCGGCTGGGTCGAGGTGGTCACCCGCCGGATCGGCGGCCATGCCGAGGTCATCATCACCAACACCGGTCTTGAGATCACCACAGACAAGACCGAAGAGCTGTTCGCCGCGTTCCATCGAGGCGACGGGCAACGCCTGCGCCATACCGCAGGCAGCGGCCTCGGTCTGTCCATCGTCCGCTCGATCGCCACCGCACACCGGGGCACCGCGACCGCCGTGCCGCGACCCGGCGGCGGCCTCACCGTCACGGTCACGCTGCCCGTTTGAGCACATGCTGGACCGCTGCGGGGCGGGCTGGCACGCCTGCCGGTCATCATGGCCGAGCTCCAGCGGCTCGGCGATCGCAGAAGGCACACTCCCGGCCACCCGGTCCGTCCGGCCTCACCACCTCCTCGGAGTCGTCGTCACGCGCCGGGCCGTACGAGGCCGCTCTCGTAGGCCAGGATGACCAGCTGGACCCTGTCGCGCACGTTCAGCTTGGCGATGGCCCTGGTGATGTGGGTCTTGGCGGTGAACGGGCTGATGACGAGGCGCTCGGCGATCTCGTTGTTGGAGAGTCCGAGCGCCACGAGCTTGACCGTCTCCAGTTCCCGGGAGGTGAGGGCGGCCATTCGCCGCCCCGCGTCAGGCGTGAAGTCCTGCCGATGGGCGAACCGCTCGACGACACGGCGGGTGACGCCCGGCGACAGGAGCGCGTCCCCACCGGCGACTGCGGCGACCGCCCGGCGGAGTTCCGCGGGCTCGACCTCCTTGGTGAGGAAGCCGCTGGCTCCGGCGCGCAGGGCGGCGAAGACGTGTTCGTCGGTGTCGAACGTGGTGAGGATGATGACGCGGCAGCCCAGGATGGCCGGGTCGGTGACGATGCGGCGCGTGGCGGTGATCCCGTCGGTGCCCGGCATGCGGATGTCCATGAGAACCACGTCAGGGCGGGTGCTCACGGTCAGCCGTACGGCTTCGTCGCCGTCCTGGGCCTCGCCGACGACGGTGATGTCCCGGGAGCGGGCCAGCAGGCTGCGGAAGCCGGCCCGTACGAGCGCCTGGTCGTCGGCGAGGAGGACCTTGATCGTCATGCCATCGAGCCTGCCACAGGGATGTCGGCCCGTACGGCGAAGCCGCCACCGGGGACGGGGCCCGCGGTGAACTCGCCCCCGAGCGCGCTCACCCGTTCGCGCATGCCGGCCAGGCCGTGGCCCTCGGCGACATCGGCGCCGCCCGGGACGCCGCGGCCGTCGTCGATGATCTCGACGGTGATCGAGTGCGGCCGGTAGCCGATCGTCACCTCGGCCTTGCTCGCCTCCCCGTGCTTGAGCGTGTTGGCCAGGGACTCCTGAACGACGCGGTAGACGGCGATGGCGGGAGTGGCGGAGACGGCCGCGCGGTCGCCGCGCTCATCGAGGATCACCTCAAGCCCGGCGGCGCGGATGTCCGCGATGAGAGCGTCCAGGGAGGCCAGGTCCGCCTGGGGCGCGATGTCGGCCGGGCTGTCACGCAGGGTCGCGATGAGCGAGCGGAGGTCGCTCATCGCCCGGTTCCTGACGTCCTTCGCCAGGCGTAGCGCGGCGGCGGCCTCGGCCGGGTCCTCCTGGAGGGTGTCGGCGGCGACGTTGAGCTGCACCCCGACGACGGCCAGGGTGTGCGCGATGATGTCGTGTACCTCGTGCGAGACGTGCAGCCGTTCCTCGGCGGCGCGAGCGCGGTTGTCGGATTCGCGCAACCGCTCACGCCAGCGCGTCGTGGCGGCGTAGGTGAGGCCGGCGGCGATGAGGATCGCCAGGAGCAGTCCTTCCCCCACGACGTGGGTCAGGTAGTGGGTCGGGTTCCTGTCCAGGACCCAGCGGGCGTCGACAGCGGAGTAGACCAGTTGGGCCAGGCCGATGACGGGCACCCAGCGCACACGTGGTGTGGTGGCCACGGTGAAGTAGGCGACCGCGACCGGCCAGATCCAACCGGGGGGAGACCAGTGTCCGGTGAGGTGGTAGACGAAGACACCGCCGATCGACAACAGCAGCACGGTCATCGGCCAGCGGCGTCTGACCAGCAGGAGCGCTCCGAGAAACAGACCGAGGGGGATCTGGCCCTGCCAGGGGCTGTGCACCCCGGTGGCGAGGGCCACGGCGACGAAGAAGACCAGGGTGAGGACGGCGAGCGTGATGTCGATGATCCGGGCGAAGTGCCGGACAGGAGTGGGTTCGCGCCGTGCGAACGACTCGGCCATGCGGAGGCCCCGGATCCGATCAGACGTGGGTGACCAGGAGGGTCACGCCCGCCTCACCGCCGCAGTCGACGAAGACAGGGCCGACACCGTTACCGATCTTGGGGGAAAGGGTCGCCTTCGCCACGAATCCCTTCGGGTCGTCCTTCACGATGCGGATGTTCTGCAGCACCGGGTTCTTCAAGTCGATCCCGGCGATCACTGCCTTGAGCCCCTTGCCGCCGCCGCAGTGGCCGGTGATCGTCACCTCCTGGCCCCGCTCGGTGGTGGGGTTGGGGCTGACCTGAACCACGGCCCTGGCTCCCTTCGGCGGCTTCGGCGCGGCCGTCGCAGCGGTGGCCTCACCGGCCGTGCCGGTCTGGGCGCCGGCCGGTGCCCAGGCCGATCCCAGCAGACCGGCCGTCAGGCTCAGCCCGGCGATCGCCGTCATCACTCGCTTGTTCATGGTGATTCCTCCAGCTTTCGTGTCGTTGTTTCAAGGGGAAACGTTAGGCCGGGCAGTGGCGGGAGCGCGTCGTCCGTCGATCGTCACCTGATCTTGCACCGTTCGCCGTACGCGTTACTCCAAAGGGAGTAGGCATCGAGCCTCAAGGACGGTGACCCGCGCCCTGAATCCGCAGGTCCGCCGCTGACGGCCGGTTCCGGTCGCGAGCGTCATCCCTGAAAACGATCTCCGTCGAGCGCTACCTTCCTGGGTTGAGCCGGAGGTCCTCCTCACGCCAGAGGCGGCAGCCGTACACGACTGACACCGTGAACAGGGTGAAACGTGCACTCATCATCACCGCCATGGCCCTCACACTGGCCGGATGCGGCTCCACCCCACCGCAACGCCTGACGATCCCGAAGCCGACGGGCCCGCATCCGGTGGGGACCGTCTCGGTCCACCTGGTCGATCAGTCCCGTTCGGATCCCTGGAAGGGCTCCGGCAGGAAGCGGGAGCTGATGGTCAGCCTGTGGTACCCGGCCCGGAACACGCAGGCCCACCCGATCGCCCCCTGGATGCCGAAGGCGGCGGCGGAGCAGTACCTGAAGACGAACGACCTGGAGCCGGGCTCGTTGCTGACGGACAGAACCGACGGCCACGAGGGTGCGCCCGCCGACACGAGCCTGGGCGAACTGCCGGTCGTCCTGTACTCACCGGGCGCCAACGCCTCACGCGCGTACGGGACCGGCGTCGTCGAGGAACTGGCCAGCCGGGGATACGCGGTGGTCACCGTCGATCACCCCTATGACGCGGCGGTGGTGGAGTTCCCCGGCGGCCGGGTTGAGACGGGTGACGAGGTGACCGACTTCGCCAAGGCGGTCGACATCCGGGTGGCCGACGTGCGGTTCGTCCTGGACAGCCTGCCCTCCCTGGAGGAGAAACTGCCCGGTCGTGACGGGAAGCCGCTCTTCGACCTCGCGCGCATCGGAATGTTCGGGCACTCGCTCGGTGGCGCGGCCACCTCCTCCGCCATGTACGCCGACCCCCGGATCAAGGCCGGGCTCGGCCTGGACGGCGCCATCCTCGGCAAGGTCGCGCAGTCCGGTCTCGACCGGCCGTACATGGTGGTCGACACCAACGGGAAGGGCGGCATGGCGACCAATCCGACACTGCACGCCTTCTGGGACGGGCTGCGGGGCTGGCGGCTCAACGTGACTCTCAAGGGTGCGGCCCACAACTCCTTCGGCGACGACGTCCTGCTCATCCCCATGTCGGCCAAGCCACTGGGGCTGGGCAAGGAGCAGCTTGAGGAGGTCGTCGGCACGATCCCGGCCGAGCGGGCGCTGGCCTTCCAGCGCGCCTACCCGCTGGCCTTCTTCGAGCAGAACCTGCGCGGCCGTCCGCAGGCGTTGCTGCGGGGCCCGTCAGCCGCCTTCCCCGAGGTCTCCTACCGCCGCTGACGGCGCCTGCCCGCCGGCCGTGACCAGGCCGCCCTCGTAGGCGGCGATGACGAGCTGCGCCCGGTCGTGCGCGGCGAGCTTGGCCAGCAGGCTGCGGATATGGGTCTTGACCGTCGCCTGCCCGATGCCGAGCCGCTCGGCGATCTGCGGGTTGGTCAGTCCCTGAGCCACCAGCAGGAGCACCTCCCGCTCCCGGGCGGACAGCTGGGTCAGCCCCGCCGCGAGCCGGGCCGGAATCCCGGTGAACCCGCGCCGGGCGAACTCCCCGATCAGTCGCGTGGTGACCGACGGGGCCAGCAACGCCTGTCCTTCCCCCACGATGCGCAGCGCCTCCAGCAGGTCGCCCGGCCGGGTGTCCTTCAGCAGGAATCCGCTGGCTCCGGCCCGCAACGCCCCGTAGACGTACTCGTCGAGATCGAACGTGGTCAGCATCACCACCCGCGTGGCGGCGGTCACCGGGCCGGTCCGGATCAGCTCGGTGGCCTTGATCCCGTCGAGGCCGGGCATGCGGACGTCCATGAGCACCAGATCGGGCCGGAGGCCGCGGGCCAGCTCCACGGCCTGCTCTCCGGTCCCGGCCTCGCCGACGGTCTCCAGGTCGGGGGCGGTGTCGATCAGCCTGCGCAGCCCCGCGCGCAGCAACGCCTGGTCCTCGGCGACCAGCACTGTGAACGTGCTCATCTCTCGTCCTTCCCGGAACCGCCCGGCGACAGCAGCCTTGCGCGGACGGCGAAGCCGCCTCCGGGCTCCGGCCCCGCAGAGAACGTTCCGCCGTACAGGGTCACCCGCTCCTCCAACCCGGCCAGCCCGTGGCCCCCCTCCCGCGGCGCGCCCCCGCGGCCGTCGTCGACGACCTCGACCACCAGCTCATGCTCCGTCCGGGTGCCGACGGCCACCCGGCATCGGGCCGGTCCGGCGTGTTTGAGCACGTTGGTCAGCGACTCCTGCACGAGGCGATAGACGACGAGGGCCTCCTCGTCGCCGAGCGCGAGGCCGGGCTCGACGTCGAGTTCCACCCGTACGTCACCGGCCGGGATCGCCGCGACCAGCTCGTGCAACGAGTCCAACGTGTACGGCGGGCCGTCCCGGTCTGCTGAGTCGTCACGGAGCAGACCGAGGAGCCTGCGCAGGTCCGCCAGCGCCTTCCGACCGGTCTCCTCGATGATCGACAGGGCCTCGCTCGCCTCTTCTGGGTGCGTGGCGGCGATGTGGTTGGCGATGCCGGCCCGCAGGGAGATCAGCCCCATGCTGTGGGCGACGACGTCGTGCACGTCACGAGCCATGCGCAGCCGTTCCGCCGTGGCCGCGGCCTGCGCCGACCGTGCGACGGCCTGCGCGGCGTACGCGCGCTGCTCCCGTACGGCAAGCCCGATCGTCCACGCCAGGCCGAGCGTCAGCCAGGCGAATCCGCACGCCGACGCGGCCTCTGCCCATGAGAGCGAGCCGATCGCGGAGCCGGCGGCGCGGCCACCGCCGTCCGGCGCGCCTCCAGCAGCGCCACCGCGTGCAGCGCGACCGCCAAGGGCACGAACGGCTCCTCCCACCCGGTGAACGGCGCGAACACCGCCGCCACCAGGACCAGGACGCAGACCGTCACCGGCCATCGGCGCCGGACCGCCAGTGGCAGGCAGGCCAGCGCGATCACCGGCACGGCCGCGTACGTCGGCACTCGGGCGGACTCCGGCACCAGCACCGCCGACGCTGAGAACCCGGCGGCCAGGGCGAAGGCCGCGAACACGTCGACGGCGACCCAGTGTCCCGGTCGCAGCCTGCGCGCGATCAAGGGACGCCGTTCGGCCATGCGCCCACCCTAGAGGGACGGGCCTCACCAGGCACCACGGCGCCGTGTCAAAGCTCATGATCACGCGGCTTCGCCGTCGGGTATGGTTCCAGCCGGGCAAATCGTGTTCGTCAAACTTGTCATGGAACGTCTGACTGGTGAGAAGATCGGGGGTGCTCCGAATAGCAAAAGCGGTACTCGCAAGGTTGCCGGAACCGCTGCACGCGCTTGCGCTGAAGCACCGCGAACTACTGAAGTTCACAGCGGTCGGTGGGACGGCGTTCCTCGTGGACAACGCGATGTTCTATGGGCTGAAGCTGACCGTTCTGGAACCGAAGCCCGTGACCGCGAAGATCATCGCAGTGCTCGTGGCGACGATCGTGTCCTACGTGCTGAACCGCGAATGGTCGTTCCGGGCCAGGGGCGGTCGCGAGCGCCGTCACGAGGCGGCGCTGTTCTTCCTGGTCAGCGGGATCGGCCTGGTGCTCAACTCCGCACCGCTGTGGGTCTCGCGGTACGTGTTCGGCATGGAGACGCCGGATGTGAGCCTGGTGGCCCAGGAGATCGCCGACTTCGTGAGCGCGCAGGTCGTCGGCACGCTGATCGCCATGGTCTTCCGCTTCTGGGCGTTCCGGAAGTGGGTCTTCCCCGAGGAGAGGATCCGGCCCGGCCGTGTACGGCTGGCCCCCGCCTCCGATGCCACGGACAAGGCGGCCTGACGGCGGCGAATCCAGAAGCCGGCCTTCAAGGGCGCGTCGGCAATTCCCTGGGCTCCTTCAGGGGTCATCCCTGGAGGGGGTGGGTTCTTCACCTTCGATTTCACCACGGGCAGCCGGGTGCGGCAGGACGACAAGGTCGTTCACATCACCCCGCCCGGCGGCCGACCGTCGAGAGCGCACCTCCTGTCGTATCCGGACCTGTCGTATCCGGACCGCGAAGGAACGCTTCACCCCGCACCCAGAACGGTGCCGTCCGCGACCCACCGCGGGCGGCACCGTTCCCCTTCCGGGAGGCCGGCTCAGCATCCAGACGTGCCCTGACCGGGAACGGCTCGGTCAGCCGCGCTTGGCGGACGGCCAGCCGTGACCCCAGCCGCCCTGGACCATGGTCTGGAACGCCCACCCGTTCTCCGCCCGCACCAGCAGGTCGACGTAGTGCATGCGATGCTCCTGGCCTTCGATTGTCATCGTCGCCTCGGTCTCCACGACCACCAGGTTCGGGGTGAGAAAGCGCGGGGTGCGCGTCGAACGCAGGTCAAGCCCGGCGGTGCCGCCGCCCATGGACTCCTTCATCGCCTCGACATACTCGGCTCGCGTCCACTGGCGGACGCTCGCGTAGCCGCCCGGCGTGTCGGTGGCCACGTTCATCGGGAAGACCGCCAGGTCAGCCAGTTGCTCGATGGAGCCCCGCTCGGCCAGCGCATCGTAGTCGGCGAACCATTCCTCGACGCTCTTCAGTTCTTCGGCACTCGGCTGGTACATGCTGCTCCTCCTTGTAACGTACGTCGTACCGTACACCATACGGAACACTGGTTCTCACATAGGGGTGCCACCGGAAAACACAGAAGAAGGATCGGACCGGACTTCGGCGGCAGCGGGTTGGGAGGGCGTCGGGCGTTGACCTGCGAGGAGGCTGGGCACAGACGTTGGTGGTAGACGCCGGCACTCCTCCGTCGAGACCGGCGCCCGCTACTTCCGCGCCGGCGCGGCCGAGCAGGCCGCCGTCGCCGACCAGATCTTCGAGCCATAAGCGCTTGCCCCCACCGGGGTATCCGAAAGACATTGATCAGTGACCGACGACCTGATGGAAAGCACCTCTGTCTGAAACTCACCGGCACCGAACCGGACGGCGAGCAACTGACGCTGTTCGGCACCGACGATCAGGACACGCCCAGAGGCGATGGGGATGGTACGGCGGACGCCGCAGCCTGATCCCCCGATGACCGGCTCGCAGCCCACATCGCCGCCCTGAGCTGAGCTTCTTTCCGATCGCTTAATCGTTGATCTGGGCATGCCCTTGACTGACGCGCAGCGGGCGCGGATCGAGCCACTGTTCCCGAGCCGAACACATGGCCGCGCCGCCACGCCGCTGCCTGACGGCAGAGCGTGGCGGCGCGGTCTCCTACTCGATCTGCGGCCGCACCTCCGTGATGGCCGAGGAACGGCTAACGACCACGGCACCGACGCCCAGCCCGGCAATGGCGAGGACCGCTGCGATCAGGAACGGGTCTGCGGCGTGCACGGCGGGGGCGAACCCGATGCCCACGTAGACTGCTACGCCGCTTGCCCCGCCGAGCTGGTCGGCTGCTCGCTGGACGCCGGAGGCGATCCCGGCGTCCTCGTCGGTCGTTCCGCTGACCGCGATGTACTGCAGCCCCACCAGCCCGAAGCCCATCCCGGCGGCGATCAGCAGCATCGCCGGAAGCAGCCACGTCGCCCCGGCACCCAGGGCTGCCACAAGCGCGATCACCGTCATCGCGCCCGCAGCGGCTCCGAGACCTGCCAGCACGCACGCGCGTGCTCCCCAACGGCCCAGCTGCCTCGGCACGAGAACCGAGGCAGCGATCAGCGCAACAGCCAGCGGGAGCATCGTGAGGCCGGCTCCCAGCGGACCGATTCCGAGACGGTTCTGCAGGTAGAACGTGAACAGCAGGAATGAGGTCGACAACGCCCCGCTGAGCAGCATCGTTGTCAGGTTCGCCCTCACCCGGGCACGGTTGGCGAAGAAGGCCGGCGGCACCAGCGGGTTCGAGGACCGCGACTCGACCCGCACGAACCCGGCGGCGGCCAGCACCGCACCTGCCAGCGCTGCCAGGCTCACCCACGGGCTCGTTCCGGATTCTCCTGCTTCGACCGCGGCGTAGGTGAACGACAGCGGGCACACAGTCAGCAGGAGCGCGCCCGGCAGGTCCAGCCGGGCCCGTTTACGTGAAGCGGGACGGTCGGCCTTGACGAGCACGAGCGCGGCCGTGATCACGACCAGGACGAACGGCACCGAAATCAGGAAGACCCAGCGCCAACCCAGATGGGCGGTGATGATTCCGGAGAGGGCGAATCCCAGCACCAGCCCGCAGCTGGCGACTGCGGCCCACACGCTCAGGGCCCGCGACCGGCGTGGGCCCTCGGGGAACATCAGCACGATGGTGGCCATCGCCGCCGGCAGTGCGATAGCCTCGCCGGCCCCCTGGAAGAGGCGCGCGGCCACCAGGACCGCGAACGAGGGGGCCAGCCCCGCCAGCAGCGATGCCGCACCGAACAGGGTCGTGCCGACCAGCAGCGTGCGGCGGCGGCCTAGCAGGTCGCTGAGGCGACCGCCGAGCATGAGCAGCCCGCCGCCGGTGATGGTGTAGCCGACCACTATCCAGGTCAGCGACTGGCCGTCGGCGCCGAGATCCGCGCCGATTGAGGGCAGCGCGATGTTGACCACGGTCACGTCGACCGCGATGAAGAACTGCAGCAGGGCCATCGCGCACAGTACGAGCCATGCGCGTGCGGGAGACGGGCTTTGCCCGCGGGAAGAAGTAGTGCCTGAAAGCATCGAGTGCTCCGTCGCTCTGAAGAGTTTCCGAGCAGCACAAACGGCCGCTCCGGACTGATCACGAAGCGACTGGACGTTCCAGGATGGGTGGTGCTGAGAGTCGAACGTCCCGCCGCTAGCGGGACGTCCTGGTCACTGCCGCACAAGCGGCCGAGCACGATGCGCCTGACATGCTGATCAGCCTAGCAGCAGCGCCTGTCACCCCCCGGCGCGTCAGGATCACCTGTCCGCGCGACCTCTGAGCCGAGTCCACTGGGCTGTTTAGCGTGACTTCTCGTTCCGATGGTCGCCAGACCTCGAATCGATGCCCCGTCTGGCCAGATCGGCCGCGATGCCGTCCAGGATGCCGGCAAGTCCTGAGGCGAACAGGGCGTCGAGGTCCCAGGGAGTGGCGCCTGCGCGCATCGCGCGGGCGAGCCGGGGATATGCCCCGGGTGCGAAAAGCGGATTCTGTGCCTCATTCGAGGCCTTCGCCCCCTGAGCTGGGGCGATTCGCGCCTGCCGTTCCGCCTCCATGTCGCTGACGTAGGTCAGCGCCACGCCCTGCACGTACGAGGCGAACATGAACATGTACCGGAAAGCCTCGGCGGGTTCGAGGTCGAGTCCGTCGAACGCGGAGAAAGCGCTTTCACTGTCCGCCGCGAGAGCCGGGCTGAAGTACGCGCGGGTTGTCACCATGACTCTCGGCAGGATCCACGGGTGGCGGTGGTACAGGTCCCAGTCACGGTATGCGGCGCGTTCGAGGCCGTGACGCCAGTCCCGCGGCGCCGAGTCGGGCAGGGGCACATCGGCCATCGCGGCCTCCACCATCAGGGCCACCAGGTCGTCCTTGGACGCCACGTGCCGGTACAAGGACATGGTGCCGGTGCCGAGGTCCATGGCGACCCGGCGCATCGACAGCACGTCGAGTCCCTCCGCGTCCGCGATGACGATCCCGGCTCGCACGATGCGTTCAACGGTGAGATGCGGCGCGCCGTCGTTGTCGTCCGGGGTGCCGGCCGGTGCCTCCACTCTGCGAGCCCGGTACGCCTTCGCCTGGCACGCGCGGGAGCAGTAGAGCCTCGGCCGGCCCCGATCGGCGGGTTCCAGCGACTTTCCGCATGACGCGCATGCCGGTTGCACCGACATCACCACACTCCTTTTCGTCACACACTCCGGGTTGTGTCGAAATCCTAGACCATCGAGGACTACAGCGCGCGGTGCAGGAAAACCAGCAGCTCAAAAAGATGTGTACGAATTCAACGTTCATGCGTATCGTGTACGCTCCAGTGCGTACAAAGTACCCACCGGGGCGATTTGCCCCGACCTGGCCAACGCGACTCAGGAACCGAGGAAATGACTGAAGTAGACAGAACAGCCGGAGCCAGGGAGTGGGTCGGGCTCGCGGTCCTGGTATTGCCCTGCGTACTGGCGTCCATGGATATGTCCGTCATGTTTGTCGCGCTCCCGTCCCTGACGGCCGACCTCAAGCCGAGCAGCTCCGAACTGTTGTGGATCATGGATGCTTACGGCTTCCTCCTCGCCGGCCTGCTCATCACGATGGGTACGCTCGGTGACCGGATCGGACGGCGGCGGGTGCTGCTGGCGGGCGCCGCGGCCTTCGGTGCCGCCTCCGTTCTGGCGGCCTACTCGACCGGCTCCGGGTCGCTCATCGCGGCCCGCGCGCTCCTGGGCATCGCCGGATCCACGCTGGCGCCGTCCACGCTTTCCCTGATCCGCAACATGTTCCACGACGCCAAACAGCGGGCTGCCGCGGTCGGTGTCTGGACGGCGGGCTTCGCGGGCGGCGCCGTACTCGGCCCGATCATCGGCGGACTGCTGCTGGAGCACTTCTGGTGGGGGTCGGTCTTCCTGATCAACGTGCCGGTGATGGCCCTGCTCCTGGTCCTCGGCCCGCTGCTGCTCCCCGAATATCGCGACCCCAGGCCGGGCCGTTTCGACCTGCTCGGCGCCGCCCTGTCCCTTCTGGCCGTACTCGGCGTCATCTACGGCGTCAAACTGCTGGCGGAGCGCGGTCTTGAGTGGGTTCCCCTGTTGTACTGCGCCGCTGGACTCGCCGTAGGGGCGGCCTTCGTCCACCGTCAGCGCGTGACCGCGAACCCCATGATCGACCTTGCGCTGTTCCGCACACGCCGGTTCAACGTGCCCTTGCTCATCGGCGCGCTGGCGACATTCGGGCTGGTCGGCTTCTCCCTGTTCAACTGGCAGTTCATGCAGCTCGTTCTGGGCATGGGACCGTTCGAGTCGGCTCTGTGGTCCCTGCCCACCTTCCTCGTGATGCCGCTGGGCATCGCACTGGCCACCGCGATCGCGCCCCGTATCGGTAAACCCAACGTGATCGCCGCCGGGCTGCTCGTGGCAGCCGCCGGCTACGCCATGCTGACCCTGATCCAAGCCGGTTCGGGAATCGTCTACCTCGTCAGCGGCCTGACAATCATCGCGATCGGCATCGGCGGAGTCTCCGCCGTGGTCACCGAGGTGATCCTGTCCGCCGCACCACCGGAGCGGGCCGGAGCGGCCTCTGCCACGGCCGAGACCTCGACCGAGTTCGGCGGGGCGCTGGGCATCGCGATCCTGGGCAGCGTCGGCACCGCCGTCTACCGTTCGGAACTGGCGGCCAAGGCTCCTGACACCCTCACGCCCAAGGAACTGGAGGCCGCGCGGAGCACCCTCGGCGGTGCCGTCGACACAGCCGCGACCCTTCCGGAGGGCACCGCCGAAATGCTGCGCAGCGTGGCATTCGACGCTTTCGCCCAGGAGATGCGAATCGCCTCGGTGGTCTGCGTCGTTCTGATGACGGGCGCGGCCGTCCTCATCGCCCTCCTGCTCCGCACCGCACACACCCGGCCCGGACCCGAGGCCCCGGAATCCGCAGCAGGACACAACGGCCGGGACCAAGCAGGTGACCTGGACTTCACGGCGACCCCATCGTGAGCAGGGGTCTCGCAGGCCGTACCGGCGCCCGCCCGGCTGCCCGGGCCCTGGTGCCCAGGGGATCCGTAGTACTCGCGGAAAATCGGGCGGATACGAACCTGATCTGATGCGCTGTACGCGTTACCGGCGCCGTGCCGCCGAGTCTCGGTTGTTCCGCCGGCGGGCCAGGGCCTTGGGGGACAGGCGACCGAGGTACGCCCGAAGTGGGCCAGGAGGGTGGAGGTGCTGGCGCTGTCCTCGGCAGCGTGAGTGAGGGCGGAACGGCGTGGCCGGTGAGGTGTCCAGGGCCTGCCAGGGCAGCCGGTGGCGCGATCGAGTGGGTGTACTGGAACAGCGCGCACCGCCCACCTGCCGCCCCGGCTACTCCGGCTTCCGGATGGCAGGACCCGCACGAAACGACCGGTGTTCCTGTCCGAGCGTCGCCCGCCCGCCGCCCGGCCGACATCTGCCCGTACACCGGGCGCGCCCGCCTCGGCTACGACCGCGCCCGTGTCCTGCTGGGCGAGTACGCCGGGTTCGATCTGCACCAGCTGCGCCACAGCGCCGCCACCCACCTCGGCGAGACTGAAGTGCCGCTGCAGCTCATCATGGGCAAGACCCGGCGCAAGAACCCCCGCACCGCAATCCGCTACGTCAAACCCGGGCCTGAGGCCATCGTCACGGCCACCGAGGTCCTCGCGCCCCGTCGCCGTACCCACTGACCAACTGAGTGGACGTGGTGGGCGCTCACCTCGCTGCGGTCGCGGACGAGAAGCGGTGTGCCTGGTTAGCCCTTATCCAATATGTTAACCGTGGTTCCCGTTTCTTTCAGAGAGGTACGTACGTGGCCGAGTCCGACGAGCTGGAGTCCCTCATCTCGCAGGGGCGCAAACATGGGGTGCGCAAGCGGGTCATCCTGTTGCAGGCGGCCCGGCTCTTCGTGGAGCGTGGTTACGCCGACACCGGGATCGACGACATCGGGGCCGCGGTGGGCATCTCCGGACCCGCGGTCTACCGGCATTTCCCCGGCAAGCAGGCCATCCTTCTCGCCCTGATCGAGTTGTCGCTGGAACGCCTTCAGGAGGGGACGCAAGCCGCGCTGGCCGACCGGGACCGGGATCCGCAGGAGGCGCTGATCGCCCTGGTGGACTGGTTCTCTCGGTCGGCCGTCGAGAACCGGAGCCTGACTCTGATCATGCAGGCCGAGCTGCTGTGGCTGCCGGAGCAGGATCGGCGGCGGCTCAACCGCCAGATGCGGCAGATACGTGAGGAGTGGGTCGGGCTGCTGATCGAGGTACGGCCGGAGCTGTCGGACCTCGCGGCGCGGATCGCCGTCACCTCCGTCATGGGGATGGTGACGGCGGTGCTCGCCGCCCGGCTGAGCGACGACATCCGGGCGCTGGGCGTGCACCTGCGAGCCCAGATGCTCGCCGTCCTGCATGCGCCGGTTGGACTGTGACGGCTCTGGATCAAGCAAAAAGTTAACGTGTATATACTTTTTGCTTTGGGAGGGTGCTGTGGGAGCGGACTCGGCGCACGGTCCGTGAGCGCTCGTCCTCGTACGGGATGTCGTAGCGCCGGTCGTCGCCACTGGTGCGAGCCAGAACGAGGGGCAGAACATGATGGAACGCATCGTCGAGGCCAACGGAATCCGTCTGTGGTGCGAGACGTTCGGCGACTCGGCCGACCCCGCACTGCTGCTCGTGATGGGGCTCGGCGCCCGAGGTGCCACCTGGCCCGACGAGCTCTGCCGCCTTCTCCAGGAGGGAGGCCGGTACGTCATCCGCTATGACAACCGGGACACCGGGCTGTCCGGCCGCGTGGATTACGAGGCCAACCCGTACACCATGGTCGACCTCGCCCAGGACGCCGTCGGCCTGCTCGACGGCTTGGGCATCGCCACGGCGGATGTGGTCGGCGCGTCGATGGGCGGCATGATCGCCCAGGAGATCGCGCTCGAACACGCTGACCGGCTGCGCAGCCTGACCGTCATCATGTCGAGCGCCGAGCCCCTCGACCCCGCGACCAACACCTTCCGGGGCACGGTACGCGATCCACGGCTGGCCGCCTGGGACGCCGAACAGATCGCCAATCCGCCCAGCACCCGGGAGAAGCACGTCGAGTCACACCTCAAACTGGCACGCATTCTCGCCGGACAGTTGACGCCGTTCGACGAGGCGGCCACGCGCGTGATCATCGAGCGGGAGATCGAGAACGCCACCGATGCGGGCCACGCCTCGAAGAACCACATCCTCGCGGCCTTCGCCTCCCGCGACCGTTCCGGGCTTGTCGGCTCGATCACCGCTCCGACTCTGGTGATTCACGGCTCGGACGATCCCATGGCGCCCTTCGCTCACGGCCAGGCCCTGGCGGCGGCGATTCCCGGCAGCGAGTTCCTGCCCATCGAGGGAATGGGGCACGGGTTCCCGCCGCCGGTGATTCCCCGGATCTCCGCCGCGATCCTCCGGCACACCGGGCGATAGCCGACAACCGTCGATCGCGGGGAGCCGCCCGCGTACGGCAGGTCGTGCATTCTCGACGTTCCACGCCCGCACTGATCGGCAGTTCGAGTTCGCCAGGCGCCCGCCCGATCTGATCACGGAAGCCCAGCGGTTGCCGGGCGCGCTCCTGGAGCGCGGCGGGGAGCCCCTCGACTGGTGGCGTCGCACACATGGGAGGCAGCGGGGCCGCCTCGTGGGTTCGCAGGGCCTGGCGCCCGGGTGCGGTCGGCTGGGCCAGCGCACGTTCGGAGGCGGGGAAACCGCAGTTCGCCAACGAACGGGAACCCGTTAACGCCGGATTCCGTTCCACACCTCTCTGACCCCCGATCCGTGTTCGCCGTCGCCCTGCGCGCGAATCCGCAGGGCTTGCCTCCGATAGTCGATACCGTATAGTCGGTTCCTACTATTAGAGATCGGTGATGAAGATGACGAAGCGGAAGATCTCCAACACCCTGGCGCTGGCCGTGCTGGGCCTGCTCCAGGAACAGCCAATGCACCCGTACGAGATGGCGGCCACCCTGCGGGAGCGGCACAAGGACAGCAGCTTCAAGGTCAACTCCGGGTCCCTGTACGACACGGTCGAGGCGTTGGTCCGGCATGACTGGATCGAGCCGGTGGAGACGGCGCGCGATGGCAGGCGGCCGGAGCGAACCGTGTACGCGACAACCGAGCTGGGCCAAAGCGAATTCGTGCGCTGGATCGACGAGCTTCTGCGTATGCCCGTCGCGGAATACCCGAAGTTCATGGCCGCGGTGTCCTACCTCGGCGCTCTCGGTCCGGACAGGGCGGCGGAGGCACTGGCCGAACGGGCGGGGCATCTGGCCCAACGGATCGAGGAGACGAACACGGTGCTGGCCGACACGGTCGGCTCCGGCAAGGTCCCCCGCTTGTTCATGATCGAAACCGAGTGCGCACTGCACGCCTGGGAGGCCGAACTGGCCTGGACGCGGCGGACCATCGCCGAGATCCGCGACGGCAGCCTGTTCTGGCCCAAGGTCGAACAAACCGAACAGGGATGGACCTGGTCCGCCCCCACGTCCCCGGAAGGAACCACCCGATGACCGAGGTGCTGATCGTCGGAGCCGGCCCGGCCGGACTGTTACTCGCGAGCGAACTCCGGCTCGCCGGCGTCGACACGGTCGTCGTCGAACGCCACGCGCAACGGCCGGACTTCTGCCGGGGCTTCAACCTCAACGCCCGCGCCCTGGACCTGCTGGCGCGGCGCGGCCTCGCCGAGAGGCTCATCAGCGAGGGCTGGCAAGTGCCGCACGCCGCGTTCTCCGGCCTGCCGGTGACGCTCGCCCTCCCCGGCACGCACACCGACCACCCGTACTCGCTGGGCATCCCGCAGACCCGGGTCGAGGAGATACTAGAGGCGCACGCCCTCGACCTGGGAGCCGACATCCGGCGCGGACACGAACTGCGCGTGCTGGAACAGGATTCCGAATCCGTCACCGCCACCGTCACCACCGGCGACCGCGAGTACCGCGTCCGGGCCGCGTACCTGGTCGGCTGCGACGGCGGCCGCAGCACCGTCCGCAAACAGGCCGGCATCGACTTCCCCGGTACCGCCGCGACCCGCTTCTTCCTGCTCGGCGACGTCGAGCTCGCCGACCCCGAGGCATTGCCGTTCGGCGCGAGCACCGGCCCTGACGGATCCGTGTTCGTCATCCCCCGCCCCGGCTACGTCAGGATCATCACCTCCGACCGGCAACCACCTGCGGACAAAGACACCCCGGTCACCCTGGATCTTCTCCAAACCGCCGTGGACGACGCGCTCGGCCGCCATGTCGGGCTACGCGCCGCACGCTGGCTGACTCGGTTCGGCAACGCGGCCCGGCAGGCGTCCGAGTACGTCCGAGGCAGGGTCATCCTGGCCGGAGACGCCGCACACATCCACCCGCCGGCCGGGGCGATCGGCGTCAACGTCGCCCTGGACGACGCGTTCAACCTCGGCTGGAAACTCGCCGCCACCGTGCGCGGCACCGCCCCGACGCACCTGCTCGCCAGCTACCACGCCGAACGCCACACCGCCGGTGCGCACGTGCTGGCCAACACGCGAGCCCAGGTGCTGCTCGGCGACGCCGACGACCGGCTCGCCCCGATCACCGACCTCCTCACCCGCCTCGCCCGCCACCCTGCGGGCAACCGCGCTCTCACCGAGACCATCACCGGGCTGGACACCCGCTACGAGATGCGCCCCGACTCCGGCCATCCCTGGCTGGGCCGCCTGGCGCCCGACCTCGCCCTGACCACAGGCGACGGCCGTACACGCCTGGCCGAGTTGCTCACCTCGGGACGCGGCGCGCTGCTCGACCTGACCGGAGCGGGCACCATCCGCGATTCGGCCGCAGGATGGGCAGACCGAGTGGACATCGTCACCGCGACCTGCCCCGACCATCCCGAACTCGCGGCCGTCCTCCTGCGGCCGGACGGGCACACCGCCTGGCTGCGCGCCGCCGGTCACGACCACGCCGACGGGCTCCACCAGGCACTGCAACACTGGTACGGCCCGGCCGCACAATCGGGTCGTTGTCGGTGATGACGCCCTTGCCACAGAGCACCCCCTCGGGGAGGCCATACCGTACGCTACGGTGCGATGTGGCCTTCGTCGTTGAGGTGTGGCGTCGACCAGGCGGTGTCTGGAACATGATGTCGCTGTAGCACTCCGAAAGCGCCTTGGTCTCAAGCCATTCGTGGCTTCGACGCGGCGCGGGAGGCCGTTTCGTCATTCTTTCCGGGGTATGAGGCGGAAGATGCGGATTTCCCGGCCTGATCTTTCGGCGTAGGCCTCATAACCCGACCAATGGCGCGTCATGAGACCCCAGGCGTGAGAGCGCGCTTGCTCGTCTATGACGGGCTCGGCGTCGACCGTGAAAGACCGGCCCTTCATCAGTACCGTTGCCGTGGGGTGAGCCATCAGGTTGGCTGACCAGGACGGATGGTTCCGCTGCCCGAAATTGGTGCCGACGATGATCAGCGCATCTTGGTCCCGGACGTAGACCAGCGGGCTGGAACGGGCTCTGCCGCTACGGCGTCCGACCGTCGTCAGAACAAGGGAGTTGTCGACCCGTCCGATCAGCGCCCAGCGTCCTTTGCTGACCTTCTGTACCCATCGGTCGATGTTGGCCAGGCGGCGCCAGACCAACGTTGGCCAAGAGAAACCCATCTGACCTACCAAAGAATTCGAGGAGAGGGACACAGCCGTTCGGGAGACCGATGCAAGTCTGCGGTCTTCGCGGGGCCGCTGCCGTTGCCGCTGGAATCGGAGAAAGTGGCGCGCGGGCCGGCTTCAGCCGGTGAACCGGACAACGAGATCACCTCTCAAACAGGAAGAGGACACTTAGCACTCTTAACGCAATGAGCTGGGGCGGCGCCAGCGGATCAGAGCACAACCGAGGCTGAGGAAGGCCTCGTGGATGTCAGCGCGAGTGCTGTACGTGTTCTTCACGCCGTCGTCGGAGGAGGTGGCCTGGGCCGAACAGCGCACCGGCAGCTCCGAGTCGTGCTTCGCGCTGGTGCCGGCGTTGAAGTGCTTTCAGAAGATGGCGCGCTTCCCGTCCCCGGACGAGATCCCCGACGTGGTGATCGACCACGACCGGCGCTGCCTGGAGTTGGCCGAGAACATCTGGCCGGACCACGGGTCCTCCCCGAGCGCGAAGGCGCATCGCAAGCTGGTGGCCAGCGTCAGGGTGTGAAGTACGACGCGGGCCAGGCCCGGGCGATCGCCGCGACGGCGGTCCGGAAGGCGGCCCAGGCCAAGAACAACCCGGCGGATCTGATCAACGTGGCGATCGAGGAGTTACTCCGGCTCCGGCTGGAACTGCTCGGGTACACGATGCTGGAGGACCTGGCCACCAGCATCCGCGCCGAGGTGAACGCCACCGTCTTCGCCACGATCCTGCAGCGGTCGGGCCCCGATAGAGGGTCTGCTCGTCGGTCCGTACGGCAAGTCGACGTTCAACCGGCATGGTGACGATGCCCGAGGCATCGCCCATGTGGAACTGCTCCATCGCGCCTCCTGCCAGGTCGGACCGCTTACCACGCCCCGAAGGGTCAGCTGTTCGGCTCCCGTGTTCCGTTGAGGGCCTTGCGGAGCAGGGTGGCCAGTTGGTCTTGTTCGCGGGCGCTGAGGTTGGCGGTGGCGGACCGGGCGAATTCGAAGGACTCCTCGAAGGCGGCGTAGAGGGCGGCTCCATCGGGGGTCCGGACGATCTGCCGGGAGCGGCCGTCGCCGGGGTGAGGTCGACGGTGGACGAGATCGCGAGCCTCAAGCCTGCTGATGATCTGGGTGATATTGGACGCGTCGCAGTTGAGTTCGTCGGCCAGTTCCCGCATCCCGATCTGCCGGGTGAGCCGCCCGAGCACACAGGCCTGCGCCACGCTCAGCCCGTGCTCCAGGGCGGCGGTTTCGTATGCGCGGTCGTAGGCATCGACGAAGTCGAACATCGCCCGTTCGGCATCGGTCGACGCGGCGACGGGCCCCGAAGGTGCAGCCATGGAGCCGATTCTACCAAGAACTTGATGGACTCAAGTATATGTGCCAAGGTAGATACTTGATTAGCTCAAGTATCTACGGGGGCATTCTGATGATGGTCACCAGCAAGGGACGGGCCCGGGAGTGGCACCTGGCGCGACGGCCGCAAGGGCAGGTGTCGGCCGACGACTTCGCGCTGGTCGAAACCGAGATTCCCGAATTACGGCCCGGTCAGGTCCTGGTTCGTAACACGCACCTGTCGGTGGACCCGTACATGCGTGGCCGGATGGACGACCGCCCGTCCTACATCCCGCCATTCCCGCTGAGGGCGCCACTGGAGGGAGGAGCGATCGGCGTGGTCGTCGAGTCCCGTGCGGACGGTGTCAAGCCGGGCCAGGTGGTTGAGCACTTCCTGGGCCTGCGCGAGGCCACCGTGATCGATGCGGCCGGGGTCGTACCCATCGACACCGACGATCTGCCCGCCGAAACCTATCTCGGCGTGCTCGGCGCGACGGGCCTGACCGCATGGCTGGGCATCACCCAAGTGGCGTCGGTGCGACCCGGCGACACGGTGTTCGTCACGGGAGCGGCCGGGGCAGTCGGGAGCATCGCCGGTCAGATCGCCCGGCTGCGGGGAGCCAAGCAGGTGATCGGCAGCGCGGGATCGTCCGCCAAGGTGCGCCATCTGGTCGATGACCTCGGTTTCGACACCGCCTTCGACTACAACGACGGTGCGGTTGGTGAGCACCTTGCACAGGCCGCCCCGGACGGCATCGACGTGGTCTTCGACAACGTTGGCGGCGCCCAGTTGGAGGCCGCGATCGACCATCTCCGGGTCGGTGCCCGGCTGGCCCTGTGCGGGATGGCCAGCCAGTACGACGGCCGGGAGCCATACGGCCTGCGGAACCTCTACCAGTTGGTCACCAAGCGGGTGACCGCGCGCGGCTTCCTGGTCACCGACCATCAGGACCAGATGCCCGCCTTCCGCGCCGAGGTGGGTTCCTGGGTACGCTCGGGCGAGATCGTCCACCGGCAGACGGTGGTGGACGGCATCGAACGGATGCCCGAAGCCCTGCTGGGCCTGCTGCGCAGTGGGGCGCCCACGATCGGTAAGGCCGTCGTCCGGCTCCAGGAGCAGGCATGATCCGCACGGTGCTGGTGACTGGAGCCCGAGGCAAGACAGGACGCGAGGTGGCCGCCCGGCTGCGCCGTTTCGGGATCCTCGTCCACGCTGGGTCGTCGCAGCCCGCCAGGACGTCAGACACCAGAACCGATCCGGTCCGTTTCGACTGGCACGACCGGGCGACCTGGCGCGAGGCGGCCGCGGCCGTGGACGCGATCTACCTGATGCGCCCCGACTATCCCACCGCCCCCGAACTCGTCGCCGATCTGGTCGAGGTGAACCCGGACGCGCATGTCGTCCTGCTGTCCGAGCAGGGAGCCGAAACCCTCTCGCCGGACCACTGGGCGCGCCGGGTCGAGGACGCGGTCGTCACTCGGGCTGCTTCCTGGACCCTGCTCCGTCCGTCCTGGTTCCACCAGGTCCTGACCGACTCTCGGTTCTACCGCGACGCCATCCGGGACGACCGTGTCCTGAGCCTGCCCTCGGGCGGTGCCCCGATCGCGTGGGTGGACGCACGCGACATCGCCGACGTCGCTGTGGCCGCGCTCCGCGCGCCGGAGGATCACCACGGCCGAGCGCACACGATCACCGGTCCGGATCCGGTTCCCGTCGCGAACGTCGCGCGGGAGCTCTCCGCGCGTCTCGGCCACCGGATCCGCGCCGAGGACCCGTCCCCGCGGGAAACCCTCGACGGCCTCGACCCCTGGATGGCGGGCATCCTCGACGACCTCTACCACCGCGTCCGACACGGCGGTTTCAGCCAGCTCTCCCCAGCCGTGAAGCAGATCACCGGGCACGAGCCCATATCAATAGGCGAGTTCATCAACGCCCACCTCGACCAATGGAGGAGAAGCCCGACGTCGGCCCCGTAGCCGCGTACCGGCCGGGCCGGTGATCCGTCAGGGTGCCGGGCCTGCGCGAGCTCGAACAAGCCCAAGGGCCCGGCGCGGATCTATGGGCATGGTTCCTCAGCTCGTGGGCGATGAACGCTAGTGCAGGCCAGCCGCCGTACGCGCCGGTAAGGCGTAGGTGACTCCGGTCAGGCGTTCGGACAGTTGCCACAGGTGTGTGGCCGTATCGGTGTCGCGGATGGCGCGTTCGCGGGTGCGGCGTACGGGCTCGCCGCGCAGTTGCAGTGGCCCGTCGGGAACGATGTAGCTGCCGCCGGACAGGTCCGGTACCGTCGCCGCGTACAGCGAGGTCTTCGCCCCTTCCGGCGTCGGGCGGAAGGCCGCGCGCACCACCAGGCGCGTGAGGGTCGCGTACAGTCGTCCTCTGTCGCTGTTGGCGCCGCCGGTGAGCACGTTGGTGCGGGTGAGCCCGGGGGCGACGGCCATGCTGCGCAGCCGCAGCCCGGCGGCGTCGGCCCGGCGCTGCAGCTCCATGGCGAAGTAGAGGTTGGCCCGCTTGGACTGCACGTAGGCGAACGCCGTGCGATATCTGCGCTCGGCGTTGAGGTTGCGCAGGTCGAAGCGGGCGAAGCGCTGGCCTTCGCTGCTGACGGTTATCACCCGCGGGTCGGGCGCGGCGAGCAGGCGCGGCAGCAGTAGGCCGGTCAGGGCGAAGGTGCCCAGATGGTTGACGCCGAACTGCGACTCGAACCCGTCGGCGGTCCGGGCATACGGCACCATCGCCACCCCGGCGTTATTCACCAGCAGATCGAGCCGTCCACGGTCCCACCCGGAGGCGAACTCACGGATGGAGGCCAGGCTGCCCAGGTCCACCCGGCGCAGTTCCAGGCGGGCGCCAGGCACCTCGCCTTGCATGCGGGTCAGCGCGAGCCGGCCCCGTTCGGGGTCGCGGCAGGCCAGGACGACCTGCGCGCCGTGGCGGGCCAGTTCGCGGGCGGTGATGTAGCCGATACCGCTGTTGGCTCCGGTCAACACCACGACACGACCGGTCTGGTCGGGGATGTCGTTGAAGGTCCAGGCGGGAGGGCTGTGCATGATGTGCCACCTCAGAGGAATGGGGCCAACACATCGCAACTTGGAGTTGCAATGCGGTCTGGTCAACCCCCTGCCCGGCCGGTCGGCCGCGGCGCCAAAGTACGCGTCGCCGTCCACGCCGCCACCCTCGCCGAGCTCGTCGACAAGGGCTACGCCGCGTTGACCGTCGAGAACGTCGCCCAGCGCGCCGGGGTCCACAAGACGACGGTGTACCGCCGGTGGAAAGATCGCGAGAGCCTGCTCATCGACGCTCTGGCCGAACACATGGCGACGGACATCCCCGTGCCCGACACCGGCGCGATCGAGACTGACCTGCGGGCGCTGGCGCGCTCGATCGTCCAGGCGTTCACCAGCCCGGCCGGGCAGGCCATCCTGGCCGCCATGTTCACGGGGGCGGCCCACCTTCCGGAGATCACCGCAGCCCGCCGGCAGGTGTTCGACGACCGGCTGGCCAGGGCTGAGCCGGTGCTGAGACGTGCCATCGAGCGCGGCCAGCTTCCCGGGGACACCGATCCCGCCGAGGTGCTGAAGACCCTGGCCGCGCCGATCTACCTGCGCCTGCTCATCACCGCCGAACCCGTCGACGAGACGATCGCCGACCAGGCGGTGCGCGTCACGCTCGCCGCCGTGCGCGCGGGCGCCCTACGGCCGGGGCGCGACGATGAGCCGGTCGGCGAGTGAGGACGCCGGTCTGGTGCGGTTGCGGCCACCGCCCGTCTCCCTCGGCGCCGGCAGACCTTCGGCAGCGCCCTTCGGCAAGGCCTTGATGAACCTGCCTCAGCTCGTAGCCGAGCTCGGCCTGATCGCCGTCGCAGACCATCAGCGACCGGCCCTTGTTGAGCTTGTCGTACACCGTGGCCGCAAACGAGGCAGGAGCGGGGTGATGGGCGTTCGCGGTGATCACGGTGGAGGTACCCGTCGGCAACGGCACCGGCCACCTCTCCTCGGACTTCAACAAGGCCAAGCCCAACGGCAGGTACGGCCCGCGGTTGGGCGCTCCATCGTCGGTGAGCGTCCAGCGACAGGGCTCCAACGCCTTCCAGGCCACCGCCACTGACGGCGTTTCGCCCCCAGCGCCGGGCCGGCTGTGCCGAAGGTGGCCGAGAAGGGTCGCCGGGGTCCTGGCGTCCGTCGCCGTACCCACTGATCAACTGAGTGGCGACTGGCCGGAACTGTGGGAGTCCGGGCCATCGCGGAGCACTGACGGGCAAAGAAACCCCAGGTCGCTACCGCCAATTCCCACACCCAGCCTCCGCGGGGGCCTACCCGTTTCCCCGGCACCCAGTGTTGGACGGCCGCCCACCCGCCCTTGCGCGCTCGCGTTCTCAGCTGCTCGGTGTTGCTGAATAGCGGTACTCGGTGCTACTTTGTACCGGTAGTCAGTAGCACCGAGTAGCCGAAGGGGGTCCATGGACAAGCAGATGACGGAGATGCTCAAAGGCACACTTGAGGGCTGCGTGCTAGAGATCATCGGTGGCGAGGAGGCCTACGGGTACGCCATCACGCGCCGGCTGAACGAACTCGGCTTCGCCGACGTCGTCGAGGGGACGGTGTACACCATCCTGCTGCGGTTGGAGCGGAACGAGCTCGTCCAGGTGACGAAACGGCCCTCCGAGGTCGGTCCGCCGCGCAAGTTCTACACGCTCAACGACGCCGGACGCGAGGAACTCGCAAAGTTCTGGGCGAGATGGCAATACGTCTCATCACGTATCAACAGCCTCAAGGAGGGCCGGAGATGAACTTCTGGGAGACCGTCACAGGCAGCGATCTCACCCGGGAATGGAAGACGTTCGAAGCCCGGGCCAAGGCCCTGCCGGACGACCACCGGGCGGCGTGGGAGCAGATCAAAGGGCAGCTGTTCCCCTACGGAAGCTTCACCGGCCGCAACCTGACACCGATCTTCGACGCCGCGCTGGGGCTGCTGGAGGAGACGGCGGCGGACGGGCAGAGTGCCCAGGAGGTGCTCGGCGACGACATCGCAGGCTTCTGCGCGGCGCTGACCGGCGGGGAAGAGGCTCGCACCTATCGCGACCGGTGGCGCGAGCAGTTGAACGGGAACGTCGCAAGAAAACTGAGCCGGCTGGGAGGCTGACGTGGGAATCCAAGACATCATCGAGGGCAAGAAGCAGTGGCGGGCGCACACGGCACGCGTCAAGGCGCTCCCGCCCGACTACCAGATCGTCTACAAGGAGATGCAGAAGTACCTGTTCAAAGTCGGGCCGGTCGATCTGCCCGACGGGCCCCTGCTCCCCGGGATCGTCGACTTCTTCGAGGAAGGCGCCGCCGCGGGCAAGGGGGTCCTGGAGCTCATCGGCAGTGACGTCGCCGCGTTCTGCGACGACCTGATCAAGGGCTCTCCCACCTACGCGGAGATCTACCAGGAATCCATCATCGGGGAGGCCGGCGCGACCGAGAAGTAGTCCGCTCGCCCAGTGTCGGCGGAGTTCTCCGGCCGATGAACCGCCCCCTGACCACCGCACCGGCAGTCCTTTTGTCACTGCGCGTGCCAAGCCGCGCCAGTCCTCCCGCCGAAGTCATCACGGACGTTCACGCCGATCGCCGGCAGCCGCCCGCTCGCGCCTCCCATGAATGGCCGACCCACCACTAAGCAGCCGGAACGCCAAGATCCTAACGATCAGCGATCAAGCCCCCGGCCCGTTTCTGCCGTATTTCGGGGGCACCCCAGGCTGGGCACCAGAGAGAAGGGTCCCGGCCTTGCCGGGACAGCCCGTGCGCCGCCCGTACGGTGACGGTCCCCGATCTGACTCCCGCGCCCCGGTATCGCCCGCGGGGCAGGAGAGCGCCGACCTGACCAACGTCATTCGGTGACAGGACGGCGTTTCCTCCCCTCCGGGCTGAAGATGAAAGTGTCTCTGAACCGTCCTCTCCCGTGGCGGACGGCGAGGAGGACGGGCTCACTGTGGAGCGGCGGCCAGGTCGACGGGGCGTCCGGGTCGGTCCCGTTCCAGAGATGGAAGAAGATCATCGGTTCGTTCACCTGCTCGGTCAGGTAGCCCAGAGTCTTCCCGTAGAAGGGGTTGCTGCCGCCGAAGAGCACCGAAGGCGGGCCGAAGGTCTCCACTACCTCGCTGAACAGGCGGTCTTGTCCAACCCAGGTGCGTGATTCCTGACGTACGGACTCATGTTCCTCGGCCGTGAGTACCCGGTCCGCTCGCAGCCATCCGTGAACGTGGGCGAACTCCGCGTAGGCCGAGGCCGGGCCGTGTTCTTCACTGTTCGGTAGCAGGGTCCTGAACGCTCCCGTCACACCGATCGAGGTGAAGGCACCTAGAGACTCCATCGCCCGGCGCTCCTGCTCCCAGGCATCGTCTTGGTTCTCGGCGTAGACGAGGTGGTCGAGCAGTGGCAGCAGAGCCGTCTCCCCGCCGAACATCCCGGGACGGCGAAGCGCCGAATTGAGCCGGTCAGTCAGGTAGTCGCGAATCTCGGCGGCGGAACGTGGCCCGGAGGGAGCGATCATCACGCCATCTTCACCTAAGCGACACGGCAGGGAAGCTCTCTTGACGCGCTTCCGAGGCGGTCGCCGAGCTCACGAGCCTGCTCGTGCCCGGCGTCAGCGATCGCTGAGCCGCGTTCCTTGATCCTTCTCGGTGGCGACGGCGGAGGCGGAAAGGAGCGTCGCGGCGGCGAGGCCGCCCCAGAGGGCGGCCGAGCCTCGGGTGGCGAGAGCGGTGATGACCGCCGGAGAGACCGCGAGGCCGAAGCCCGTGGAGAGCTGGAAACGGGCGAGGGCTCGTCCCAGGAGATGGGCCGGAGCGAGGGCGGTGACGAGCGCGGTGGCGCTACCGGCGTAGATGATCTCGCCGATGGTGCAGACCACGGACACCGTGGCGACCGCCGGGGCGCCCCAGCCGCTTCCCAGTGAGGTGGCCGCGAGAAAGCCGAGGTAGGACGCGGCGAGTACCACACCGGCGAGAGCCAGTACGGTCCGGCGGGAGAAGCGGGACATCAGGACGGTGACCGGAACCTGCAGGCTGACCACCAGCACCGTGTTCGCCACGAAGATGGCCGCCGACCACACCGGGGACGCGTGCAGCTGCGTCACCAGGATCAGGGGGAGTGCGATTTCGGGGACGTTGAGGCAGAAGACGTAGATCACGTTGGCGGCCAGCAGCGCGCGCATCCGAGGCGCGGGCTCACCGGCCC
Organism: Streptosporangium sp. NPDC049376; assembly: GCF_044466505.1. Classification (NCBI taxonomy): domain Bacteria; kingdom Bacillati; phylum Actinomycetota; class Actinomycetes; order Streptosporangiales; family Streptosporangiaceae; genus Streptosporangium; species Streptosporangium sp. NPDC049376. Next base: position 50,837 of record NZ_JBITMT010000023.1, on the reverse strand, counting down.
CGTCCACGGCCGGAGGGGTGGCCGGATACGTGCGCAGGTGAACCGACCATGCCAGGGCGGCCGCGGCGAGATAGGCGAGCCCGGTGACGGCTGCCAGCGCCTGCAGTGCGGCGGTGCCGCCCGCCAGGCATGCGGTGGCGAGGAGGGCGCCCACGCCCAGGCCGGCGTTACGCAGGGCGCGGCCTCCCGCGAGAGCGGCGTCACGTTCGCGGCCGTGGGCGACCGTGGCCACGAGGGCCGCGTGGGCGGCCGGCCATGCCTGGTTGCCGATGCCGAGGAAGAGCGCCGCCGTCGCGAACAGCCAGACGTGCCCCGCCGGGGCGGCCAGCAGTAACACCACGCCCAGCACCCGCACCAGCATCGACGCCGCCACGACCGTGCTGCGGGCGCCCCGGTCAAGCCACCGGCCGACCACGGGCATGCACACCAGGCCCACGACGACACCGGCCGTCATGGCGATTCCGGTGACCGGCGCGGACAGCCTCAGCACCGTCACCCCGTAGAGCAGCAGAAAGGGCCGTAGCAAGCCGGTGCCGAGCGCGTCCACGACCAGGGCGACGGCATAGCGGGGGCCTCCGGAGGCACGGACGAGGGCGCGCGGCTGAAACTCGGTGGTGGTTGCCATGGCGTCAACGATGTGCTCGGCCGCCGGGCGGGCTACGTCGGTTGACGAACACCGTCAACCGGCGCGGTCGTCAGCCGTCCGACCAGCGATGATGAGAAGATGACGTTGAGGATCGACATCGGCGGCCTGCCGTCCGGGCGGCTGCGGTTCGCTGTCTCCCCGCTGGCCGAGCTGACCGCGATGCTGCACGTGCTGGCCGAACCCGGGCACCACCCGCAACTCGCCGGCTGGGCCGGGGACGTCTGGGCCGGGCTGCGGCCGGAGCTGGCCGAGCGGCTCAGGGAGGCGGAGTTCCTCTGGCGATCCTCACGAGCCGACTTTCTGGTTCCCGCCTGTCCCCGGCCCACCCTCGCCGAGGAACTGGACGATGTGGACCAGATCGACGATGAAACCTATGTCACCGCCGCGCTCATCACCACGTGCGGCAGCAACCGGGTCCACTTCTCCGCACCGTCGCCGCTCGCCGACGCGACGGCGCGCGAGCGGGCCCTCAACCTGGCCCAGGCCCGCGGCGCGACCCAGGAGGCCTTCGCGGAACGGCTGCTCGCGGACCCGGCCGCCGTGCGGGCGCGGGTGCGCCACACCCTCGAACAGTGCGCCGAAGCCTTCTTCGACGCCGCCTGGACGAGCGTCGCCGTACAGCTCGCCACCGACCTGCGCCTGAAGAACGACCTGCTGAAGCGCCAGGGCATCGGGGCGGCGCTCGCATCGGTCTCCGGCGCCGTGACCCTGACACCGGACGGCGACTGCATCATCGTGGACAAGCTGCAGGACAACGCGACCGCCGCCCACGGCACCGGGGTCACCTTCCTCCCCAGCGTCTTCGGCCGCCCGCACCTGGTGGTGGTCCACGCGCCCGGGTGGCAGCCGGTGGTGCAGTACCCCGTGGCCGAGGCGAGTCCGTCGGAGCCGGTGTCGCTGGAAACGGTGACGCTCCGGCTGGAGGCACTCGCGCATCCGGTACGGCTGCGGCTGCTGCGCACTCTCGCCCGTGGTCCGCACACCACCGGTGAGCTGGCCCACGCCTGGGAACTCTCACCCCCGGAGGTTTCCCGCCACCTCGCTGTTCTGCGCCGTGCGGGTCTGCTCACGGCCCGGCGACACGGTCGTTACGTCCGTTACACCGTCAACCTGCCCGATCTGACGGCGCTGGGCGCCGATCTGCTGACGGCCGTACTGCGCTGAGCCGACGCCTCGTAGGCCGTGGAGCGGCCGATCTTGAGGATGCGGGCGGCCTGACCGAGACGCCGTCGTCGACCGGACGGCGCAGGCAGGGCGCCGCTCAGTGACCGCCACCGGCGGCGTGCTCCCGGCGGTCGAGGTCGGCCTGCATCTGGGCGAGCCACTCCCGGCCCCTTCTGCGCCCGTCGGGGAGCTGGTCGTCGCGGTCCCAACGCCAGGAGACCGCGAGGGCGAGGCTGAGGATCCGGCAGTCGGCGAGCAGCCCGGAGTCGGCGCCTGGGTAGTGCGCGGCGACGTCCTCCGGGGCATGCGCGAGGTCGAACTCGACGGGTCCGCGGCAGGCGGTCTCCAGGTCGATGAAGAGCAGCCCGTCCGCGGTGGCGAGCAGGTTGCCGGGGTGCGGCTCGCCGTGCAGGAGCTGTTGCCGCGTGCCGCGGTCCAGGATCGCGTGGCTGATTCCGTGGAGGGTGCCGGTCAGCAGGGCGCGTTCCGCGGCGCCGAGGTCCGGGCTGGCGGCAGGGTCCTCGACCACCCGGAGCGCGTCGGCGACGCGGTCGGTGAAGTGTGGTGCGGCGAAGTCGACACGGCGCAGGCCGGCGTGCAGCCGGGCCAGGGCGTCGGCGTAGGCGGCGGGCGGGTGCTTCTCGGGTGCGGCGGTGGGCTCGTGGTAGGTCCAGAGGGTGACGGCGAAGCCGTCGCGGACATGGACGCGGGGCTCGGCCCTCGGATCGAGCCCCGCCACCGGGCTGCCGGTCCCGGCGAGGCGCCGGGCGATTTCGACCTCGGAGTCGAGGCGGTGCGCGAGGGGCGCGACCCGGGCGAGCACACCGCTGGGCCGCAGCAGGACGACGATCCGGTTCGAGTTGTGCAGCACAGCGGCGTCGTCGGCGCCCAGACCGTACTCGGCGGCCGTGTCGACGGCCGCGGCCACCGCCCGCGGGATCTCGGTGTCCTTCACGTGTTCGGTGCCTCTCCCTGCTGGAGTCGATGTATGCGGCGCAGGCCCTTGGCCCGGCCGGACGTCTGATGCGTCGTGACCAGGTCAGCGTGGCCGGACATAGCGGATCCCGGGGCCGTGGTCGTCCCGTGCCGTCAGGGACCGGTCAAGGAGAGCGCTCGCGTCCGGATAGCCCCGAAGCAGCGCCGTACCGCAGCCGTCGCCGTTGAGTCGGCAGTCGGCTACGGCGAGAGTGGATGTGGGCGCGTTGGCCTGCTCGGGAGGGCGCGCAGCAGCGGGAAGGGGTCGAAGCGGCGGGCGTCGCGGGTTCGTCCGGTGGGTGGCCAGCGTTGCACCGGCACCCGCGTGCGGTCGACTGCTCCTGGAGAAGTGCGAGGGCCCGCCGGTCACGTCTGTATGCAACACCACCCGGCCGGTTCCGCGCATTCGGTTTATCGCCGGTGTCGGCGGAGGGCCTGGGTGCCAATCCCCTGGGAACGTAGTGAGCCTCCCCTCATCCCACGGCGTGCGTTCCGGAGAACACGGGGAGTGGACGCCATGCGCGCCGGGAGTTCCCGGAAGCCGCCGCTGATGACCGTTCCCTGAGTCGAAGAAGGGCCAGCCGACCGGAGTGTTCCCGCACGTCACCGGTACGTGAATCCATCTACTTCGCGACTCGGCACACCTTCATGACTACCGGGTCATGACGAAGGGCGTTGAGGATCGATGTGCGACGAACGACCTTGACGTCGGCCTGCCGGAAGCCGAGGTTGTCCTGGCGTGGACGTGGCGGCCGAGGGGCGCTTGAGTTCCGAGCGCGAGGCTCTCGTCACGGTGATGTCGCATGTGTCCGATGGCCGTGGGTTGTCCTGCCCGGGAAGCTCCCCGGTGGGGTCACTCATGGCTGTGCGCGCCAGGCTCGCGCCTTTGACAGGGCACGAGCCTGGCTTTGCTCAAGGTCCTGGCCGGGAGTCCAGCTCGGCGCTCACCCGTCGGCGCCGGGATGGAAGTCGTCCTTCATCGGGGGACCCTGCCGCTGTGGGGCCGGTGGCCGTCACCCATCGGGCGAGGGCCGCGACGACGCAGGCGCGGCGAACGCCGGCGTGGACGGATTCGGAAACGGCTCGCGTGAGCGTCACCGGATTGTTCAGCGTGGGAGCCGCCATCCGATGGCGGCGTCGCTCGCCCGTTACAGGCCGATCCAGCTGTTGGCCGAGCAGGCGCTGCGGGTGACCCACCGATGCGAGGAGATCTGACGAGCCATGGGGCCCTTGGTGTTGCCGTTGGAGTCGACGAACCTGAACTTGCTCAGGTCGGACTCCCAGTCGCCCACACCCAGGCATCGGTACCCGGCGGCGTAGTCGTAGTTCTCGTAGTCGTACAGGGCGACGACCTCGTACTTCCCAGGTATGCCGGTGTTGAGGACGGACATGGCGTTGTTGCCGGCACTGTCGCGGAACCCACCCGAGTTGTCGGCCCAGTTGGGGTCGTCACCCGAGTCGTAGCCGATTTCGCCCCCGTAGCAGAAGGTGTCCGCGTAGGCGTTGATATCGCCGTCCTGCCCGTAGATTTTCTTCATCGTGAGGCAGTGCGACTCCATGGCGGTACCGGCCGCCGAGGAGGGGGAGGACACGGGAACTACGGCGACCGCCAGACCCACGGCTGCAGCCGCGAGACGGATCTTGCGCATGGTTCTCTCCTTCGTGAGCCCTGGTTGAAGGGCGATCCGCGACCTTGCGCCGCGGAGGTCAGGGGGTGGAGTGGTTGATCTCTTTCGCACGCTCAAGTGCCTCGCGCAGCAGCCGGGCATGGGTTCGGAGACCGGCCGCGTTTGGGCCCTCCACCTTGGGCCGGTACTCGGCTTGCAGCGCACGCAAGGTCGAGGTGAGCGAGGTGGCGCGTGCGCAGGTGGCCTCAGCCACCGCCAGCTTCACCTCGACGGCATGAGCCTGGGCGGGAGCCAGCCCTTTGGTCAGGCCGGGAAGAGCCGCCCGGATCTCCATTGGCGTGGTGTAGGTGTGGCCTTTCCCGCGCATGCATCGCGACCATGAGGACAGGGCCGTGGTGAAGCGCGCGTCCTTGGTGATCGCCCGCATGTACAGCGGCGCGATGTTGGAGGCGAGCGCGTCCAGGGGAAACCATCGCTCACGGTCGCCGTAGAGCTTTTCGTTGCTCGACAGCTGACACCCACCGAGGGCGTTGTTGATCGTCCCTCCGTCGGGCAGGTGCGCGGTGAGCACTTTGACGTCGTCGCCGCCGCCCATGGCGAGGGTGTACCGGGCTCGACGGGCCGCGGGCAGGCTGTCGCGGTAGGCGAGGTTGGGGTCGTCTCGCTTTTCCCGCATGACCTCCTGCTGATCGAGCCCCCCGTACCCGTGCTCACGCGCCCAGCCCGGATCGTCCAGGACGAGGCCGAACCCCCGTGACGGCTCCCACATCTTCGGCACCCAGTACCAGAAGCCCTGCTCACGCATGCAGTCGCGGATGAGCAGGAGTTCCGCGCGTTTCAGGACCACGTAGTCGGTCTGGGTGAGCGGAGCGGGCGGCGCGCTGGGGCCGGTGGCGCAACCGGCGAGCGACCCCAGGATCAGAGCGTGGCCTGCGATCACCGCTACGGCCCGTCCACGCCCCGTGAAGAGCATTCTCCTGCCCCGTTCTGCTCGGAATCCATGTCGATGCGGTACCTGCCGTCGCTCCTCTGGTGAGAAGCCCTGCCCTGTGACCGCTGGAGACGGTCCCGGGTGGCGGCAGGCAGGGCTCAGTCTGGGCGGCTGGTGAATTGTCTGAAATCCCGATTCGCCACCGAAACAAAACATGGTCACCTCGACAAGGCTGGCATCATGCCTGTTTTGTCGCATTCGGGAGGATGTAAAAGCCGTCCGGGACTCCATGGTTCCGGTCGGCCCGATGAGCCGGCCCGGACCGCGTGAGGCGATCACCGAACCGGCGGCGGTCGCCGGACTGACCGTCACCGGCATCGAGAGGACGGCGGGCGATCCCGGTCTCCGCGGGACCTCGCTCACACGCGAAAGGCACCGTGGACAGAGCGGGGCGCTCCCGTTCCCCTCGCCGCCCGGCGCCGCGGAGAAGGGCTTGCGAGTACGGTCCTCGATATGACGCTTCTTCCGGATCTTCAGGGATGGATCGACCGGGCCGCCGAGCGGCATGGAGTACCGGGAGCCGCGGTGGCCGTCGGGATGGGGGATCAGCTGGCCGAGGCGGCCACCGGAGTGGTCAATCTGGACACCGGGGTTGAGGCCACCGTCGACAGCCTGTTCCAGATCGGGTCGGTCACCAAGACCTGGACAGTCGCCCTGGTGATGCAACTCGCCGGGGAAGGGCTGGTCGACCTCGATGAGCCGGTCCGAAGGTACCTTCCCGAGTTCGGAGTGCTGGACGCCGCCGCCTCGGAGAGCATCACCGTGCGGCAACTGCTGTCGCACACCGGTGGGTTCGACGGGGACCTGTTCGAGGACACCGGACGCGGGGAGGACGCGGTTGCCAAGTTCGTCGCGTTCATGCGTGGCAACGCCCGGCAGGTCAGCGGGCCGGGGGAGCTGTTCTCGTACTGCAACGCCGGTTACTGCGCCCTCGGCGCCCTCGTCGCCAAGCTGCGCGGGCGCACGTGGGAGGCCGCTATGCGGGAGCTGCTGATCGATCCTCTCGGAGCGCGGCACATGGCGCTCTACGCCGAGGAGGCGATCATGTTCCGGGCCGCGGTCGGGCACGTCGGCGAGCCGCTGCGGGTGTCACCCCGGCGGCAGCTGCCGCAGTCGAACGCGCCGGCCGGGTCCACGCCGAGCGCCGCGCCGCGCGATCTCGTGCGGTTCGGGCGGATGCTGCTGGCCGACGGCGTGGCGGCCGACGGGACACGGGTGCTGCCCTCGGGAACCTTCGCCGAGATGCGCAGGCCACAGGTCACACTGCCGCGGCTGGGGGAGCGATACCCGGCCGCCTGGGGCCTCGGGCTGATGCTCTTCGACTGGGACGGCGAGGCCGTGGTCGGCCACGACGGCAGCACCCCGGGGCAGTCAGCGATCTGGCGCATCGTGCCCGGCCGAGGCCTGGTGCTCGCCGTCCATGCGAACGGCGGCCACACCTCGGCCTTCATCGACGAGGTGCTGGCGGAGATCCTCTCGGCCACCGCCGGGATCCGCCTGCCGTCGCGGGTGCTGCCGCCGGACACCCCGGTGCCGTTCCTGCCGGAGGTCTGCACCGGCAGGTACTCCGCGCCGTCGGTCACCTACGAGGTGAGGGCCGATGCCGACGGGCTGGAGATCACCGACATCCCGCACGGCCTCGCGGCGCAGTTCGGGGAGAGCGGCACGACCGCCCGCTACGTCCACGCCGGCGACAACCGCTTCGTCGGCGTCGAGCCGGACGGAGGGCTGCACCCGTTGATCTCCTTCCTCCAGGGCGGGCGCTTCCTCTACAACCTGCGCGCCGTGCCACGGGTCACGAGCTAGAGCTCGGATCGTCCCTGCGGCGCCGGCCTGGGTCACGGGCGGCCCTCGCACGGCGGCCACGACTGTCAGCGCCTTCCGATGGAGAACCGGGGGATCCGGCGGTTCCAGGGCATCGCCCGCTCCAGCTGGTGCGCGATGCGCAACAGCAGGTCCTCACGGCCGTAGGGCGCGATGATCTGCACCCCGATCGGCAGCCCGTCGTCGCTCTGACCGAGCGGCAGGCTGATCGCAGGCTGTCCGGAGACGTTGAAGACCATGGTGAACGGGCCGTAGTCGAAGATCGATCGCAGCCAGCTCGTCAGGGTGTGGTCGGGGTCGTCGTAGCGAAGGGTGCCGTGACGGGCTGGAAGCCCGCCCAACGTGGGCGTGACGAGCAGGTCGTGTTCGGTGAAGAAGGCGCCCACCGATCGGGTCACCCGGTTCTGCGCGCCGAAGGCGGCCATCATGTCCAGCGCGCTGTAATCCTTCGCGACTTCCAGAAGCCGTCTGGAGACCGCTTCCATCTTGGCCGGGTCAGGGCTGCGCGGGGCCAGGAGCAGCGTGGAGGCGATCGCCACGGATGTCGCCGTCGCGCAGTGCAGGACGTCGTCCCAGTCGAGGGCCGGGCGGGCGTCGGTGACGGCGTGTCCCATCTCCTCCAGTGTCCGGCCGACCAGGAGCGTCGCCGTCGCCACCTGGGGATCCACCCGGGCCCCCGACCAGGCGGCCGTGGTCACCGCCACCCGCAGCGGCCCCGGTTCCGCTCCCAGGACGTCGGCGTATCGGCCCCGTGGCGGTGGCGCGGTGTACTTGTCGCCGACGCCGGGCCCCTGAACGGCGTCCAGCAGGTGAGCGGCGTCGCGGACGGTCCGGGTCAGCCCGAACTCGTAGACCATCCCGAGCATCGCCTCTCCCATGTCGGGTCCGCACGGGACACGGCCTCTGCTCGGTTTGAGGCCGACGAGGCCGCAGCAGGCGGCCGGGATCCTGATGGACCCCGCTCCGTCACCGCCGTGGGCCACGGGTACGGCACCGGCCGCGACCAGGGCCGCCGCGCCACCGCTCGAACCGCCGACGCCCCGCTCCAGGTTCCACGGATTGCGCGTCGGCCCGTACCTGACGGACTCCGTGGCGAAGCTGATCGCCATCTCCGGCACGGTGGTCAGGCCCAGGGTGACCAGGCCCGCGGCCCGGAAACGGGTCATCAGGTCGCTGTCGTGCCGGGCGACGACGCCCCGCAGGGCCCGGCTCCCCATGGAGAACGGGATTCCCCGAGCCACCGGCCCGTGGTCCTTGATGAGAAACGGGACCCCGGCGAGGGGCCCGGTCCCGTCATGTTCGAGCGCCGGGGTGAACAGCGGCAGCGCCAGGCCGTTCACCTGGTCGTTCGCCACGACCAGGGCCTCGCGCGCCGCGGTTTCCACCTCTTCGGCGGTGACCTCTCCCGCCCTGATCAGTTTCCGGAGCCCGATCGCGTCGTACCGCGCGTACTCGTGAAGTTCCATAAGACTCAGTCCCTCTTGGCGTCCTGGACGCCCACATCGATCACAGGAGGGTTCCGTGTCGCCGGAACCCTCGTCGCTCACATGGGTCGGCGGCGCGTCCGGCGAACCGAACGGCTGCGACGACGGGCAGCGCCGACGGGGTGGTGGCCTCAACCGGGCCGTCACCTGTCGGTGATCGAGGTGTTTCTACGCTCGGGACATCAAGGGAGAGCCTCGCAGAGCCCGGCTTTCGGCATCAACTGAAATATCCCGACTCCGCAGGCGTCGGCCCGCGGGTTGGCGCCGTGTGTCCAGGCCCGCCGCCGGACCCGGTCACACGGCCAAAGCCTCCTCATCCCGGTCCGCGGCCTGTCCCACGGCCCGGGCGCTGAACATCGGCTACGCGCCGGTGGCCAAGGCGGGCACACCGGCGTTCGCCCTGGCCGCGGAAGGGTCAGTTCGGAGCAGACGCGAGAGTCACGCCCAAGCCGATGAACAGGGTCCCGGTCGCGGCGTCGAGACGGCGGCGCACCACCTGCCGGTCGCGCAGCCAGCCGCCGATCCGCCCCGCCAGCACGCCGACCGTCGCGTCGGCCAGGAACTCCAAGATGATCAGGATCGCGCCCAGGATGGCGAACTGCAGCCAGACGGGCCCCGCCCCGGGGTCGATGAACTGGGGCAGGAAAGCGACCATGAAGGTGAACGTCTGCGGGTTGGCCATGGAGGACACCACCCCGTTGAGGAAGGCACGCCGACCGGTCATACCGCTGCCGGTCCGATCGTCGGCCTGGCCCTTCCTGAGGTTGCGGAGCATCTGGACGCCGAGGTAGATCAGGTACGCGGCGCCGCCGAGCCGCAGCGCCGTGAACACGACGGGAAGCGTCGTCAGCAGCACGGAGAGCCCGGCCGCCGCCGCGGCGATGTACAACGCGTCCCCCGTGACCACGCCGAGCGTGGCCAGCAGCCCGGCGCGGGCGCCACCCCGCACACCGCAGCCCAGCACGAACAACATGTCCGGGCCCGGGGTGATCAGCGCGACGACGGTGGTCACCGTGAACACGGCGAGCAGGTGTGAATCAATCGGCATTCAGATCATCCTGTCATTCTGGTCGAACACCTTGAGCATGTGTGGATCGCGGCGGACGTCATGTTGTGCGCGACCTGGCCGTCCGTAACCGTGAAAACCTGCGGTGCGTACAGCCGGGCGCTGGCGCGTAGGGGAGGGCACGGACTGTTCGTGGCGGTCAGCGGCCGATCCGTCCCGTACATGCCGGACCTCCGGCGTATGAACGGCCGGGGGCACGGCGCCGCGTTCGCCGAGGAAGGTCCTGAACACCCCCGCGGGCAACGGCGCGACGGATCGTCCGGGTGCGACCGAAGGCGCTGCGCGCCGCGGGAGGCCGTGGCGGTGGCCGATGCCGAAAGCCCCGAGCACCCGGCCTAGGGCATCCGGTTCACAGGGTCAGGCCCGACTCCAGATGTGCCAGCGCCGTGTCGATCTCGGCCGGGCCGTCAAGGCCGGAATTCCGCGCCCACTGCACCCAGACCATCGCCACCACGCCGAAGGCGGCGCCGACCGCGTTCCGGATCCGCGGATCGTCCCCGGCGCATCCGGCCTTCTCCGCCACGATGGAGCAGACTTCGCCGATCAGGTGGGGACTTCTCCGCAGGTTGGCCACCAGCAGTTCGGGCACGGTGGCCGCGAACACCTCCCTCGCGTGCCCCGCGGCGATCTCCTCGGCGGACAGGGCGGCGAACGCCGTGCGGAACGCGCCGCGTAGCACGGTGACCGGAGCGCCTGGCGGTTGGGAGGCCAGCGCCTCGACGAGAGGGGGGAAGCGGTCGAGCGTGACCAGGTCCTCCTTCGTCGGGAAGTAGCGGAAGAAGGTGGCCGGGGAGATCTCGGCCGCTTCGGCTATCTGCTCGACGGTGGTGACGGTGTAGCCGCGCTCCCGGAAGAGCCTGAACGCCTCACGCAGGATCGTCTCCCTGGTTCTGGCCTTCTTACGTTCGCGCAGTCCGATCTCAGCCACGTAGAAGATTCTATCGTGCTCACAAATGATGGTGTACTCTCAAAAAATAGTTGACTATCAAAATGATCGGACCGGAAGACCCGGAGGTCCCGCCATGGGCCATGACATCAACGGCCTGCACCACGTCGGCCACATCGTGCACGACCTGGAGCAGGCGATGGAGCGCTACCGGCGGCTCGGCTTCGCCGTGGCCGTCCCCGCCTACCCGGTCATGCCGGCCACGCCGGGAGGCCCCGCGGAGCCGTTCGGGGTGGCCAACACCCACGTGTACTTCCCGCGTGGTTTCGTCGAGCTGGTGGCCGTCATCGACGGCACCGGCCGGATGCCCGGCGACGCGCGCGCCATCCCCTTGCGGGTGCCCGAGGACAGGGTGGCGGGGCTGAGGGCCGCCATCCGGGCCACCGCCGACGGCATCGCGTCCCTGCTGCAGCGCTTCCAGGGCGTGCACATCGTGATCGCCGACACACCCGACATCGACCACGTGGCCGCGCGACTGGCGGCAGACGGTGTCAGCCACGGTGGCGTCCACGACATCCAGCGGCCCGTCGAGACCCCCACGGGGACCAGCATGGAACCCGCCCGCTACCTGGAGGTCTCCGACCTCCGGCTGTCACCGGGACGGGTGCCGGAAGGCAGGCTCGGGTTCGCCCAGAACGTGTCGGCCGAGACTCCCCAGGACCAGCGGCACATCGACCACCCCAACGGCGCGACCGGGCTGGTCGAGTGCGTGCTGTGTGTGGCCGAAACGGCGCTGCCCGAGGTGGAGCGCCGCTACGAAGGCTACTTCGGCCGGGCGCGACACGGTCGGGTAACGCGTTTCGACCGGGCGAACGTCACCGTCGTGCCCGCATCGGCGCTCGCCGACCTGCTGCCCGGTGAGCGACCGGCGGCCCTGCCCGCGTTCGTCGCCTACGCGGTGGCCGTACGCGACCTCTCCGTCACCGAAAAGCTCCTGTCCGGCAACGACATCCCGGTCGTCCGGACCGGCCCTGAGGAGATGTTCGTGCCCGCCGACGCCGCGCTGGGCGTCGCGATCGTCTTCCGTCAGGACGGCTGACGCCGGCCCCGCCGAGAGCTCCGTCAGCGGGGCTTCTCGCCCGAACGCTCGTCGTGCCCCGTGACGAAGGGGGAGGCCCAGGCCGTCGTGGGGTCGGCGTCCAGCAGTACGGCGCGGGCGAAGGAACTGAGCGGCACCGCCAGAACCGCCCCGAGGGCTCCCAGAGCCCAGGTCCACACCAGGAGGGAGAGCATGGTCACGGTGGTGGACAGGCGGGCCGACCGCCCCGCGTACTTCGGTTGGACGACCGACTGGATCAGGAAGTTCAGCACGCAGTAGGCCGCGATCACCCACAGCATCGTGGCCACCCCGGAGTCCAGCAACGCCAGCACGGCCGGGGGAGCCAGCCCGATGATGAAACCGACGTTGGGGACGTAGTTCGTGATGAACGACAGAAGGCCCCACAGCAGCGGCAACGGCACACCGAGCAGTGCCAGGACCGCCGTGTTGAGCAGCGCCACGATCAGTCCGAAGACCGTGCAGACCATCAGGTAGGCACAGGTGTCACGGGCGAATCCCCGCAACGCGGTCACCAGGCCGGGGCGTTCGGTCGTGAGAGCACCCGTCGCCCGCTGCAGGACGGCCGCGTCCAGGCTCATGCCGTACAGGACCAGAACGGTGATCAGCACCGCCGAGACCGTCCCGGTGAGACCGGACAGCAGGCTCTGCGCCGCCTGGACGAGGCGGTCGGGGTCGACGCCGCTCAGCGCCTTCCTGATCTGGGACCGGTCGACGCCGATGTCGTGCAGGACCCTGCCCGCGGACGACAGCAGACGCCGGTACTGGTCGGCGTACTGCGGGACGAGGCCGGCGAACCTGGCCGCGGCGACCACCACGGCTCCGCCGAGGGCGCACAGCACGAGCAGAATGACCGTGAGGGGGACGAAGGCCGCCGCCCATCCCTTCAGCCTGTCACGCAGCGGGCTCACGGCGATCGTCAGGGTGAGCGCCAGGAACGCCGGGGCGATCACCGCGCTGAGCTGTCTGACTCCCCACAGCGCTATCACCGCCGCCGCGCAGGACGTAAGAGTGCGGAATCCGACGGACGACGACGCGGGGTTTCTCACCGGCATGCCGTGACGTTATGTGATCATCCCCGGCGCTTCCGGACGGCAACACGCCCCTTGGCCGATCGCATACCGTACGCCCCGGAACCGGTTGGGTGCCCCGCCTCCGCCGTCGGCCTCAGCGAACGGCCGCGAGCACGTACGGCCAGGCGGCGGCCCCCAGCGCCGCGTCGGCCTCGGACGTGCCGCCGTGGTCGAAGTGGATGGACGGGGGCGGTGCCACCTCACCGGGAAAGACGACCCGGTGGCCGGCGTCGTCACGCGTGACGAGCACCACATCGCGCCCGGCCGCCAAGCGCCGGGCCTCCAGTTCACGCGCGAAACGCAGGGACGGCCACATCCGGTCGGCGCCACCGGCGATCAGCACCAGGTCCGCACTGATCCTCTCCACCGGGATGGCCGCGGCGGGCACCAGGTCCGCATGGGTGGCGAGGCTGCGTTCGTACGAGCCGAGCAGGGCGACCGGTGTGCCTTCGGATTCCGCCGGTGTCCAGGAGTCGTCATAGGGGACGAAGGGCAGCGGTCGTCCCCGCCAGGTCCAGCTTGAGCGGAGCGGACGGTTCCTGCCGTCGGTCCCCGGGCCGACGTTGGCCCAGATGACGGACGACGGAGCAAGCGCGATCACGGCGTCGGCGCAGTCCGAGAGGGCGGACACGAGCAGCGCCGCCTCGGCGCCCTTGGAGAGCCCGAGGACGCTGACACGTCCGGCACCGCGCTCGCGCAGCAGTTCGGACGCGGCGACAAAAGTCTCCAGTGGAAGCTCACAGATGCCGGGAGGCTGCCCCGGTCCGCCGAACCACCGGATCGACATCGCCGTCACACCGGCACGGGCGAAGAGCCTGCACCGCTCGCGCTCGACACGGCCGCTCGACCCGGACAGCACGAGGACACCCGCACCACTGCTGTCCGCCGACGATGCGGCTTCGGCGAGGAACCCCTCCCAGGGCCCGGTGAGTTCGCACTCATCGATCTTGGTGATCATGCTTGGCAACCTATCGCAGGCAGGACGACCCAATGGGGCGAGGTTTCGCCGTTTTGGTTGCTTTGATATTTGCCGTACTGACCCGGCCAAGGGTGATGCTGTTTGTGCAGTTTTGGGCATTATCGGACAGGCCCGCCCGGGGCGAGGACCGCCGCCGTGCCGGACCGGTGCCCGGCGGTCCGGCACGGCCCGCCGGCCACCCCGGCCACCGGCGCGTCCGGCGGGCCGCGGAAAGCGCGAACGGCGTCGGCGCGCCTCCCATGTCCGGCGAATATGGCAGACGGTGCCCGTCGCGCCACCCGGGATTCTTTGCCACGGATACAGGTGTGAATGCGCGTGCCGCCCACCGGATTCGGGAGGCGAAAAACGAAGATCCGCATCCTTTAATGGCCCGCCTTCTATTTGTTGCTCTCCGTGGCCGTCCCGCCCTGATGTCCGGCTACATCTGGTTCATTTTTGTGAACCGTCTGTAATGAGGAGAAAGAGAAGGCACAAGACGTGCTGGTCAGCCGGGGAACATATCGTCACCAGCGACATACGGGCCGTATGGCACCCTTGACACGATCTGCTACGCGAAGGAAGTATGTCGATGTATGACTGATCTGAATTCATACAGTTAATCAGTTCGTCAAGGTGTCGGATCTCGTTGTCCGGCATTTAGTTCGCTGGGTCTGCCGAGTCGGCCCGCGCGGGATCCGCACGCACAGCTAATGCATTTTCGATGTCTATGGCCTGTGTCGGAAGGATGAATTTTGCTCGATCACGGGGTGGAAGAATGGCCGCTGCTCTCCGCGCAGCTGCGTACATGGATGGCTCAGTCGTCCGACCTGACGGACCCGACCAACTGCATCACCGACTGCCTGGAAATCCACGGGCCGGTGGACCCGGCCGTCATGCGGGCGGCGAACGAGCGGGTCGAGCACGAGGCCGAGGCGCTTCGCCTGCGCCTGGTGAGCACCGAGGACGGATACCGGCAGTACGTCGATCCCGCGGGTAACGCGCCACTCGTCTACCTCGACCTCAGCGCTGAGGCCGACCCCGTCGCGGAGGCGGACGCCTGGATGCAGGCCGACATGAGGCGGCCGATCGACCCACTCAGACTCTGCGGCGCGGCCCTGCTGAGGACCGCTGCGGACCGTTTCGTCCTCTACCGCCGTGTCCATCACGCCGTGGTGGACGGCTGGAGCCTCGCGCTCGTCCACAACCGCCTCGCCGCGATCTACACCGCCCTGGCCGAGGGACGCGCGAGCGAGGACGGAGCCTTCCCCGCCTTCCAGGAGCTTCTCAGCAGCGAGAAACAGTACGAGGAGTCCAGGCGCTTCGAGACAGACCACGCCTACTGGCTCTCCAGGTTCGCCGACCGCCCCGATCCGGTACGGCTGGCAGGCCGGTCCTCCTCCGCCGTACGGATCGCCCACCGGCGCCGGACCGACCTCGGCCCGGCCAGGATCGCAGGCCTGCGGGCGGCGGCCGACCGCTTCGGGGTGAGCTGGTCGGACCTGGCCACCGGGATCACAGCCGCCTACGTGGGCAGGATGACGAACGCGGACGAGGTCGTCCTCGGCATACCGGCGATGGCGCGGATGACCCCGCAGGTGCGGCGGGTACCCGGCATGACGACCAACGGCCTGCCGGTGCGCGTGCCGATGGTCCCCGGGACGAGCGTGGCCGACTTCGCCCGGCAGGTGTCGCTCGAACTGCGGCAGACGCTGAAGCACTCCCGTTACCCCTCGGCGGAGCTCGCCAGGGAGACGGGGCTGCTGGGAACGGGACGAAGGCTGTGGGGACAGGTCGTCAACGTCATGGACTTCGACTACGCGCTCGACTTCGCGGGCGCCACCGCGACCGTGCGCACCATCTCGCTCTCCGCCGCGGACGACCTGTCGGTGACCTTCTACCGGACGTCGGCGGACGACACGTTCGAGCTCATCGTCGACGCGCACCCCGAGATCCACAGCGTGGAGGAGACAGAGGCCCACCTGCGGCGTTTCCTCTTCTTCCTCGACTCTCTGGTTCTGGAGGAGCCGGGCACGCCCGTTCACGAGGTTCCGCTGGTCGACCCCGCGGAGCGGGCGCGGCTGCGCGAGTGGGGGACCGGGCCGGTCCACGAGATCCCGCCCACCGCGGTGCACGAGCTGGTCGAGGCATGGGCGGCGCGGACCGCGCGGGCCCCGGCGATCGAGTTCGAGGACACCGTGCTGAGCTTCGCCGAGGTGAACGAGCGGGCCAACCGGCTGGCACGGCATCTGCTGAGCCTGGGGGCGGGGCCCGGCCAGATCGTGGCCTTCGCGCTGCCGCGCTCGGCCGATCTCCACATCACCGCCCTGAGCGTGCTGAAGACCGGCGCCGCCTTCCTGCCGCTGGACCCGGCCTACCCCGCCGCCCGGCTCTCCTTCATGGTGGGCGACGCGAAACCGGCGCTGGTGGTGCTGAACTCCGTCACCGCGGGGCTCGCCGCGGAACTGGACGCACGATGCCTGCTCCTGGACCACGCCGAGGTCGCCGAGGCCGTACGGACTCTGCCCGGACGGAACCTCACCGACGAGGAGCGCGGTGCCGTCTTCTCCCCGGACCAGCCCGCCTACGTCATCTACACCTCCGGTTCCACGGGTGTGCCGAAGGGCGTGGTGGTCAGGCACTCGGGAGTGGTCAACCTGGTGGCGGCCATGGTGGACCGCCTGGGTTCGGGACCGGGAACCCGTACCCTGCAGTTCGCGTCGTCCAGCTTCGACGCCTTCGTCGGCGAGATGACCCAGTCCCTGCTGAACGGCGGGACCCTGGTCTCGGCCGCCGCGGAGCGCCTGACGCCGGGCCCGGACCTCACCCGGCTGGTCACCGAGAAGCGGATCAACGACCTGGTGCTGCCGCCGTCGGCCCTGGAGGTCATGTCGCCGCAGGAATGGCCGGGCGGCACGACGGTTTCGATCGTGGGCGAGGCCGGGTCGCCGGCCGTGATCGAACGGTGGAGCCCGGTCTGCACGCTGATCAACGGATACGGGCCGACCGAGGCGACGGTGTCGACGGCGATGAGCACCCGGCTGTCGCCGTCGCAGGCGGACGCCCCGCCGATCGGCAGGCCGTTGCGCAACGTGCGGGTCTACGTACTCGACGACCGCATGGAACTCGTCCCGGCGGGCGCGGTCGGAGAACTGTACGTCGGTGGCGCCGGGGTGACCCTCGGCTATCTCGGCCGGGACGTCCTGACCGCCGAACGCTTCGGAGACGACCCGTTCGCCGGTCCCGGCGCCCGGCTGTACCGCACCGGTGACCTCGTGCGCTGGACGGCGGACGGCGAGCTGACGTTCGTCGGCCGCAACGACGACCAGGTCAAGGTGCGGGGTTTCCGGATCGAGCTCGGCGAGATCGAGGCGGCCCTGGCCCGTTCCCCGGGGGTCGCCGGCGCGGCCGCCACGGTGTGGGGGGACCAGCCGGGAGACCGCAGGCTGGTGGCATACGTCGTGGCGGATCCCGGCGCGGAGCCGGACCCCGAACGTCTGCGCGCCAGGCTGGCCGCCGGGCTGCCCGCCCACCTGGTCCCGAGCGTGATCACGCGGATCGCCGGCCTGCCCCGTACGGCCAGCGGGAAACTCGACCGGAGGGCGCTGCCACCCCCGCAGCAGGTGACGGCGGTCGCGAGCCGTCCTCCGGTCTCCGCGCACGAGAGGCTCATGGTCGAGCTGTTCGCCGCGATCCTCGGAGCCGAACCGCCCGGGATCGACGACAGTTTCTTCGACCTCGGCGGGCACTCCCTGTCCGCCGTCCGCCTGCTCGCCCGAATCCGCAAGACGGTCGGCGTGGAGCTGACCGTGCGGGAGCTCTTCGACGCGCCCACGCCCGCCGGCCTGGCAGGACTCGTCGACGACGCGTTGCGGAAACAGACCGAAACCTCCTGACGGCCGAGGGAGATGGGGGAGAGATGGAATCCCAGGCGGATGAGACGGTTGCACCGGAAAGCGCCGCGGAACTCCGGGCCTCGCTGAAGCACCTGCGAACCGAGACCCGGGGAGCGATCTTCACACTCAAGCTCCTGCTGTGCGGCGCCCTCACCACCGCCGGTCTGGTGCTCGCCCTGCAGCCCACACCGTGGGCCAGGATCGCGGGTGTCGTCCTGATCGGCTGCATGTTCGCGCACGCCGCCGAACTTCAGCACGAGACCCTGCACAACCTGGCCTTCCGCAACAAGCGGGCCAACACGATCGCGGGAACCCTGCTCGGCCTGCCGATGCTCATCTCGTTCACCGCCTACCGGGTCGCCCACCTGCGGCACCATCGGTATCTGGGCACCGCGATGAACCGTGAGTTCTTCGACTACGGAGACCAGTACGGCGACGCGGACGGCGGGTCCGGGTTCCGGCGCGCGATGGACTGGACGGCGCGGTTCACCATGTTCCACCACTACCGGTTGTTCCTGGTGAACCTGGGGCGTTCCCTGCTCGGCAGGGACTTCGACGGTGAGACCCGCACCGTCTCACGGCGTATCCGCTACGACCACCTCCTGATCCTGGCCGTGCTCGTCACGCTGACCGTCGTCTCGGTGGTGACCGGCTCGCCGTTCATGCTCTGGGCCTGGCTGGTGCCACTGCTGACCGTCGCTGCTCCGGTGCACGCCCTGATCGAGCTGCCCGAGCACCACGGCTGCGAGACGCTCAACGTGGACGTGTTCGCCAACACGCGGAGCGTCAGGTCCAACCGGCTGATGACGTGGTTCACCAACGGCAACAACTTCCACGTCGAGCATCACGTGATGCCGAACCTGCCGATCTCGCGGCTGCCGAACCTGCACGTCGAGATCCGTGACCGGCTACATCACTTCCACACGGGCTATTTCGACTACTTCAAGCAGTTGATCATCGGACAGTCTCGCTGACCGGACGAACCGGTTGAATGGAGCAGAAATGAGCTCTGTCACCTTCCGTGTGGCACAGTCACAGGCCGACCGGGACGCCGTGCTCCGGCTGCGTGACGCCGTGTACGTCCAGGACCAGGGACGCCTCTCCGACGCCGCCGACACCGCCGACACCTTCGACCGGTTCGACGCCCACGCGGACTACATCGTCGCCTACCAGGGGACGGAGGCGGTCGGGACGGTCAAGATCGTGCCGGATTCGGTGGCCGGCCTGCCGTGTGAGGACGTCGTGGACGTCACGGGCCTGCGAGCCGCGGGCCGGTTGGTCGAGTTCGGCCACCTGATGACCCTGCCCCAGGTCCGCCATCGTGAGATCGGGATGTCGCTGATGCGCCGGGGGCTGGTGCACAGCGTCACGAAACACGGCGCGACCCACGTCCTCGGCGACTTCTTCGCCGAGGCCGGAGGCGGGTTGCGAAGTTTCTACACCGAGATCGGCTTCGTCGCGCTGCACGAGCCGTACCGGGACGTCAGGTTCAGGGAGGCCCCGCTCAGCCTTGTCGCCGTACTCGACCTGGCGGGCGCCGCCGCGCGGGCCAGGACCGAGGCGGGGCGCGGCAACAGGCTCCTGCAGTACTTCTTCCACGACTACGACGACTACGCCAAGGGGAGCCGTGTTGCGGACACACCGTCAGGTGCTCGCTGAGTCCAAGGCGGCGCACAACCATCCCACCTACTCGAAGATGGCGTTCGTGATGGGCTGCGGAGTCCAGGGACGGGGCTCCGGCAGCAGCGTGCTGGACGAGAACGGGCGCTCCTTTCTCGCGCTGTTCGACCAGTACGGCAACCAGTCGTTCGGCTACTCCAACGAGCGCCTCATCGCGGCGTTGCGGGACCAGCTCGACCTGGGTGTCCTGAACAGCACCAAGATCATGTTCGAGGAGGTGCAGATCCGCCTGACCGAACGCCTCTCCGAACTCACCGGCGGCCGGCTGCCGTTCGCCTACCTGGCCAACGGCGGCGGCGAGACGATCGACAACGCCCTCAAGCTCGCCCGCGCCACGACCGGGCGTCCCAAGTTCGTCAGCGCCCGCGGCTGCTTCCACGGCAAGACCTTCGCCACCCTGAGCGCCTCGGCGCGACCCGAGCACGAGTCCCTGTTCGGGCCGTTCCTTGAGCGGTTCGAACTGGTCGACTTCGGCGACGTCGGGCAACTGGCGGCGGCCGTCGACGGCGAAACCGCCGCCGTCCTGCTGGAACCGGTCCAGGCGGAGGCCGGGGTGATCGTGCCGCCTCCCGGCTACCTGCGGGAGGCGCGCCGCCTGTGCGACGAGAACGGCGCCCTGTTGATCCTCGACGAGATGCAGACCGCCTTCGGCAGATGCGGTGCCTTCTTCGCCCATCAGCGGTTCGGCGTGGTCCCGGACATCGTCTGCATCGGCAAGGCGTTCGGCGGGGGCATGCTCCCGATCTCCGCCGTGCTGGGGACCGAGGCGGTGTGGGAGACGCTTCGGGCACTTCCCTCGACCTTCGGCTCCAGCCTGGGCGGCAACCCGTTGTCCTGCCGGATCGGCCTGGAGTCGATCGCCATCGCGACGGAGGAGGAGTTCCTCACCGGTGTCGGGGAGAAGGCCCGGGTGATCGGGGACCGGCTCGCACGGATCGTGGAACGCTTTCCCGAACTGGTCGCGGCCCATCGTGGCCTGGGCATGATGCACGGCCTTGAGTTCCACGACGACTCGATCGCGGGGCTGGTGCTCGGCGGGCTGCTGGCGGCGGGCGTGACCTCCACCTACTCGCTGTACAACACCAGGGTGCTGCGGATCCAGCCACCGATGGTGATCTCGGAGGCCGACCTCGAACGCGGCCTGGAGACGCTGGAGGCCGTCCTGACCGAGGCCGCGGCCCACCGGGGACGGCGGGACCGGCCCCAGGCGGTGACGTCGCCGCTGACCCTGCGGGTCCGAAGCTCCCACCCCGCCCGGCAGGTTCTGGACCTGCTCCACGGCAGGCCGTACCTGCTCGATCCGTTCGCGGCGGACCCGGAGGCCGACGCGACGGCGGCGTCGGCGGAGGCGGAGTTCCGGGGGACCCTGGGTGACGACCACGTCGTGTGGGCCGACCGCGCGTGGCGGCTGGAGGACGGTGTCGCGCTGCGGGCCGACCCCTGCTGGCTGTGGGCCTCGCTTGAACGGTCGGTGCGGGTCCGGCAGCCGGTCGAGGACGACGGATGCGAGCTGGAGATCCGGATCGAGTGGGACACCGGCAGCGGCGGCTACGAATCCATGATCGGCGGACGGATCGGTTTCTTCGTCACCCGGCGGCTCACCGACCTCGTCGCGAGCCTGGAACGGACGTTGGAGAAGGAGGGCAGGAATGAGGCTTCACGAACTCGCCGACCGCTACCGTGACAACGCCTCGGCGGTCGTCGTGGAGATCGACTCCACAGGCGGCCGGCGTGAGGTGACGCACCGGCGGCTCCACGACCTGGCGGTGCTGTACGCCGATCGGCTGACCGCCGCCGGGGTACGGCCGGGCCACGTGGTGGGCATCCGCGCGGGCAACGGCATCGACTGGGTGCTCTGGGACCTCGCCGCGATGATGACCGGCGCCGTGCTCAAGGCGTTCGCGGACGAGACCGTGATCGGTGACCCCGGCGAGTTCGTCACCCGTCACGGACTGGCGCTGCTCGTCACGGACGCCGAGGTGACGTCCGGCCACCCCGCCCTGGTGAGGCCGGACGGCGTGCCCGGGGTGGACGTCGTACCGGCCGACGCCCCCCGGGGCGAGCCGGGCGACCTGCACAGCCTCGTCTTCTCCTCGGGCACCTCGGGCCTGCTCAAGGGGCTCAACGTCAGCCGGAAGGGTACCGAGTACGTCATCAGCCGTTTCATCGAGTGTTTCGGCGTCGGCGCGGATGACCGGCATGTGATCTTCCTGCCGCTGTCCAACTACCAGCAGCGGTTGTCGGTCTACTGCTGCCTGTGGATCGGGGCCGACGTGGTTCTGGCGCCCTACCAGCGGATATTCGGTGTGGTCAGGGACGAACGGCCGACCTTCCTGATCGCCCCGCCCGTCTTCTACGACACCGCGCTCCAGCTCTTCCACAAGACCGGCGGGGGCTCACTCGGTGACTTCCTGGGCGGCGGAATCCGCTTCATGATCACTGGAATGGCGCCCATCCGGCGGGAGACCCTGGAGGCCTACTGGGCTCAGGGGGTGCGGCTGCTGGAGGCCTACGGCATGACCGAGTCCGGAATGATCGCCTGGAACACGCAGGAGGAGCACCGGCTGGGCAGCGTGGGCAAGCTGATCGACCCGGAGGCCGTGACCTTCCTGCCCGACGGCGAGTTGCTGGTCCACCGCCCCGCCCCGCTCAGCACCGGCTACTTCGACACGGCAGGCGCGGCCGACGAGACCTACCGTCCCGACGGGACGATCGTGACGGGCGACTACGGGACGCTGGACGACGACGGCTTCCTCACCCTGCTGGGCCGCAAGAAGGACGTGATCGTCCTCGACAGCGGCCGCAAGGTGCACCCGGCCGAGATCGAGTCCCTGTTCGCCGGCGTCGAGGGGGTCGTCGAACTGCTCGTGGTCCCGACTCCGAGAACCGGCAGGCTCGGGGCTATCGTCACCCCGGCGGACCCGAAGGACGACGCGTTGGTCTTGTCGATCCGTGAGCGGATCGACAAGACCAACCAGTCGCTTGAGCCCCATCAACGGATCACGTCGCTGGTCTTCTCCGACCGGCCCCTGCGGAACGACCCCCGCTACATGACCGCCAACCTGAAGCTGAGCCGGCCGCTCGCGGCGGCGTACTTCGCCGAAGCCGCGCAGGCCAGGCGGCAGGAGCGGGCCGCGGAACACGGCCGGTGACGGTTCCGCACGGGAAACAGTCCTGCACGAAGGAACAGAGGAAGGGAACCGCGCATGGGCTTTGACATGACCGCCCTGGAGAACGACCTCGTCGGCTGGGTGGCCAGGTGGAACGAGGAGACGGACCTCGTCGTCGAGGCGGACACCAACCTTCAGGGGGCCGGGCTGCTCGACTCCATGGCCCTGGTCGCGCTCGTGGCCTACCTGGAGGACCAGACCGACACCTCCTTCGACTTCGGATCGTTCAACTCCAGCGGAGGTGTCACCATCCGCGACCTCATCAAGCACTGCGTCGGATGACGGTCCACGACGCTCGCCGTCATCCCGTGCCCCACCGCCCCGCTCCACACCGGTGCGGAGCGGGGCGCGCACGGGGTGACGGTGCCCACCCGCGTACGGCGCGACCGTCCGGATCCTCGGGGAGCGGGACGGGGACGTTCTCAGGTGGTGGCGAGCGGGTCCGCGTCACTCACGGTGATCAGGAACGTCGACAGGAACTCCTCCATGTGCGCGAAGGAGTCGGCGCAGAAGAGCACCGGCTGGTACTGCTCGACCAGATAGCCCTGACCGGCCATGGACGCCACGTCCAGCGGCCTGATGTCGGCCTCCTGGAAGCGCTCCAGCTCGGCACAGGAGGAGAGCAGACTGGCTCCGCACGCCTTGATATCCCCGTCCTCCCTGACCAGGCCGTACTCCATGGCGAACCAGAAGACGCTGGAGACCATGCCGACGGCCTCCTTGGAGCGCAGCCGGCGAACCGCCTTCCCGAACAGCTCATAGAGGTCGGCCAGCCGTTGGGCCGACAGATGACTGCCGTGACCGACCACCTCGTGGATCATGTCGGGTTCCGGGGAGAAACGCGGCATGGAGAAGTGCCGGATGTACTGGGTCGCCTGGAAGCGGCGGTCGGCCAGCGAACCGTAGAAGTCACGGACCTCCACCAGGCCGGCGGCCGGGCTGAAGCGGAATCCGGTCGCCTCGTTGATCGCGGCGGAGGCCTCGCCGAGCTGCGGCAACCGGTCGTCCGGGAGCGCCAGGCGTTCCTTGCCCGCGAGGAACTCCCGGCAGGCGTGCCGCCGGTGTTTCTCGGCGAGTTCGGCGTTCACCAGGCGCCAGGTCGCGTGCTCCTCCTCGGTGTAGACGACGTCCGGCACGGGCTGCCCGGGAACGTACCGCAGGGCGGCCTCGGCGATCCCCGCCCGGTGCCTCTGGTACTCCGGGTCGTCATATCCAGGGTGGTCCTTGGCGAACACTACGGAGACAATTCCCCGCTCATCCTTGATGACGGGGGAGTAGAGGGTCGCTTCCTTGGACATCGGAGGTTCCTCTCGTCGGTGCTCGAATTTCCGCTACGGCGTTCGGGTCACTCTCGTGGAATTATCGCGATTTCCGGTGAGCATATGCAGAAATAATAACAACTCGATCCCGAAATGGAAGACCGGTTCGCAGAAAAATCGCGACCCCGCACCCGGGAACGCACGCCCGGACGCGGAATGAATCATTGCCTTTCTTCTGGGTGGAAATGTGGATCGTGAAGAGAGAACGACGGGGTTCCCCCACCGGTGGCCATTGGACGAATACCGCCTTCACCTGCGGATACTTCGCCGTTCACCTGTGAGTCCATGTCGTTCGGCAATGACCTGCCTTCGCTCCGTCGCGGCCCGTACAAGCGAATCAGGACCGGAACCCGGAATATCGCCGACAGAATCACCGGACCCGCACGCCATTTCATTGAGAATTGCCGGGACGGCATCGGCCCGGACATCGGCGTCTCCGGTTCCGCGCATTCGAGGCCGGAACGGCAATTCGCCGGACTTTCGCGATTCGACCGACTGACAGGGGGCGGACATGACGGAAACCAGGCCGGAGAGGCCCGGAGCGGAGGAACCCGCGGCCGTTCACCCTCGTCCGGCGGCCCTGCCTCTCTCCTACTCCCAGCGCCGCCTGTGGTTCCTGCACCGGATGGACGGGCCGAGCGCCACCTACAACCTGCCTCTGGTCGTGCGGCTGCGAGGCGAACTGGACCGCGAGGCGTTCCTCGCGGCGGTACGCGACCTGGTGGCCCGGCACGAATCCCTGCGCACCCACTTCGCCGAGCAGGACGGCGAACCCGTCCAGCGGATCGTCCCGGCGGATCAGGCGCGGGTGAGGGTGGAGTTCACCGAGTGCGGGGCGGACGAGATCGACGCCGCGGTCGCCGAAGTCCTCGGCCACCGCTTCGACATCTCGGCCGAACTTCCCGTGCGATCGAAGGTGATTCGCACCGGCCCCGCGGAACAGATCCTGGTGATGGTGGTCCACCACATCGCGGGTGACGGCTGGTCGCTGGCACCGCTCAGCGCGGACCTGTCGCTGGCCTACGCCGCCCGGCGCTCGGGGCGGGAACCAGGGTGGGAACCGCTGCCGGTCCAGTACGCCGACTACGCGCTGTGGCAGCGGGAAAGGCTGGGGGACCCGCGGGATCCGGAGAGCCGGATCTCCGTCCGGCTGGCCTTCTGGCGTGACGCGCTGGCGGGGCTGCCGGAGGAGCTGTCGCTCCCGGCCGACCGCCCCCGCCCGGCCAAGGCGACCTACCGGGGCGGCGAGGTCCCGTTCCGGACGGACGCCTGGACGCACATGGACCTGCTGGAGCTGGCGCACCGCCATCGGGCGACCGTGTTCATGGTGCTACAGGCGGCGCTGGCCGTGCTGCTGACCCGTTCGGGCGGTGGAACGGACATCCCCATCGGCGTGGCGACGGCGGGCCGCGACGCGGAGGCCCTGGAGGACCTGGTCGGATTCTTCGTGAACACCCTCGTGCTGCGCACCGACACCTCGGGGCGGCCGACCTTCGACGAACTCCTGCGGCGGGTGCGCGACGCCGATCTGGCGGCGTACGAGCACCGGGACCTTCCCTTCGAGCAACTGGTCGAGCATCTGCAGCCTGCCCGGTCGCTGTCCCGGCACCCGCTGTTCCAGGTGTTCCTCTCGCCCGCCGTGGGTGAGGCGCCGAACCTCCACCTGGAGGGGCTCCAGAGCGTTCCCCATCCGACCGAGAGCGGCACGGCGAAGTTCGACCTGACCCTCTATCTGGGCGAACGGCACAGCGCGGACGGCTCCCCGCTGGGACTCACCGGGACGCTGGAGTACAGCGCCGACCTGTTCGACAGGGCGACCGCGCTCGCCCTGTCGGCGCGGCTGTCCCGCCTGCTGGAGTCGGTCGCGGCGGATCCCGGGCAGCCGATCGACCAGATCGAGCTGCTCACTCCGCCGGAGCGGCACAGGTTGCTCAGGCAGTGGAACGACACGGCCAGAGCGCTGCCGCGCGCCGACGTCGTCGAGCTGATCGAACGGCAGGTGGAACGCTCGCCCGGCCGCACCGCGGTCATCTACGAAGGAGCCGCGACGAGCTACGCCGAGCTCAACGAACGGGCGAACAGGCTGGCCCGGTACCTGCTGGAGCGGGGCGCAGGCCCCGAGCGCTACGTGGCGCTGGCGCTGGCCCGTTCCGAGTGGACGCCGGTGGCCCTCCTCGCGGTGCTCAAGACCGGCGCCGCCTATCTGCCGATCGCCCCCGGCACCCCGGCGGACCGGGTGGCCTTCATGCTGGGCGAGACCCGGCCGCTCATCCTCCTCACCGACACCCACACCGCGCAGGAGGGGACCGGAGCCGTCCGGCGCGTCGTCCTCGACGACCACGCCACCGTGGCCGGCATGGCCGGGCACTCGGCGGAGAACCTCACCCGTTCCGACCTGCCGGCACCGGTGACCTCAGACACCGTCGCCTACCTCGTCTACACCTCCGGCTCCACGGGGCGGCCCAAGGGCGTCGCGGCCACCAGGGGAGGACTGCTGAACTACCTCTCCGACCTGCGGGAGAGGTTTCCCCTCGGGGCCGGGGACACGGTGCTCGCGACCACCAACCTCGCCTTCGACGTCGCCGGGCAGGAGCTGTACCTTCCGTTGCTCAGCGGGGCGACGGTGGTGGTCGCCCCGGCGGAGGCCGTACGCGATCCTCACCAGGTGGGCGCGCTGATCCGCCGTCACTCGATCAGCCTCGCGTCGGGCACGCCCGGACTGTGGGAGATGGTGCGTACGGCGGATCCCGAAGCGCTCCGGGACCTGCTCATCGTGATCGGCGGAGACCGGTTGCCGCGGAAGCTGGCCGCGTGCGGGGCACGTGTCGTCAACGCCTACGGCCCCACGGAGACGACCGTCTATTCGGCCTTCGCGCCGGTCGACACGGGCCCTGACGGGCGTCCCGGGGACCCGCCGATCGGGCGACCGATGGCCAACACCCAGATCTACGTGCTGGACGCGCGCCTGCGGCCCGTCCCCGCCGGAACCCCCGGCGAGCTGTACATCGCCGGGGCCGGAGTCGCCCGGGGCTATCTGAACCGTCCCGGCCTGACGGCCGAGCGGTTCGTCGCCGACCCCTTCGGACCGGATGGCACCCGGATGTACCGCACGGGAGACCTGGCGCGATGGGCGTCCGACGGGCAGCTGGAGTTCCTCGGGCGGACCGACCACCAGGTGAAGATCCGTGGCTTCCGTATCGAACCGGGGGAGATCGAGGCCGCGCTGACGGACGACCCCCGGATCGACCAGGCCGTCGTGCTGGCCCGCGCGGGGGAGCGGGCGGAGGACGAGCGGAGGCTGGTCGGTTACGTCGTCCCCGTGGGCGGGAACGGCCTGGACCTCGCCGAGGTGCGGGCCCGGCTGGCCGGACGGGTGCCGGAGTACATGGTGCCGTCGGCCCTGGTGGTGCTCGACGCCCTGCCGCTGACCACGAACGGCAAGATCGACCGTACGGCGCTGCCCGCGCCCGGTCCCGCCGGCGACCTCGTCCCGTCCCGCCCGCACACCGCCCGGGAGGAGGTCCTGAGCGGGATCTTCGCGGAGGTCCTGGGGCTGCCCGCGGTCGGGGCGGACGACGGGTTCTTCGAACTGGGAGGCCACTCCATGCTGGCCGTCCGCCTGGTGAGCCGGATCGCGGAGGTGCTGGGGGTCGAGCTCGGGGTGCGTGCGATCTTCGACCATCCGACCGTCGCGCTCCTGGAACGGCACCTCACCCGGGGTGGCCCGCCCGACGACCTCGGCGCCGTGCTGGCCTACCGTCCCCGGGGAGAGCGTGCGCCGATCTTCCTGGTTCCCGCGATCAACGGCCTGGGCTGGTGTTACTCGGCGCTGATCAGCCATCTGCCGCCGGACCACCCGGTCTACGCCCTGCAGGACCCCCGCCTTCTCGGCGGGCGTTCGGCGCTGTCCGTCACGGACCTGGCGGAGGCGTTGCTGCGGCAGATGCGGGAGATCCACCCTGCCGGGCCCTGCGTCATCGTCGGCTGGTCGTTCGGCGGCGTGGTCGGGCAGCAGATCGCCGTGGAGCTCGAAGGCCGGGGCGAGGAGGTGGCCCTGCTCGTGCTCTTCGACTCCTTCCCCGGCGGCGCGGGAGTCGGCGTCGTGCGGGACGGCGTGGCGGACGTGCTGCACCTCGCCTTCGGCGGGATCACCGCACCGGGCTGGGACGGGCCGTACCGTCCACCGGCGGCGGAGCTCGCCACGGTGCTGCGGGAGTCGGGGAGCTCCCTGGGGACGCTGGAGGAGAAGGTGATCGAGGACCTTGTCTCGATCACCGAGGAGAACGTCCGGGCCATGGCCGAACACCGGTCGCGGAGCTTCCACGGCCCTGTCCTGTTCTTCGACGCCTCACCGGAGCCGGGTCACGACGGCCTGGCCTCCGAGGCGTGGCGGGAGACGCTCAAGGGGCCGGTCGAGACACACCGGATCGAGGCCGGGCACATGGACGTGCTGAAGGCCGACGCGACGCGTGTCACGGGGCCGATCCTGGGGGCCAGGATCCGTGACGCCGGCCTGGCGGCTTCGTGACGGGCCGGTCGCCGCGCTCCCCTCCGGCGCGGTTCACCGCCGTATCACCTGTTCAGCCGGATACGCGAAAACAGAAGTGATAACAACGTTGACTTTGAGTCTGACCACCTTGTAATGTCAAATGCGGATTAATCGCAAATATTGCGGACGCGAACTATCAATTTCATTGATGTGGAATTGTCCGGATGCGGTGGTGCGGAATTCACCTCACCCTCCGCGCGAAACGGAATACGGTTCGCACAAGTCCCGAAACCCGCCATCCCGGCTCATGGCGTCACCGACTCTTTGCGGGAACGCCGGAGGAGACGAGTATGAGGTTCGAGGAATCGACGGACCGCCCGGCTGGGGCGCAGACCACATGACGGGGCAGCCTACGGACGAGCCCGTCGTCGACGCGCACGTCAACCTCGCCACGGACCTGGCGGTTCCGCGCCGGTTCCTCGAAGAACAGGCGGCCAACGTCCATCACCGGCTGGTCTCCCACGGGCAGCCGGTCAAGCTGGGACGCGTCACCGACCGGCTGCTCGCCCTGTACCAGGATCACGACGGGGATCGGCTCGTCGCGGAGATGGACGCCGCGGGCGTCGACCAGGCGTTCCTCGTCGCCCCCGACTTCTCCCACGTCGCGGACGGGATCCTGTCACCTCCGGAGCTCGCCGAACTGCACCACAAGGTGTCGCAGCGCCATCCAGGCCGGTTCAGGGTGTTCTGGGGGGTCGATCCGCGGTCGGGCCCCGACGGGATCGCGCTCTTCGAACGGTGTCTCGACGAGTACGGTTTCGCCGGGCTCAAGCTCTATCCCCCCGCCGGTTACTCCCCGAGCGACCGCCGGCTGTACCCGTACTACGAGGTGTGCGCGCACCGGGGCGTCCCCGTGCTCAGCCACACGGGTCCCGGCTGGGGCCCGCTGGACTTCACCCACGGCCAGCCGCTGATGATCGACGAGGCGGCGCGAGACTTCCCCGGGGTGAACTTCATCCTCGGGCACGGCGGCGTCACGCACGTCGAGGAGTCGACGTACCTGTGCCTGCACCGGCCGAACGTCTTCCTGGACATCAGCCAGTTCCCCGGCGTCCTCAGCTCCGACGGCTGGCAGGCGCACCTCAACCGGCTCTTCCACCTGGGCGTCAACCACAAGATCCTGTTCGGGACGTGCTGGCCCTCCTTCCGGATGAGCGTGTCCCTCGACTCGCTGACCAGGGAGTTCAGGGAGGGGACGACCGTCTTCGCCGGAGTCAGGCGATCGCATCGCAGGCTCATCATGGCCGGCACCATCCGGCGGCTGGCGGGCGACGACGGCGCGGTGGCCGCCACGGAGAGGTCCGCGTGAACGCCGGGGCGGGCGGAGCGCCGCCCGTGCCGGTCTACGACGGTCACTGTCACGTGGCGTCGACCGACTTCATCCCGATGAGGTTCATCGAGGACGTCGTGGCGAACGTGCACCGCCGTCTGGAGGCCGAGGGCGCCGCCCCACGGCGTGGCCGGCTCGTTGACGCCTACGTCGCCCAGCACCAGGACCATCACGCGGACCAGTTGGTGCGGGAGATGGACGACTCCGGGGTGGACCGCGCCGTACTCCTCGTGCCGGACTTCACCCTCAGGATGGCCTCGCCGCTCACGATCGAGGAGATGGCACGGCGTCACCACGAGATCCGTCTCCGCCACCCGGACCGTTTCTGGGTGTACATCGGGGTGGACCCGCGCCGGGGCCCCGAGGGGGTGGAGCTCTTCGAAAGACTGGTCGACACCTACGGGTTCGACGGGCTCAAGCTCTATCCGCCGTGCGGCTACTCGCCCTCGGACCCCGGGCTGTACCCCTACTACGAGGTGTGCGCGGCGCGGTCGCTTCCGGTCTTCGTGCACACGGGCCCGACCGCGGGAAGCCTCGACTTCGCGCCGGCGCATCCGCTGCGGGTGGACCAGGCGGTGCGGGACTTCCCCCGGGTGAACTTCGTCCTCGGGCACGGTGGCGTCACGCATGTGGACGTCGCGGCGTATCTCGCGGCCTTCCGGAGGAACGTCTATCTGGACATCGGGGGTTTCGCGGGCGCGGCGACGCCCGGCGGCTGGCCCGCCCATCTGCGTCACCTGTTCCGCCTCGGCCTTAACCACAAGATCATCTTTGGTACCGACTGGCCGCTCAACCGCATCTCCGGCGGGCTCGGACGCCTGGTCGAGGAGGTCGTCCGAGGGCCCCGGGTCCTCGCCGGGCTGCCCCGCAGGGAGCACGCGCTCATCCTCAACCGCAATCTTCTGCGCGTCCTTCCTCCGCGGAGCAGGCCCAATGACATGTCCTGAAAGGAAAAACGGAGTCCGGGTCCCGGCTTTCGACGGATCGTCTTTCCGTGCCGGAAGCGGCGCGAAATCGGACATTTGTCGGGGCCGTCCAGCGTTTCGGGTTTCGGCGTTTTCAGTGTCACAAGAATGGCGGCCAAAGAGGAATTCGGGGTGGATTATGGGCTTATTCTCGTGTTTTGTGGGCGTTGGCCTGACCGGCGGACCGATCGACGGGCACCGGGCGAAGCCCGGACGGGGAGAGCGCGGGCAATGAGCCGACGCAGTCCCACATGGACGGCGGGAGGAGTGGGGCTCGACATCGCGGACCCGCTCCTCTACGTCGGCGACCGGCACCTCGACGTGTGGCGGGAGGCCCGCCGTACCCATCCGATCGCCTGGTGCGAGTCCGAACGCGCGGGGGGCTTCTGGTCGGTCACCACGCACCGGCTCGGCGGCCAGGTGGTCAAACACCCGGGCAGGTTCGGCTCCGCGCTCGGCATGCGGCTCGGCGGGAACGAGGCGGCGGTGAAGGCCGCCTCCGGCCGGATGCTCGTGGTGTCCGACGGCACGGAGCACCGGGCGCTCCGCGCCGCCCACTCCTCATGGTTCAACGGCCGGGCGGTCGCGGCACTGCAGCCGGGGCTCGAACGGATGATCGACGATCTCGTGCGGACGCTCCTCGAACGCGGCGAGGCGTTCGACGCCGTCCGCGACCTCGCCGTCGCGATCCCGACATGGCTCCTGTTCGAGATGATGGGCGTCCCGCCGGGCGACCGTGACGAACTCGCCCGTTTCATCGCCGTCGCCTTCGACGACACCGACCCCGGCCCCGCCGCGGCCTCGGCGCGGACGGCGGCGCACGCCGGCGTCTTCGCCTACTTCGCCGATCGGCTCGAAGAGGGCAGGAACGCCCCGGGCGACGACATGGTGACCTCGCTGGCCCAGGCGACCGTGAACGGACGCCCCCTGTCCGACGAGGAGGTCATCCTCAACTGCGACGGCCTGATGAACGGCGGCCTCGAAACGACCCCGCACGCGATGTCGGGCGCGCTCCTGGCGTTCATCGAGCATCCCGGCGCGTGGCGGCGGCTGAAGGAGGATCCCGGCCTGATCGACAGCGCGGTCGAGGAGATCCTCCGGTGGACCTCCCCGGCCATGCACGCGATGCGCACCGCGATGACCGACTCGACACTGGGAGCCGCCCGTATCCGCGAGGGAGACCGCGTCGTGGTCTGGTTCCCCTCGTGCAACCGTGACGAGGAGGTGTTCCCCGAGGCCGGGCGGTTCCTGATCGACCGCAGGCCCAACCCGCACATGAGCTTCGGCGGCGGGCCGCACTACTGTGTCGGCGCCGCGCTGGCGCGGATCGAACTGCGCTGTCTTCTGCGCGTCCTGCTGCGGCGCGTCGCCGCCGTCGAGCCCGCGGGAGAGGCCGTGCGTCAGCGGTCGAACTTCCTCAACGGCCTGGAACGGCTTGAGGTCACCATGGTCCCGGAGCTGCACGGCGAGGAGATCTAGCGTGCGACAGATGAACGGCGCCCCTTCGGCGGAGACGGCGACCGAGCCGATCGCCGACATCCGCGCGCTCTTCGACATCTACCAGAGCGGCGTCGCGTGGCACTGCGTGTGCGCGATCAGCAGGCTCGGCGTCCCCGATCTGCTCGCCGGCGGCGCCCGCCCGGTCACGTGGCTGGCGGCCGAGGCCGGTGCCGACGAGGACGCGTTGCGCCGTGTGCTGCGCCTGCTGTCCGGCCACGGGATCGTCACGTTCGACCCGGTGCCGGATGAGGTGTCGCTCACCGGACGCGGACGGCTGCTGTGCGCCTCGCACCCGATGTCGTTGCAGGCGACGTTCGCGACGCTGGGGATCTCCGACGTCGCGCACGCGCTGACCGAGACCCTCACCACGGGCCACGCGGCGGCGCCCGGGGTCCTCGGCACGGGCTTCTGGGAGTATCTCGCCCCGCGGCCGCAGGAGCAGACGACCTTCGGCAGGGCGATGGTGGAGCAGGCGCGGTTGCTGTCGCTGCCGTGCCTGCCGCTGCTCGACTGGCCGGAGAGCGGGGTGATCGTCGACGTCGCGGGCGGCGTCGGCGTCCTGACCGCCGGGGCGCTCCAGGAGGCGCCCGGGGCGACGGCGGTCCTCGTCGACCAGCCACAGGTCCTGACTCTGGCCGGGCCGTACCTGGAGAGTCAGGGGGTGTCCGGCCGATACGCACTCCATCCCGGCGATCTGTTCGTCCCGCCGCCGCCGGGCGATCTGTATCTGCTCGCCCGGGTGCTGCACGACTGGGACGACGCCGCGGCGGTCCGGATCCTCCGCGCCGTCGCGAGCGGGGCGCCGAGGGAGGCCCGCCTTCTGCTGTTCGAGGACCTGCTTCCCGAACACGGCGTCCCCGCCTCCCAGCAGAGCTGGAGCGACGTCGCCATGATGGTCCTGTACGAGGGGGCCAGGGAACGCACGCTGACGGAGTATCGGCGGCTGCTGGAACACGGCGGATGGCGGTTCGAGAAGGTCGTCACCGGTCCGCCGGGAATGAGCGTGATCGAGGCCGTCAGAGGTACGGCCCCGGCCGAATCGGACATCGGAGAGGTGAAGCCTTGATCGATCCTGCCGACTACCCGCTGTGGAACAGCCCCACGATGGGCGCCTACCTTCGGACGCTCAGGCCGGAGAGCATGCTGGTCGAGGGACGGGGGGTGCGGGTACGCGACCGGGGCGGACGCTGGTTCCTCGACGCCCGCTCCGGGCTGTGGAACGTCACGCTGGGATACGGCCACCAGGCCGTCGGCGAGGCCGTCAAGAAGCAGATCGACACCCTTGCCTACGCCAACCTGATCGGTTACGGACGGCCCAGCGCGATCTCCGTCGAGGCGGCCAACGCCCTCGTGCCGCACCTTCCCCCCACGATGAACAAGATCCGATACTGCAGCAACGGCGCGCAGGCGGTCGAGACGGCGGTGCTGCTGGCCCGTTTCCTGCACCGCGCCGACGGTGCGCCCGCCCGCAGGGCGGTGTTCGGCCTGTGGAGCGGCTACCACGGCCTCGGGGCCGCCGGAGGCGCGCTCACCGGCATGCCGTACGTGCACGAACAGTCCGGCCCCCTGCTGCCCGACGTCGAACACGCTCCCGGCCCGTTCACCGCGGGGCGGCCCGGCGAGGCCGGAGACCTCGAACGGCTCATCACCTCCTACGGTCCGGAACGCGTGGCGGCGGTCGTCGTCGAACCGGTGGTGGGTGAGGGCGGCCACGTGCTCACCGACGAGTACCTGCACACGCTCGCGGCCTTCTGCCAGGACCACGGGATCTATCTGATCGTCGACGAGGTGACGACCGGGATGGGCCGCACGGGCGAGTTCACCCGCACCGGACAGGTCGGTGTCCAGCCGGACATGCTCACCCTCGGCAAGGGTCTGAGCGCCGGATACGCGCCCCTGTCGGCCGTGGTCCTGTCGGACGCGGTCTACGAACGGATTCTGGGTCTCGACTACGACCAGAAGTTCCTCATCGGCTCGACGAACGACGGTCACCCCCTCGGGCTGGCCGCCTCCATCGCCGTGGTGGACACGCTGACCGGCGACGGCGTACTGGAGAACGTGAAGCACCGGGGCGCGGAGCTGTACGCCGGTCTCACCGCGGTGGCCGAAAGGCATCCGCATGTGAACGCGGTCCGGGGCACCGGCCTGATGTACGCCGTCGAGATGCGCGGGCCGGACGGTGAGCCCGCTCACGAGGCGGCCTCAAGCCATCTGCGGCTGGCGATGGAGGATCGGGGGGTTCTCGTCTCCGCACTCGCGATAAGCCCGGCTATCATGATCATTCCCCCGCTGGTGATCTCAGCGGACGACGTGACCCAGATCGTGACGGCGCTCGACGAGGCGCTGGAGGAACTCGGCCCGTGATCCGGTGCCGGGACGTGCGAGAAGGCGGGCAGCGAGTGGATGGGGGAGCGGCACGATGAAACTCGGTCTCAAACCGGACTCGGTGGTCCGTAACCGGTCGTTCGCGCTGCTGTGGTCGAGCCAGTCCCTGTCACTGGTCGGCACGCAGATCACCCTTGTCGCGCTGCCGCTGACCGCGGTCGTCGTCCTGAACGCGACCCCGATGCAGGCCGGTGTCCTCGGCTTCCTCGAACGCCTGCCGTACCTGCTGTTCGCACCGCTCATCGGCGTGCTCGTCGACCGGGGGAGACGCAGGCCGCTGTTGATAGGCTCCGACGCGGTCAGGGCCCTGCTGCTGGGCTCGATCCCCGTCTCGTACGGCCTCGGCTTCCTGTCGATCGGGCAACTGTTCGTGGTGGCGTTCGTCATCGGCATGATGACGGTCGTCTTCGACGTGTCCTACCAGGCCTTCCTTCCCGGCCTCGTGGGGCGTGGGCACCTCGTCGAGGCGAACGGCAGGCTGCAGATCTCCGAATCGCTGGCCCAGGTGGCGGGCCCCGGGCTCGCGGGCCTGCTGATCGGCGTGCTGAGGCCGCCGGTCGTCGTCGCCATCGACGCGATCAGCTATCTCGTGTCCGCGCTTTCGCTGCTGGGCGTCAAAAGGGACGAACGCCCGGCGCCGCCCCCGTCCGGGACGGCGCTCTCGATACGGGCCTCGCTGCGCGAGGGCCTGGACATGGTGCTACGCCATCCGGTGCTGCGCTGGGCGATGATCGCCGGCGCCGTGGGGAACTTCTTCTTCGACGCCCTGACGGCCGTGTTCTTCCTGTTCCTCATCCGTGACGTCGGCACCGGCGCCGGTGGGGTCAGCCTGATCATCTCGGTGGGGAGCGTGGGGGCGCTGTGCGGCGCGTTCTGCCTGGGACCCGTCACACGCTTCCTCGGCACGGGGCGGTCGTTGCTGGTGTCCACCGCGCTGCCCGGGGTGGGGGTGCTCGGCCTCGCGACCGTTCACGGGGGCGGCATCGGGCTGGTCACCGCGGCGGCGGCGAACTTCGTCGTACTGTTCGCGGTTCCGATCTACAACGTCACGATCATCAGTCTGCGGCAGGCCGTCACCCCCGACCACCTGCTCGGACGGGTCGTCGCGACCGTGCGCATGATCTCCTGGGGCGCGCTGGCGCTCGGCTCGCTGGCGGGCGGGGCGCTGGGCGGCCGGATCGGTCTCAGGGAGACGGTGCTCGTCGCCGGTGTCGGACTGTTCGTGCCCACCGTGATCCTGTGGTTCTCGCCGGTGCGTCACATGCGCTCCGTCCAGGAACTCTCCGACGATGATCCGACCGCCTCACCGCAGGCCGCCCGCTCCGAGTGACGAGAAGGGAACGATCTTGAGCCCCTACCACGGGTCCGGTCCAGGGGAGATCACCCCGGACGGCTGTGCCGTTGAGTTCTACGACCTCCTGCCGCCGATGGGGGAGGCGGAGATCGTGCACGCGGCTCTGCCCGCCGGGGCGTCGATCCTGGAGCTCGGCTGCGGGACCGGCCGGATCCTGCGGCCCCTGGCCGATCTCGGCCACCCGGTCATGGGGGTCGACGAGTCCCCGGCGATGCTGGAACGCCTGGGAGAGCTGCCCGCCGTACGGGACCGGATCGAGACGGTGCGTCTGGGACGCGTCTTCGACGCCGTCCTGCTCGCCAGCACCATGATCAACACGGACCCGGCGCAACGCCGCGCCTTCCTGCGGACCTGCCGTGAACACCTCGCCCCGAACGGCACGGCCGTCTTCCAGCGGACCGCCCCGGACTGGTTCGACACGGCCCAGCCGACCGCGCACGAACACGACGGCATCCGGCGCGTGGTCAGAGAGGTCCGCCGGGACGGGCCGTGCGTCGACGTCGTCATCGACTACCACGTCGGCGAACGAACCTGGACCCACGCCTTCAGCCGCCACCCCGTCGACGGAGCCGAACTCGCCGGCGACCTGGCCGAGGCGGACCTGACCCTGGGCCGGTGGCTCACCGACGACCGCACCTGGTTCACCGCGACCCCACGGACTCCACGGACTCACTGACTCGCGGGTACGCCTCAGGCCAGCAGGCCGCGCAGGCCCCTGGCGAGGAACAGCATGCCGAACACCAGGATCAGCAGCAGGGACAGGGCGCCGTTGTGCCGGATCAGCCAGCCGCGCATCCGCCGCAGTCGTTGCGGGCCGTCCTTGCTGAGCGCGGTGACGTAGGGGGCGAGCACGCCGAGGCTGCCGATGACGACGAACGCGGCCGCGAGGATCACCTGCCGCCCCGCGGGCAGTGGCACCCGGCCCGCGGCGACGGCACCGCCGGCCAGGGAGGCGAGGTTGACCGGGTTGGCCACGATGAGCACGGCCGCCACTCCGGCGATCCTGGGTTTGGTCATCGTGTCCATCGCGGCGATCCAGCCGGGTACCTTCGGGTCCCTGCCCTCCTTGCGGCGTACGGCCCTGCGGACACCGAAGAAGGCCGTCAGGAGCAGGAGGACGCCGATGACCAGGCTGATCCAACCGGCCCAGGCGGGCGACTCGTGGCCGGTGGCACCGGTGGCGCCCAGCAGCGCGATGAGGGCCAGCAGCACGACCCAGCTCATGATCAGCCAGGTGATCTCGAACAGCAGGGCCTTGACCCGCCCGTTGGCGCTGATCAGCAACGCGATGACGGCCACGACTGGGAACGGTGAGACGATCAGGCCCAGCGTGTAGGGCAGCATGTCGGCGAACGCCTCACCCATGGTCGCCCTCCCGGTAGGCGGTGGCCGCGGTTTCGTTGGAGCGGCGTACGGCCCGGACCCCCAAGCTGCGATTGGCTTACCCCCTTTGACCTGGGATGATGCTTGGCGATCTCGTGAACCTGCCCCATCTCGCACCACGGATGCTCGGCCGCGAAGCCGCTCCACCGACCTTCGCGACGGGCGAACGGCCCCCAGCGGTGCCGGGGGCCGTTCGCCGCGTTCGAGGAGCGGGAGGTCAGACGCCGAACGCCGCCGGGTAGCGGATGACGCCGCTCGGGACCGGCTGTTCAGGGTTGAAGGCGAGCGCCATCATGTACTTGTCCTCGACGTCGAAGGGCGGGCGGATTCCGTACCCGGAGGCCGGGGTGAAGCCGAAGCGGGGGTAGTACTCGGCGTGGCCGAGCACGAGCACCAGGTTCTCGCCCTGCTCACGGGCGGCTCGCAGAGCGGCGCGGATGGCGGCGGACCCGGAGCCCCGCCGCTGATGGTCGGGCTTGACGGCGCACGGGCCCAAGGTGAGGGCGGGTGAGTCGCCGACGTGGCAGCGGGTGAGCAACGCGTATCCAGCGAGATCGCCGTCGGGGGTCTCGGCCAGCCAGGACAGGCCGGGCAGCCACGCCTGCGGATCGGCTCGCAGCGCCTCGACAAGGTCGGCCTCGTGCGGGCTGGGGAAGGCGGCGAGGTTGATGTCGCGGATGGCGGCGACGTCGCCGGCGTTCTCGGGACGGGTGGTCCAGGAAGAGGTCATGGTCGGGTTCGTCTCCTTGTCCTTCTGCGGATGCAGGACATAGCCGGTGTACCGGTAGTCAGCGCCGTGCTCGCGGCGCATGGTGATCTCTTGCAGGGTGGCCGCGACCGCCTCGCGCATCCCGGGTACGGCCAGGTCGGCCGCGTGGGCGCGCTGTGACAGCGGCGTGCGGTACTCCTCGAACCAGTCGAGGTACGGCTGACGCAGGTCGACCGCGGTGACCTCGGCTCCGGCCTGGGCCGGCACCAGCGAGGAGCGGCCCGGCCCGCAGCCGACGTCCAGCACGCGCGGGCGCGGCGTCGGCGGCCCGGCCAGGGACAGCAGGTGGCGGATGGGCACGTCGGAGCCGGAGCCTTGACGTGCCAGGTTGTCGTGCAGGGCGAAGAACGCCGCCACTGTGGGGTCGCCGACCGGGTCGTGCGGGCTTCCGGGCATGGTGGTGCGGCCTCCGGGTGGCCGATGAGCGGTCGAGGAGGTCGGTGGGACGCGGCCGGTCATGGCTGCTGGTCCCGGAACCTGTAGGTGGCGCGCAGGTGACTGGTGATGGCCTTCTGCCGGTTGACGCGCTCGTCGCGCAACCGGGCATCGGTACGTGCGGCCGCCCAGGCGTTCTCCCGTTGCAGCTTGCGGTAGCTGTCCAGACGGCGTCCGGCCAGCTCGCCCGCGTCGATGGCGGCCTGAACCGCGCAACCCGGTTCGGTGTCGTGGGCGCAGTCGCCGAAGCGGCAGTCCCGAGCGAGGCGTTCGATCTCGGCGAAGACCTGCTCCAGGCCGTCGGCGGCGTCATGCAGGCTGATCCCGCGCAGGCCGGGCGTGTCGATGAGGACCCCGCCGCCGGGCAGGGGAACCAGTTCGCGGCGGACCGTGGTGTGGCGGCCCTTGCCGTCCTGCTCGCGTACCGTGCCGGTGGCCAGCCGCTCCTCGCCGAGCAGCGTGTTGCCGAGGCTGGACTTGCCCGCGCCCGAGGGGCCGAGCAGCACGGTGGTACCGCGCACCAGCGCGACCAGCACGTCGATGTTGTGACCGGTGGCGACGCTGGTGACCAGGACGTCCACGCCGGGTGCCAGCGCTTCGGCCTCGGCGTGGACGGCCTCGGGATCGTCGGCCAGGTCCGCCTTGGTCAAGACGATCACCGGCTGCGCCCCGCTCTCCCAGGCCAGGGCGAGCAGCCGCTCCAGTTTGGCCGCGTCCAGGGGCGTGGCCAGGGACAGGGAGATGACGACCGTGTCGACGTTGGCGGCGAGCACCTGTCCGTGGGAGGACCTGGACGCCGACGAGCGCACGATCGCGCTGTGCCGCGGCAGCAGCGCCGCCAGGTGCGGTTCGGCGCCCGGGCGCAGCGCGGCCCAGTCGCCGGTGCAGGGCGTCAGGAGCGGGTCGGGCGGGTACGGCGCGGCGAACGTGGCCCGCAGCGGGCCCGACGTGGTGATCGCCGTGCACAGGCCGCGATCGACCCGGGAGATCCGGGCCGGCACGAGGCCCGCTTCGTAGTGCTCGGTGAAGGTTCGGTCGAGTGCGCCGGTCCACCCGTACCTGAACAGGCCGGATGGATCGGTGTACGTGTATGGCAACGTGAGAGACCCTTGCGGAGAAGGGGCCCCGACGAGACGCGGACGTCACCCCGCCTGGCGAACCCGATGGCTCAAGGCTGGGGGAAGAAGTGGGTCAGACCGGGGCCCGGGACGTGAGGTTGGTCCGGGCGCTGCCCATGGCAGCGGTCTTCACCGCGG
The DNA here is from genome assembly GCF_044466505.1 of Streptosporangium sp. NPDC049376. Taxonomy (NCBI): domain Bacteria; kingdom Bacillati; phylum Actinomycetota; class Actinomycetes; order Streptosporangiales; family Streptosporangiaceae; genus Streptosporangium; species Streptosporangium sp. NPDC049376. The sequence continues at coordinate 11,037 of NZ_JBITMT010000023.1, read as the reverse complement.
TCATCAAACCTCACCTCCCTCCCACACCGATCCAATACCGAACGAACGGCAGCCTAGCACTCCGACCAGGGTCAGTTGTACCGCTGCCGGTGAGGTCCACCGTGACCTTTCCTCACCGACGCCGTGGAACGACCGCTCGGACGCGGACCACGGACGTTCGCGCACTGGTGCACGCGACGCCGACGCGTTCCGGCCCTGACGGCGGTGGCCTCGTCACCCGGGCGCGTCCCGCCGCGTACGATCAGGCCTTGCCACTCCGTGATCCAGGCAAACCGCTCAATGACTCACCGCACAGGAGACGCCAGCACATGAACACGTCATCGTCGTCATCTGGAGCGGAACGGGCCGCCGAGTCATCCATCCGGATCGGCGCTCTTGCCCCGCTGACCCGGCCTGGCTGGGTCGAGGCGGGCCGGCACCTGATCGCCGGACTTGAGCTGGCCGTTCACGAGGTCAACGACGCCGGGGGCATCGCCGGAAGGCCGCTCGAACTGGTGGTCAGGGACACCGCGGCCGATCCGCAGAAGGCCGCGGCGGCCGTGGACGAACTGGCCGGTCTGGGGGTGACCGCCCTCGTGGGGGAGTATCACAGCGTCGTCGCCCGAGCCGCCGCAGCCAGGGCCGACGCCCTCGGCCTGCCGTTCCTCTGCTCGTCGGCGGTTCTCGACGAGCTCACCGAGCGGCCGACGGAGTGGGTCGCGCGCCTGGCCCCCGCGCAGTCCCACGGCTGGCGGATCTACGCGGACTTCCTTCTCCGCGCGGGCCACAGCCGGATCGCCGTGGCGGTCCAGCCGAGTGTCTACTGGGCGTCCGGGACCCGCGTCCTGCGGGACCACCTCGCCCCCCGTGGCGGCACCGTCACCGAACTCGACATGCTCGCACTCACCCCCGCGGCCGTGTGCGACGCACTCGTCCGTGACCGCGCGACAGCCCTTCTCCTTCTGGTCGGTCACCCGGAACCGGCGGCGTCGATCGTCAAGTCCGTCCGCCGTGACCCGCGCCTCGGCGAGATCATGATCGGCGCTCCGGCCGGGCAACCTGAGTCCGCCGAGTGGGCGACGCTGCTGGGCGACGACGGCGTCGCGATCCCCTTCCTGCGCTACCTGCCCGAAGTCCTCAGCCCGCTCGGCGCACGCGTCGAGACGGCCCTTCGCGAACGGCTGGCCGAAGCACCCTCCTTCGTGGCCTTCGAGGGCTACGACACGATCGCCGTCCTCGCCGACGCGCTGCGGTCCCACGGCACGGACCGGGCACGTGTCGCCGAAGCATGGCCGCACGTCGCGGTCGAGGGCACCCGTGGGTGGATCCGGTTCTCCCGCACCCCGGGCATCAGCGTCCGGCAGTGGGTCTGGGCACCGGTCCAGATCGTCGACCGGGACCCGGCGGAACCCGGTCGCCTCCGGGTCCTGCACTCCGGCTGAGCCGGTTCTCCCTCGTAGGATCGGCGGCATGGCGACGAGGCTTGTACAGATTGCGATGGACGCCCGGGATGACTCCGTGGTCGGCGGCTTCTGGGCGGAGGCCCTCGGCTGGGGCGTCTCCAGCGAGGGACCCGGCGTGACCAACGTCGAACCCGTGGGCTTCGCCTATCCCGACCCCGCCGCGCTGTACATCGACGTGGTCGCCGTACCGGAACCCAAGACGGTGAAGAACCGCCTGCACGTCGATCTCGCGACCACCTCCGCCGCCCACCAGGCGGACCTGGTCGCGCGCCTTCGGGCCCTTGGCGCGACGTCCGCCGACGTGGGCCAGGGCGACGTTCCCTGGACGGTTCTCGCCGACCCGGAGGGCAACGAGTTCTGCGTGCTGGAGCCTCGGCCGATCTACCAGGACACCGGGCCGATCGCCGCGGTGGTGGTCGACTGCGTGGATCCGCGGGCCATGGCCCGGTTCTGGGGTGGGGCGATGGACTGGACCCTGCACGAAGTCACCGACGACCATGCGACATTGCGCTCGGCCAAGGACGTCGGGCCGTACCTTGAGTTCGTCCGCACGCCCGATGTGAAGACCGTGAAGAACCGCGTCCATCTCGATCTCCGGCCGTACCCCGGCGACGACCAGGCGGCGGAGGTCGCCATGCTGCGAGCTCTCGGTGCCGTCGACGTCGACCTCGGCCAGGGCGACGTTCCCTGGACGGTTCTCGCCGACCCGGAGGGCAACGAGTTCTGCGTCCTCGCCCCGCGCTGAGAGCTTGGTCCGCGGATCGTCAAGGGCAGATCTGCTGATACGACTCCCCGGGAACATACTGCTGCCATTCCTGCCGGGTGAGGGAGCGCCCCACGGCGGCGCAGACCGCCGCGGGCGGATCCGGGGGCAGCTCCGTCTTCCACAGCCGGATGGTCCTGTCCTCCCCACCGGTGGCCAGCAGGCGACCGTCGGGGCTGAACGCCAGTGTGGCGATACCGCTGGCGGAGCCGGTCACGGGGGAGCCGCTCAGGCGGCGCGTCGTGACGTCCCACACCTGGACGCCTCCCTCGTCGTCGGCGGTGTTCAGCCGGACACCGTCCGGGCTGAACTGCATGGTGGTGACGGCGGTGGTGTGACTGGTGGGCAGGGTCCCGACCAGGCGACGGGTGGCGACTTCCCACAGCCGCACGTCCTCACCGACGCCGCCTGCGCCGGGCGGTGGCGCGGTCGGCCGACTCCGCCGCCCGCACGGAGGCCCGCAGGAAGGCCTGCTCGGCGACGGTGAGGTCGTCGGGGTGGCTCAACAACGGCTCGGCGGAGGTCAGGCGCGCTCCCCGGTACAGGACACCGGCGTCCCGGCCGTGCTCGTTCCAGAGGGCGGCGGCCTCACCCAGGCGCAGCAGCTCACGCTCCTGATCGATCCAGGCGCGCAGTCGCGGACAGGAGGTGATCAGCACCTCGTGGGTCAGTTCGACGTGGTCGTCGTGCAGCGTCACCAGCCGGACCGGGCGAGCCGTTCCAGCACCCCTTCGGGGTGTGCGACATGGTCGAGGTCCTCGTAGGAGGGGTGCCACCAGAGTACGGCAGAAACGGGCCACGAGGTGGGATAGCCGCTGGTCAGGAGGCAGCCAAAAGGCGGCAGGAAGACACCGTGGAGCGGACCGGCGCAGGCGGCCGGGCGTTCATCTAACGAACGTCTGCCGAACACCGGCCCGAACACGTCCGGACGAATCGCCGCACCCCGCCAAAGCGTTCATCTTGCCGTTCATTTTTCAGTCAGTAGTGTTCAACTACTTCTCACGGCGCGTTTGATGAACGGAAGGCGCTTCTTCGATGGCGCTCATCGGCTTGGTACGGGTCAGCACCGACAAGCAGAACACCCAGCGGCAGCACGACGCCCTCGATCCGATCTGCTGGAAGGTGTTCGAGGAGAAGATCAGCGGCAAGCTCGCCACCGATGACCGGCCCGATCTCCTGACCGCCCTGTCCTACGTCCGCGACGGAGACCTGCTGTGCGTCCAGGAGGTCGACCGCCTCGGCCGCAACCTCCTGGAAGGCCTCATCGTCCTGAACGATCTGTTCCAGCGCGGCGTCGGCGTCAAGGTGCTGGAGGGCATCGCGGCCGGCGAGCACACCGAGCGGTCCCTGATCCTCGACCTGGCGCTCGCCCTGGCCGAAGACCGCCGCCGCGACATCGTCCGCAAGACCGTGAACGGCCTGGAGGCCGCCCGCGCTCGCGGCCGCATCGGCGGCCGCAGGCCCGTGGTCGATGACGACAAGCGTGCCGCCATCCTCGCCCGCCGCGAGCGCGGCGAATCCATCCGCACCATCGCCACCGGCGTGAAGGTCTCCGTCGGCGTCGTCCACAAGACCCTCACCGAGGCCAAGACCACCTTGTAATCCGGCCCGACAGACAACGGGGGCGCACCATGGCCGCCCCCCCTGCACGAACAGACGACATTGGAGGCGACGGCAGAGGAAATCCGGCGGCAGATCACCGCGGGCATACGGGCCTTCCAGCGATACCTGGACGACCAGGGCCACACCACAGCCAAGCGGGCCGCTGCCCTCATGGAACAAGCCCGTGGCCACGCCGCCAAGATCCTGAGGCTGACCACACTGACCACCGCAGCCCCTACCGATCCGTCCGGTTCCCCAGACGGCCTCTGACCCAGTCGGCGCGAAGGCAGGGCGGGCGGCGGGCGTCAGGGGGCGAACAGGACGCGGGGTTCGAGATCGAGCCGGGTGGTGGGGGCGGCGGCGGGCGGGGTGAGGTTGAGCGTCCAGTTGCCGAACCGGCGGATGGTGTGGGTGATGTAGGGGGAGATGGTGGCCAGGTCGTCGGGGTCGACCGGGTGGCCTTCGGCGGCGATGGCGTTGGCGGCGTCGGTGATGTCGCAGGCGATGGAGTAGATCACGCAGTTGGCCAGCAGCTCGTTGAACTTGATGATCTTTTCTTGGTAGTCGGGGTCGTTGTGCGGGATGAGCCTGCCGCCGAACATCAGCCAGTCGGCGAACCCGCGGAAGGCCTCGTTGCGGTTGGTGACCTGCGTGATCTGCTCGCGCAGGTCGGGGTCGGACAGGTAGCGCAGCAGCGTGATGGTGCGCACCGCGCGGCCGAGCTCGCGGAAGGCCCGGTACAGGCGGTTCTTGCGCGAGTGGTTGCCCAACCTGCGCAGCAGGGTGACCGAGGAGATCCGGTTCTGGCGGATGGAGATCGCGGTGCACAGCAGATCCGTCCGGTGGGTCTCGATCAGCCGCCAGTCGATCGCCTCCTCGCCGAACAGCGAGTCGATGTGGGCGTAGCGGACCTCCGGATCGGGCCGGTAGGAGATCAGGTCGTGCCAGTTGCGGATGCGCGGCAGCAGGTCGAAGCCCAGCAACGCGGCCAGGCCGAAGACCGGCAGTGACTGGCCTTGAGTGTCGGCGTGGATGGTGTCGGGCTGGATCTCCGAGGCGTTACGCAACAAGCCCTCGATGATGTAGACCGCCTCCCACACCCCGCACGGGATGAAGTGGGAGAACAGGGCCACGTAGGTGTTGGAGATGTGCCGGTAGGCAAGCCCGCCGTAGCCGCCGTAGCGGATGTGGGACTCGGCCAGCAGGTTGTTCTCCCACGTTTCGACCTGGGAGCCGTCGGCGGCCACGGTCGTGCCGTCGCCCCACATCGAGGTGATGTCGAGCCGGTTGAAGCCGTTGACCACGGACGCCCACCAGCAGAAGCGCTACCTGCGCGCCGTCGAACGCCGCCCCCTCGCCCGCGACCACGCCATCAGCCGGCTGCTGTTCTACTCCGGCGTCCGGATCGCCGAGCTCGTCGCTCTGGACGACGACATCCCGCTCTCGGCGCGCAAAGGCAAGCATGAGTCCTGCCCACACCTCGCCTACCAAGGATGTTGTCATACCCGCACCAGATATCTACGCTATTTCGTAACTATGGAATAGCGTAGGAGGATGCGATGAGCGAGGACAAACTCACCGAATTAGAGCGCCGGATCGCCCACCTGGAGAGTCGAGTCGACACCGCTGCCCCACGACGCCTCCCGAAGTCGCCGCCCCTCACCACGGCAGCCACCAGCATGCTCCGCCAGGCGAAGGAGGAGAACAGGCTCGGGACGGTGGGCTATGTCGGAGCAGCACGGCTGGCCGGCGGCGAGAACCTCTGGGACAGGCAGCTTTCTCTCGCCGAGTTGCTGTCGGCCGATTGGGCGCCAGTGGCCACCATCCTGGAGTCCCTGGGCAGCCGGCCGCGGCTGGCGCTGCTCGCCGCGCTCGTACAACAGGGCCGGTGCACCAGCACCGACCTCCAAGAGTCTCTCGGCGGAGACGGCGAGCAGACGAGCGGCCAGCTCTACCACCACCTGCGCGCGCTACAGAGCGCCAGGCTGATCACACAACGAAGGCGCGGCGAGTACGAGCTGGCACCTCAGGCCACGATCCAGGTCCTCACCATCCTCGCCGCCGCGTTCGACCTGGCCAACGACCCCCCACTGGGCCCACCAGCCGATCTCCCCAACCCGGAATGACCAAGCAGGCACCAAGTTGCATGGACTTGCGGAGGCCGTCCAGCAGCAGGCCACGCAGGTAAAGAAGGCCCTGGGCCGCTGATGGGAGCGGGCCTAGGGAATAACCACGCAGTTCCCTGAGCCCTCCATCATCGCCATAGCTCCAGGAACTGCGTGTTCTCCGTACAGAAGACGTCGGTTCAGCAGTTGAAGGGATCTCAGGATCGGTGAAGCCTCTTCCTCTTCGTTGAGGTTTTTGTAGTGGTGGTGAAGATGAGGAGGCGCGTAGCCAGCCCGTCCATGGACGTCATGGTCCGGTGTCGAGCGTTGCCCTGACAGGAAACGCCCGATCACGCGGGGGTTGACTCCGTACACCAGCTCAGGCGTCCCAGCCGCGCGCCGGGCCGGCCGCCGTCGCCGTGTCCCGGGCACTGCCTGGTACCGCTCCGAGATCGGCCGCCATGAACGATCTTGGGTTTCGGCGCACCCAAGGGTGCATGACTTCTCAACTACCCCAATGGTCCAACGTCACCCCTTGGGTTCGCGGGAACTCTGGGCTTTCGGGGGGCCCGTAGCGAACAGTGAAAATCCAACAGATATAGCTCTGAACTGCGGATTCTTAGAGTTCGGTGCAGGCAGGTGCGATGCAGGTGGTGTACATCCGGTGTGCCTTGCGCGCGGCTGGTCCGGCGGTTTGCTCGGCCAGGGCTGCGCTCTGCTGTAGCGCCGCTCGGTGCAGGGTGAGTGAGCCGTCGGCGGCACCCGAAGCCGATGAAGCCAAGGCCTCAGCACAGACACCGAACGTAGCTTGATGTCTCGACAGGTTTGACAGGTACCGCCCAGCCGAAGCCGAGCGGCGGGTCCTGGCCACCCGCGCCGAGTCGCGGACGGGGTCCGGATCAGATCGCCCGAGCCACGGGCGTAGCGGCTCTCCCACGCCCGCCGTTCAGTACGGCAGGCCGTTTTTTAGTGTGCCCTTCTCCATTGCTCACCAACTTGTATTTGACTGCCTATTCGCCCGCGCCAGGTGCCGATCGGAACACGTACCGTCCCCTGTCGAAGTCCAGCGTCCATGCGTACGTCTTGAGGAAGCCGTGCGTTAGCAGGCCGTCGACGCGTATGCCGCCGAAGGACTGCCACGGCGTCGTCCGCGACCTCGCGACGGCCACGAGCGGGTCCCTCCGGGTGAGCGGGCCGAGAGACACCGGCTCGGGGCTGTCGAAGTGTGGGCGGCCGGTCAGGTGACGCGGGACACCCCAGGCGCGGTAGTGGCGGGGCGTGGCCAGCAGGCAGGCCTGACGCGGCGGCTTCACGGCGTCGTCCAGGTAGACCATGCCCGAGTCGATGAAGAAGGTGAGGTCGTCGCGTGGGCCGAAGCCGCCGCGCGCGAACATGAAGTGATCCGCCCAGAGGTAAAAGCCGAACTCCGCCGCCACAGGACTGTTCGCGAGGAGGTGGGAATGCTCGATGGCGGCGTCGGGGCGGCCTCTCGGGGAGAGGATGAGGCGGTTGCAGGGGTGGTCGACGGTGGACAGGAACTGTTCCAGGACGTTGGTACCGATGATCACCAGGTCCTGGGGGCCGACGAGGGTAGAAAGCACCTGAACCGGCACGTTGGTCAGCGACGCGGCGCCCAAGCGCAGCTCGGCGATGATGCCGTGACGTAGCTCGGCGCGCTGCAGCCCGTGAGAGCTGGTGCCGCCCGGGGTGGTCACCACACCTGCCTCTGCGGCGCGTCGTGGTCCCATGACGACGAACGTGCCGCCGGTGTCGAGATGCGCCAGTACGTCGACACCGTCGATGGTCGCCGCCACTGCCGGAAGGTACGGCGTGAGCTCGTGGTCGGCGAACGGAAGGACGGTGGTGCCGTCGAGCCGTACCCCTAGCGGGCGGGTCAGCCTGGGGTCGAGCACGCGCAGCGCCTGCTCGACGGCCCGCGGCCGGACGTTATGGCGCCGCCGTACGTGCTCGATGGCCCGATCGGGGCGGCCCAGATGCAGCCAGGCCTCGACGACCGGCTCGTCCAGCGCCCTCGGCGCGCGGCCCGCCGCGGCGAGGGCGTCGTAGTGGGACAACGCCTTCTCGTAGGACTGTTTCACGGAGTGGCACAAGAAGAGCAGGTGATCTCGGGAAGAGCCGGACAGGACCTCGGCGTGGCGTTCGCAGCCCTCCACATCGCCTCTCGACCAGGCCCGCCACGCCGGCCGGGAAGGGGCGTCCAGTAATCCGCCCAGAGCGCTTCTCATTCGTGCTCCTCCTGGGGTGACTCGGCGGTGCCGAGATCTATGGCGATGGCGACCATCGTCATCAGCGGTACGACCGCATGGGGTGCGATCGCGTACTCGCCGCGCCGGGGCTGGATGAGCAGGCCCGCACTCTGCAGGTCCTTGAGGTGGTGGTACAGGTGCCCGGTCGAGGTCTCGCCGAGCGCCTCTTGAAGCTCCCTGCGCGTCCGCGGCTTCTTGAGGAGTGCGGCGAGCAGGGCCAGACGCGGTCGGCTGCCGAGGCGTTCGAGCAGGGTCGCGGCCGCGGCCCAGCGCGCGTCCGCCACCTCGCCGGCCGCGTGCTCCATCGCCCACATGTAGTCGCGGTCCTCGAAGGTCACCGCGCCGCCGTACATGACCATGCCTGGGCGGGCCTCCTCTCCGGCTCTGGACCGGATCAGATCGAGCAGGTCGAGCGGCGCGTCGGCGATGGGCCGCGGCGGGGTGTCCGCGGGGAGTGGCCGGTCGGTGGGCGCCTCCTCCAGGAGGGCGACCCGGCGCTCAAGCTCCGCGACCCGTTCTTCGAGCAGTCCTCTGGGCATCCCAGCTCCCTTGTTCTGTTGTTCCGTATTTCCGGAATAATTGAACTATAGTGCTTAGGAGGGCCTTCGAGGAGGCTAAGAACTCCTAACGCCATGAACTGAGACGGCGCCAGCAGATCAAGGCGCAACCAAGGCTGAGGAAGGCCTCATGGATGTCGTCGCGGACTTCCCAGCGGATGCGCAGGCGGCGGAAGTGGTACAGCAACGCGAAGGCCTGCTCGACGACCCAGCGATGTTTGCCCAGGCCAGAACCGTTCTCGGTGCCGCGTCGCGCGATCAGCGGGCGGATGCCGAGGGCGCGGACCTGCTTGCGGTACCTGTCGTGGTCGTAGCCGCGATCGGCCGGCGCGACGCCGGGACGCCTGCGGGATCGCCTGCAGCAGCGGCACCAGCTGAGTGACGTCGCCCGCGGTTGCCACCGGTCAGGATGACGGCCAAGGGAATGCCGGTGGCGTCGACGATCAGGTGGTGCTTGCTGCCGGATCGTCCCCGGTCGACCGGGCTCGGGCCGGTCTGCGCCCCCCCTTTTAAGGCTCTGACGTGGGAGGAGTCCACCGAGGCCCGGGAGAAGTCGATCGCGCCCGCGGCCCTGAGCCTGGCCAGGAGCACCTCGTGCAGGCGCTGCCAGACCCCGCCTTGTGCCACCCGTTCAGCCGCCGCCAGCACGTCATACCCGAGCCGTACCCGCGTTCACGGGGGAACGTCCCATCGCGTTATTCTCCCGATTTGTGCCGTGCGGGGCGTGGGAGGCGATCTACATCATCGATGGGCTGTTGGCCAATGCCTCCGAAGTTCAGCCCAAGACTGTGCACGCCGACACCCAGGGCCAGTCGTTCCCGGTCTTCACACTCGCGCACTCGTTCGGGTTCGATCTGATGCCGCGTATCCGCAATTAAGGGGCTGACCTTCTTCCAGCACGCCGACCAGGTCGCCTACCACCACATCGACTTCTTGTTCCGTGGCGAAGGCGGGCACCGGAATGTGATCGACTAGGAACTCATCGAGAAGATGTGGCCGGACCTGATGCGGGTGGCGATCTCCATCCGGGAGGGCCGGCTCAACTCCGTCACCCTGCTGCGACGACTGGGCTCGCACTCGCGCAAGAACGAGATCTACCGGGTTTTTCGCGAGGTCGGGCATAGCGTGCGCACCGTGGCGCTGCTGCGCTTCCTCGCCGATCCCGCGTCGCGGCGGCGCATCACCGCGGTCACCAACAAGGTCGAGGGCTTCAACGGGCTCTCGGCCTGGCTGCGCTTCGGCAACGACGGCGTCATCGCCGACAACGACCCGGCCGAGCAGGAGAGGATGATCAAATTCAACTCGTTGCTGGCCAACTGCGTGATCTTCCACACCGCGTTGGACATGACCGACGTGCTGCGTCTGCGTCCCGACGACTTCGATCCCGACCTGCCCGAGATCGATTTCACCCTGCTGGGCGAGGCGGCATAAGGCCGCCGTCCACCCAGGTCGGACCCAGCGGAACGATGACGTTGAAGACCGTCAGATCCATTGAGGCGGATCATGGCTCGGTACAGGGCCGTCGGCGCGGGAGCGGGCTCCAGCGATGGCAGGTCGGCGCCGGGGGCGGCGTAGGCGCGCAGCATGTGACCGACCAGGCGACGCCAGGTGCCGGGGGCGGCCTCGGCGGTGGCGGCCACGACCCCCGCGTTGGCCATCAGCGGCGCACTGCAGGCTCAAGGACGGCCGCGTCAACGGCTGGCTCGTGCTGCACCCATGACCAGGCCCATAACACGGGGTTGTCCGGGGTGACCCCGTGTCGAGACGCTGCGGAGAGCAGACGATGACATGGAGGCATGTCAGCGACGAAACGCATCCGGGCAGGCGGGCCGCCGCCGTGCTGGCCGTGGCGGGAGTTCCGGCCGCCGTGTGGGCGCCGCAGCCCATATTCGGCCTGCCGTCGTTGATCGCCGTCACGGTTGTGGCGGTGGCGCTGTTCGGCTCCGACCGGCTCAGCGAACGGGCGTTCCGGCTGCTGCGCTGGGCGGCCGACCGGCCCGAACCACTCCGGCGAACCTCCCCGGCCGGCTGATGTGCACCCGCGGACGAATCCACATTCCCGAGGCCTTGGCCTCGGTCCGGCGAATACGCATGTTCCGGAGGCGGACCGGGGCCTGATCGACAACGGAACGGTCAGTGGCGTGAACAGGCCGGCGTGGGTGGAGCTGCCGTCGTCCACCGTTCCAATCTCGACGGACGCCTGGCTGGCAGGGATCTCGCAATGGTCGGGCGTTGACTTTGTCGCAAGTTATGACGCACCATATTGATACAAAGCTTGCGACAAAGGAGGCGCTGTGACCC
>NZ_JBITMT010000022.1:0-118285 GCF_044466505.1 Streptosporangium sp. NPDC049376 | reverse complement strand
CTGCAGCCCTTCCAAGGCCGGCCACCTCTGCAAGGCCATCGCCGTCCTTCAGAACCACCGCGTTGCCCAGGCCGCCTAAGGATGAAAAAGGGTCACTTGGGCTTGGCGGCGCGGGTGCTGGACAGGAATTGCACCCAACTCGAAAAAATTTTGGTATTGCAGGACATCAAGGCCAATGATACGGCCATGCTGACTCACGGTAATTTATGGCGTAAATCGATTATGTCGTCCCGATATGGAGAGATGCTTGAGAGCACAATTAGCCCTAGCGATGATCTCCGTCCTCGCGTTAACGCTCACGCCTGAGCTAGCCGTAGCAAATACGGAGCCAGTGCCATCGGTCGGCGGAATTCAAGCGGTTGAACTCCCGGACGGAACCCATCGAGTCACCCTTACGCGTGAGAGCCAGCCGAAGCCCGAGCGACCCACTATCAACCGCCTCGTCGCGGAAGCAAAGAGCGCTGGCGCCGACCTCAGGCCGGCCCTGGAGAAGTACGCGCGCGATCTCGCAGCAGCTAACCCGTCCGAGGTAGCCGACCAGCCGGACGGCCCGGCCTATTATCCGCCGGTCAAGATCGACGGTATTCGAATCGAGGAACTCATCGATCTCGGCCAAGTCGCCGAGGACGAGGGCATCCCTCATGCCGAGGCCATCAACAGATATGCCTGGCAGACCACTCTGCAGGCGGTGCACAACAAATTGGAGAGCGCCTTCCCGGACGAGGCATCCGGCACCAACCTTCTCAATGACGGTCGTACGGCGAGAATCGGGTTCAAAGGGAAGATTCCAGAACTGGCGCTCCAGCTAGCCAGGACGCTGCCGGGTGAAGTCGAACTGATAGGTGACAAGGGTTTCTCCAAAAAGGAGTTGCGAGAGACGCTTGAGTCAAGCTCCAAGGAACTCGGCAAACGTGCCGAGGTGGCTGCCTATGTGGGTAAATATGACATCGAAACCGGCGTCATTCACTTCGAGGTCGAGCCACAGAAGGGTCTAAAGGATCCCGGGCAGCGCGGCGCTGTGCTCTCCGCCCTGCAGCTCCAGCCTCCGGTCAACCCCCGGATGCGCATCGAGATCAAAGTCAGCGACGACCTGAACCTTCGTCCCGCCACGCCCGTTGGTCAGAAGGCCAGTGCCGCAGCCGATGGTCAGAAGGCCAGTGCCGCAGCCGATGACCCCTACCTCCGCGGTGGCGGAATTCTCGCGAGCGGCACCACCGGAACGGTCTGGAACTGCACCAGCGCCTTCAACCTGATCCGTTCCGACGGCTACCACTCCACCACCAGCTCGCGGCATTGCTGGGAATTCTCCGGCGATCAGTACTGGTTCTATTTCAATCATCCGAACTATACCGGAAACCGAACTACTCTCGGCTTCACTCAGAATGCAAGCCGACAATACGACTTCTCTCGGCTGGTCCAGTCGGGATCGGTGAATCTCACGTTCACCCGAACTTTTTACGCCGCGCTCAACCGGCCACGATATGTGACCGCCAACGGCACGAGTCCCGTTGAAGGTTCCCGCGTTTGCTTCTTCGGCCGGACGAGTCACACCACGGACGGCGAATACAACTGCGGGACTATCGTTGACTCGGATGTCACCTATCGCATGACCGGTATGCCCGGAGACTGGTTCGGCGGCATCGATGTGATATTCGATGGGTCCCCTCCCCCGGTCGCTCAGGGCGGTGACAGCGGCGGACCGCTTTGGTACGGTAATACCGCCTGGGGAATTACCTCGGCAACTGGAGGGACGACTACGTTCGTCGCCACTGACCGCATCAATGATGCAGACGGGCTTGGGACCGCCTGGAACGTATGGACGTGTCCCACCTGCTGACCAAAAAGCTGTAATCTGAATGGTCCAGCTTTGCCACTGGGCCATTCTCCCATATTGATGATCTGGACTCGAATATGGTTTCCATATATTGGAAAAAGGGTGTGGCCCTGCTGCTCTGCTCGGCGGTCGCCGCCTGTTCGGCCACTTCCGGGTGGATCCAGGCAATCGGCAGTGATCCGGTCATCCTGGTGCACACCGGCGGAGACACTGGCGCGGTGGGGATCGAGAGTCGGCTCGCCTACCACGCAGCGAGCAAATGTGTGGTTCTGCAGGCGGGCGACGGCATCAACATTCCCATCTGGCCGCCTGGCACCGAACCGATAGTCGTCGATGGTCGTCGCGGCGTGGACGTCAAGGGTGTCGGGAGCTTTCTTGATGGAGACCGTGTTCAGCTTGGCGGAAACGCGGCCGATGAAAAGATGGTCCCGTCGGACGCTGATGTCCGTCGCTGCACGGGGCTTCCAGGCCGGCAGAAGCTCATCGTTGTCGGACAGGTTAGGCGCTGAGTCGGCGGCTATCTCGCCACTCCTGCCTACATTCGCTAGTGCTGCGTTCCTTAAAGCAGGTAGACGAACGTGCGTCGGAGGATGCGGGGCTGCGGGGATGGTCGTCCCCAGATCCAGGGCTGAGCGTGGGTGTTGAGTTGGGCGGTGGCGAGGGCGACCGCGTCCAATGTCGTTTAGACAGGGGTTTGCGCTGGTAGTGTCCGCCGGATGGTGGAGTGGATCAAGGTCGGCGGGTCGGGCTGGGGGCGTTGACGTCGCTGGTGCCACGGCAGGTCCTGGACGAGGCAATCGAGCTGCACGGGTGCCGCGAGGAGCGGGTGCGGAAGCTCCCGGCTCATGTGGTCGTCTACTTGCTGATGGCGTTGTGCCTGTTCGCGGACGATGACTACGAGGAGGTCGCGGAGAAACTGACCGGTCTGCTCGCGGCCATGCCGGGCTCGCAGTGGGAGCCGCCAACGCGTCGAGCGGTCACCCAGGCCCGGCAGCGTCTGGAGGCCGAGGTTGTCCGGGAGGTGTTCGAGCGGGTTGCGCGCCCGGCTGCGACACAGGCGACCGCAGGAGCGTGGCTGGGACGGTGGCGGTTGATGGCGATCGACGGATTCACCCTCGATCTGCCGGACACGGCGGCGAACCTGGCTGAGTTCCCCAACGACAGCGCGGGAGGGTACGAGACCGTGTACCCGCAGGCCCGGGTCATGGCGATGAGCGAGTGTGCCTCACACGCGATCGTCGCGGCGGACGTGTCGGGCTGCTGGGACAGCGAGCAGACCCTCGCCTACTCGTTATACGGGCGGTTGACGCCCGAGATGTTACTGACCGCCGATCGCGGCTTCTACAGCTTCTACGCGTGGCAGTACGCGTCCTCGACCGGCGCGCAGCTCCTATGGCGGGTTCAGGCCGGGCTCCACCCGTACTGGCTGAAAGGCTTGGAGGACGGGTCCTGGCTCGCGGTCATCACCAAGCCCGCCAAGCTGCGTAGTGACCAGAAGGACCGGCTGCGTGAGGACGCCCGCCTCGGACGCGACCTCGACCCTGAGCAGGCGATGATCGTCCGGATGGTCGACTACACAGTGCCCGAACGCAGGGGCGACCACATCCGCCTCATCACGACCATCCTCGATCCCGCGGAGGCGAGCGCGCAGCAACTCGCCGCCTGTTACCACGAGCGCTGGGAGACCGAAACCGGGTTCGCTCAGCTAAAGATCCACCTACGTGGTCCCGGCAGGATCCTACGGTCGAGGTAGGCCGAGAAGCGCCGTCTTCCGGCTTCAACCGTCATGGGACGGAACCGTGACGGCCGGGAGTAACCGTATCCCTGGGACAGGTAGTCGTCGAAGACTCGGTCGGAGACGATCACGGCGAGGTCGACAGCCGGGCGCGCCCGCATGGCCTCGCGAACGGCGGGAGCGTTGACCAGTCGGTTCACCTGTACGGCGTGCGGACCGGGGATACCCATGGGTCCGGCAGGGAGCACGGGCCCCACGTGCAGGGCTACGCGCAGCCGTACCCGGGTCCAGTTGTCGCCGTACCGCCTGCGGTTGCACACGGCCAGGGCGACGTCGAGCTCGTGTACGAACGGGCCGGCCAGGTCAAGCACGGAGGCGGGCTCGGTTAGCACCGAGAACTCCCCGTCACCGGACACCTGCCGCCACCACCGTGGGCGTTCGAGCCCCGCCTCCCTGGCGGCGGTGTCAAGGAGGGCCGGCCAGGGTCGTCTGCAGAACGGCCTGTTCGCCGGCGTTGCGTGAGCTGTAGTCCTCGATGTCACCGGAAATCATCGCCCGGTACTCAGGCATAACGGCTTCCGTCATCCGCTTCCCCTTTGTCAGCTTGACCTGTCATCTCTGTCGAGGACAGGTCAACGACGATGCCCAGGCCACGAAATAAGGGTCTACAAATAGATTTTCGGGTAAATATCCACTTTCATAGGAAAATAGGCGCTATCAGTTCACGTCAGCCACCACCACGAACACCATGAGAGACATCGTCGAGGGACTGCGATTCCACGGCGACCATCCTCGCCAAGACCCTGAATGGCCAGGCAGACCGACGAAGCACGGCCGAAACCAAACCGACGTTCTCTTTCCGGTGGCCCTCCGCACATGGCCGACGTCGGGAGAATCCGTTTTCCCGGATCTTGGCCTCGGATCCGGGGCGGAACATCTGCCTGGTTATCCTCGGAAAAGAACACCGGCCGCGATACGGAGGTGCCTTGTGACAGAGCGCAAACCCCTCGGCGTCAGCTTCGAGACGTGGATCGACCGGCAGATCCGCGAGGCCACCGAACGCGGCGAGTTCGACAACCTGCCCGGTGCCGGCAAGCCCATCCCCGGCGGGGGCAAGCAGGACGACGAGATGTGGTGGATCAAGCGGAAGATGCAGGAGGAGAACCTCTCCTTCCCGCTGCCGGGGACGCTCGCCCTGCGCAAGGACGCCGAGGACTCCAGGGCGACGGCGGTGGACGCGCGCACCGAGGCCGAGGCCCGGAAGATCATCGACGAGCTCAACGCCCGCATCCGCGTCGCCCACGGCAAACCCCTGTCGGGGCCGCCGGTCTTCCAGCCGACCCTCGACGTCGAGGAGGTCCTCGCCGAGTGGCGCGAACGCCATCCCGTCGAGGACCCCCCGGCCTCCTCCGAACCCCCGACCCGGAGGAGACGCTCCTTCTTCCGCCGCGGGAAGGGCTGACCCCCCGCCACGGAAGACTCCCGCCGCGGGAACGGCCGAACCTCGCCGCGGAAGACTTCCGTCGCGGGAGCAGCCGACCCCCCGCCACGGAACAGATCAGGGCAGGACGGATCAGACCGCGGCGCGGTCGTCCGTCGTACGGCGGCGCAGCGCCACGTCGGTCAGCGCGGGCGGCTGCCAGGCCCCGTCCGGGTGGTAGACGTCGGTGCCGGGCGGCACGATCTCGTCGATCCGGTCGAGGGTCGCGTCGTCGAGGACGAGCGAGGCCCCCTTCAGCGTCGCGTCGAGCTGGGCGGGGGTCCGCGGCCCGATGATCACGGAGGTGACGGCCGGGTGCGCGGCGGGGAAGGCGACGGCCAGCTCGGGCAGCGTGCAGCCGAGTCCGTCGGCGACCTCGACGAGCTGCTCGACGACGTCGAGCTTGGTCGCGGTCAACGGCAGTGCGGGGTCGAAACGCGCGGGCGCCAGGGCGGCGCGGCCCGTGGTGAGGTCGATGTCCTGCCCCTTGCGGTACTTGCCGCTCAGGAAGCCCCAGGCCAGCGGGCTCCAGGTGAGCGCCCCCATGCCCAGTCGCCGGCAGGTCGGCAGCACCGAGCGCTCCGCTCCCCTGGCCAGCAGCGAGTACGGCGGCTGCTCGGTCCTGAAGCGCATCAGTCCCCGGCGTTCGGCGACGTGGTAGGCCTCGACGACCTCCTCGGCGGGGAAGGACGAGCAGCCGAAGGCGCGGATCTTGCCCTGCCGTACGAGATCGCTCAGGACGGAGAGGGTCTCCTCGATGTCGGTCCTGTGGTCGGGGCGGTGGACCTGGTAGAGGTCGATCCAGTCGGTCCTCAGCCGCCTGAGGCTCTCCTCGACCTCCTTGACGATCCAGCGCCGGGAGTTGCCGCTCCGGTTGGGGCCCTCGCCCATCGGGAAGTGGACCTTGGTCGCGAGGACGACCTCGTCGCGGCGGCCGAGCAGCGCCTTGCCGACGATCTCCTCCGACTCGCCCGCCGAGTACATGTCGGCGGTGTCGACGAAGTTGACGCCCTGGTCGAGCGCGGTGTGGATCATCCGGACGCACTCGTCATGGTCGGGGTTTCCCACCGCGCCGAACATCATGGTGCCCAGACAGTGGACGCTCACCTCGATGCCGGTGCCGCCGAGAACGCGGTAGCGCACGGTCGTGCTCCTTCGATGGTCGTTTTCGGTGACCGGCACTCTAGGTGCTGGAGTCCACTCCAGGGCAAGCCGTGCCTCCTGGACCAAGCGGGTCACAGCAGCCCGGCGTCACGGACCTTCATCGCGACCTGGACGCGGTTCTCCACCCCGAGCTTGGCGAAGATCCGGGTGACGTTCGCCTTGACGGTCGCCACGCTCATGTGGAGACGTTCGGCGATCTCGGTGTTCGAACCGCCCCGCGCCACCTCGACCGCCACCTCGCGCTCACGCTCGGTGAGCCTGTCCAGCTCCCGCCGCGCCCCCACGTCATACGGGCCGTGCGGCCCCTGCGCGCCGTACGGCCCGCCGGTCGCGGCGGCGATCACCTGGTGGGTGACGCTCGGCGAGAGCACCGCCTCGCCCCTGGCGACGGCGCGGACCGCCTCGACCATCCGGGGCGGCGGCGTGTCCTTCAGCAGGAAGCCCGCGGCGCCGAGCCGCAACGCCCGCAACACCATGTCGTCGGCGTCGAAGGTGGTGAGCACGACGATCCTGGGGGCGTCCGGTTCGGACAGCAGCAGTTCGGTCGTGGTCAGCCCGTCCTGCTCGGGCATCCGGATGTCCATCAGCACGACGTCGGGTTCGAGGTCGCGGATCACGGCCATGGCCCGCAGGCCGTCCCCGGCCTCCCCGACGATCTCCAGGTCGGGCTCGCCGCCGAGGATGAGCCGCAGCCCGGTGCGCACCATCGGGTCGTCGTCCACGATCACCAGCCGGATCACGGGTCAAGCCTCCCACGGAAGATGGACATCGAGAACAAAGCGTCCTTTCCGTACGGCGTGGTCGAGCGTGCCCCCGGCCATCCTGGTCCGTTCCGCCAGGCCGACCAGCCCGTGCCCCCCGTGCTCCCCGCCGGGGCTCGGGGGCGTCCCCCACGACACCGGGTTGCTCACCCGGATGCGCAGCCCCTTGCCCGGCCTGCCGTCCAGTTCGGCCGCCACCTCACTGCCCGGCGCGTGCTTGCGCGCGTTGGTCAGGGCCTCCTGGACGATGCGGTAGGCGTGGCGGCCGGTCTGCGTCGGCAGCGACTCCCGGTCCTCGACGGTGTCGGCGACCTCGACCCGTTGCCCGGCCGCGCGCACCTCCTCGAACAGCGCCCCCATGTGCTCAAGGCCCGGCTGCGGCGCCTCAAGCGCGCCGTCCCTCCTGAGCGTGCCGAGTACGGCCCGCAGCTCGTTGAGCGACCGGTGGGCGTTCTCCTGGATCGCCAGCGCGATCTCCCGGGTCTCCTCGGGGCCCAGGTCCTTGCGGTAGGCCAGGCCCCCGGCGAGCATCGACAGCAGCGACATCCGGTGGGCCAGGACGTCGTGCATCTCCTGGGCGATCTTCGCCCGCTCGGCCAGCTTGGTCTGCTCGATCTGCTGCAGTCGTTCGCGCTCGGCGGCCAGCCCGGCCTCCCGCCGGGAGGCTTCCAGGTCGCGCAGCCCCCGGAGATACAGCCCGAAGAGGGTCAGGCCGCCCAGGATCACGGTCCCGGTGACCTGGCTGACGACGGCCGCCGAGGTGAGGCCGTACCGGGTGGTGTTGACCAGCAGGAACAGCCATGACGCGACCGCGACCGGCAGCGTCCAGCGCCACCTGCGGTGCGTGACCAGGGAGACGTAGGCGACCTGGGCCGGGCCGGTCGCGGTGACGGAGAAGCTGGTCAGCAGGGCCGTGGCCAGCGCGGTCTGCCACGGCAGGCGGCGGCGCCAGCGCATCAGGACCAGCCCCGCCACCCCGAGCGGGATGTCGACCAGCATGGGGACGAGCCGGTCCGGCGAACGCGACGCCCCCATGACCAGGATGACGCCGTAGAACAGCATGGGCAGCGCCGCGCACAGATAGCGCAGGGCCTCGCCCCGCCGGTCCAGTGGTGTGTTCTCCCGCACGCCACCAGCCTAGGAAACGCCGCCCTGTGCCCCCAGCGACCTGGGTCCACACCCTGACCTCCGAAGGCGATACCTGGGTCGGTATCCCTCTCGCCCCAGGGACGATGACCGGCGGCGCCGGATCCGGTGGACTTGACGCATGATCGAGTTCAGTCACGTAAGCAAGGTCTACCGAGGGGTCCGGGCACTCGACGACGTGTCCTTCACGGTCGAGCCCGGCGGCGTCACCGGGTTCCTCGGGCCGAACGGCGCGGGCAAGTCCACGGCCCTGCGCGTCCTGGTCGGTCTCTCCCGCCCCACTTCCGGCTCCGCCACCGTGTACGGCCTGCCGTACGGCGGGCTGGGCAACCCCGGGACCCGGGTCGGGGCGCTGCTCGACGCGGGCGCCCTGCATCCGGGCCGCAGCGGGCGGGAGGTGCTGAGGCTCGGCGCGACGACGCTCGGCCTGCCGGAGTCGCGGGTCGGGGAGATCCTCGACCTGGTCGGGCTCACCGGCCAGGAGGCGCGGCGCCCGGTCGGCGGCTACTCGCTGGGGATGCGGCAGCGGCTCGGCATCGGCCACGCGCTCCTCGGCCGCCCCGGGACGCTCATCCTGGACGAACCCGCCAACGGCCTCGACCCGCAGGGCATCCGGTGGCTGCGCGAACTGCTGCGCCACCTGGCCGACTCCGGCTGCGCGGTGTTGCTCAGCTCGCATCTGATCCACGAGGTGGAGCAGATCGCCGACCACGTCGTGATGATCGGCCGGGGCCGGGTCCTCGCCCAGGGGTCGGTCGACGGGCTCGGCGGCGGCCGTTCGCTCGAAGAAGTCTTCCTGAACCTCACCTCCGACACGGACCGGAGCGCGGCGTGACCTCGATCCCCTTCCACAGGCTGCTGCTCGTCGAGACCCGCAAGATCTTCGACACCCGGAGCGGGAAGGTCCTGACGGCGGTCCTGGTCGCGCTGACGGTCGCCTCCGTCGTCGGACGTGGCCTCGTCGCCGGTCCCCGGCTGTTCACCCTGACCGGCACGGCCGGGATCGGGTTCGGCATCCTGCTGCCCGTGCTCGCCGTACTGTCGGTGACCGGCGAATGGAGCCACAGGACCGCCCTGACCACGTTCACGCTCGAACCCCGCAGGACGCGGGTGCTGGCCGCCAAGTTCCTGCCGCCGCTGGCCGTCGCCGTGGTGGCCACGGTGTTCGCGCTGCTCGTGGCGGTGCCGGCCACGGCCGTCGTCGCCGCCGTCCGGCACGTCCCGGCCGACTGGGCCGTCCCTCCCCTGGCCCTGCCCGGCATGGCCGCGACGTTCGTCCTGCTGACCGCGATGGGCTCCGCCTTCGGCCTGCTGTCCCTGAACGCCCCCGTCGCGATCGTGGTCTGCCTGACCAACACGATGCTGTGGAGCGTCGTCAGCAGACTCGGCGAGACCGGCCGCGTCCTGGCGGAGTGGTTCGACCTGGGCAACACGACCGGCCCTCTGGCGACCGGCACCATGACGGGCGGCGACGCCGTACGGCTGGCCACGTCGGTCCTGCTGTGGATCGCCCTCCCGGCGGCCCTGGGCGCGCTCCGCGTGTCCCGCGCCGAGATCCGCTGACGGGGTCGGTTGAAGTCGAGGCCGAGTTGGCGGGGGTCAGGGACCGGGTGGCCCGTGCCATGCTGACCGGCGAGCTCTGAACCGGGTGGGTCAGAGGTCGGGGTCGTTCTGCTGGGCCTCGGCGAGGGCGACGAGGAGGCCGTCGGCGGCGCCGCGGAACATGCGGTGCAGGTCGCGGACGTTGTCGACGATGACGACGCTGTCGAGCAGGTCGGCGCGGAGTCTGGCGGCCCTGACGTCACCGGCGCCGTCCGGGTCGAAGGCGGTCGCGGCGAGGAACAGGCCGCCGACCCCGGAGGCCACGGCGGCGTCGCGGGCGGCCGTGCCGTCGATGGCGGAGATGTCGTCGGGGACCCCGGGCAGGATGGGGCGGCCGTCGCGGAGCATGAGGGTGAGCGGGCGGATCGGGAAGTCCTCACCGGCGATGCCCTCGGGAACGAAGGGCTCACCGGTGAGACAGCGGGTGCGGTTGTCGGGGTAACCCCAGGGCTTGCCTCTGGCCTGGTCGGCGAGGCCCGCGCGGGTGAACAGGCCGCCCTCGGCGTCCAGCACGAGGTCGCCGGGCTGCCAGCGCTCGCCCTCGTAGGGATGGTGCTCGTCGCTCACACCCGGCACGTTACCCCCCACCACCGACAAACAGCCCGAACGAGGGGTTCCGGCGACCGTACGGCCCGCCTGACGGCTCCGGACGTACGGCCCGGCCGGCGGTTCCGGGTCGTGGTCCCGGATGGTGGTCCCGGATGGTGGTCTCCGTGGGAAAAGGGGAGAGCCCGCGTCCCCGGTGAAGGGGGCGCGGGCTCTCAGTGACGTACTGGCGTCACCGGATCACTGGCGCTGCCAGAGGGCCGGGACGTTCGGCGGCTCCCAGCCGGGGAGGGCGGTGTGCTGCTGGAGGCAGCGGTAGGTGGTGCCGTTGTAGATCGCCAGGGCGCCCGACGTGTAGACGGTGCCGGCGGCCCACGGGGAGGCCGGGCCCTGGGTGGGCGTGACGGTCGGGGTCACGGTCGGCGTGGCCGTGGGGGTCACGGTGGGGGTCGCGGTCGGCGTGACGGTCGGGGTCACGGTGGGGGTCGGCGACGGGTCGGGACCGCCACCGACGTTGACGTCGACGCAGTTGTAGAAGGCCATCGCGGTGTCGGCGATGTTCCAGATGGCGTAGATCTTCTGACGGCCGCTGTAGTTGCCGAGGTTCACCACGTGCGAGACCGTGGAGCCGGGAATCTTGCCACGGTCGTTGAACTCCGCGACGCGGGTGTTGCCGACGTAGTACTGCCACGTGCTGGTGGAGTGGCGGGCCTCGATCCGCCAGTTGAACGTGACGCTGCTGCCGACGTTGGTGACCGGCCACGCCTTGCTGTCGTCGTCCAGCGGGGACCAGCGGGCGTCACCACCGCTGCAGTTGTGCTGGCCCTTCGGGCCCTCGACGCTCGCGGGCTCCCAGATGATCTGGCCGCAGTTGGAGACCTTGCCCTGAGCGCACAGGGCCTGCCTGCTGGGAGGAGAGGTGATGTAACCGTGCGCCGACGCGGGCGTGGCGGTGAGCAACACCGTGGCGAACGCGATGACCGTCGCTGATGCGACTGAGATCGTTCTGCGCATGTTGATTCCTTCGCTGGGGGGAAATCCAAATATAAAGGAAACTTTACTAACAGTAAATATCCCTCGAACTGGGATTCCACCCAAACGGTCAACGCGCCCCAAGGCCTCAGGAAAGGGTCACTCGTCCTCTCCGGGGAGAGCCGGAGGCAGTCGCGTGGCGCCCGTCCCCTCCTCCGCCAGGCTGTCCTGCGGGTTGAGGACGCGGCAGCGCCGCAGGGACAGACAGCCGCAGCCGATGCATCCGGTGAGCTCCCGTTCGAGCCGTTCGATCTCCCGGCGGCGGGCCTCAAGGAGGGCGGCCCAGCGGCGCGAGATGCGCTCCCAGTCCCGCTTGGAGGGCATCCGGTCGCCGGGCAGGCCCTCGAAGACCTGGGCGACCTCCGCCAGCGGGATGCCCATGCGTTTGGCGACCAGGATCAACGAGATGCGTCGCAGGACGTGCCTGCGGTAGCGGCGCTGGTTGCCCGCCGTACGTTCGGAGACGATGAGGCCCTGCTGCTCGTAGAAGTGCAGCGCGGAGACGGCGACACCCGCGCGGCGGGCCACCTCTCCCACGCTGAGAAGGTCCGTCGGCGTGAGCTTGTCCATACCCTCTTTACCTCAAGTGGACTTGAGGTCATAGCTTACCGGCCATGGCAGCGTCATCCACGGAAGATATCGGGAAAACACCTCCGCGCTCCCCGGAAAAAGGTCCTCGCCCAGGCAGTTGGGGAGACCTGTTCCGCCGTGATCACCTGGCCGCGGCGCTCGTTCTCGCCGGAGGCGTCGCGCTCTACGCGATGAACCTCTACCTCACCGCGGCCCTGATGCCCTCGATCGTCCAGGAGGTCGGCGGAGAGCGGTACTACGCCTGGGTCGCGACCGGCTTCCTCATGGCCGCGGTCATCGCCTCGATGCTCGTCAGCCGCCTCCTCGTGTCCCTCGGGGCGAGCGGCGCCTACGTCCTGGGCTTCCTCGTCTTCGCCGCCGGGGCCGCCCTGAACGCGCTGAGCCCCACGATGGAACTCCTGCTCGTCGGCCGGGTCGTGCAGGGCTTCGGCGGCGGCCTGCTGGCCGGGCTCGGATACGCGGTGATCCGGGGCGCGCTGCCCGACCGGCTCTGGGCCCGCGCGGCGGGACTCGTCTCGGCCATGTGGGGTGTGGGCACCCTCGTCGGCCCCACCCTCGGCGGCCTGTTCGCCCAGCTCGGCGCGTGGCGGTGGGCCTTCGGCCTGCTCGCCGCCGTCGCGCTCGTCCTGGCGGCCCTGGCCCGCCGCGCGCTTCCCGGCCACACCCGGTCCGAGGCGGACCGCGAAGCCGTACCCGTGCTCTCGCTGGCCGTGCTGACCCTCGCGGCCGCGGCGTTCAGCGTCGCCTCGACCCTGCCCCAGGGCTGGGGAACCCTCGGCGGGGTGGCCGTCGGCGCCGTGCTCGTCGTCGCGTTCGTCGTCGTCGACAGGCGTGGTGCCGCGACCGTGCTCCCCCGGCTGACCTATCTCGGGGGCAACGGCCTGAAGTGGATCTACCTGACCGTCGCGGTGCTGTGCGCGGGGGTCATGACGGAGAACTTCATCCCGCTGTTCGGCCAGCGGCTCGGCGGCCTCAACCCGCTCGTCGCGGGCTTCCTCGGCGCCGCCGTCTCCGCGGGCTGGGTCGTCTCCCAGCTGTTCAGCGTGGGCATCACCGCCGAACGGTCCAAGACCCTGGCCGTCCGTTGCGGATCGTTCCTGCTGCCCGCCGGTCTGCTCGCGTACGGCTTCCTCCAGAGCGCGGACGCCTCCGGGCCGCTCGTCGCGCTCTGGGCGGCCGTCCTGGTCCTGGCCGGGGTCGGGATCGGCGTCGCCTACCCGCACCTGAGCGTCGCCGCGATGCGCAGCACCGACGACGAACGGGAGGGCGCCAAGGCCGCCGCGGCGCTCAGCACCACCCAGCTCATCGCCTACACCGTCGCCTCGGCCCTGGCGGGCATCCTGCTCAGTCTCGGCGGCTCGTCCCTGGTCGCCTCCGCCCGCTCCATGGTCCTCGGTCTCGCCGTCGTCACCGTCCTCGGTACGGTCACCACGGCCCTCGCCCTGCGAGGGTCGCACGGACAACGGTGAGGCGTCGCCGTACGGCCGCCGCGTCCCCGCTGAGCCGGAGGGACGCGGCGGCTTTCTGCTGTGCGGGATGGGTTTCTGCCCTACGGGAAGATGATCTGGCTTTGCGGCGAAGAGATGGTGAGAGCACCCACCGACCGAAAGGCAGGCTCATGTCGGAGACAAGAGCTTGATCACCGAAGCGGATGAGCTGACCGACGCCGAACTCGTCGCCCGCTACCGGCGGGACCCCGACCTGTTCACCGTCGTTCACGACCGCTACCACCGTGACGTCCACCTGTACGTCGCCGGGCGGCTGGACACGCAGATCGCCGAGGACATCGCGGCCGAGACGTTCCTGGTGGCCTTCGACCGACGTGACCGTTTCGACCCGGTACTCGGGGAGTTGCGGCCCTGGCTCTTCGGCATCGCCACCAATCTGATCGCCAGGCACAGGCGCAAGGAGACACGGCACTACAGGGCGCTCGGCATCGCCGTCGGCACCGTGGGGTCCCGGCTCAGCCGGGCACGCGCGAAGATCCTCACCCTCATCGACAAGGAGAAGGTCCGTGGATGACCTGGACGACATCGCCGCCCTGCTCACCAAGCCCGAACCGTCCCGCGAGGTCCTCCTGCGCAGCCGGGGACGGCTGCAGGATCGGATCGACGGCCGCACCCGGCACCGCCGCCGCGTCAACTGGCTCGTGCCCTCGGTCGCCCTGGCGGCCACGGTCACCTCGGCCGCCGTCTCGGTCGGCGACCTCTCCGGCAAGGAGATCCTGCTCATGGCGGCCGTCAGCGCGGAACGCACGCCCCAGACGACCGGGACCTACTGGCACGTCACGTCCACCTTCCTGAACTCGGACATACCTCCGATAGAGAGCTGGACCAGACGTGACGGCCGACGCTGGACCAGAGCCATGCCGGGAGACCCCGCCGACACCGTCCTGCAGAGCAGGAACCCGCTCTCCCTCAAGGGCGCGGACATCAGCCTCGACGACCTCGCAGGGCTGCCGACCGACCGAGGCGTTGAAGACCTGGATCGTCCAGCGTCAGGGAAACCCCGACGACATGAGCCTGTCCGAGCAGCGAGACGAACCGCTCTTCCCCCTGATCACGCTCATCTCCGAACTGCCGACGCCCCCCGAGGTCCGCGCCGCGGCGTTCAAGGCGCTCGCCACGACACCGGAGGTCAGGAGCACGGGCGCGGTCGAGGGCGGCCAGGCACTGGCCATCCCCGATCCCGACGACCACGGCTGGGAGATCAAGCTGGTCGTCGACCCCGAGACCGCCCAGGTGAAGCGCACCAACTTCCTTCTCGGCGGAGACGGAAGCGTGACCTGGTCCAAGGATGCCATCGCGTTGGCCACCGAGTGGACGGACGAGCTTCCCAAGTAACGACATTCCGCGTTCGCCCACGGTGACCTGGAAGGGCTCGCGAAGGCGTGACCCTGGGCGAACACATCCCCCTCAACCCCTAGGAAGGCCATGATCTTCGGCAAACCGTTCCTCGCCGTCGCTCTCGCGGCGACGGCCCTGGGCGTCACCCCGACGCCTCCCTCCCAACCACCTCAACCGGCCGACGGGGTCACCCTGATCACCGGGGACCGCGTCGTCATCGTCGGCCGTGGACACCGGATCATCCCCGGCCCCGGCCGTACGGAGGTCGTCTTCGCGAGCCGGACGCGGGACGGGCACCTGCACGTGACCCCCTCCGACGCCCAGCCCCTGATCGCCAAGGGCGTGCTCGACCCCCGGCTGTTCGACGTCACCCAACTGCTCCAGTGGCGGTACGGCGACGCCGACACCCCCGACATCCCACTGATCACCCGGTCGGAGAACGGCCCGGCCCCCGCCCTCGGGAGCGCGCGGGGTCTGCGGCGGCTCGACGGCCTCGGCATGGCCGCCTTCCACCTGCCCAAGAACGGCGCGGCCCAGGCATGGAAGGACCTGGCGGGCGGCCGTACCCTGGCTCCGGCTACCGCCAAGATCTGGCTGGACGGCCGCCGGTCCTTCAGCCTCGACCGGAGCACCGCGCAGATCGGCGCCCCCGAGGCGTGGAAGCAGGGGCTGACCGGCAAGGACGTCACGGTCGCCGTGCTCGACTCCGGCTACGACCCCGACCATCCGGACCTGAAGGGCGTGGTGACCCAGGAGCGCAACTTCAGCGAAGATCCCGACATCCGCGACACCCTTGGCCACGGCACCCACGTCGCCTCGATCGTCGCGGGCAACGGGGAGAAGTACCGGGGAGTGGCCCCCGGTGCCCGGCTGGCCATCGGGAAGGTCGGCGGCGAGCTGGGTCCCTCGGACTCCGCCGTCCTGGCGGGCATGGAATGGGCCGCCCGCGAGGTCAAGGCCAAGATCGTCAACATGAGCCTGGGCTACGACGACCAGCCGGGGATCGACCCCGTGGAGGAGGCGGTGAACACGCTGTCCGCGGAGACCGGCACCCTGTTCGTCGTCGCCGCGGGCAACGACGGCGGCAGCCTTCCGGTGAGCAGCCCCGCCGGCGCCGACGCCGCCCTCGCGGTCGGTGCCGTCGACAGGCGGGACCAGGTGGCCTACTTCTCCAGCCTCGGCCCCCGGATCGGCGACCACGCCGTCAAGCCGGACCTCACCGCACCGGGTACGGACATCGTCGCGGCGGCGGCCCAGGGCACCGCCGACGGTCCCCACGTCGCCGCGAGCGGCACCTCCATGGCCTCACCACACGTGGCCGGGGCCGCGGCCATCCTCGCCCAGCGGCACCCCGACTGGACCGGGCAGCGGCTCAAGGCCGCCCTGGTCGGCAGCGCCCGTCCCACGTCCGGCGCCACGCCGTACCAGCAGGGCACCGGGCGGGTGGACGTGGGACGGGCGCTGAGGCAGCAGGTCACGGCCCAGTCCGAGGGCACCTGGGCCGCCTTCCCCTGGAAGGGGCCCGACGGGCGGGAGAAGACCGGGACCATCACCTACGCCAACGCGGGCGAAACCCCGGTCAGCCTCGACCTGACCGTGGAGGGGGACGTGCTCCGGCTCGGCACCCAGCGCCTCGACGTGCCCGCCGGAGGACAGGCCTCGGTCACGGTCACCGTCGACGCGGCCGGCAAGGCCCCGGGAGAGCACGTGGGGACGGTCACCGCCACCTCCGGTGACACCGTGGTCCGCACCTTCGCCGGCGCGTACGTCGAACCCGAGTCCTACGACGTCACCGTCAACGCCCTCGACAGGCAGGGGCAGCCGGTCGATCCCTGGATGGCCGAGATCTACGACGCGAAGTCGGGCAAGACCATGGGCCTGGCGTTCCAGAACGGCACGGCCACCGTACGGCTCGCCAAGGGCGACTGGAACCTCTTCACCGAGACAGCGGAACGGGTGGACGGCAGGAGCTCCTTCACCACCGCCGTCTCCCCGTTCAAGGTCGACGGTGCGGACCTCCGCCTGACGACGGACGCGCGTCAGGGCAGAGCGGCCGGGGCCACCCTCGACGACCCGACCGCCGAACGCCAACGTGGCTTCGACCTCGGACTGGTCCACGGCGCGTGGAGCTCAACGGCTTTCGCGACTGCTGACGTCGGTTCCCAGCGCTTCGTCCCGGTTCGTCTGGCGGGCCTGACCTACGACCTGCACACCACATGGCTGAGCAAGGACGTCACGCCCAGCCCCTACGTCTACGACCTGGTGGACCACCACACCGACGGCCTCCCCGACAACCCCGTCTACGACGCCAGGAAGCGGGACCTCGCGAAGATCACCACGACCTACCGCGCCTCGGGAACCGCGGCCACCGGGGCGCCGATGTCCGGGCGTTCCTCCGACAAGTTCCCCGGCACACTCATGGGCATTCCCGTCGGGGGCATCCCCCTGCCGGGAACGCTCGTGCACTACCGGACCCCCGGGGTGGCCTACGAGGACGGCCTGCAGGTCGGTGGCTCCATCGTCTTCGGCGCGGGCGGGCTCGCCAGGCGCGGACAGACCGGCGAGACCGTGAACGCCGCCGTCACAGGTCCGTCGTTCCTGCTGCCGAACGGCGGCCGCACCGGCGACGAACTGCTCTTCACCGGGGCGGGGATGTTCGCCGACGGCGGCCGGGAGAGAACCGGCTCCGACAGCGCCGCGACCGGTACCGCCACCCTCACCGGGGACGGAAAGACGCTGGCCACGGCCGACCTCGTCGACTGTGACGCCTTCGACACGCGAACCTGCGAACTCCGTACCGCCCTCCCCGCCGGGCCGGGGACCTACACGCTGACCGCGTCGATGCGCAGGCAGGTGCCGTACTCGACACTGTCCACCGCCGTCGAGTCCGCCTGGACGTTCCGCTCGGCGACCACGGCCAAGGAACAGCCGCTCCCCCTGACCGCCGTCCGGTACGGCCCAGCGGGCCTGGACCCCTTCAACCGCGCCAAGCCCGGCAGCCTGACCCGGCTCCCCCTCTGGCTCGACCACAACCCCGGCTCCTCACCGTCGGCCGGGCCTTCCTCGGACTCCTCGGCCGCGTCTTCCTCTGTTTCTTCGGCCGCACCTTCCTCTGGTTCCTCGGCCGGCTCTTCGGCCGGGACTTCCTCTGGTTCCTCGACCAGGTCTTCGGCCGGGACTTCGGGGTGGTCGTCGAGCCGGACCTCGATCCGGTTGGAGATGTCGGTCGACGACGGGGCGCACTGGCGTCGGATCCCGGTCATCCGTACCGGCTCCGGGTGGACCAGCATGGTGCCGAACCCGCGTACGCCCGGTTTCGTCTCCCTCCGCGCGACCGTGACCGACCCTTCGGGCACCGACCTGACCCAGACGATCACCCGCGCCTACGCCATCGGCTGACCCAACACCCCGAACCCCTCAGGCCCGGTCACCCCGAACCCCTCAGGCCCGGTCACCCCGAACCCGGGCCTGAGGCCTTTTCATCCGTACGACCCGCGTTGATCCCACAGGCTGTGGACACCCACCCCACGAAGCCACCCAGAGCCCGGCCGATCACTACCCTGGCTACCAGCATTCGCCTCTCCCCAAGAGACACCATGCCCGAGATGTCCAACTCAACAGAAGTAATGAATTTCAGCCCTCCCCGCCGATAAACCCTCAGGTCAACAAGGGTGTTCCCCGCGCACGCGGGGATGGTCCCGGTGTGGACCGTGACGAGCTGATCAAGGCTCTGTGTTCCCCGCGCATGCGGGGATGGTCCCTCACGTCCGTCTCCGACGGGACCTCCTAAGGGGACGGCGCGACGAGCCGATGAGAGCCCTCGGGGTGACGGCACTCCGTCGGCAAGACCGGTGGGGACCCCCCTCTCAGGAGCCTGTCCGGTCCGGTGGATCCCTCCTGAGAGGGGGGTGGGAGTTCGCTCGTCGCGGCGATGTCCACAAAGTCGTGAAAAACCAGGATTAAGGAGGTCAGCCTCACCAAGGAGTCAACGAGATGAACCCCCGTATCGCCTTCGTCGCCGCCCCCGTCCTCACCTTCGCCTACGGCGTGCTCCGCATCCTCGACGGCCTGGACGGCGTCCGCGGCCCCGGCGTCGCCTGGACGACCGGGCACCTGGCCTTCATCGGTGCCCTGGTGTTCTTCGCCATGGCGTTCCACGAGATGCGAAGGCTGGCCGGTCGCGGGCCCCTGGCCACCGGGCTGGCTTCCGCCGGATATGTCGGCATCGCCACACTGATCGCCCAGTTCTCCATCGACATCGTCCTGGGGTTCCAGGCAGCCGACCACGCCGAGATGGGCGTGCTGTTCGACCAGGTCCAGGCGGTTCCCGGCGTTCAGCAGGTGGTCTACGACTTCGGTCCGCTGCTGTTCTTCGTCGCCCAGATCGGCCTGGTCGTACAGCTGGCGGCCCAGCGCCGCGTCAAGGCGTGGACGCCCGTCCTGGTGATCGCCGACGTGCTGGTGCCGTTCGTGGACAAGGACCTGATGCCGCTGGGCGGCGCCTGCCTGCTGGTCTCCTTCCTGGCACTGGCCCGGGTGTCCCGCGAGTCCCGTCTGGCCGACGGTCGGCACCGTGTGGTCGAGCCCGCCGTACCGGCTTCTGTGTGACGAGTAGAGAATGCGCCTTATGCCCCTTTTTGATCGGCTGCGCGCCATCCCGGCACTCCAGCTGGACGTGGCACTCACCGCGCTGGTCCTGGTGGTCCAACTCTGGCCGCTCCTCTCCGCCGCCCAGGAGTCGTTGAGCTGGTGGGGGTACGCCGTCGTGCTCGCGGCGACCGTACCCCTGATGTGGCGGCGGCGAGCACCGGTGGTCACGCTCATCGTCACCCTCGGCGCCGTCGCCCTCTACGACCTGTCCGACCGGGTCGCCGCCCAGCCCGTCTGGTACGGCGCGCTGGTGGCGATGTACTCCGCCGCCGCCTACGCCTCCTGGTGGCCGCGTGTCATCGCGCTGGCCGTGGCCACCGTCGGCGGGCTCGCGTTCACCGGGTCGTCCGACACGGCGGTGCGCGGCGTCGTGCTGTTCGTCGCCGCCTACGCCGTCGGCCGGGCCGCGGCCGTCTCCCGGAGCCACGCCGCCGCCCTTGAGGAGCGGGCCGCCCAGCTCCAGCGCGAACGCCGGATCGAGGCCGAACGGGCCGTGGAGCGTGAGCGGGCCCGCATCGCCAGGGACATGCACGACATCCTGGCCCACGCGGTCAGCCTCATGGTCGTCCAGGCCGAGGCCGGGCCGGTCGTGGTGCGCACCGATCCCGACCGGGCCGAGGCCACGTTCGACGCGATCGCCGCCTCGGGGCGCGACGCGATGACTCAGCTCCGCAGGCTGCTCGGCGTGCTCAAGGAGGGCGAGGGGCAGCGCGCGCCGCAGCCCACGATCGCCGACCTGCCCGGTCTGACCGACCAGGTCGCGAACCCCGGGCTGGCCGTGAACTACGTCGTCACCGGCACCCCCGTCCCGCTCCCCGGTGACGTCGACGTCGCGGCCTACCGGGTGACCCAGGAGGCGCTCACCAATATCGTCAAGCACTCCGGCGCCACCCGCGCCGACATCCGACTCGACTGGCGGGACGACGAACTCATGATCCACATCACCGACGACGGCAAGGGAGCCTCGCGCGCGCTCCCCCGTGGCGGTAACGGCCTGATCGGCATCCGTGAGCGCGCCGCCGCCTGCCACGGCACCGCCTCGGCGGGACCGCGCTCCGACGGCCCCGGCTTCGAGGTCGTCGTCCGTCTTCCCCTCGGGGTGGCGGCGTGAGCGGCCTGCGTGTCGTCATCGCCGACGACCAGGAGCTCGTCCGGACCGGGTTCGGCATGATCCTCGACGCCCAGCCCGACATCGAGGTCGTCGCCGAGGTGGGGGACGGGGTCGAGGCCGTCGAGGCGGCCCGCGCGCACAGGCCGGACGTGCTGCTGCTCGACATCCGGATGCCCAGGATGGACGGCATCGAGGCGGCCGGGATCGTCTCGGCCGAGACGCCGTGCCGGGTGCTCATGCT
Source organism: Streptosporangium sp. NPDC049376 (assembly GCF_044466505.1). Taxonomy (NCBI): domain Bacteria; kingdom Bacillati; phylum Actinomycetota; class Actinomycetes; order Streptosporangiales; family Streptosporangiaceae; genus Streptosporangium; species Streptosporangium sp. NPDC049376. The sequence goes on along the minus strand of NZ_JBITMT010000022.1, from coordinate 97,546 downwards.
GACCACGTTCGACCTCGACGACTACGTGTTCGAGGCGCTGCGGGCGGGCGCGAGCGGGTTCCTGCTCAAGGACGTACGGCGGGACGACCTGGTGCACGCCGTACGCGTGGTGGCGGCCGGTGAGTCGCTGCTGGCCCCCTCGGCCACCCGCAAGCTGATCGCCGAGTTCACCTCCCGGGTCCAGGCCGTGAGGCCACCGGCCGGAGAACTCGACATGCTGACCGCCAGGGAACAGGAGACCCTGCGGATGATCGCCCTGGGACAGTCCAACGCCGAGATCGCCGCCACGATGGTCCTCAGCGAGCACACCGTGAAGTCCCACGTCAGCAACATCCTCACCAAGCTCGGCCTGCGTGACCGGGTGCAGGCCGTGATCGCGGCCTACGAGGGCGGCCTGGTCGTGCCGGGTCACGGTCGCGCCTGATCCCGCCGTGGTCGCCGGTCGCGCCCGGTGAGCGGCTCGACCGGACGGCGCCGCGCCGCGACCCTCAGACGTCGAACCAGGGCCTCCCCGCGACCCAGTGCTCGACCCATCCGGCGAACCCCGAACTCCCCGTGGTGGTACCGAACTCCGCGCCGAAGGGGACGGCGCCCTCGCCGCTGATCTGCCAGACGTGCCCCCGGTGTGGGCCGCTGACGACGAGGTGCCAGTACATGCCGCACCCGTCGGTGCCCAGCACGATCGAGCCGTGGTAGAAGACCCGTTCGAGCAGAGGGTCGATCTCCTCCGACGGGCGTGGATCGTCCTCCCATGCCCACACCGCCGTCAGCGGGAAGGGCAGGGCCAGGACCCGTCGCGGCCGACGGTCCCCCCAGTCCCTGGGCAGCTCGGCCAACGGCACCAGCCCGAAGTCCGGCGGCCCCGAGCGGGACCCGTCACAGACCTCGGCGACGAACGTCCGGTACGGCTCCGGCAGGACGATCCCGTGTTCCGCCTCGAAGGCACGCACGGCTTCCCAGCCCAGGGGCGGCGCGCACGTCCCGACGTCGAACGCGGCACGGAGCGCGTCAAGGTCGATGTCCATGCGCCACCTAACCACACGACCTCGGCCGGCCGACGGCTTCCCCCGCCTCGGCCGGGAACAGTACGGCGAGCGCCGCATCGAGTGTCACGGCCTCCAGCCGGTCGCCGACGAGTGACGTGCCGGACATGACGAGGCCGAAGATGAGGGCCCTGACTCCGTCGACCACCGCGCGGGCCTCGGGGTCGCGCAGGTCGGAACGAGACTCGGAGACGAGATGCGTCCATTCCTCGTGGTTGAGCCGTCGGCGGCGGAGCAGCGCCTGTCGCCGTCGCGGCGGCAGGCCGTACGACTCCCGCTCGACGACCGCCATGAGGTGGGCGTCGGTGAGCGCCCTGCGCACCCGCCTGCGTACCAGTGCCTCCAGGAGCCGCTCCGCCGGGCCGTCCACGACGTACGTCTCCGCGACCTCGGCCTCGGCGCGGTCGGCCTCGACCTGCAGTACCGCCAGCAGCAGCTCGTCCTTGCCCTTGACGTGGTGGTAGAGCGCAGGCCCCGTGACGCCCACCGCCTCGCCGATCTCGTCCATGCCGGTCGCGTGGTAGCCCTTCTCGACGAACAGGCACGCGGCCTCCCGGATGATCAGTTCACGCCGGTCGCCGTCCGCCAGAGGTGCGGGCGTCACCGCGGGTGCCGGGTCCGCCGGAGCCCGGTGCGAGCGGCCGGGCAGGAGCATGGCCAGTGTCATGCGGACGATGAGGCGGTGCAGCAGGTGGTCGTCGAGTCCCACGTGGCCGGTCGCGACGGTGAAGATCAGCCATTTCGCGCCGACCGCCAGCGCCCGCGCCTCGTCCTCGGTCAGCTCGGGTCGTGCTCCGACGATTCGGCGCACCCACTCCTGGAGGTTGGCCCGCCCGCGCCGTAGCAGTGGCTCGCTCGTCTCGGGGGACAGACTGCGCAGCTCACGGGCGGCGACCGCGGACAGCGGACCGTCGTCGACGGCCTGGCGGACCTGGGCGTGGACCAGCCGCTCCAGAACCTCGCGCGGGCTTCCTCCCTCGCGAACGATCTCGGCGATCTCCGCTTCGGAGCGCTCCGCGCTCTGCTCGATCAGGGCGACCAGCACGGCGTTCTTGTCGGGGAAGTGCCGATACACCGTCGGCCCCTTCACTCCGGCCGCGGCACCGATCTGGATGATGCTCGTCCCGTGGAATCCGCGCTCGTGGAACAGACGGGCGGCTTCGCGAAGGATCAACGCGCGCCGGTTTCCCGGCGGCCTGCCGCGTCGTGGACGCGATCGCGTCTGCTCAACCTCCGGCATCCGCCCCGCCCCTCCGTCCATCCACGACGCGTCGACCGTACCTGATCCGGCCACGCCCTCTTGATCATATTAACCGTGAATCACGTAATCATCCAAGGATCTTGCTATTTAGCGCTTGCCAGAGCCGCACGGCCGCATTAAAGCTATCGTTGGTAAAGTTTTCAGCGATCAGGGAAACGGCGGTTGCCATGCCAGGCATCAGTACGGCCGGGCTCTCCGGCATCGAGGAGACCTCTCTCATCACCTTGCACGCACGGGCACTGGACGCCAGGTCGGACGACCCCATCCTGGGAGACCCGTACGCCGAGAAGGCCGCCCAGGCCCTCGACTACGACTGGCGGCGCCTGCAGCCGACTCCCCGGCTGGAGGAGAAGGAGCGGCTCAACGTCAGCATCAGGGCCGTCCACTTCGACCGATGGGTGCGCCGGTTCGTCGCCCGCCACCCGGACGCGGTCGTGCTCGACCTCGGATGTGGGCTGGACAGCCGCGGTTACCGGATCGACCCCCCGCCCGGCGTGGACTGGTACGACGTGGACCTGCCCGGCATCATGGCCGTACGCGCGAAGCTCTACGACGAGACCGACCGCGTCCACGCGCTGGCCCTGTCACTCGACGAGGACGGCTGGCTGGAGGCGCTGCCGGCGGATCGGCCGGTGGTCGTGGTCATGGACGGGCTCTACCCGTGGATGACCAGGCCCACCTTCGTCAGGCTGCTGCGCCGGATCACCGCCCACTTCGAGAGAGGCGAGATCCTCCTGTTGGGCTTCTCCAAGCTCTCCAGCCGGTTGATGCGCAGGGTCGTACCGGCCATCAGGACGATCGGGGCTCCCGTCAACGAGGGGTTCGACGACCCACACGACGTGGAGCGCTGGAATTCCGACCTGCGGCTCGTCGAGCGACAACGGCTGATCACCTCTCCCGAGGTGGCGAAGATGCCGCGCGGCGAACGTATCCGCTGCGGGATCATGCGGGTGATCCCCGGCATGGCCCGCCTGGACAAGGGCTTGCTCCGCTTCACCTTCGGCGGAGCCTGACCCCGCCCAGACGGAACCCGGGCCGCGTACGACCCGGGTTCCTTGTCTGACGGGATGTCGCCGGATCAGCAGGAAGGCGCCACCGCGTCGATCTTGCCGCCGAAGTCGTTGTCGTAGACCCTGCGGTAGTCGCCCCTGCGGACGACGCGGGTCTCCCTGCGGTCGGGGACGTGGATCCAGTTGATGAAGCAGCCGTTGGCGTCGGCCTTGAAGGAGCCGACGTTGTCGTGCAGGGCCGGGGGGACGTCGACGTAGCCGTTGCCGGGGTTCCAGCACCACGAGGCGCCGGTGTAGTTGCGCCCGCTCCACAGGCAGATGTCGCCGGCCGTCGCGGTGGTCGTCGAGGTGGGGACGGCGGCCGAGGCAGGGGTCGCGCAGGCCAGGGCGATGAGCCCGAGAGCGCCGACGGCGACGGCGATCCGGGCGGTGGAGGTCGTTACCTTCATGGTGGTTTCTCCTTTTCTGGGTGGTTAAGGAAGATCCCTCAAGGCACTTCCAGCACAGTATGTAATGGATCGAGTTCGAAGGGTAATGGTTTTTCCATCCGAGCTTCCCTGAGCCTTCTCGGAGAACGCGCCCGAGCATGCTCCCGGTCACGGCGCCGGACGTCAGACGCGCCAGAGGGCGGCGAGCTGCCGGGTGGCCAGCCGGGACGGTACCGCGCGCAGCAGGGCGTCACGCAGCGACGCGGCGAGGCCGGTCCGGGAGGTCAGCCATGACTGCCGGGACGCCGCCCGCATCATGCGGTTGGCGCCGGGCCTGCGCTCGGCGTCGTAACGCAGGAGCCGCCGGGCGGCGTCCGCCGGTTCCGCGCCGGTCAGGTGGCGGGTCAGCGCGGCGGCGTCCTCGAAGGCCTGGCTGGCCCCCTGGCCGAGGTCGGGCGGCATGGCGTGCGCGGCGTCACCGAGGAGCGCGACCCTGCCGACCGCGAACGAGGGCAGGGGCGCGGCCAGGCGGGCGATCGGGTCGACGTAGATGTCGGCGGGCGGGGTGGCCTCGATCAGCGTCGCGACGAGGGGATGCCAGTCGGCCGTCAGGGACAGCATCCACCGGCGCGCCTCCGCCGCGTCCGGCGGCGTGCCGTACAGGACGGAGTCGGTGAACCAGTACAGGAGGTCCTCGCCGACGGGGTACAGGCCGAACATCGCCCCGGTGCGGCGGTCGACCAGCTGGCTGGTGAGCAGGTCCGTCACCAGACCGGGCGGGCGGGGCAGCATGCCGCGCAGATCCATCCGGCCGGTCCGCCGCAGCCCGGGGTGGCCGGGGAAGAGCTGAGCCCGCAGCCTGCTGCCGATGCCGTCGGCGGCGATCACGACGTCCGCCCTGGCGACGGGCTCACCGTCGGCGATCACGGTCACCCCGGTGGAGTCGGGTTCCAGACGCTCGACCGGGGTGGAGGTTCGCACCCGCTCGGCGGGGAGCGGGGCGCGTAGCGCCCGGTGCAGACGCGCCCGGTCGATGATGACGGGAATCCCGATCCGCTCCCGCACCCGGGCCACGTCGGTGATCAGCAGCGGCCGTCCGTGCCGGTCGCGCAGCCCTCCACGGCCTTCACGCATGACGTGCCCACGGATGTCCTCGGCCAGCCCCAGCGTGTCCAGTGCCCGGAGCCCGTTGGGCATGACCACGATCCCGGTCCCCGCCTCCCTGAGCTCGGCGCCGCGTTCGAAGAGCGTCACCTCATGGCCCAGGCGATGCAGCCCGACCGCGGCCACCACTCCTCCAAGCCCGGCGCCGACCACCACGATCCTCATGGAACCTCCTCGATTCACTACGATCGTACTAGTACGCCTACTGGTATAGCGTGGCCGTATGCCGCCCACCAATCCGGCCCGTCGCCGCGCCCTGACCGATGCCGCCATCGCGCTGCTGGCGTCGTCGGGCGTGCACGGGCTGACCCACCGCGCGGTGGAGAAGGAGGCGGACCTTCCGCCGGGAACCGCCTCCAACTACTTCCGTGACCGGGAGACGCTGCTGGTGGCCGCTGCGGAGCGCGTCGTCGAGCTGCACCACACAGACACCGGCCAGGCCACCGACCAGGCCACCGACCGGCCCGCGACGCTGGACGACCTGCTGACCGAGTCGCTGTTCACGGCGGCGACCACACTGCGCGACCGCTATCTGGCGATCTTCGAGCTCCAGCTGGAGTCCGTACGCCGCCCGGCGCTCGCCTCGGCCCTCGCGGGCCTGGGGGACGCGGCGGTACGGATCACCGCAGGGCAGCACGACAAACTCGGTCTCACCCTCCCCCGCGAGAAGATTCCCACCCTGATCGCGCTCTACGGGGGCGCGCTGTTCACCCTGGTCACCGCACCACCGGAGACCGTCGACCGGGACGTCGTCCAGGCCCTGGTCAGGACCATCCTGAACGGCTGCGCCTCGCGGGAGGAGAAAACCTGAGGCCTGCCACCGGCGCCGCGGATCGGCGGCCCGCCCTCCAGACCGCCCACGGGATCGCCCGGCGATTTCCCGGCACCTTCTTGGCGACGTCCCGGCCGGTCGTGGTGGCGGGGACGCTACAAAGCCACCCGATCACCTAACGGCATCACGGATGGGGGCTCACTGAGGCACTCGCAGGGGCTCAAGGGCGGCCAGGACGAGGTCGAGGCCGAAGACGAACTCCTTCGCCGGGTCGAAGCCGGCGGCGACGAGCGCCGCGGCGGACTCGTTGAGGTAGGGGAACTCGTCAGGAGGAAGCTGGGGTAGGTAGGCGTCCTCGATCACGTCCGCGAGCTCATCGGCGGTGCCGAACGGCAGGCTGGCCGCCTGCAGGGCGAAACCGTAGACATAGCTGTCGAGCAACCAGTTGGCGTGCGTCGCCATCAAGGCCGAGAAACCGGCCCTCCGCAGGCAGGCGGTGACCGCCTCGTGGTGGCGGAGGGTCGCGGGCCCGGGCGATGTCCGCGACTCCATCAGGCCGTTCGCCCACGGGTGGCGTGCGAGAACCTGCTGGGCGGACACCGCCCGCCGTCGTATCGCCGACTGCCAGTCGGTCCCTTCCGGCGGGAGCTCGATCTCCTCGAACACCACGTCGATCATGGCGTCCAGCAGCTCTTCCTTGCTCGCCACGTAGTGATACAGCGACATCGCGCCCGCGCCGAGCGTGCCGGCCAGCCGGCGCATGCTCAGCCCGTCGACCCCCTCGCGGTCGGCGAGCCGGATCGCCTCCTCCACCACCCGCTGCTTGCTCAGCCCCGCGTCGGACGCGACCCGCCTTTGTTCCCTCGCAGCCAACGGGTCTCCTCGCTCGCTCGTACGGCTTGACAGTCGTACAGCGTACGTCCATAGTACGGTGTACGTGTTCGTACGGTGTACGACGTACGGTGTACGAAACAGCGGGCGTCGCGGCTCGGAGGAGGCTTCTGTGGGGACTGAACGAATGCCGGAGGCGAGTCCGGCCGGGGCGGCGACGATGCGGGCCGCCGTCCAGCACCGCTACGGCCCGCCCTCCGTGCTCGTGATGGCCGAGGTCGGGCTACCGCTGCCCGGTCGAGGCGATGTGCTCGTCCAGGTGGGCGCGACCGCAGTACATCCTGGCGACTACTTCGTCATGACCGGTGAGCCGTACGTGGTGCGTCTGGTGTTCGGGCTCCGCCGGCCGCGTCACGGCATCCCTGGCAGGGACCTCGCCGGTGTGGTGGCGGCGGTCGGGAAGGACGTCACCGCCCTCCGACCCGGCGACAAGGTGTTCGGCTGGAGCACCACGGGAACGCTCGCGGAGTACGCCCGCGTCCCGGCGGACCACCTCGTGTCCGTGCCCGCCAACCTGTCGGACGTGGACGCGGCGGCGGTGCCCACGTCCGGCATGACGGCATTGCAGGCGTTGCGCGACATCGCGAACGTTCGACCGGGCCAGACGGTGCTGATCACGGGCGCGTCGGGCGGCGTGGGCTCCTTCGCCGTACAGATCGCCAAGGCGTTCGGCGCCGAGGTGACGGGTGTGTGCAGCACCCGCAACGTCGACCTGGTCCGGTCACTCGGCGCCGACCACGTCGTCGACTACACCGAGACCGACTTCACCCGCACCGGGAAGCGCTACGACGTCATCCTCGACAACGTGGAAGCCCAGCCCCTGGCGGCTGTCCGCCGAGCGCTGACGCCCACCGGCACCCTCATCCCCAACAGCGGACGCGGCGGCCGCCGGATCGGCCCCCTCGGCCGGATCGTCAAAGCGCGCGTGCTGTCCGGGTTCACCCGTCAGCGGCTGAAGCCCTTCACGTCGGTCGGGAAGCGCCAGGACCTGCTCACCCTGGCCGACCTGCTCGCGACCGGGCAGGTCAAGCCCGTCATCGACCGCACCCACCCCCTCGACGAAGCGCCTGACGCCCTCCGCCACGTCGCGGCCGGCCACACCCGGGGGAAGGTCGTCGTCACCGTCTGACGCCCGGACCCGTGCGTGTGCACGCCCGAACCTGCCGCCGCTCCGGCGCAGGGGACCGCTCCTCCCGAAAGAAGAACCGGTGACCATCCGAACGAAAACCCCGGACCTGCTCGACGACCCGCCGGTCCCCGTTCAGGCCAAGCTCGCCGCCGCATGGGCCGGCTTCATGTTCCTCTACATCTACGTCGACTACTTCCACCTCTACAAGCCCGGCGTCATCGACGGCGTCCGCGCCGGTGTCGTCTTCGAGTTCGACGTCAGCCCGACGTTGTTGACCGTGATGCTCGCGTCCGTAGCGATCCCGGCCCTGATGGTGATGCTCTCCATGACGCTGCCCGCCCGGGTGAACCGCGCCACGAACCTCGTCGTCGCATCGCTCTACATCCCTTACTCGGTGTTCAACGCGGTAGGGGAGACCTGGGACTGGGCCTCCTTCTATGGCCTCTCCATCGGAATCGAGGTGCTGCTCCTGGCCTTCGTCCTGCGCTCCGCCTGGACATGGCCTCGAACCCCCGCCGTCCCAGCCGGTCCCGCGACGACCGATCTTCGACAGGACCTTCGACAGTAGGTATCCGTGTAAGGCCCTACGGCGTGAAGCCCGCCGCCGCGCCCGTAGGCCGAACGGTGGCCGTCCGACCAGCGGACCTCATCCAACCGACCGCGACGACGAAGAGAGCGTCAGCTCGCTTAACGCACGCTCAGACGTTCGTGCCCCTGACGTCGTGGTCAGGGAGTCGAGCCGTTGAGGAGGGCCTTGATGTCGGTTTCCCGGTAGCGGCGTTGGCGGCTGGGGGTTCGGACCGAGGGGATGCGGCCGGTCAGCGCCCAGCGGTTCACGGTCTTGGGGTCGACGCCGAAGATCCGGGCGACCTCGCCGGGGGTGAGGAGTCGTTCGGTGGTGCCGGGGCCGGTGGAGAAGGTGCCGTCGGGGGCGACGGCCGTGAGGGGGGACATGGGGGCTCCGTAGGGGGTCAGTAGCGGCTGCGGTGGAGGATCTCGTCGTGCCGGGCCAGCGCTCTGGCCAGCCGGTGGAGAGTCGTACGGCCAAGCGCATCGCGGGCCCCGGCCCTGCGCTGGTCGAGGCGTAGCGGTTCGTAGCGGACGGCCCACCACCTGGGAAGTCCTGGCAGGTTCCGTTCCTCGTACCGCCAGGCCGGATGAGTGCTGACGAGCAGGTCGATCAGGCGTCGTTCGTCGTCGGTCACGGTGATCTCTGTTCGGAGGCGGACAAGGAACACACTTCGCTCAGGCCGTCGCCGTTCGGGCCGGGGTTCCCGATCGCTCGAACCGCGAGGTCCGATCGTCTTCGTTCTGGCCGACCTTCATCCGGGCCATGAAGCCGGGCTCCATTCGACCGGGGCTCCTGATCGTTCGGGTCGGGTGGAGCGGTGACGAAAGGACGGGTGCCCGGCCCGGAGCCGGGGAGCACGGGCCGGACACCCTGGAGGAGGACCGGCCTTCCTTATAGGAAGACCGGTGCGCCAGACGGCTCCCTCTTCCCCAGCACACTCGGCGTGTGCGGGAACCGTCTTGCGAGGGTGTGCGGCCCAGGTCCCTCCCACCTGAGCCGCACGTTCACGAGGTACGGCGGGGCGGCGGGTGGGATGACGTTCCACCGCCCGCCGTACCGGCCTCAAGAGCGCAGCAACCTGCGCAACGCCGTAGCCCGACCCGGCGCGACGGCCTGACCGGGGCACACGGCCTGAACGACCCGGGAGGCCCGGGCGGTTCGAGCTCGCAGGGCGCGGGCGACGGCGACGGCCTGGATGCTCGGCGGGACCACCGGGAGCGTCTGGGCGCTCAACTTACGGTCCAGTTCCTCAGCCGACCCGGCCCGCACCAGCAGCACGTCCCCGGGACACGGCCTGCCGGGCAGGGCGCTTCGGTAGGCGCTCCACAGGCCGGACCGCGAGCTGTGGAAGACCAGCCATCCGGGATGAGCCGTCTGCAGGGAGTCACAGGTCCGATCGGAAAACTCAGAATCCTGACGCGCCGTCCAGGCCGTTGGCATCATGCCGCCCTCCCACCCGGTGAGCGCCTATCCCTGGCGGACACCGCTCCCTCACCCGGCGAACGCCGTCCCTCGGCGGGCACCATCCCCTCACCCGACGAACGGCGTCCCCCGGCGGACGCCGTTTCCCCGGTCGGTGAACCGCGCTCACCGCTGGGCCCCTCAGCGACCACCTCGTTCCGCGCCTCCGAAGACGGACGACCGGCCCAGCCCCTCTCACGCCGAACCGTCGCCGGAGAAGGCTTCGACGCGGGCGCCGCGAGCCGCATCGCCCTGATCATCTCCGCCTCCCGCATCCGCTCCTCCAACCCCTCGGCCGTCGGGTCCGCGACGATCACCGGCCGGGGGCCCTCCCAGGCCGCCACCGCGTAGAAAGCGCGTCGTCCCAGGCTGTAGAGCACCGTCCAGTCAGCCCACGCCTGGTCGATCCGCTCGGCCTCCGCCCGCGCGGGCCCATCCCACACCCGCCGATACACCGGCGCGTACGGCAGACCGTCCCGGTGCCGTCCGGTCACGGGGTCACCCCCGCAACGGCGTCGCGAGCGGTCCTCTCCTGCTCGGCCACGGCCTCCTGAACCTCGTCGAAGGTGTCGGCGTCCACAGCCGACTGCGCCCCGGCCCGTACGGCGACGCGGGGAAAGAGGTGGTTGCGGAAGGCCCAGAACCGGCCCGTGTCGCTGATGAGCAACCGCCAGCCCGGGATCACCGGGCGGTTGGGGGTGTCGTGCATGATCTGGACCTCCAAGATCCGACCAGAGGCGTGCCTGGCCAGGGTGATCGCCAGACGGGCCTGCCCTGCGGGACAAGAGAGAAGCCGCGCGCCGTACGGCACAGCCGAAGACCGAGGACCGCGAGCACCAGGCCGACAGACCGCCTGAGCACGGGGAACGTGACATCGGTCTCCGCGTCGAGGCGGCCCGCCGCTCGCGGGCCGTACACCGAAGTGACCGGGCGGACGGACCCTCGTCCAGGTGATCCCCGGCCGAGGAACCGTGGGGAACGAACGCCGAACCCGCCTGGACACCGGAGCCTGGGCAGGCCGTACCGGCGCGGCAGGCTCAGACTCCGGAACCGCGACCGGGCCATCCACAGGAACCGGCTCCGCAGAACCGTCCAGTACGGCACTCACGGCCGAGACCACCGAGAACGCCTCCAGCTCGGGAACAGGACCACCCTGACCAGGACACGGCACCAGGCCTGGCCCAACCACCTCCGCAGGACCATCCGGTATGGCCTTCGCAGCCGGGACCAGCGCGGGCGCTTCCGGCTCGGAAATAGGACAACCCTGACCAGGCCCCAGCACCAGATCTGACCCAGCCACCCCCACAGGACCATCCGGTACAGCGCTCGCGGCCGGGGCCATCGCGGGTGCCTCCGGCTCAGGATCGGGCTCGGGACGCCGCTGAGCAGGCACCAACGGAATCACCTCGGCGGGAGCGACCTCCACCGGAGGCCGAGGAGCGGGAAGGAACTGCGGGCCGTGCTCGCGGCGGGCCTGGAGGCGGGCGTTCATCAGCAGCCCGGACGGCTGCACGTACTCGTGCCCGTCCTGGTGTGGGCAGCCGTGGGCATAGGGGGCATGCCCACACCGGGCGCACCCCATGGGCAGGGGGACGGCACCGGCAAAGCAGCCGCAGCCGTCCCGGATCGATGTGTCCGGGCCGGAGCCTGGAGCACTACTCTTGCTCACGTCAGGAGTTACCTTCCTGATCAAGGCCCCGGCCGGTGCTGTTATCACCGCGTCCGGGGCCGCTGTCGTTTTAGGGCTTTGACAGTGAACCTCAGCGAAAGCACCGTCCGTAACGGAAAATGGCGGAGACATGGGCGGAGACTTTCTCCCCGCCCCTTCTCCGATGGGCGGGCGATATGGGGACATCTCTGCCAGAACGTCCGGCATGGGCATCACGCTTGCAGTCCGAGCGTGAAAAGCGCCGGTGGAACAAAAGTGAGATGGCCCGCCGCCTGCTCACCGAGGCCGGGCACGACCCTTCGATGGTCGACTCCCTGGCCCGATCGATCCGTGACTGGGAGAAAGGTAAGCATTACCCCCGCGACTGGGCAGCGGTTTACGCCCAGGTGTTCAATCTCCACGAAGACGTCCTATTCTCCAAGAAAAGGGCGTCACACGAGGATGATGAGATGGAACGACGCAGGCTCCTGCAAGCGCTGGCGGCGCTTGGCGTCTCCTCGTCTCCGGTCTTCGACTCGCTCCAGACGATCCGGGACAGCGTCGGCCTGTCGCTGGGACGGGACGAATGCCTTGATGTGGAGATGTGGGAGGAGACCGTCTCCGAGCACGGTTACGGCTACCTGCTGACCCCTCCGCAGCAGATGCTCGGCGAGGTGGCGGCCGATCTCGTAGCGGTCAGGCAGGCCATGTCCCGTGCGGGAGATCGCAGCCGGATGTTCCGCTCATGGTGCCGGGTGACCGGTGGCCTGTCGCTGCTCATGGCGAAGACACTGTGCAACCTGGAGCAGTCCCGGCAGGCCCGGCAGTGGTGGGCGACCGCTTCGGATGCTGCGGAGCTGTCCGGAGACCCTGACCTAGGGTTGTGGATCAAAGCGGAGCAATTGATTCATGGGCTCTACGACCAGCGCCCCGCGCCGGTTCTCCTGCGTCACGCCGACGCCGCGCTCAGCGGATATGGCGACTCCGCTTACAAGGGAGTCGCCGGGATCTCGGCAACCCGCGCGCAGGTGCTGGCAACCGCCGGAATGGCTACAGAAGCAACAGCGGAACTCCAGCGTTGCGGCGAGGTATTCGAACGTTTGCCTGGAGCGGTCACCGGCAACGTTCAGTCCATCGAAGGGTGGGGAGCCGAACGACTGGGCTATACGAAAGCATGGGTCTATGCCCATCTTGGCGACCGCGATCGGCTTGATCACTCCGTCAATCAAACGCAACAGATTTTGGAACATTCCGATACCCGGTTTCGGGTTCAGCTGGCTCTTCTTCAGGCCGTGGGACACGTACGTTCCGGTGATGTGATCGAGGGCGTACGTTACGCCCAGGCCGCTTATCAGAATCACCCAGCCGAGCAGCGAACCACCATGGTGACACGGCTGGCCAACGAGGTCTTCGAGGCGGTACCTGTGGCTGAACAAACCACACGCGTAGTAGCCGACTATCGGGAACTGGTCGGCGCCCCAGGCCGTAAAGCGATCACGTAAAGGTCGAACGCGTCCGAGGTTTCGCCCTCGACTCCCGGAACCCGGCCTACCAGGCTCCACCCCCAACGTTCATACATACGCTGCGTCTCGCGATTGTCAGGAACGGTGGCCAACGTCGCCCGTTCCTCGGGACGCGACCTGAGAAGCTCATTCATGAGACGCCTGCCAAGCCCCCGGCCACGATGGGACGGCAACACCGCCAAGTCGATCACCGCGAACGTCCGCCGCCCGGTCTCGACGGCGAAACCGTCAGGTTGGAGCGGCCGGAGCCCGTTCCACCACGTCGAACGCGCGGAGAGCGGCAGGCCGTAGGCGAAGCCGACCAACACCCCGTTCTCCCGCACCGTCACCGCCTCGAACCCAGCCGACTCGATCTGCCGAAGAGTCCGCCGCCGATGGTCGCCCAGGTCGTAATTCGGGAACGCTACAGCGTAGACCTGCTGAATCTCATCGAACTGCTCCCGAGCATCCCCGGGACTGAGACGGCTCACCTCTGCCTGGCCCATGAACACATCCTCACCACATCCCACCGCCCGAGGAAAGCAGAGAGCCCGGACACCTGAAGCTGCCCCGGGCGGCAAAGACCCCTCCAACCCAGCCCTGACCTTCATCGCCTCCGAGTGGAACGCCTTCATAAGCGACGCAAAACTCGGAACATTCGACTTCTCACCCACGAGCCCGCCATCATGGACAGAGCCCCACGTCCCGAGGCCGTACCCTAAAGATGATCAACGCTCTGACCTGCATATCTGCGCTACCGCCGGACTGCTGCAGAAACAGTCCTTCCTGCCCCTCCACGACCCCACCCGACCTGGGACTTTACCCTCGGGTTCCTCATCACCCTGAAGGGTTCGCAACGCGATCTGGTTGGCGTTCACGGGGGCTCCTGAAGGTCAGGTTCCTCATCACCCTGAAGGGTTCGCAACGTGTTCACGAGTGGCCGGGGCTGCGTGGTCATCTCGGGTTCCTCATCACCCTGAAGGGTTCGCAACGTGTTCACGAGTGGCCGGGGCTGCGTGGTCATCTCGGGTTCCTCATCACCCTGAAGGGTTCACAACGCGGGCCGGAAGCTTCCGAAGGGCCGCCCCCGGGTTCCTCATCACCCTGAAGGGTTCGCAACCCCCTTGCGGGACTAGGGCAGAACGCCCCGTAGCGAGGTTCCTCATCACCCTGAAGGGTTCGCAACTCGATCCAGGACAGTGAGCCCCGGTCGAGGGTCTGTTTCTCATCACCCTGAAGGGTTCGCAACATCAGCCAGGTCACGCCGACGCCGGAGTGCTCCACCGTTCCTCATCACCCTGAAGGGTTCGCAACAGGTGTCCCATCGCGGGCGCCTGCAGTACACCGCCGGTTCCTCATCACCCTGAAGGGTTCGCAACGTGTAGACGGCGACATGGCTGTACCCGTGATTGCAGGGATTCCTCATCACCCTGAAGGGGTCGAAGCCATCGCCAAAGTCGCCGAGGTGCCCGTGCCGCGTCGCCGTACCCCCTGACGACCGAGTGGCGGCCGGGGCCGTGGGAGTTCCTGGCCGTTGGGGATCGCCAGTGGGTGGAGGAGCCGCTGTTCAGTCTTCTTGAAAGCCGGGGGCCCAGCGGCGGCGGTAGTCGCCGGGGGTGGTGCCGTACCACTGGCGGAAGGCCAGGTGGAAGCCGACCGTCGAGTGGTAGCCGACGCGCTCGCTGATCCGGCTGTGGGCGAGTGTGGTCTCGCTCAGCAGGCGGGCGGCCTCCTGCATGCGGCGGGCGGTCAGGTGCCGGATCGGCGCCTCGCCGACCAACTCGCGGAAGGTCGCCGCGAACGCCGAGCGCGACATCCCGGCCTGGGCCGCCAGCAACTCCACCGTCCAGGGCTCGGCGAACCTCGTCTGTACGGCGTGCAGCGCCGTCCCGATCGCGGGGTGACACAGCGCCCGCAGGACCGGCGAGCCCTCGGCCAGCTCCCCCACCGCGGCCCGCAGCGCCAGCACGAAGACCAGCTCGAAGGCGCGCAGGGCGACCAGCGCCGCGCCGGGTTCGGCCAGGTCCCACTCGCCCGCCAGCTGTCCGAGGGTGCCGCCGAGCAGCCCGTGGCCGTCCAGTGTGGCCTTGTCGAGCACCAGGACGGGCGGCAGCGCCCGGTAGATCGGCGAGATGGCGGCCCGGTCGTAGTGGAGACCACCGCAGATCAGGACGGTCCGCTCGCCGGGCCCGCCGAGTTCGACGGTGGTCACGCCGCCCGGCGGCCGTTCGGGCAGCAGTGTGGAGAGCGGTACGGCGGGGCGCCCCGGCCGGTCGCCCAGCCGGTGGGCGTTGCCGTGCGGGAAGACGGCCAGGTCTCCGGCGTGCAGCAGGACGGGCTCGGCGCCGGGCAGTTCGACGGCGCAGGTTCCCTCCTGCACGTAGTGCAGCAGCGCGCAGTCCTCGGCCTCGCCCGCGATGCCCCAGGGTGACCCCGCCTGCCAGCGGCTGTGGAAGACCCCCTCCAGCCGCAGCGGGGCCAGCAGGGCGCTCAGCAGGTCATCATCCAATGGACGATCCTTAAATAACCCGATATTTCACTTAATCGAGCATATCGCGGGCTCGGTCGAGACTTTCCGGCATGACCTTTCTTGTGATCGGCGCGTCAGGCGCCCAGGGCGGCGCGGTCGCGCGGCGGCTCGTCGCCGAGGGACACACGGTGCGCGGCCTGACCAGGAGCGGCCGGGTGCCCCACGGGGTGGAACCGGTCGTCGGCGACCTCGGCGACGCCGAGGCGGTGAAGGCGGCCTTCGCCGGGGTGACGCACGCCTCGGTGACGCTGCCCATGGTCTTCGAGCCGGACACGGTCGCCGCCTACGTCCACCATGTGCGTGACGCCGCGCTGGCGGCCGGGGTGCGGCGGCTGGTGTTCAACACCGCCAACCGGCTGCCCGAGGCCGCCACGCGGGTGGCCGCCTTCGAGACGCGCCGGTGGGCGGTACGGACGCTGCGGTCGGCAGGTCTGCCGGTCGTGGTGCTGTGCCCGCCGCTCTACCTGGACAACCTGGCCGCGCCCTGGGTGACGGGTCCGCTGGCGGCCGAGGGCGTGCTGCGCTACCCGCTGCCCGCCGACCTGCCGGTGGCCTGGCTCTCGCACGACGACCTGGGCGCCGCCACGCACGCCGCGCTCGTCCGTGACGGTCTGGAGGGCGCCGTACTGAGGCTCGGCGGGGCCGACATGGTGACCGGCGACGAACTGGCGGCCGCCTTCGGCGCCCGTTACGCCGCGCAGGACCCGGCCGAGTTCGAGTCGGGCCTGGCGACGGCGCTGGGCGCGCCGACGGCCGCCGCGGTGGCGGACACCTACCGCCACGCCGCCGTCGACCGCGACCTGTTCGCGGCCGATCCCGCCGTGGCCGGCCTGCTGGGCCTGCGGCTGACGCCGCTACGCGCCTGGATCGCCGCCCAGCCGTGGGCGGCCCGGTGAACGGCGTCGAGGCGGAGATCGTCCGCCACCACGAGGTCATCGAACGCTGGCTGACCGGCGCCCTCGCGCGGGAGGAGTTCGCCACCTTCGCCGACGCCCACGGCCCCGGCTTCACGCTCAGCACCCCCGACGGCCCGACGCTCTCCCGCGACCAGGTCCTCGCCGAGGTCGAGGCGCTCCACGGCAGCGCGCCGGGGGTGACCATCGAGATCCGCAACGTACGGATCGTCGCCTCCGAAGGCGCCTTCGTCGTGGCCACCTACCAGGAGGTCCAGCCGGATCGGACCCGGCAGTCCACGGTGGTCTTCCAGGGCACCACCTGGTTGCACCTGCACGAGACCTGGCTGCCGTAACGACGGCCCGGGGTCGGGTGCCGCGCTAGAACGGGCCGGATGGCTGCCCATCGGCATGCTTCACGGTCTCGACGAGGGTGACCCCGAGGTGTTCTACCTCCACGAACAACCGTGAACGGCGTCGACGTACGGCACCCGGTCACCGGACGTGACCTCGCCTTGTGCGAAAACCCGGCGCCCGCCTGGGCCGGGACCTGCGGGTGAACACCCCACATGTCCGAAGACAGCAACCCCGTGGCCTCTGACAGGTGCGCGGTGAGGTCGTGGGCGGTCAGGCTCCCGCGAGGAGTCGTGGGAGTTCGCGCATGTCGTCGAAGACCGAGGTGTTCGGTCCTTCGAGCCAGCGCGCGGGTGTGAGTCCGCCGGCGTATCCGAGGGCGCACATGCCGGCCGCGCGTGCCGCCTGGACTCCGTACTTGCTGTCCTCGACGACGACGCAGGCCGACGGGTGGACGCCCATCCTCCTGGCGGCGTGCAGGAACAGGTCGGGGGCCGGTTTGCCGCGCGCGACCTCACCGGCGCTGAAGACGCGGCCTTCGAAGTACCGGTAAATCCCGGTGCGGCCGAACTTCTCGATCACCTCGGCCTCGGTCAGCGGCCAGCCCAGCTCGGCGCCCACGGTGACGTGGAGGCGTACTGCCAGGCGTTCGCTGTCGATGAGCACACCGTCGCAGTCGAATATGACGAGCTCGATCGGGTTGATCATCCGGACAGCGTACGCCCGGCGGCACCGCCCCAAACGTCACCTGCCTGGGGAAAGGCGGCTTTCCAGGGTCCGCGGCAGTGGATACACCCGCTCCGCGGGGAACAGCCGCTGGGCTTTGGCGGCGTGCCCGGTCTGTGTCAACGCCGCGGCCTTGCGGACCTGGGGGGTGAGGTCGGTGAGGCCGACGATCCAGTCGTCGGTGAACGTGCGGATCAGATCGCGGCCGACGCCGACCTGGATGCTGTAGTGGTTCAGCGCCGCTCCGCGTGACGAGCGTTCCGGGTCCCACTGGACGTGTACGGCCGCCTGCGCCACGGCTGCCGGATCCGCGGTCGTGAGCACGGCCTGGGACAGGGCCTCCTCCCAGCCCCGCCGGGTCATCCGCACCGCGAGGACACGCTCCTGACCGGGTTTGCGGGCCCAGTTGCTGCGGTGCATGAGCCACAGGAACGAGGGCTTGATCCAGGTCATCCTGTGGAACGAGAACGGCGTGACGAAGCGGCCCGCCCGCAGCGCCGCGTCGGCTATGGCGGGCGCGTACGCCTGGTAGACCACGATCGTGTCAGCGTCGTAGTCCGCGCGAACCTGGTACTGGGGTGCCATGCGTCGCACCCTGCCATCCGGTGCCCTCGCATCGCGAAGCCTTTTTCCCGCTCTCGGCCACGAGGCCCGGAGCGGCATGTTCCGACGAAACAGGTACGCCGCCGACAAACGGCTACGCGAGGTCGTGAACAGAACGAACGCCGCACGCGACGCCGGTTCGACGGCGGGTTCACACAATTACCCACTTGACCGGTAGGGATATTTCGGATTGCATGTGGTCATGACATCGACCGCCTGGAGTGGACACGGCTTCCACGCCACTGTGCGGCGTCACATCGACTTGGCGCGTGTGAGCAGCGCCATGTGTCGCCCGGTTCTCTCCCACTGATTCTCCGGCCTCCTTTTCGGGTGCGAATTCCCGTGCCCGCAACCGCTGTCACCCCTGGATGAACTCCACCCTGTTCGAGGCTGGAATGCCTCGGCATGCATTCATCGACGCCAAACGATGGAACAGGTATTCCGAGAAAGGGTGCGGTATGAACGTCCTCAATCCACATCGTCGCCGATCGAAACTCCTGGGGGTCCTGCTCGTCGCGTCCGCGGTCATCGCCTACGCGGGTGTGAAGCTCGGCAGTCCTCCGGCGTCGGCGACGACGGCCCGGCCCAACATCGTCTTCATCCTCACCGACGACCTCAACGAGGACGTCTTCGGCAAGGACGCCGGACTCCAGACGCTCCTGACCAGCCAGGGAACGACGTTCAACAAGCAATTCGTGGAACTGTCGCTGTGCTGCCCGTCGCGGGTGTCCACGCTGCGCGGGCAGTTCGCGCACAACACCGGCATCTACACCAACGACGCCGCCTCCGGTGGCGGATTCCAGTCCTTCCATAACAAAGGACTGGAGAACTCGACCGTCGCCACCTGGCTGCAGAGCGCCGGATACCGTACCGGATTCTTCGGTAAATACCTCAACGGGTACCCCAACGGAGCGCCCAGCAGCACCTACATTCCGCCCGGATGGACGCGCTGGTTCAGCCCCAACGGCGGAAGCCCGTATTCGGAGTACGACTACGACGTCAACGACAACGGCACGACCGTCCATTTCGGCGGCGCGTCCTCGGACTACGGCGTCGACGTGATCTCCCGCAAACTGACCACGTTCATCAGGAACACCACGACCAACTACCCGGACAAGCCTTTCTTCACCTACGTCGCCCCCTACATCCCGCACGGACCGGCGACGCCGCCGCCGCGCTACGACGGCATCTACCCCAACGCGAAGGCGCCGCGCACCCCGTCCTTCAACGAGGACGACGTCAGCGACAAACCGGCCTGGATCCGCAACAAGCCCAAGCTCACCGCCGCCCAGATCAGCAACATCGACGCCTTCTACGAAAAGCGCAGAGAATCCCTGCGCGCGGTCACCGACCTCGTCCAGGACACGATCGACACCCTGCGGGCGCAGGGCGTGCTCGACAACACCTACATCTTCTTCACCTCGGACAACGGCTTCCACCAAGGTCAGCATCGCCTGAACTCCGGCAAGAACACCGCCTTCGAGGAGGATCTCAACGTTCCGCTGGTCATCCGCGGACCCGGCGTCCCCGCCGGGGCGGTCGTCAACGCCTTCACCCTCAACGTCGACCTCGCGCCGACCTTCGCCGAACTGGCCGGAGCGACCGCTCCCTCCTTTGTCGACGGCCGCTCCCTCGTGCCGTTCCTGCGTGGCACCACGCCGTCGCCATGGCGCCTGGCGTTCCTCAACGAGCACGCCGGACCCAGCACCCTGAACACCAACACCCTGAACGACCTGCTGGAACCCCAGGATCCCGGTGACGCGCAGGCGCTCGCCTCCGGAGGCGCCCCCGTCTACGTCGGCCTGCGGGCCAAGCCCAACACGCTCGGCGTGAACGCGGCGTTGAACTACGTCGCCTACGACACCGGCGAACACGAGCTGTACGACCTGTCGGCCGATCCCCACCAGCTCGACAACTCCTACGGCAGCGCCGACCCCACGCTCAAACGGAGGCTCGACGCCTGGGTCAGCAGACTCAAGGGCGCCTCCGGGCAGGCACTGCGGGACGCGGAGGAGAACCCGCCGCAGTAGAGGACCCGTCGCGGTGCGGGCGGGATCTTCCCGCCCGCACCGGTCCGCGTCCGGCGACAACCCCAGGGACGAGCGGTACGTCGCAGATCTGCCGTTCAGGTACGGCGTGGGCCGTCGTCCGTGTTGGCGGCTCCCCTTCCCCACCGCCCAGGCCGTCTGAACGTGCGACCGACGACCCGGCGCGTCACTCATCACCTGAAGGGTTCGACACCTCGTTCCACGGGTTGGTGTCATCGTCGTAGCCGGGTTGTACGTCGCGAAGAGTCCGGTCGAGACACAGGTGCTGCGGATTCGGGTGTGACCATGGGGCGGGTGGCTTCGTCTTTGGTGGTGTGAAGACGACATCCCGTTCGCGGAGGACGCCATCGGCAGCCGTATCGAGCAGCTCTATCGTGAGCACTGGCATCTGGTCTGCGGATATCTCGTGCGCCGGACCCGTGACCCGCACCTCGCCGAGGACCTCGCTCAGGAGACGTTCGCCAAGGCCACCCGTGCGGTGCTCGGCTGGCGTGGCGAGTCCCCGACCGCGTGGCTGCTCGCCATCGCTCGCAACGTCCTGCTCGACCACGCGCGGCGTAGCCGGATCTCCCTCCCGCTGCCCTCCCCTGACGCTCTGGGCGTCCCCGAGTGCACGCCGGACGCCGTCGCGGTTCGCGACGTACTGGATCGCATGCCGGAGCGACAGCGACAGTTGCTCACGCTTGTCTACTTCGACGGATTCTCCCTGGTGGAGGTGGCCGCGATGACCGGCCGTTCCGTCTCCTCGACCAAAACCGCCCTGTGGCGCGCCCGTACGGCCTTCGCCGAAAGCTATGGAGAACACCGATGACCGAGCAGGAAGACATTCCCCCGATCCCTGACTTCGATCTCGGCAGGACGAAGTGGGCCATACGGCGTGGGGTGGCGCGTACGGCCGTCACCGCCGCCGTGATACTGCTCGTCGGCGTGCTTCTGCTCAACCTGGGAGCCCAGTGGATCCAGCGGCGCGGTGACCGGGAGGAGCGCATGGTGAACGTTCTCGGCACGGCCCTTGAGGTCGCCAACCCCGGCTACCGCATCTACCCCGTGACATGCTGCGACGCCACCGCGTTCTCGCTCTCCTTCGCCGTACGGTTCACCCCGCTCCGGGCCGGAGGTGACGCCTCGAACTACTTCTCCGGCGGTGCCGTCTTCACCGTCAGTCAGAACCAGTTCGGGCGGGTCGAATGGCCGCCTCCGGGTTTCGTCAGGGAGACGCCCCTGTTCACGGCCCTCGACTCGGTCGGCACGGACGCCCCGCCGAGCAAGGCGGACACCAGGAGGATCCTGGACCGGCTGCCCGAATCGATGTCCGCTCTGGCGGTGGTCGATTTCGCCAAACCATTGGGGGAAAGTGAGTTCTCGGCGTTCGTCCGGCGGCACCCAACCGTCCTCCCGGAGACGGCGATCTACGACGGGCGGATCGGCGGAACCCCGATCGGCTGGCGCCTGGACACCCCGCTGCCCAACGCGCCGCAAGGCGACGCCCCGGAACTCGCCCCCGGCGAACTGCCCGGGAACGGGCTGGCCGGGTTCCGCCACTGGGTCGGAAGCCTGCGCGACCATGACGCGGTCAACCTGGACAAGCTCGGACTCGGTCTGAAGCTGCTGCGCAAGTCGGCCGCTGACGGCCTGGCGTACGCCTACGTCACCCGGCACAACCGCGTCGGCGATCTGCGCGCCCTGATCGACGACCCTCTGGTCCGCGCGGTCAGAGTGGCCGACGTCGCCTACGATCTCACCACTCCGAACTGATCCCGGCCGTCCTTCACGGCGTACGGACGACAGGGTCACGATCGACGCGCGATCCGGCCTCGCCCGCCCCCTCATCGTGAGTTACGCTGTCCCCCACCTGCTCCAGCTCCGCCCGGAGAGGGCCGCTCCGGGCTTCCGAACGTGCGACCGACGACCCGGCGTGCCACTCATCACCCTTCAAGGGTTCGTGACTTCCAGCTGTCCCTGATCTCGATCGCGATGGCGCGGATCGCTCATCACCCTCAAGGGTTCGCGACTTCCGACTGTCCTTGATCTCGATCGTGACGACCCGGATCGCTCATCACCCTTGAGGGTTCGCGACTTCCAGCTGTCCTTCACGTCGATCCCGACGACCTGGCTCCCTCATCACCCTTGAGGGTTCACACCTGTGATCGTTCGGTGGCGCACGGGTCGTTCACCTCTGTGCGAACCCGGCGCCCGCCGACCTGAAGCCCACGTGCGCGCCGTACCCGGGTGGAGAGGGTAACGGGGTGGTCTCTCAGAGCGACAGACTGGGGGTAGGCTTCGCGGACCGTGTTCGGCGCCCTGTTCACCGGTTCCGGTGGGCCTTCCCTCGACTCTCGGTCGTTGACTGGTGATAATTCCGTATAACGCTATAGCATTCCATTATTCGGAATAGGCGAGGAGAATCATGGGTGAGGTCCAGTCACCGGTGGGAAGCGTCGATCGCGCCCTGCTGATCCTGCAGGAGATCGGCAGGCACAGCAGAGGAGCGACCCTCGACGAGTTGTCCACCCGGCTCGGGTTGCCGAAGAGTTCGTTGCACCGCCTGCTCAGCGCGCTGAAGCATCGCGGGTTCGCCGCGCAGCCCGAGCCGAGCGGCCCCTACTACCTGGGCACCGAGATGCTGGCCACGGCCTTCAGGTTCTACGAGACCATGGACCTGCGCACTCTCGTGCGTCCGCTGCTGATGCGGCTGAGCGAGGAGTTCACCGAGACCGTGCACATGGCCATGCTCGACGGGGCCGAGGTGGTCTACCTCGACAAGGTCGAGGCCGTGCGTTCGATCACGATGACCTCGGTGATCGGCGGGCGCAACCTCGCGCACTGCACGGGGGTGGGCAAGGCCCTGCTGGCCTGGACGTACCCCGCCGACGAGGCGATCAAGGCGTGGGCCGAGCGGTACGGCCCGCTCGCCTCGCGGACCCGCAACACGATCACCAGCCCGGCGCGGCTGGCCACCAACCTGGCCCAGATCAGGGAGCGCGGTTACGCGCTCGACCTTGAGGAGAACGAGCCCGGGGTGCGGTGCGTGTCGGCTCCGGTCTTCATGGGCAAGTCGGCCCCCGTCGCCGCGGTGAGCGTGACGGCCCTCAAGGACCGCATGTCACAGGCCCGGATGGAAGAGTGCGGCGACTTCCTGCGGCGGGCCGTGGCCGAGCATCTCTGACTCTTGACAGGTCGTTCGCCGTGGTGGTCTGCTGAGGTCTATTTGGAATATCGTTCTGCTATATGGAATAGGAACGCCTCATGAGCCTCCCCCTGGTCTCCGAGCCGAGGGCCGTCCCCGTGCCCCGCACATCACTGGGCGAGGGTCCGCACTGGGACGGGCACACCCAGACCCTGCTGTGGGTGGACATTCCCGCAGGGCAGGTGCACCGCCTCGATCCGGCGGACGGCTCACACGGTGTGGTCGACGTGGGCATGCCGGTCGGGGCCGCGGTTCCCAGGGTGGAGGGCGGGCTGGCCCTGGCCGTCAGGGACGGCTTCGCCGTACTCGCGGAAGAGGGGCTGGAGGTGGTCGCGCCGGTCACGGCGGGCGAGCGACCGGGGAACCGGATGAACGACGGCGCCTGCGACCGGGCGGGGCGGTTCTTCGCGGGCACCATGTCCGAGGACGACACCCCGGGCGCCGGGGCGCTCTACCGGCTCGGACCAGGACGGCGTTGCGAGCGCGTGGTCCCCGACGTCTCGATCTCCAACGGCGTGGCCTGGAGCCCGGACGAACGGCTGATGTACTACGTGGACACGCTCACCGGCCGGGTCGACGTCTTCGACTACGACCCGGCCGACGGAGGCATGGCGAACCGCAGGGTGTTCGCGGTGATCCCCAGGGGGATGCCCGACGGTCTCACCGTCGACGCGGCCGGGCACGTGTGGGTCGCGCTGTGGGGCGGCGGGGCCGTACTGCGGCTGCGTCCTGACGGGAGCCTCGACCTGACCGTGGAGATCCCCGCGACCAACGTGACGAGTTGCGCGTTCGGCGGCCCGGACCTGGACGTGCTGTATGTGACCAGCGCCTGGGACGGGAGGACGGGTGGCGAGCTGTTCCGGTGCACGACCTTCTTCACCGGCCTGCCCGCCAACCCCTACCGGGAGAATTCCACCCCCTGACGGGCGCACACCGGGACGGTGGTGAGCACGGCGGCGGTGGCCGCCGCGTACGGAGAGTGTGGCGACCGTCCATTATGTGGACCAGAATTCTGCTGCGCAGAACAATCCACAGGACCGGGGCGCTCGATGATGATCTGTCACGTTCCACGGCCATGACCGGCTTTTCCGGAGGTCTCTCCGGGGTTGACACCTCTCCCCTCCCTCGCTTTCCTTGATTGCGGAAACAGATTCTGTTATACGGAAAGAAAGTAAGGGTATTGAATAAGATCTCCCCTCCGCGGCGGAGCCCGCTCCGCATGAGCGTCCTGCTGGGCGTCGCCGCGACCACGATCGTCTCCTCGGCCTTCGCCGCAGGGGTCGCCACGGCGAGCGTCTCGGCCGCGAAACCCGGCCCGGGGACCACCAAGACGGCCAAGGGAACCACGGGGGGTTCCACCGGGAAGAGCGGCTCCCAACACGGAAGCCGCAAGCCCAAACCCTCCCCGACCCCCACCACAAAACCGAAGCCGAAGCCGAAGCCCAGCCCCACCGCTGAGCCCACCTCCAGGCCCAAGCCGAAGCCCAAGCCGAAGCCGAAGCCCAGCCCCACGGCCAAGTCGAAACCCAAGCCGAAGCCGACCCCCAGCCCCTCGAAGAGCTCCACGGCCGCCCCGAAGAGCGACATCTGGCACCCGGCGCCTCGCAGCCGCTGGCAGTACCAGTTGGAGGGCAACGACGCCTACGCCTCGACCGGCGGCGTCAACGTCGACATCTGCGCGGTCCCGCAGACCGGCGGTGCCTGCGTACGACCCGACGTGTTCGACATCGACCTCTACGCCAACGGCGGCACGGCCCTGAACACCGAGGCCGTCAAGGCCATCCACGCCCGGGGCGCCAAGGCGGTCTGCTACGTCGACGCCGGGTCCATCGAGGAGTTCCGGCCCGACTACCGGCAGTTCGTCGACTGGAACGACAGCCACGGCAAGTCCCTGCTCGGCAAGCCGTTCAGCGTGAGGTTCCCCAACGAACGCTGGGCGAACATCAACAACGACCGGGGGCAACGTGACTTCCTGCTGCGGATGATGGAGGCACGGGTCGCCAAGTGCGCGAACGCCGGGTTCGACGGGGTGGAGTTCGACGTCGTGCACGCGCACGAGGAGGGCCCCTCCGTCACCGGCTGGGACATCAGCCCCGCGACCCAGCTCGTCTACAACCGGGCACTGGCCGACATCGCCCACCGGTACGGCCTGGCCGTCGGCCTCAAGAACGACCTGAGCCAGGTCCCCGACCTGGTGGCGGACTTCGACTTCGCGGTCAACGAGGAGTGCTTCGAGAACGAGGAGTGCGACGACCTCAAGCCCTTCGTCAGGGCGGGCAAGCCGGTCTTCCAGGTGGAGTACCTCACGGCGCCGAAGACCTTCTGCCCGAAGGCGAACGCCACCACGCTCGACTTCAACTCGATCAAGAAGGCCGATGACGCCTCCCTGAACGACAAGCCGTACACGCCCTGCCGGTGACCCGGATCCCGCCGGGGCACGGGAGCCCGGCGGGAACAAGGGCCAGTGCGGGGCACAGGAACCCCACCGAGACAGGAGCCCGTACGGGACACAAGGACCCGGCCGGGACGTGAACCGGCCGGGACGTGGGAAACCACGGGACCGGCCGCCCCCCGTCTCGGGGGACGGCCGGTTCTGGCTCAGCTCTGGGTCACGGTGATCACCCCCGTGTAGGTGTTCGGCGAGTCACCCGTGCCGTTGAACACCAGCGAGTGCGTGGTGCCCGCCCCCTCAAGGGCGGAGGTCGGGATCGACCACCGGTAGAGGCCGCCGGAGCTGGAGATCAGCGGGTTGACCCCGGTGACCTTCGTCCAGTTCCAGTCGGGGCCGACGTACTTGTAGAGGCCGCCGTCCTCGATCATGTACTCCGCGCCGACTCCGGCGACCGTGTAGTGGTTCGCGACGTTGTTGTCGACGTCGATGAACACGTGGTGGAAGTTGAACGGCACGTTGAACTGGGCGGTGTAGGTGGCGGTCGTCGCGCTCAGCGTCGCCTTCGGGTCGGTGATGGCCGGCGGGTTCGGCGTGCTGACGCTCACCGCGCCCGAGGCCGCGGAGGGGCGGTCGGTGGTGTCCCTGGCCTTCACGGTGAAGGCGTAGGTCTGGCCGCCCTTCAGCCCGCCGAGGTTGACCGTCGTGACGTCCCCCGGCACCGAGAGCACGCGGACGCCGTCCCTGAACACGTCGTAGGACGCGACGTGGTCGTCCGCGTCGGTGTCGTCCGAGGCGGTCCAGGCCAGCTTGACGCTGGTCGGGGCGACGTCGGAGGCGACCGGTGTGCCCGGCGTCGTCGGCGCGGTCGCGCTGGCGGCCGCGGTCGTCACCGAGACCGCCGTGCTCACCGCCGAGGTGTTGCCCGCCCGGTCCCTGGCGCGGACCGAGAAGGTGTAGGCGGTCGAGGGCGACAGGCCCGCCACGTCGAAGGTCGTCGCCGAGGGCGTGTGGTTGGCCTGGGTGCCGATCTTCACCGACCCCTGGTAGACGTCGTAGCCGACCACGCCGGGGTGGGCGGCCGAGGCCCAGCTCAGTTGCAGGCTCGTGGCCTCGACCTGGCTCGTCGTCGGCGCTGCGGGTGCCGACGGGGTGCTGCCGCCGCTGCCCGCGGTCGCGGCCAGCTCTGCGGACATGTAGGAGGAGGGCGGCAGGGTGTCCCACGGGTTGCCGAACTCGTCGAGCTTGTCGGGGGTGACGTAGACGTACCCGGCGTTGTTCGCCTTGGACTTGGCCATGACGGTCGCCAGTTCCGATTCGTCCTTCACGTCGTAGACCAGGTTCCACACCCGTTTGGGGTCGTAACCGGCCTGCCAGGCGGGCGGCGCCTGGTCGGCCGGCGGATTCATGTAGGTGGCGTAGGTCCCCTCGAAGGTGACGAGGATGTCCGCGGAGTCCTCGTAGCACTCGTCGGGCGCCGTTCCCGGGTTGTGGATGGTGATCGAGCCGGGGTGGTACTTCTTCACGTAGGCGCTGGCCTCGCGGTACAGGTCGACCCAGGCGTCTCCGCCGCCGGTCGGGCCGCAGTCCTTCTGCGCCTGGTCGAAGAAGACGCCGTCGACGTTGGAGCCGTAGAGGTTGTACCAGTTGTCGACGTCGGTCTGGATCTGCGTGCGCCAGTCGTTGATCGAGGCCGAGCCCATACGGGTGGTCTGGCCCGTCGTGCCGTAGTAGCCGGTGTCGACATAGCCGATGACCTTGATGCCCGCACCGTGCGCGGAGGCCAGCGCGGCCTGGTAGTCGGTGTTGACGGTGCCGGTCGGGCCGTTGAGGACGTTCACCACGGCGATGGACGGGCGCGAGCCCGAGGCGGTGAGCTGGGTCCAGTACTGGGCGGAGCTGCCGCCGGGGTAGAAGTAGGCGGGAACCGCCACCTCCTGACCGAGGATGGCGTCGGCCTGGGCGGGAGCGGGGGTGAACGCGATCAGCGAGGCGACGGCGGCCGTGACGGCGGCCATTCCTCGCCTGGTCATGCGAGACATGCTTCTCCTACGGGAATTCCTACGGAACTGACTTCTTCCTGCGGGCCGTGGAACACGGGACGTCCGCCGGATGGATCTCTCCCTGGAACAGGAACCGCTGGAACGGGGAAGGTCGGGGGAGCACGGGCCACCGTCGGCTCCGGCTACTGGAAGAGGGCGTTGACCTCGGCGTTCGCCGCGGTCAGCGCCGTCCTCGCGTCCGATCTCCCGAGGTAGACGGAGGAGACCGCGTTGTCCATGATCTCGCCGATCTTGTCGGCGTTGTCGGTGATGGGCAGCAGGAACGTGCCCTGCGGGTCCTTGGCCTCCTCCACGAACGGCCCGACGTCACGTCCGGCCGCGGCGTGGGCCGCCAGGGCCTTGTCCGAGGAGGTGCCGATGGCGGGCAGGACCTCGGCGGTCTCGGCGACCAGGTCCTGGCACTCGGCCGAGCCGACGAACTTGACCCACTTCCACGCCTCGTCCGGGTGCTTGGTCCCGGCGTAGATCGCGTCGGAGACGCCGTTGATCGGCGACCTGCGGCCCTGCGGCCCGACGGGCAGCGGCGCGACGGCCAGCTTGAGCGTCTTGCCGTCCAGGTAGGTCTTGGCCATCCAGGACCCACCGATGATCATGGCGGCCCTGCCCGACTGCAGCACCGCGTCACCGCCCAGTGCCGACTGCTTGTCGTACGGCGGCGCGTATCCCTTCCTGATCAGGCCGGCGAACCAGTCGACGGTCTCGGCCAGCCTGGGGTCGTCGTAGTGGTACCTGGTGCCGAAGGGGTTCTTGTCCAGGTAGGTGAAACCGTTGCTCACCGCGAGCCCGGCCCACGCGGTCTGGCCGAGCGCGTAGGTGTTGTAGTCGGGGGCGATGCCGTACACCTTGACGTGGTTCTTGTCGAAGTCCTTGTCGGTGCCCCTGCGGCCCTTTTCGTCCACGGTCAGGGCGGCGATGGCCTTCTCGAAGGTGCCGCCGTCGCGGGGGTTCCAGGTCCAGTCGGCGAAGCCGGCCGGATCGACCTTGGCGTCGGCGACCAGGTCCTTGTTGTAGAAGACGCCGACGGTGTCCCAGTCGAGCGGCAGGCCGTACCGCTTGCCGTCGCGCACCCAGATGTCGGCCAGGCCCTTCTGGTACTGCCCGAGGTCGACGCCGTCCCTGGCCACCAGGGGGGCGATGTCGAGCAGCTGGTTGTTCCTGGCGAACTGCGGATAGTAGGCGACCGAGTCGCGGAAGACGTCGGGGGCGGTGCCGGAGACGACCTGGGTGGTGAGGTTCTGCCAGTACTGGGCCCAGGCGACCGCGCTCATCTTGATCGTGATGCCGGGGTTCTTCCTGGTGAAGGCGTCGGCGCACTTCTGGTAGGCGGGAACCTGGTTGTCGGCCCACATGACGTAGTCGAGGGTGACGGGGCCGCCGTCGCCGCCGCCTCCCGCGCCGCCGCACGCCGAGGCGAGCAGACCGGTGGCGACCACGACGGGAAGGAGACGGCGGAGAGACCTGGACATGACGGGGGTCCTTCCTCGTGACGAGGGTTCTACTTGATGCCCGTGAACTGCAGGGAGTTCGCGAGCCGCTTGCCGAAGACCAGCAGGAGCAGCAGCACCGGGATGACGGACAGCGCGGAACCGGCCATCAGCCCCGTCCAGTCGGGACGGGCGTTGGGAGACTGCTGCAGGAAGACGCCGAGGGCGACGGTGAGCACGCGGGTGCCCTCCTCCTGGCCGACGAGCAGCGGCCAGAGGTAGTCCTTCCAGGCCCACACGGCGTTGGTGACGCCGATGGTGATGATCGGCCCGCGTGACATGGGCAGGACGACGCGCCAGAAGACGGTCCACAGCCCGGCCCCGTCGATGAAGGCCGCCTCCTCGACCTCCCTGGGCAGTGACAGGAAGAACTGCCGCAGGAAGAAGACGGTGAACGGGGTCATGAGCAGGATCGGCGCGACGAGCCCGGCGAAGGTGTTGAGCAGCCCGAGGCCGCGGACCATGGCGAAGTTCGGCAGCAGCGTGAAGATCGGCGGGACCATCAGCGCCGCGACGAACGTCCCGAAGACCGCCTGCCTGCCCCGGAACCTGAGCCGGGCCAGCGCGTATCCGGCCAGCGCGCAGGACAGGGTCTGCACGACCACGACGACACCGGTGTAGACGACGGAGTTGCGCAGGTAGAGCAGGAAGTCGAGGGAGGCGCCCGAGCCTCCGGCGGCCTGCGCCTCGGCGACGCTCGACAGGCCGAGCACCCGTTTGAAGTTGGCCAGCGTCAGGTGCTGGGGGATGAGCGAGAAGTTGTCGGTGAACAGGTGGTCGGCGTCGGTGAGGGCCGTACGGACCATCCAGTAGAACGGGAAGACGGTGACCACGACGGCACCGGCCATCACGCCCCAGGCCATGAGCCTGCCTGCGCGCACGAGGGACCGCCTCCTAACCGAGATCGGAGCTGGACGCGCGCATCAGGCGCATCTGGAGGTAGGTGAGGGTGCCCAGGACCAGCACGAGGCTGAGGGCCATGGCGGAGGCGTAGCCCATCCTGAAGTGGGTGAACGCCTCCTGGTAGATGTAGTAGTAGATGACCTTGGTGGCGTTGATCGGGCCGCCCTTGGTGGTGACCGCGATGGTGTCGAAGATCTGGAAGCACCCGATCACCGAGACGACCAGCACCAGCGCGAGGATGGGCCGCAGCAGCGGCAGCGTCACCCGGAGGAAGGTACGGATCTCCCCCGCCCCGTCGATCGAGGCGGCTTCGTAGACCTGCGCCGGGATCTGCAGCATCCCCGCGTACAGCAGCAGGGCGACGTAGCCGACGGAGGACCAGGCGGTGACCGCCGCCACCGTCGGCATCGCCTCACTTGGCGAGTTGAAGAAGCCGTGGGTGGACAACCCCATCGAGGACAGCAGCTGGTTGAAGAAGCCGAGGTTGGCGTCCAGCAGCCACAGCCACAACAGCGCCGTGGACACGTTGGGCACCAGCCACGGCAGCAGCAGGGTGGCCCGCAGGACGACCGACTTGGTCAGCCGGTGCATCAGCGCGGCCAGCAGCAGCGCCAGGGAGAGCTGCCAGACCAGGTTGAGCGCGGTGTTGTAGAGCGTCAGCAGCAGCGCCCGCCAGAACAGCGGGTCACCGGCCAGCTCCGCGTAGTTGGCGCCGCCGGTGAACCGGGGCTCCGACAGCAGGTTCCAGTCGGTGAGCGAGATCCACGCGCCCCGCAGGCTGGGGTAGACGTAGAAGGCGGCGAACCCCACCAGGGCGGGCAGCAGGAACAGCAGCGCCGCCCGCCCCTGCCCGCCCT
The DNA here is from genome assembly GCF_044466505.1 of Streptosporangium sp. NPDC049376. Lineage (NCBI taxonomy): Bacteria > Bacillati > Actinomycetota > Actinomycetes > Streptosporangiales > Streptosporangiaceae > Streptosporangium > Streptosporangium sp. NPDC049376. The sequence continues at coordinate 66,629 of NZ_JBITMT010000022.1, read as the reverse complement.
CCGCGCTGTAGGGCCGCTTCCCCGGCGAACGCCCGCCCTTTCCCGGCGGCCGCCCGCCGGTGACCGGTACGGCTCGCGTCAGGGACCGCACGCTCATGCGAGCCTCGGGACGAGCCTGAGCGCGTTGCCCGTGTAGACCTGGGCGAGGACGTCGTCGGGCAGGTCGAGGCCGGAGATCGTCCAGCGGCCCATCAGCGGCGGGTCGTCCAGGGAGTGGGCGAAGGCCTCGTCCGCGGTCTCCATGAAGCGGAAGTGGATGCGGTAGACCTCCGGGTGCGGCGGGATCTCGTCGGTGCCGAACAGCACCCGGTCCGGGTGGTTCACGATCAGTTCGCGGGCCGCCCGGGGAGCCCTGCCCAGTTCGGCGACGCGGGCGGCGATGTCGATGTGGAAGTTGGGGTGGTCGTCGAGCATCCGGCCGACCCAGCCGAGGTTCTCCGGCCAGCATCCGGCGTGCACCCCGATCACGGTCGTGTCCGGGTGGGAGGCGACCATCTCCTCCATGGCCTCCATCAGCCGCTCGAACGGCGGGAACCCGGGACCGGAGAACGCCCAGTCGGGGCGGGCGGCCAGCAGTTCGAGGCGTTCGTTGCGCTCGTCGATCGGTTCGAAGAAGGCGACGGGGTCGGCGGTGTGCAGGGCGATGGGGATGCCCAGTTCGCCCGCGGTCGCCCACAGGGGGCCGAGCCGTACGTCGTCGAGCATGACCAGTTTGCCGCGGTGGTCGCGTACGTGCAGGCCGACGTCCTTCCAGACCTTCAGGCCGGCCGCGCCCTCGGCGACCGAGGCGCGCAGCTGGGCGGCCAGCCGTTCACCGAAGCCGGGTTCGGCGGCCTGCGACCAGTCCACGTGGCAGAAGGTGGCGAACCTGCCGGGGTGGGCGGCGTCGTAGCGTTCGATGTTCTCGGCCAGCTCCCGGCCCCATCGGCCGTCGAGGTTGACCATGCCGCGCAGGTTGAGGGCGTCCATCGTGTCCAGCAGTGCGGGCACGTCCTTGACCATCCAGTCGCCGTCCTCGGTGAGCCAGCGGCCGAGGTGGATGTGCGCGTCGACGGCGGGCACCTTGGCCCGCTCGACGCGGGTGACCGGGACCCTGAGCTGGGAGACGGGGCGGTAGCTCGACAGGGGGATGTCCGGAGTGGTCATGCGCGGTCCCTGACGCCTTCGGGCAGCAGGTCGCCGTGGGCGGCGATCAGCTCGTCCACCAGTTCGCGGATCCTGCCGACCGGCAGGGTCGCCGCGGTGTTCGGGTCGAGCAGGGCCGCCTGGTAGACATGGTCGCGGCGGCCTTCGAGGGCGGCCCGCACGGTCAGTTCGCTGACGTTGAGTGTCGCCCGGTTGAGCGCGGCGAGTTGGGCGGGCAGTTCGCCGATCCTGGTGGGCCGTACCCCGGAACGGTCGACGTGGCAGGGCACCTCGACGCAGGCGTCCTCGGGGAGGTTGGTGATGAGGCCGCCGTTGCGGACGTTGCCGTGGATGAGGCGGGGGGTGCCGGTCTCGATGGAGTGGATGGCCAGGGAGGCCAGCTCGTCACCGCGTTGGATGGGTACGCCCCGGCCCGCGTCGAGGGAGCGCCTGTGCTCCTCGTACTCGGCGAAGCCGTCGGCCAGCCAGTCGAGGTAGACCCCCACCGGGATGCGGTAGCGGTCGACCTGATCGGGTTTGGAGAGGAACCAGGGGAGGTACTCCGCGCCGTGCTCACTCGACTCTGTAGGGAAATAACCGAAATTTCGGTAAATCTCCACACGGACCCGGCGCCGCAGCTCGGGGTCGGCCTCGATGAGCTCGTCGAGACGGCGGTAGAGGTTCTCCCCGTCCCGCTCGAAGCGCAGCACGAACGCCTGGTGGTTGACCCCGGCGGTGAGGAAGGAGACCTCCTCCTCGGGCACGCCGACCATCCTGGCCAGGGTCCGCTGGGTGTCGCGGGCGGCGTGGCAGACGCCGACCACGTTGCGGAACGGCGTGCCCGCGTAGACCGCCCACGGAATCATCGACATGGGGTTGGTGTAGGTGAACAGCGTCGCGTCCGGCGCCAGCTCCGCCAGGTCCTCCCCCAGGCCGACCATCACCGGGATGGTGCGCAGCGCCCGGAAGATGCCGCCGATGCCCAGGGTGTCGGCGATCGTCTGGCGCACGCCGTACCGGGCGGGGATGTCGAAGTCGCGGCGCACGGCGTCCATCCCGCCGACGGCGATCTCGTTGATGACGTGGTCGGCTCCGTCGAGCGCGGCACGGCGGTCGAGATGAGCCTCGACCTTGGCGCCGATCCCGAGCTCCCCGACCATCCAGGTGGCCATCGCCTCGGCCGTCGCGAGCCGTTCACGGTCGATGTCGTGCAGCACGATCGTGGAGTCGGTGAGTTCGGGGAAGGTCAGGATGTCGGACAGCAGGTTCTTGGCGAAGGTGATGCTTCCGGCGCCCACCAGGACGATCCGGGCCATGGGGTACCTCGATTCAGGGGGCTTCGGTGGGGTTGCGACGGGGGCGCCACAGGGCTCAGAGGTTTCCCCGGGGTTCAGTGGCCTCAGCGGGGACGGCCCGTGGGGTTCAGGGAGCCAGCAGGGCCTTGACGGGGGTCGCGCGGCCGTTCATCAGCGCGGTGAAGACCTCGGCGCCCTCGGCGAGCGGGAAGGTGGTGACCCAGCTCAGGTCCCATCCCCCGACCAGACCGATCGCCGCGGCGAAGTCGACGTCGCGGTAGGCGAAGGAGCCGAGCACCCGCTTCTCCCCGCGCACCAGGTCGGCGGCGTCGAACCCGGAGGCCGTGTCGGCCAGCCCGAGCCACACCGCGACCCCGCCGGGACGCAGCCGGGCGAGCGACTGCTCGTGGGTGACCGCCGCGCCGACCGCGTCGAAGACCACGTCGTACTCACCCGTCAGCTCGGTGAGGACCGCGTCCGCGCCGAGCCGGGCCGCGACCGCCCTGCGGTCCTCTGAGCGGTCGGCGATCTCCACCCGGCCCGCGCCGCCGGAGACGGCCACCTGCAGACAGGCCAGGCCGATCGCGCCCGCGCCGATGACGCCGATCCGCGCCCCCTCCGGGGCCCCGGCCAGTTCCCAGGCGTGTACGGCGTTCGCCACCGGCTCGACGATCCCCGCCGCCGTCCAGTCGAGGCCCTCCGGCAGCGCGACCAGCGAGTTCCCCGGTACGGCGACGCGTTCGGCGAACCCGCCCTGCGTGTGCACGCCGACGATCCGCCGCCCTCTGCACACGTTGCGCAGGCCGAGCGCGCACACGTCACACCTCCCGCAGGACAGGATCGGGTTGACGATGACGGGACGCCCCTCGTCGGTACGGCCCGCGAACTCGTGCCCCATCACCAGCGGCGGCACCCGGAAGCCCGGCGTCCTGACGCCGTGCAGCTCGCTGCCGCAGATGCCGGAGGTGACCACGTGCACCAGCACGTCACCGGGGCCGGGCTCGGGCTCGGGCACCTCGCGCATCTCGACGACGCCGGGGCCGGTGAACACCAGGGCCCTCACCGCGGACCGCCTGGGGCCGGACGTGCCTGTCTCATGGAAACTCCTGTGTGTCGGGGGGTCGCGGGGTCGTTCCGAAGGGTCATCGGCGGCCGACGACGGGGTTGCGCAGGGAGCCGACGCCCTCGACGCTCACCTCAACGACGTCTCCCGGCCTGAGCGAGCGGCGGGGGGTCATGAACTCGCCGCATCCCCACGGGGTGCCGGTCAGCACCACGTCGCCGGGTTCGAGGGTGAAGGCGCGTGAGCAGTACGCCAGCAGTTCGGCGACGCCGAAGAGCATCTCGGCGGTGGTCGAGTCCTGGACGGTCTCCCCGTTGACGACGGTCCTGAGCGCCAGCGCCTGGGGGTCGTCGATCTCGTCGGGGGTCACGATGACCGGGCCGAGCGGGCAGAAGGTGTCGAGGTTCTTGCCCCTGGTCCACTGGCCGTCGGCGAACTGCAGGTCACGGGCGGAGACGTCGTTGGCCACGGTGTATCCCGCGATCCCCGCCAGGGCCTCCTTCTCGTCGGCGTGCCTGAGGGGGGTGCCGATGACGACGGCCAGCTCGACCTCCCAGTCCACCCGTTCCGTCAGCTCCTCGTCGACGACGATCTCCTCGCCGGGACCGATCACGCTCGACGGGAACTTGGCGAACATCAGCGGGCGCTCGGGCCTGTCCATCCCGGCCTCACGGATGTGGTCCAGGTAGTTGAGCCCGATCGCCACGATCTTGCCGGGGCGCAGCGGTGCCACGGGGACGGCGCCCTCGATCGGCTCGGTCGCCGAGGCGGCCAGGCGGGCGACCCTTCCGGCCCCGGACGCGAGTACGGCCTCAAGCGGTGTGCTCGCCGAGACCTCCAGCGCGTACCAGTGCCCCTCGCGCTCAACCGCGGCGAGCCGGCTCTCCCCGACGCGCACCGTGCCGAGCCTCATGCCACTCTCCTGTTCCGTATGACAGAATGCAGTTCCGAATACGCGCTAGCAGAACATTCGGGCGATCACGCTGTCAAGTACCTGCCCGAAGCCCCAATCCTCGACAGATTGCCATTATTTTCCGCTTAGCGGAACTATAGACCGTATAGCGGAACAGATGTTACGTTGACGCCGTCGCCGTACAGCCGAGAAACGCGGGCGATGGGCCACCGGGGTGCGACCGGACCAGATGGGGAGACGATGCGCGGCCTGACGGGGAAAAGAGTGCTGATCAGCGGGGGCAGCAGCGGCATCGGCGCCGCCACCGCCCGCAGGTTCCTCCAGGAGGGGTCCCGGGTCTTCGTCGGCGGTCTCGACGCCGACGAGGTCGAGCGGACCGTGGCCGAGCTGGCCCCGCTCGGCGAGATCGGCGGCCTGGCGGGGGACGTCGCCACGGAGGCCGACGTGAACCGGCTGGTCGAGGCGGCCGTCACGGCCCTCGGCGGCCTCGACGTGCTGGTCAACAACGCGGGTACCGCCTGGCGCGAGCCGTTCCTCGACATCACCAGGCGACACTGGGACCGGATCATGGCCGTGAACCTCGGCGGCATGTTCCAGGTCGCCCAGACCGTGGCCAGGCACCTGGTCGCGCAGGGCACGGGCGGGGTCGTCGTCAACATGTCCTCGACCAACGGGATCGGCGGCGAGGCCGACTACGCCCACTACAACGCGTCGAAGGGCGGGGTGCTGCTGCTCACCAGGACCATGGCCGTCGAGCTGGGCAGGTACGGCATCCGCGTCAACGCGCTGTGCCCCGGCTACATCCAGACCCCGCTGAACGCGGAGATCTCGGCCGGTCTGGCCGACGACTTCGTCTCCGCCTACGAGCGCGACCACATCCCGCTCGGCCGGGCGGGACTGCCCGAGGAGGTCGCCGCCGGATACGCCTTCCTGGCCTCCGACGACGCCGCGTTCGTCCACGGCACCGAGCTGGTGATCGACGGCGGCCAGCTGGCGATCATGTGACCCGCCCTACCGGAGGGAGACTTCCATGAGGATCGACGCCGCCGTGCTGCGTGAGCTGCGCGCGATCGTCGGCGCGGGCCACGTCCGCGACGCCGACGGGGACGTGGCGGCCTACGCCAGGGACGCCACCCCGCTGTTCTCCGCCATGCCCGGCGCCGTCGTCCACCCCGGTTCGGCCGAGGAGGTCGCCGCGGTGCTCAAACTGGCCTGCGCGCACGGTGTGCCGGTCGTCCCCAGGGGCGCCGGATCCAACCTGTGCGCGGCGACCGTCCCGCTCAGCGGCGGCATCGTCCTGGTCCTGACCAGGCTCGACCGCATCCTGGAGATCAGCGCCGACGAACTCCTCGCCGTCGTCCAGCCCGGCGTCACCTCGGCCGAACTCGCCGACGCCGCCGCCGCGCACGGCCTGCTGTACGCGCCCGACCCCGGCAGCAGGACGGTCGCGACCGTCGGCGGCACCATCGCCACCTGCGCCGGCGGCCTGCGCGGCCTGAAGTACGGCGTGACCCGCAACCACGTCCTCGGGCTTGAGGCCGTACTGCCGACCGGGGAGATCGTCCGCACCGGCGGGCGGCTCTGGAAGGACGTCGCGGGCTACGACCTGACCCGCCTGCTCACCGGCTCAGAGGGCACGCTCGGCGTGATCACCGAGGCGACGGTCGCGCTCACCCCCGCGCCGGAGACCACCGGGACCGGGCTGGCCTACTTCGCCACCCTGGCCGACGCGGGACGGGCCGTGGCCCGGATCATCGGCTCGGGGATCGTCCCGGCGACGCTGGAGTTCCTCGACGCCAAGTGCGTCGCCGCCGTCGAGGACTACGCCGGGCTCGGCCTCAGGCGGGACGCGGGCGCGCTGCTGCTGTTCGGCGACGACGGCGCCGCCGCACCGGTCGCCGACCACCTGGCCAGGATGGCGGAGATCTGCCTCGGCGAAGGGGCGACGGAGGCCGTCGTCGCGGGCGCGGCGGCCGAGTCCGAGGCGCTGCTCGCCGCGCGGCGGTGCGCGCTGCCCGCGCTCTCCCGCCTCGGCTCGGTCACGATCCTTGAGGACGCCAGCGTGCCCAGGCCGCGCATCGCCGAGATGGTCGCCCGCGTCGACGCCCTGGCCGTACGGCACGGCCTCACGATCGCGACCTTCGGCCACGCCGGGGACGGCAACCTGCACCCGACCTGCGTGATCGACGCGGGCGACACCGACGCGGCCGAACGCGCCCACCGCGCCTTCGCCGACATCTTCCGCGCCGCGATGGAGCTGGGCGGCACCATCACCGGCGAACACGGCGTCGGCGCGGCCAAGCTGCCCTACCTGGCCGAACGGCTCGGCGAGGACCAGATGGCACTGCTGCGCAGGATCAAGGCCGCCTTCGACCCCGCGGGCATCCTCAACCCGGGAAAGCTCGGCTCGTGAACCAGGGAGGCTCGGCCCGTGAGCACCACACCGTCTCCTGACCCGTCGGCCCGGGGTGTCTTCACCCCCGAACTGCTCGACCGCTGCATCTCCTGCGGCTTCTGCCTGCCCGCCTGCCCGACGTACGCGCTCACCAAGGACGAGACGTCCTCCCCCCGGGGCCGGATCACCCTGATGCGCGCCCTTGAGGAGGGCACACTGCCGGAGAACGACCTGCGCCTTCAGGAGGAGTCGAGTTTCTGCCTCGGCTGCCGGGCCTGCGAGACCGTCTGTCCCGCGGGGGTCGAGTACGGCGCGCTCCTTGAGGAGTGGCGCGACCACCAGTGGCGGGGGCCGGGACGTCCGTTGATCGTCAGGCTGCTGACGTTCGCGGTGAACTCGCGCCTGAGGGTGTGGCTGCTCGGCCTGTTCCGCCGCCACGCCCGGACCAGGCCCTCACCCAAGGGGCCCCACCTGATGCTCGGCTGCTTCGAACGGGCCCTGTATCCCAAGGTGAGCAGGGCCGCCCGCGTCCTGCTGCCCGAGCTCTCCGCCCCGGCCTCGCAGGGGTGCTGCGGAGCGCTGCACGCGCACAACGGCGACTCGGCCAGGGGCCGGGAACTGGCCGTCGAACTGGGCGAACGACTGCCCGGGATGATCGTCACCACCTCGGGCGGCTGCGCGGCCCACCTCGCCGACGTGCTCGGCAGGGACAGGGTCAGGGAGATCTCCGAGTACCTGACCGCCGCCTCCGAGACGACCCCCGAACCAAGCACGGGCCGTCCTTCCGCGGGCCGCACTTCTGCGGGCCGTACTTCTGCGGGCCGTACTTCTGCGGGCCGTACCGGAACGGATGGCACGCCTGAGGAGCCGTCGAGGCCGGGGATACGCATCGCGTTGCAGGACTCCTGTCACCTGCGCAACGGCCTGGGGGTCTGGCGTGAGCCCAGGGAGCTGCTGGGCCGGATCGGCGAGTACGTCGAGCTGCCCTCCGCCGGGACCTGCTGCGGGGCGGCCGGCAGCTACGCCCTGGTCAGGCCCGAGGACAGCCGCAAGGTCCTGGACGCCAAACTCGACGAGATCGAGGCGGCCGGGGTGGACTACGTGGCCGTGGTCAACCCCGGCTGCTACCGCCAGCTCGACCAGGGACTCCGCCGCAGGGGATCGAAGGCGCGGGCCGTACACCTGGCGGAACTGGCGGCGGATCTTCCCTCCGGGCACCACCCCCGCACGGATTAGCGGGGCCTTTCCATGGAAAAGTGTCTGGAATGCGCTTCCATGCGGATCTGCACATCCACTCGAAGTACTCACGGGCGTGCAGCAGGGACAGTGACCTGGCGCATCTGACCAGGTGGGCGCGGCACAAGGGTGTCACGCTGATGGGGACGGGCGACTTCACGCATCCGTCCTGGTTCGCGCTGCTGCGCGAGGGGCTCGTACCCGCCGAGCCGGGTCTGTTCCGGCTGCGTGACGACCTCGACCGGGAGGTCGCCAGGACGCTGCCGTCCTCGGTCGCCTCGGCCCCGGTGCGGTTCATGCTCACCGTCGAGGTGTCCACGGTCTACCGGCGTGGCGGCCGTACCCGCAAGCTCCACCACCTGGTCAACGTGCCGGGCTTCGAGGCGGCCGAGACGTTCAACCGTGAGCTGGGCAAGGTCGGCGACCTGGGCGCCGACGGCAGGCCGACGCTCGGGCTCGACTCCCGCGACCTGCTGGAGATCGCCCTGAACAGCGGCGAGGGGTCCTACCTGGTCCCGGCCCACGTCTGGACGCCGTGGTTCGGGGTCTTCGGCTCCAAGTCGGGGTTCGACACGGTCGAGGAGTGCTACGGCGACCTGTCCGGGCACATCTTCGCGCTGGAGACCGGCCTGTCGAGCGACCCGGAGATGAACCGGCGGGTCTCCATGCTGGACGGCTACCGCCTGGTCAGCTACTCGGACGCGCACTCGCCGCCCAGGATCGGCCGGGAGACCACGGTGCTCGACACCGATCTCGACTACTTCGCAGTGCTGGACGCGCTGCGGACCGGCGCGGGCTACGAGGGGACGGTCGAGTTCTTCCCCGAGGAGGGCCGCTACCACCTGGACGGGCACCGTAAGTGCGGCGTCAGGTTGGAGCCCGCGGAGACGCGCCGCCTCGGCGGGATCTGTCCGGTGTGCGGCAAACCGCTCACGGTCGGCGTGCTGAGCCGCGTCGAAGACCTGGCCGACCGTTCCGAGGGTGTACGGCCCGCGGGCGACGTCTCCGTCTCCGAGGAGCTCGTCCCGCTGCCGGAGATCGTGGGCGAGATCCTGGGTGTCGGGCCGGGCAGCAAGAAGGTCGCCGGGGAGGCCGACCGGCTGGTCGCCGCCCTCGGCCCCGAGCTGCAGATCCTCCAGGAGGTGCCGGTCGGCGACCTGGAGGCCCGGCTCCCCAGGCTCGGGGAGGCGATCGGCAGGCTGCGCCGGGGCGAGGTCATCAGGGAGCCGGGGTTCGACGGCGAGTACGGCGTGATCCGCCTGTTCTCCCCCGGCGAGCGGGAGGCCCCGACCCTCTTCGACACCCCGGCCGACGACACGGATTAGCGCCGCCGGCCGCGCCGTCCCGTCGCCGCCGCCGTACGACCGTCAGGGCTGAACGCCACCGGCCCGGCCGCGTCGGCCGACTTTCGTGAGGCCGTGCCGGACCGCGATGGCGGAGGGTGGATCTCCCCCGGTATCGGTGATGATGTGGAAGATCCACACCGTCACCGTCGAAAGGACCGTCCCGTGATCGACGCCGAGACCGGCTGGTACTTCATGCACGCCTCGATCAAGGCCGTGGTGCTGGTGGACGGCGGTGTCCTGCTCTGCCGGAACCCCCGGGACAAATGGGAGCTCCCCGGCGGGTGGCCGGACAGGGAGGACGACACCCTGGCCGAGGTAGTCAGGCGCGAGGTCCGCGAGGAGAGCGGCCTCGACGTGGTCGTCGGCCCCGTCGTCGGCGCGGAGATCATGAGCATCGGGAAGTCGAAGGTGCTCATCGTGGCGGTGCGCGCCACGGTCGACGGCTCCGCCCCGCTCCAGGTCAGTGAGGAGCACAGCGCCCTGCGTTTCTTCCCTGTGGACGAGCTCCCTGAGGATCTGGAGAACGGCTACGCCGACCTGATCGGCAAGGCCGTCGCCTTCCCCGCCTGAGCCGTACGGCTCGGCGAGAACGCGGGGCCCGGCCGGAGACGCCCCTGGGACTCCGGCCGGGCGGTGTGCCGTCGTGGTCAGCAGTTCTTGATCGACCGCGGGTACGGCGCGAGGGCCTTGATGGGGTACGTGGCGGTCCACGTCACCGTGGAGCCCCCCGGGATGGTCCTGCAGGGCAGGTCACGGGCCCAGCGGATGTCGACCTTCTTGCGTGAGGTGCGGGAGCCGCAGTTCGCCCAGGTGATCCGGTAGGTACGGGTGTGCCTGCCGTACCTGTGCGTGTCCTTGTGGGTGATCGTTCCACCGCAGTCGGAGGCGGCCACCGCGGTGGGCGCCTGAGGGACCCGTGCCTGGGCCGCGTTCGCCGGGCCGACCGCCGTGAGCAGCCCGGCCGCCGCGATGGCCGCCACGGCGGTCACTCTCAGAGAGGAGCTTGGTGCGCGCATGTTCGGCTCTCCTTGTCGGAAGCGGAATGACACGGGCACCGTAGGCCGGGGGGCGTTGAGGATTCGTTGAGGATTCGTCGGGCCCGGCGTCCCCGTCTCCGGACGCGCACCGGACGGCCGCGCGCCGGAGAACGACCGGCGCGTTCCCTATAAGGAACCCAACATTCTTCCCATGTTAGGGAAACGCGTTATGGCACACGAAATTACGGCATTCATCGTATAGAAAAGACGATGTTAGGTATTTGGGTTATAGCCGGGCATCACAGCGAATGCCGATATCCGTGTAGAGAAAACAGCGATCCCGCAGCCCTTCCGATAACGCTTTGGTAACGTTTCCCTGTTCACGACCTGCGGCGTTTACAGAAAGTCATAGTGACATTGACCGGGAGAATTTCCGGTAACCGGCAGATCATCGCAGCTAGAGTACGGTCGCGTGCGCCGCGAAGCCACGGATGGAGAGTGAACAACCACTCTTCGTAGGTCTTGACCGATTTAATCCTTTTCTGGATCAATCATGAGGCTTCATCCCGACCCATATCGTGGCCCGGAGCCAAAGTGACCCCGCCATCCCTCGACCGGCCGAATGCCCCTTTTGTCAGGGCATCATCCCGGCACGGGCGGAAACTGCTCCGTGCGGTGGGGGCGGCGCTCGCGGTCGTGATGGCGATGACGTCATGGTTCGAGACGATCGCCCCGGCCAGGGCCTTTTCCGTGGCCTGCGCGGACACGCGCCATCACCACCACCACGAAGAGCTCGACCGCACCAGGGCCGTCCCACCGACCCCGGTGCGAGGCCCGATCAGCGGGACGGCCATGGGAAGCCTCGATTCCCCGGTCGCCACCGCCTTCGGCGACGAGCACGACACCTTCGGCAACGACTCGCGTGAGGTCAAGGACGACTTCACCGACAGTGAGACCACCGACTCCCGTTCTCCGGTACGCGACGTCACCGTCGCGATCCACCAGGAGCGGCCGTCGGAGACGATCCTCGAAACGAGCGTGGCCCGCGGTCCCCCCGTGCGCCCAGGACGCCTGCGAGCAGGCGTTTCCCGTGCGCACGACCTCCGGCCGAACACGGCCGGAGCAGACCGCCCACGCCCTTGTGAGGATCTCAGTGACGTCAGAACAGCACGGCCTGAAGGCCCATGACGACTTAGCCACCGCGCCCCGCCGCGGCGCCTTCCAGACGGCCGACGTCAAGTCCGGCTTCCTGGTCTTTCTCATCGCGCTCCCGCTCTGCCTGGGGATCGCGCTGGCCAGCGGGTTCCCGCCGGTCGCCGGTGTCCTGACGGCGATCGTCGGCGGTGTGCTGGTCAGCCTGCTCGGCAGCGCGCCCCTGACCATCAAGGGCCCCGCCGCGGGCCTGATCGTGATCGCGCTCGGCGCGGTCCAGGAACTCGGCGGAGGCGACCTCGCGGTCGGCTACCGGCGGGCACTGGCCGTCGGCGTAGTCGCCGCGGTCGTCCAGATCGCCTTCGCGCTGTGCCGGGTGGCCACCGTCGGCATCGCCATGTCCCCCTCGGTCGTGCACGGCATGCTCGCCGCGATCGGGATCATCATCATCTCCAAGCAGGCCCACGTCGCGCTCGGCGTCAAGCCGGAGAGCAAGGAGACCCTCGGCCTGATCGCGGAGATCCCGCACAGCGTCGCCAGTGCCAACCCCCGCGTCCTGCTGCTCGGCGCGCTCGGCCTGCTGATCATGTTCGGCATGCCGCTGATCAGGGCCAGGTGGGCCAGGGCCGTACCCGCGCCGCTGGTCGTGCTCGCCGTGACCGTGCCGGTCGCGCTGTGGTTCCACGTCGGTGTCCCGCACGACTACCGGTTCATGACCACGACCTACCACCTCGGCCCCGAGTTCCTCGTCCGGCTCCCCGGCACCCTGCTCGACGCCGTGGCCTTCCCCGACTTCTCGGTGATCCTCAGCGGGACGTCGCTGAAGTACGTGGTGATGTTCGCCCTGATCGGCACCATCGAGTCGACGCTGACCGTGCTGGCGGTCGACTCCATGGACCCCGAGAGGCGTTCCTCCGACCTCAACCGCGACCTGCTCGCCCTCGGCGGCGGCAACCTCGTCTCCGCGCTGATCGGCGGCCTGCCGATGATCTCGGAGATCGTCCGCAGCCGGGCCAACATCGACGCGGGCGCCGCCTCTCGGGGGTCCAACTTCTTCCACGGTGTCTTCCTGCTGCTGTTCGTCGCCCTGGCACCGGGCCTGCTGCAGACCATTCCGCTGGCGGTGCTGGCCGCCATGCTCGTCTACACCGGCACCAGGCTCGCCTCCCCCCGCGAGTTCGCCCACGCCCGTGAGATCGGCCTCGACCAGCTCGCCCTGTTCCTGACCACCATGTTCGTCACGCTCGCCACCGACCTGCTCATGGGCGTCGCGGCCGGTCTCGCCCTGAAGATCGTGCTGCACCTGGTCCGCGGGGTGCCGCCGGTGGCCTTCCTGCGGCCCCGCGCCGTGGCCGTCCGTTCGGGGAGCGTGCTGAACGTCCGCGTCCCCGTCGCCGCCGTCTTCACCGCCCTGCTGCCGCTGCGCCGTACGGTCAACGGGGCCACCAAGGACGACACGGGGGACGGCGGCGTCACCGAGGTCGTCGTCGACGTGACGGACGCGACGCTCGTCGACCACACCTTCCTTTCCGGGCTGGCCACGATGTCACGTGAGTGGCGGGCCACCCTCACCCTGCGCGGGCTCGACGGGCTCGTCCCCGTCTCCGCCCACCCGCGGGCGACCAGACGCCGGAGGCGAGCATGACCCATCTGGACATCGCCGCGGCCCCCGGACGTGGGGACCGCGTCACGGACGTCACCGAGCTGGTCGAACGGGCGGCGAGGCTGCTGCCCGAGCAGGCTCCGTTGCAGACGTTCGTCCACCACAACACCCTGCACGCCTTCGAGCACCTGCCCTTCGACGAGGCCGTCGTCAGCGCGGCGCGGGTGTTCGGCACCGAGCCGTTCCAGAGTGAGGCGGCCTTCCGGGACCACGTCGGCTCCGGACGGATCCGTCCCTCGGACATCGACGCGGTCGCCGAGGCCGAGGCACCCGGCGGTGCCCCGATCGTGCCGGGTGGGCCGACGCGGGCGCGCTTCCTCGCCCTGCGGCTGCGGAACCTGTTCGAGATCCCCAGCGGCGCCGCGCTCGACTGGCTGCTCCTGGAGACCGACGCCCGAACCCGCCTCAGCGACCTTCTCGACCCCCGGCGACGCGCCGAGCTGCTCGCGCAGGCCGGCCGCGACTGGACCACGACGCCCGAACAGACTGCGCGGGCCTCGCAGGCGCGGCTTCTCGACACCCTGTGGAACGGCTTGGCCGCGGCGGCTCCGGCGGTGCCCGGCGCGGGCGCTCCCCCGGCGCGCGGGCGGGACCGGATCCTCGCCGAGACCGGGACCGACACCGACGAGCTGGTGCACCCGCTGCTGATCCGGCTGTCGGCGGCCTTCCTCGACCAGGGGATCGCCTACTGGCCGATGCCCGAACGCGAGCTGGGCTTCCTGCGCGCCTTCCGCCGCCTGTACGGCCAGGCCGGCGGCCCGCCCGACCGGTTCCTGCGGGGTCTCGGCGCCGAGCTGAGACGGCAGGAGGCCGAGGGCTGGACGGCCGAGCGGACGGTCGTCTGGGCCCTGGACGAGCTGGCCGTACCCGAGGAGGCCCGGGGCGCCGCGATCGAGGCGACGCTGCTGTCGCTGCGCGGCTGGGCGGGCATGATGCGTCAGTTCGAGCACCGGCCCGACCTGGCGCCGGTCGAGGCGCGTGCGGCACGGCTGCTCGACTACCTGGCCGTCCAGCTCGTCCTGGACGTCCAGGCCGCACGGCACGCGATGGCCGGTCGCCTCGACCGGCCGCCCAGGGTGACCGGCGCAGACGACGGGGCGGTACGGCCCGGCCTCGAACTGGTCTACGAGGCGTTCGTCCTGGCACAGCTGATGCCCGTGGACGTCACGGTCCTCGCCAGGCCGGAGCACGCCGCCGCCTGGCTCGGGGCGGTCGCCGCCTGCGACGAGACCGAACGGCGCCGTCTGCTGCACCTGGCCTACGAACGGCGGCACCGGGTCGGGGCGCTCGACGCGCTCGACGCCCACCGGCGGTTCACGGCCGGAGCCGAGGCGCCGCCCGTCACGATGCAGGCCGTGTTCTGCATCGACGAGCGGGAGGAGTCCCTGCGCAGGCACCTTGAGGAGCACTTCCCGCAGGCCAGGACCTACGGCTACGCCGGTTTCTTCGGGGTGGCCATGACCTACCTCGGGACGGGCGAGGTGCGCCCGCGCCCGCTGTGCCCGGTCGTCGTCACCCCGACGCACCTGGTCGTCGAGGAACCCGCAGAGTCCCGCACGCCACGGCAGCCGGGTTCACGGCACGGCCGGGGCGGGCTGAGCCTGGGTCTGGCCGTGGGCAGCAGGACCCTGGCGCGCGGCAGCGTGATCTCCCTCGGCCTCGGGGCGACCCAGGTCGTCACGCTGGTCGGCCGCTGCCTGTTCCCGCGCCGGTTCCACCGCTGGTCCCGGCGCCTGGACCACGACCCCGGCGGCGGGGCCGTGACCAGGCTGGCGATCGAGCGGGCCCCCGGCGCCGTGGAGACCGAGGACGGCCTGCGGCGGGGGTACTCCGTGCCGGAGATGACGCAGGTCATCTCCTCCGCCCTGCGGACGACCGGGCTCGGCCGTGAACTGGCGCCCGTCGTGCTGATCGTCGGTCACGGCTCCTCAAGCCTCAACAACCCGCACGAGTCGGCGCACGACTGCGGGGCGACCGGCGGCGGGCGCGGCGGCCCCAACGCGCGCGCGTTCGCGGCGATGGCCAACCACCCGGGAGTGCGCGCCGGACTGCGTGACCTGGGCCTGGACATCCCGGACGGCACCTGGTTCGTCGGGGCGTACCACAACACCTGCGACGACTCCATGACCTACTACGACGAGGACCTCGTCCCCGAGCGGTCGAGGCACGCGGTCGAGGAGGCGAAGCGGATCATGGCGCGGGCGTGCGTCCTGGACGCGCACGAACGCTGCCGCAGGTTCGAGTCGGCCCCCCTCGACCTGCCGCTCGACGCGGCGCTGGCCCACGTCGAGAGTCACACCGTCGACCTGGGCCAGCCCAGGCCCGAGTACGGCCACGCCACGAACGCGATCGGCGTCGTCGGGCGCAGGTCGCGCACCCGGGGGCTCTTCCTCGACCGGCGGGCCTTCCTCGTCTCCTACGACCCGGAGGGCGACCCGTCGGGGGACCTGCTGACGAACCTGCTGCTCGCGGCGGGACCGGTCTGCGCGGGCATCAACCTGGAGTACTACTTCAGCTACGTCGACCCGGCGGGGTACGGGTGCGGCACGAAGCTGCCGCACAACATCGTCGGCCTGCTCGGCGTCATGGACGGCCACGCCTCCGACCTGCGCACGGGCCTGCCCTGGCAGATGGTCGAGATCCACGAGCCGGTACGGCTGCTGCTCGTCGTCGAGACCGAGCCCGAGCGGCTGGCCGCGATCGTGGGGGCGCACGCCGTGCTGGAGCGGCTCGTGAGCAACGGGTGGATCCAGCTCGTCGCGTGGAGCCCGTCGTCGGACGCGATGCACGTCTTCGAGCGGGGCGGCTTCGTGCCGTACGTCCCCGAGGGGGAGGCCCTCCCCACGGTGCACCGCTCGGCGCAGTTCTACGCGGGCAGGCGGGAGCACCTGGGGTTCGCCCACGTGACGGCCTCCCTCGGCACGGGGTCCGGGGAGCCGGTCTCCCCGGAGCTTGTCGGAGAGGAGGCGTCGTGAACGACACCCTCCAGCGGTTTCTGCTGCTCTCGGTCGCCGGGTTCCCGCTCGGGGCGTTCGCCCTGATGGCGGTGTTCGCCTGGCAGGGGCGGCGGCGGGTCGAGCGGGCCGTCTCGACGGCCGTCGCGCTGGCCTTCGGGCTGGCGACGGCCGCCGCGCTCACGCTGGCCTGCGTCATGGTCGGCGAGGGGCGGACGTTGGTGACGGCGCCCGTCGGCACCTGGTTCGGCAGCGGGGAGTCGGAGTTCCACCTGCTGCTCGTCGGCGACCGGCTCTCGCTGCCCTTCGCGATCCTGGCCGCGCTGCTGTGCGGCCTGATCGGTGTCTTCTCCCGGCGCTACCTGCACCGGGAGCCCGGCTACCTGCGCTTCTACATGCTGCTGGCGCTGTTCGGCGCGGGCGTCGAGCTGGTGGCCCTCGCGGGCGCCCTCGAACTGTCCCTCGTCGGCTGGGAGCTGGCCGGGCTGTCCTCGGCGTTGCTGATCGCGTTCTTCCACGAGCGCAGGAGGCCGGTCGAGCACGGTCTGCGGGCCTTCCTCGTCTACCGGGCGTGTGACGTGGGCCTGCTGGTCGCGGTGGTGTGGCTGCACCACGCCACCGGCTCGTCGAGTGTGGCCGGGGTCGACGGCGGCGGGTGGGCGCTCTTCCCGCCCCCCACGTCGAGCGGGGACGCGCTCATGGTCGGCCTGGCGTTGCTGTGGGCCTCGATGGGCAAGGCCGCCCAGGTCCCGCTCGGCGGCTGGCTGCCCCGCGCCATGGAGGGGCCGACGCCGTCGAGCGCCGTCTTCTACGGCGCGATCTCCGTCAGCATGGGGCCGTACCTCCTGCTGCGCACCGAGTCGGCCTGGTCGGGGGCGCCGGGGGTGCGGGCGGCGATCGTGGTGGTCGGCGCGCTGACCGCCGTGCACGCCACCCTGGTCGGCCGTACCCAGACCGACATCAAGAGCACGCTGGCCTACGCCTCGATGACCCAGATCGGGGTGGTCCTGGTCGAGGTCGGGCTCGGGCTGCGGTATCTCGCGTTGGCGCACCTGGTCGCGCACGCCGCTTTGCGCACCGCCCAGATCCTGCGTTCGCCGAGCCTGATCCACGACCACCACCACCTCGAACAGGCGCTGGGCGCGCCGCTGCCGCCGACGGGAAGGCACCTGGACCGGCTCGTCCCGGCGGGCCCGCGGGCGTGGCTGTACCGCTACGCGCTCGAACGCGGTTACTTCGACGCGTGGCTGCGCGACCACCTGGTCGGCGGGCTGGCGCGCCTGGTCAGGCGGGCCGAGTCGCTGGACGACCGGTGGGCGCGGCTGCTGAGCGCCGGTGACACCGCCGTCCCCGTGAGAGAGGGGCGCACGTCATGATCACCTTTGTCCCCTCGCTGGTCGCGGTGCTGTTCCTGGTGTCCTCCGTGGTCGTCGCCCGGGTGGCCGACCGGCAGCCCGCCCGCCGTACCGCGGTGACCTGCGCGTCGGCCGCGACGGCGCTGTCCGTCGTACTGCCCTGGTCGGGAGGGTTCGTCCCGTTCCTCTCCGGCGAACACGCCGTACTGCCGGAGGGCACGGCCAGGCTCGTCGTCGTCGCGACGTGCGCGGCGGGCCTGCTGGTCGTCGCGATGAGCCCGCTGGCCTCCCATCCGCCCGCGACGCTGGCCAGGATCCTGCGGCTGCTCGCGGTCTCCTGCGGCTTCGTGGCCGTACGGCACCAGGCGGTCGACGTCGTGCTGTGGGCTCTGTCGGCCTGGCTGGTGTGGGCCGGGTTGCGCGGCGGCGAGGGAAGCCGGGGCGGCGACCGGCTCGACCGGCTCTTCGCCGCCTACCACCTGCCCGGCGTCCTGCTCTTCGGGGTGGGCACCGCGTTGTCGGCCACCGGCTGGCGGACGGCGGGCGGCGTCCTCGTGGTGCTCGCGATCATGGCCAGGTTCGCGGTCGTCCCGCTGCACAGCTGGTATCCCCGCTTCGTCGAGCGGGTCCCGCTGGGAGTCGTGGTCGTCTTCCACACCGCGCCCCTCGGCCTGCTCGCCCAGCTCGACCTGCCGGTTCCGCTCGCCCACGACGTGGCGCTGCTCGGCGGCGCGACCGCCGTCGTGGCCGCGCTGTTCGGAGTGGTCCAAGGGGAGGCGAGGCGTGCGCTGGCCTTCCTGACGATGAGCCAGACCGGGCTGGTGACGTGCGGGCTCGGCGGCTCGCCGGAGGCGGTCTCCGGGGCGGTGCTGACCTGGGAGGCCTCCGCGCTGGCCGTCTCCGGGCTCGCCATGACGCTGGCCGCCCTTGAGGCGCGGCGCGGCTCGCTGTCGCTGCGCGCGCCGAGCGGGAACTTCGCCAGGACCCCCCGGCTGGCCGTGGCGTTCCTGCTGTGCGGGCTCGCCACGGTCGGCTTCCCGCTCTCCCTGGGGTTCGTGGGCGGCCACCTGCTGATCCACGGCTCGGTCACCGGGTCACCGGTCGTCTGGCTCGCGCTGGCCGGAGCCGTCGGCGTCAACGGCATGACCGTGATGCGGTGCTTCTTCGCGCTGTTCGCGGGCAGCCGTACGCACTCGGGGGAACGTGACCTCGTCCCGCTTGAGACGTACGCGCTGACGATCGCGATCGGCGCGCTGCTGGTCGGAGGCCTCTTCCCGATGACCCCCTGACCCCACGGAACCCGAAGGACCGGCCGCCGGAGTCCGGCGGCCGGTCATATAAGGCTCCGTCGCGCCACACGGTCTCGTTCGTGTCGTACGGCTGCGCCAACGCGGTAAGACCTCGTGTGGCTTCACCGGCACCGTACGGCTCGGCGATCCGGCGCGGGGAACCTACCGGTTGGGAAGCTCCTCCACGGGCTCTTCCGTCCGGTCCTCCTTCGCAGAGCCCCCGGTCGCGCTGAGTTCCTCACGCAGCCGGTTGAAGTCAATCCCGTGGCTGCTGTACTTCAGCTCGCGCGCCACCTTCGTCTGCTTCGCCTTGGCTCGACCCCGCCCCATTGGCTGTACTCCCTCACACGGCCGTGCTGACCTACTGTCACCGTCGCGTCGCCGGCGAATCCAGCCTGGCGCGGCAGGTCAGGCTGTGTTCGCCGGTACCTGTACCCAGCGACGCCCTACCCCATCCTCGTATCGACCGGGATCGGGTCTGCCGAGCGGCGTTGGGGAACAGAACACGGCCTCATCCTACCTAGAAACCTGACGATTTGAACAATTATGCAATTTGCCAGATTATAAGTGTCTTGTGTTCCTCGATTGGATCCAGCAGGAGGTCATCGGTCCACGAGAAGTGGGCGGCGTCAACGCGTTCGCGGCCAGGCCGCGGGCACACGCCGACGGGGCGTCCTGATCATGCCCGCGCCGCTCTACCAGGTCAAGGCCGACCTCTTCCGCACACTGGGGCACCCGCTCCGCATCCGGGTTCTGGAGTTGCTGCAACGCGGCCCGCTGCCCGTCCGTGACCTCCTGGTCGAACTCGACATCGAGGCCTCCAACCTGTCCCAACAGCTGGCCGTACTGCGCCGCGCCGGGATCGTGAACGCCACCCGTGACGGGGCGACCGTCGTGTACGCGCTCTCGACCCCCGACCTGGCCGACCTGATGGTGGCCACCCGCAGGATCCTGGCGAACCTGCTGGCCGACCGGGACGAGTTGCTGGCCGAACTCCGCGATCCCGACAAACCCATTCCCTGACGCTCCCGACTTCGGCCATGATCGACCCGCGGGCGGCATCCCGCCCGCGGGCAGCCGATCAGAGCACAGGAGCGCCGTCATGGACCCAACCGTACTCACCGCGATCGTCACCGCCCTCGTCGGTGGCGCGGCGGGTGAGGTAGGCAAGAGCGCCTGGACCTCGCTGGTCACCCTGGCCAGGAACCGCTTCGGCGGCGACTCCGGCGAGGTCGCCGCCCTTGAGGCGGCCCCCGGCGGCACCACCGGGCAGGCCAAGGAGATCACCGGCATCCTCATCGACCGCGCCACGGCCGACCCCGCCTTCGCCGACGAGCTGGCCGCCTGGGCACAGGAGACGGCCAAGGTCGTACGGCAGAGCCACGACGTCTCCAACACCATCGGCGGCGACGCCACGATCCACGGGACGGTGATCCAGGCCGGCGACGTGTTCGGCTCGATCAACCTGGGCCCGCGCTGACGGGTTCCCCGCCCGGCCTCGACCGGGCGGGGAGACTGTTTCGGCGACGTTCACGGGGCGGCCCAGCTGGTTCCTCTGTTCGCTCTTCATCGATCCCGGCCTCCTGGACGGCCGTCAGGGGGAGGGGTTGAGGAGGGCGTCGATGTCGCTCTGGCGGTAGCGGCGTTGGTTGCTGGGGGTCCTGACCGAGGGGATGCGCCCGGTGAGCGCCCACCGGTTGACGGTCTTGGGATCGACCCCGAAGACGCGGGCCACCTCGCCGGGGGTGAGGAGGCGTTCTGTGGTGTCGGGGCCGGTGGTGAAGGTGCCGTCCGGTGCGACGGCCTTGAGGGGGGACAAGGAGCTTCTCCTTCAGTGGCGGAGGGTGTGCGGGCTGGGCTTCTGATCGCTTGGGTTGTGAGGCTCAGTGGGGGTCCGGGGTTCATGACTTTGTCGGGGGTGAGAGGGCGGGTGCCCGGCCCCGAGCCGGGGAGCACGACGGCCGGGCACCCTGGAGGAGGACCGGCCTTCCACGAGGGAAGACCGGTGCGCCAGACGGCTCCCTCCTTCCCCAGCACGCCCTGCCATGTCCCGGCGTGCGTGGAAGCCGTCTCGCGAGGGGTGCGGCCCAGGTCCCTCCCACCTGAGCCGCACGTCTGAGGAGGTACGGCGGGCCACGAGCCTTCCCGCCCGCCGTACCGGCTTTCCGGAGTTGTGTGCGGTCCAGGTCCCTCATCCCTGGACCGCACGCTCAAGGGGTACGGCGAGCCGCCGTACCGGCTATGGGGAGCGCAGCAACCTGCGCAACGCCGTAGGCCGACCAGGCGCGATGGCCTGACCAGGGCATACGGCCTGAACGACCCGAGCGGTCCGAGTCCGAAGCGCGCGGGCGACGGCCACGGCCTGGATGCTCGGCGGCACCACCGGAGGTGCCTGGGCGGTCAGCTTGCGCTCCAACTCCCCGACCGACCCGGCCCGCACCAGCAGCACGTCACCGGGACACGGCCTGCCGGACAGGACACTCCGATAGGCGCTCCACAGTCCGGACCGTGAGCTGTGGAACACCAGCCAGTCAGGATGAGCCCGCCGCAAGCTGTCGCAACTGGGATATGCGACACCACCCACTGGACACGTCGGTTCGACGAACGGCATCATGCCGCCCTCCCACCCGGCGAACGCCCTCCGGCGGACACCGTCTCCCCACCCGACGAAGGCCGTCCACCGGCGAACACCATTCCCTCACCCGGCGAAGCACCCGGCGAAGACCGTCCCCCAGCCGATGCCGTCTCCTCACCCGGCGAACCCCGCTCCCCGCCGACCTCCCCGTTCCGCGCCCCGGAAGACGGACGACCGGCCCCGCCCCTCCTACGCCGAACCGGCGCCGGGGAGGACTGCGGCGAGAGCCGGAACGCCCGGATCATCTCGGCCTCCCGCATCCGCTCCTCCAACCCCTCGGAGGTGGGGTCCTCCACGATCACCGGCCGGGGACCGTCCCAGGCGGCGACGGCGTAGAAGGAACGTCGGCCCAAGCTGTAGAGCACGGTCCAGTCGGCCCATGCCTGGTCGATCCGCTCGGCCTCGGCGCGTGCCGGGCCGTCCCACACCCGCCGATACACCGGCGCGTACGGCAGACCGTCCCTGTGCCGTCCGGTCACGAGGTGACCTCCTCGACCAGGGCGACGCGGGCGGTCTCCTCCTGCTCGGCGACGACGGCCTGGATCTCCTCGAAGGTGTCGGCGTCCACGGCCGATTCCGCTCCGGCCCGTACGGCGGCGCGGGGAAAGAGGTGGTTGCGGAAGGCCCAGAACCGGCCCGCGTCACTGATGATCAACCGCCAGCCCGGGATCACCGGGCGGTTGGGGGTGGGGTGCTGCATGACCTGAACCTCCAAGATCCGATCAGAGGCATGCCTGGCCAGGGCGTTCACCAGACGGGCCTGCCCTGCGAAACAAGAAACAGCCGGAACCCGAACCGGCCGACAGGCCGTACGAGCACGAGCAACGGGACATCGAGGCCGTACGGCCAGGCGGCCGGGCCGGTGCACCCGCGTCCAGATGACCCCCGACCGAGGAACCATGGGGAACGGACGCCGAACCCGCCTGGGCAACGGAGGCCGTACCGGCACAACCGGAGCGGCGACCGGCCTGTCCACAGGCACCGGCGCGGAAGCGCCGTCCTCCTCCACAGGACCACCCGGTACGACGGTCACGGCCTGGGACACCGGCTCGGGAGCAGAACGCCCCTGTCCAGCCCTTTCCACAGGACCGTCCGGTACGGCCCTCGCGGCCGGAACCATCGCGGGCGCCTCCGGCTCAGGCTCAGGGTCGGGACGCCGCTGAGCGGGCACCAACGGAACCACCTCAGCGGGAGCCACCTCCACCGGAGGCCGAGGAGCCGGAAGAAGCTGCGGGCCGTACTCACGACGGGCCTGGAGACGGGCGTTCATCAACAGCCCGGACGGCTGCACGTACTCGTGCCCGTCCTGCTGCGAACACCCGTGGGCATAGGGGGCATGCCCACACCGGGCACACCCCATCGGCAGGGGCACGGCACCGGCGAAGCAGCCGCAACCGTCCCGGATCGACGTGTCCGGACTGGAGTCCGGAGCACTACTGTTGCTCACGTCAGGAGACACCTTCCTGATAGAGGGCCTGTCCCGGCGGTCGCGACGTCGGGCAGGTCCGTTTTTCATCTATGGCCTATGGCCATATGGCCCAAAGGCCGGGTGCCCTTATGGCCTGATGCCATAGGGCAATGCCTCCTCGATTGCGTCGCCACGTGCCTCTGTATCGGCAGATCGCGGATGATCTCCGGCAGCAAATCGCCAAAAAGACGCTTTCGCCGGGCCAGCGACTGGCAGCCGAAGCCGATTTGGCCCACAAGTACGGAGTGGGGGTGGACACCGTACGAGATGCTTTGGCCCTACTACGAACCGAAGGAGTGGTTCGTACGGTTCGAGGCGAAGGCAGCTACATACGGGAGCAAGCTGAGCGTGTAGTGCTGACGGTGGAGGGACCGGCTCTGATCTCGGCACGGATGCCATCGGCGGACGAGAAGGAATCTCTCGACATGCCTGAGGGGGTGCCGGTCCTTGTGCTGGAGATCGGTGAGGAGACGCGGATTCTGCCCGCGCACGAGACGAAGATCGAGATTTCCGGCCCCGAGTCGTGAACACGAAAGATTGAGGACTGCGGCGGCTTGGGCTGCGCCCAACGGAGATGCCCTCCGTTGAAGCAGAGGCCCGGCCCTGGCCTCGCGGCCTGAGCACCCTCTCCATCAAATCCTGTCACGAAACCCTCACTCACTGTCGCGGGCCACAGCACCCAATGATGCGCGTGCAATTGCACGCGTGCAAGGGGAACACGAAAACGAGATCCGTGGAAATCCACGCGGGCACCCCTCCACACTGGTGCCCATGCCCATGAAGTCCCCCACAGTCCGCCACCGTCGCCTGGGCCGTGACCTGCGCCAACTCCGTGAAAAAGCGGGCTTGCTCGCGGACGAGGCAGCCCGGCGGCTCGGCTGGTCCCCCGCCAAAATCTCAAGGATTGAGAACGCGAGGACCGCACCGTCCGTCACAGACGTCTCCAACGCCTGCGACCTCTACGGTGCGGACTCCGCGACCAAGGCCGGCCTGATCGAACTGTGCCGCGAAGCCGGTCAACGTGGCTGGTGGACGGCCTATTCGGACGTGTTCACCGGCTCCTACATCGCGCTCGAAGCCGAGGCCAAGCTCATCCGCATGTGGGAGCCGCTACTGATTCCTGGCCTACTCCAAAGCGAGGGCTACGCCCGAGAAGTCATAAGTTCCGGACGCCCTGACCTGAGCAAACCTGAAGTGCAGCGCCGAGTGGACGCCCGCATGATCCGCAAACTGCGCATGGTAGGACCCTCGGCCCCAACATTGCACGCGGTCATCGACGAGGCTGTTTTCCAACGTCCGCTGGGCGGCTCCGAACTCATGAAGCACCAGCTTGACGACATCCTTCAGGTTGTGGACTGGCCAAACATCATCATCCAGGTTCTGCCCATCCGCGCACCCGTCGTGGTGGCCAGCATGGAAGGTCGCTTCTGCGTGATGTCCTTCGGCGACTCGGGCGACCCGGATGTGGGCTACGCGGAAGGTCCTGCGGGAGAGGTGTACGTCGAAGCCGACGGGCAGGTCCGACGTCTTATGCTGCTTTTCGAGCGCCTGGCCGACGTGGCGCTGTCCCCCGAGGAGTCCGCGGCCTTCATCGCTGCGGCGAGGAGCGAGCATGATTTCCACTGATCTGCACGGTGCCAAGTTCCGCAAATCCAGCCTCAGCACAAGCGGCAACAACTGCGTCGAAGTCGCCACCAACCTCCCTGGCCTGGTTGCCGTCCGCGACAGCAAGGACCCCTCCGGCCCGGCCCTGGCGTTCACCCCCGCCCAGTGGCGTTCGTTCATCGGCCGCGTGAACACCGGTGCCTTCGACGCCTGACCACCCACCTCCACGCAAGGCCTCGGCGCTGACACGGTACCGAGGCCTTGCACGTGTCGGGGAGCGCTCACACAGTGATGACGGGGGACACGCTGTGGAAGCGTTCCCTAGGAGAGCGCCCGGTCGGGCTGGCCGTCGCGCACCCATGCGTACGCGCGGGCGATTCCCTGCTCGATGGGAGTGGTGGCCGTCCATCCCAGGTCGTGTTCGGCGGCGACGGCGTTCAGGGCGCTGCGCTGAAGCTCACCGGGCCGGGCGGCGGCGAAGACCGGTTCGATGTCGCGGCCGGCGGCCTGGCCGATGTGCTTGATCAGCTCCACGACGCTGGTCTCCTGGCCGGTGCCGATGTTCCACACCCCACCCACCCGGGTGTCGCCTGCGGCGAGGAACGCGGCGGCGACGTCGCCGACGTACACGTAGTCGCGGGTCTGCGCGCCGTCACCGAAGATCGTGGGTCGTCGGCCGGTATGGGCACAGCCGGAGAAGATCGCCACCACACCGGCTTCGCCTGCGGGGTCCTGGCGGGGCCCGTAGACGTTGCCCAGCCGCAGCGCGGTGTGGCGGGTGCCGTACAGCCGGTTGAACAGGCCGAGATACTGCTCGGCGCAGTACTTCGCCGTGCCGTACGGGGCTTCGGGCGCGGGCTGGACCTGCTCGTCGGAGGGGATGGGCGCCTCCGTCCCGTACAGGGCGCCGCCGGTGGAGGCGAACACGAGTTTGGCGTCCACCTGACGGGCGGCCTGTAGCAGATTGATGGTGCCGCCGATGTTGACGGCCGCGTCGTGCGCCGGGTCGGTGACCGACGTCCGGACGTCGATCTGCGCGGCCAGGTGATAGATGACCTGCGGCTGCGTCTCGGCGACCACGGCGGCGACCGAGGCGGCGTCGGTGACGTCGATCTCCCAGAGCATGGGGCCCTTGGGCAGGCGGCTTGTCCTGCCGTTGGAGAGGTCGTCGATCACGTGGACGGTGTCGCCCCGTTGGAGAAGGGCATCGACGATGTGGGAGCCGATGAATCCGGCACCGCCGGTGACGAGTGTGTTCATGCCCGGCAGCCTAAGGGCGCTCATACCGCCTGACCTGGAAAATCGGACGGCTTAGCACACGCGTTGGCCGCGCAGCTAAACCCGGTCGCCCAGGTGCTGTAGGTCGGATGGCAGGCGATGCGCTCGGTGGTACGCACCTGCCGACGCATGTTCATCCAGCCGCCGCCACGCAGGACTCCATAGCGTCCCTGGGCGAGGCGCAGGTCCCTCATCGCCCTGGTGTGGTTCCTCCAGCTCGGCCCTGGCGGGCCGGCGACGCCTCACAAGAGGAACGGTTCCCCGCCCGGCCGTGACCGGGCGGGGAGGGTTCACCAGCGGACCGGAAGCTCCCGCAGTCCCCGGATGAACATGCCGCGGCGCCACACCAGTTCCTCGGCCGGTACGGCCAGCGCCAGCCCGGGGAACCGGCCGAGCAGCGCCCCGAGGCCGACGTGGATCTCGGCCCTGGCCAGGTGGGCGCCGGGGCAGAAGTGCCTGCCGTGCCCGAAGGCCAGGTGCGGGTTGACCTCGCGGGCCGGGTCGAACCGCCCCGGTTCGGTGAACATCCCGGGGTCCCGGTTGGCGGCGTCGATCAGCGGCACCACCACCTGGCCCGCGCGCACCAGGGTCTCGCCGAGCCGTACGTCCTCGGTGGCGACGTGCGGCGCTCCGCCGGTCGAACCGAGCGCGTTCCAGCGCAGCATCTCCTCGACGGCGGGGGCGAGCGCGTCCGGTTCGGCGCGCAGGCGGGCGGCCAGGGCCGGGTCCTGGAGCACCGTGAGCACGCACATGGCCAGCTGGTTGCCGGTCGTCTCGTAGCCCGCCATCAGCAGCCCGGCGCCGAAGACCACGATCTCCTCGACGCTGAGCCGTTCCTCCTCCGGCGCGGTCAGCAGTTCGGTCAGCAGGTCGGGCCCGGGCCGTCCGGCCGCGATCTCCTCTCCCCTGGCCGCGACCAGGGCGGTGAAGTAGCGCCGCGACTCGGCGTGCGCCTCGGCCACCTCCTCGGGGGCGAACCGGCCCGCGGACATCATCCTGTCCACCAGCGGGCGCAGCATGGTCCGGTCCGCCCAGGGGACGCCGAGCATCTCGGTGATGACGCGCAGCGCGAGCGGCACGGTGAACCCGTCGACCAGGTCGACCGGCCGTTCGCCCTTCTCCAGGTCGTCGAGCAGTTCCCCGGCGACCTCGCGCAGCCAGGGCGTCTGCTGCCTGGCCCGGCGCGCGGTGAAGGCGTGCAGTACGGCCCGCCGCCTGCGGGTGTGCACCGGCGGGTCACTGGTGGCCAGCGCCAGCGACTCGGGGGTGCGGGCGAACATCGGCCGCCCGGAGAAGGCGGCCCGGCTGAACCGGTCGTCGGACAGCACCGCCCTGACCTCGGCGTGCCGGGAGACCAGCAGCGCCTGCCTGCCGTTCGACAGCGTCACCTCGGGCAGGCCCGGCTGGCTGAGCAGTTCCTCGTACTCCTTCGGCGGCCGGGCGTCCGGCCCCTCGGGGAAGGGGAAGCGGCGGGTGGTCATCCGGCGTCCTCTCCGAATAGGGCCACAACCAGGTCCTCGTACTCCCTGGGGGAGGGGAAGCGGCGGGGGGTCATCCGGTGTCCTTTCCGAGCAGGGCCACGACCAGGTAGAGGACGAAGCTGGACAGCAGGAACAGGGCGGGCGGCAGCACCGGCCACCGTACGGCCCGCCGCCGCCAGAACGCGTCGGCGCCGGAGACGACGAAGCCCAGCGGGAGCACGACCAGCCAGCCCCACGGCGACGACTCCCACGGCCGGACGAACGCCAGCGCGACCGCGACGGACACCACGGCGCTGACCGTCGAGATCACCGCCGTCCGCTCCGCACCCCACACCGTGACGTAGCTGCGCTCGCCCGGCCGTAGATCACGGGTGACCTTGCGGGCGAACTCCAGGTGCAGGTACGCAGTCGCCGCGGTCAGCAGCGCGGGCACCACGTGCCACCCCGGCCCGAGGCCCGTCTGGTGCAGCACCCCGGCGTAGAGGTAGAGGTTGATCAGGATCTGCACCGGGAAGCTGACCAGCAGGCCGGTCACCACGTCGTCGCCGTGCGGCCACCCGAGCAGCCGGTCGGCCGCCAGCACCAGCAGTGCGTACCCCAGCTGCACGGCCAGCGCGACCAGGGCGATCCCCCGGCCCGCGTTGAGCGCGAGCACGACCACGACACCGACCGCGATGAGGACCGCCAGGTCACCCACCCGGACGGCGCCGCTCGGCAGCGGCCGTCCGGGGTTGTGCTCGCGGTCGTAGTCGAGGTCCCTGATGTCGTCCAGGGCCCGCATCAGCAGCAGGTCGATCGCGAAGGTCAGCGCCGCGACCACGACGCCGACGTCGGGACGCCAGCCGGTGAGACGCGGGTCGACCAGCGCGAACAGCGCCGTGACGCCGACGGCCCAGCTCACCCCGTAGGGAAGGTAGAAGGCGGGCGGGTAGCTGCCCAGCACGTATCTGCCGAGACGGCCGATCATCCCTCGCCCTCCTCGGGGGCCTCGTCCAGGACGCGTACGGTCCCCGCGGCTCCGTCCAGCTCGATCAGGGCTCCGTCGGGGATGCGGGTCGTCGCGCCCGCGACCGCGACGACGGTCGGCACCCCGAGCAGCCTGCCGGTGATGGCGGTGTGGGACAGCAGCGTGCCGCGTTCGACGACCAGTCCCCTGGCGGCGCTCATCAGGAACAGCCACCCGGGGTCGGTCTCCCTGGCGATGAGGATTCTGTCCTGGCAGGCCTCAGGGGGGATCGAGGGGTGCGGCACGACCTTGGCGCGGGCGCGCACGACTCCGGCGCTCGACGCCAGGCCGCGCAGCAGCCGGGGGTCTCCCTCCTGTTCCCGGGGCTCCGTCCGCCGTGCCCCCACGTCCCTGGCGAGGCCCTCGCCGGTGAGCAGGCGTGAGGGCGGGGCGGGCAGGGCCTCGTTGAACTCCCGCTCCTTCCTGCGGTGCGCGGCCAGCGGACGCAGGTCGGCGCCGGGCAGCGTGCCCTCGAAGGCACCGAGGACCTCCTGCACGGTCAGGTCGATCACGTCGTCCGCCCGGTCGAGGTGACCCGCCTTCGCCAGTTCGGCCCCCAGCCGGAACAGCACTCCCCGGGACAGGCCGTACAGCTCGGTGCGGCAGAACCTGGTGTCCTCCCGCGCCTTGACCAGCCCGCGCATCGCGGCGGCCAGCAGCCGCAACGCCGTACGGCGCAGCAGACCCGGGCAGCGTTCGCGCAGCTCCCGCTCCGCCTCCCGGCGGACCCGCAGCTCCTCGGCCCGGCTCGCGGCGACCGTGAGACCCTGCCTGACGAAGGGGCGGACCATGTCGAGCACCATCCACGGCCGCTGCCTGGGGGTCGGCTCCTCAAGCTTGAGGTCACCGGCCGCGCGGTCGCCGTAGCGGCGCAGGTGCGCGACGGCCGCCCCGGCGATCGCGGAGCCGTACCGGCCCTCGACCAGTTCCTCCCACGCCCGTCTGGCGTCCTCGGGCCGTTCGGCGGCGAGGACCCGCTCGCGGGCGGGCCCGTTGGCGCCGACCAGTTCGGCCAACGCGATCGCGGAACGCAGTGCGGCCAGCGAGCGGTTGTCCGGCCCGCCGGACAGCAGGCCGAGCATCAGGGCACGGCCGTCCTGCCCGGCCCAGCGGCGCAGCAGCCGGTCGAGGGTGCCCGCGACCGTCATGCTGAAGACGCTGTTGGTCAGCGTGACCCCCCAGCGCACCGCGACCTGCGCCCACAGCCGCCGGTAGAAGGCGACCAGTTCCGCGGGTTCGGCGTGGTCGATCCGCTCGTGGGCCGTGGCTGCGGTCCCGTCCCACCAGGTCAGGAACTCGCGCACGTCACGGGGGTGGCGCAGCGCCCTGCGGAGGTAGCCGGGGGCGATCCGCAGGGCCCGCAGCGGCCAGCCGGGGCGGGGCGGGACCGAGCGGGGGTCGTCGGCCAGCCCCATCGAGTGCTCCCACCACCCCCTGACGAACTCGAAGACCGGCAGCCTGCCGTGCAGGGCGTACCAGGCGTCGAGGCGGTAGAAGACCCGCCCGTCCACCATGCCGACCATCCGCTCCAGGTGGTGCCTGTCGCGGCGCAGCGAACGTTCGGACACGCCCATCCGCCGGTACAGGTCGGTGAAGATCCACCGGTAGAAGTCGCGGGCGAGGGAGTAGGTCAGCGCCCCGGAGACCCCGGGGTAGCTCTCGGTGATGTTGTGGTTGCTCCACAGCACCTGCCGGGTCCGCGGTCTCTCCTCGGGGGGCTCCGCCATGGGCCTGGCCTGCACCACGTACAGCCGCCCGTCCTCGGTGAAGGTGCCCTCCACATCCTGTGGACAGCCGAAGTGCCGTTCGATCCTGGTGAGGGCCTCCACGATCCGGGAGATCCGCTCCCGGTCGAGCACCGGCTTGCCGGCCAGCTCGTCCGGTACGGCCAGCAGGGCGAGCTCCCCGGAACCGTCCGGCGGGCCGACCATCCGGTTCTTGCGGACCGTCCGCTCGGTCACCTCGCCGGTGGCGTGGCTGACGAAGAAGTGGTCAACGTCGGCCTTCTCCTGCACCACGCCCTCGCCGATCCCGAGGGCCGCGGCGATCACGTGCCGGGCGGAGCCGTCACGCGGGTCACGGCTGAAGGCGACGAAGGAGCGGGTTCCCGGCACCATCAGCTGCACGCCGACGGCGACCCGCGTCGCCGTCGGGTCGGCGCCCGCGCGCAGCCGGTACAGCACGGCCTCCGGCTTGTAGGCCGAGGCCCAGCAGTCCACGATCCTGGTGAGCAGGTCACGGCGCGGTACGTACAGGAAGCTGTCGCTCATCCCGGCGAACGGGTCGGCGGCGTCGTCCTCACCGGTCAGACCGGCCGCGGGCACCACGCACGCCCGTACGGCCGCCAGCCCGTCGGGGCCGATCACCTCGTCGAAGGCGGCCAGCGCCGCATCGGCCAGCTCGCCGGGGACGGCCAGCCGGGCCACCTCCGCCGTGGCGGCCTCGCCCCAGGCCTTCACCGCCCCGGCGTCACCGAGCGGCGGCACGGCGGGCAGGCCGTCACGGACCTTCCCCACGACCAGGTCGAACGCCTCGGCGGGCAGGCAGTACAGCGGCGGCACGGGCAGACCGGCCAGCCGCATCGACTCCAGCCTGGCGAACTTGTTGCCGACCCGCGTCACGTCGTGGAGGTCCACCCGCAGCACGGGCGGCTCCGGGACGGGGGTCACGGGTTCGGCTCCTTCCCTGGGCCGTCCTCGCGAGAGCCGTCCTGGGGTCCGTCTCTGAGAGGGCCGTCTCTGAGAGGGCCGTTCCAGCCGTCGATGTGCAGGACCTCCTCAAGGGGAAGACGGGGGCCGGGCCCGAAGTCGGTCCTGAGGCTGTGGGCGGTCGGCAGCAGGCCGCCCTGGCGCACGTTCGGCGGCAGGCCGAGTAGTTCGGCCGCCTCCTTCTCCCGGTCCAGGTGGACGCTGGTCCAGGTCGTGGCCAGGCCCCGGCTGCGCGCGGCCAGCGCGTAACTCCACATGGCCGGCAGCAGGGAGGCCCACAGCCCGGCCTGGTTGCCCTCCGGCAGGTGCCCGTCGGCGAGTTCGAGGCAGGGGATGACGAGCACCGGGATGCGGTGGAGCCGTTCGGCCAGGTCCCGGCCGTCGGTCGCCATGCGTCGCGTGCGCGGGTCGAGTTCGTCGAGCCGGGCGAACAGGGGCGCCATCCGTTCGAGGAAGGCGCGGCGGTAGACGTCGGCGATCCCGGCCCGCAGGCCGGAGTCGGTCAGCACGATCCAGCGCCAGTTCTGCTTGTTGGAGCCGTTGGGGGCCTGCAGGGCCAGGCGCAGGCACTCCTTGACCAGCTCCAGGTCGACCGGCCTGCTCTCGTCGAGGCCGCGCCGTACGGCTCTGGTCGTGGTGAGCAGTTCGTCGCAGGTGAGGTCGGGTCGGGGGTTCACGTTCACCACACTCCGGGGACGACGCGGGGGTGGCCGGTGGCGTAGTCGCGGTAGGCGGGGATGGCCAGCAGCTCCCGCTCCTCGACGTGGATGCGCCTGGCGATGGCCAGGGCCAGGACGACCAGCAGCGCCACGCTGAACGGGTTGAGGAAGAACAGCACCAGCCCGGTGTGCCCGAGCAGCATGCCCGCGTAGGCGGGGTGACGGACCACCCGGTACGGCCCGGTGCGGACGATCACGTGGTCGTCGCGGCGGATCACGTGGTGCGAGTAGAACTGCCCGAGCGTGCGCATCGCGATCTGCCGCAGCGCCACTCCGGAGACGAACATCAGGGCGGGCAGTACGGCCAGCGGGCTCAGCCGCTGCCAGGGGAACGGCCCCAGGAGCGCCGCGGCGATCACGGCGACCCTGGCGCCTCCGTAGAACAGGAGGGTGGCGACCTCGCGGGGCGGGGCGGACGGCCTGCGGAACGTGACGGGCGTCTCCAGGGCGACCCAGACCAGGTTGGCCACGGCGAAGACGGCGGCGGCCAGGTGCGGCGGCTCACCCGCCCGGCCGAGGTGCACGACCAGTCCCGCGACGTTGGCGGTCACGGCGAGCAGGAACAGCACGGGGATGATGTAGCCGGTCCACGCCCTGGGTGTGACCGGTGAGGGGGTGCCGCTCACTCCTGTTCTCCGTTCTGGCGAATCCTCTGGTAGGAGGCGGGGCTGAGGGCTCTGGAGCCGTAGGACAGCGAGCCGATCGGCACGCCCTGGCCGGTCGCCGTCCCACGGCTCACGGTGAGGTCGAAGGTGCCCCGGTTGCCCCGGGGCGGCTGGGTCGGCCAGCGCAGTGTGAGCCGTTCGGCGCGTGGGGGCGCGGCGGGCAGGTCCGCGGCCAGTCTGAGCCAGAGCATCACCGCGTCGCGGGGCCGTTCGTGCGCCAGGTGACTGGCGGCGGTCGCGAACTGCCGCCCCGCCTCGATCATCTCCTCAAGGCCGTAGTGCTCGTTGCCGTGCCTGAACAGGAAGTGCCCGACGGGCGGGGGGACGAGCGGCACCACGTACTCCTCGCGCTCACCGTCGTGGGAGATCGTGGGCTCGCCGATCAGCACGTTCCTCGGGTCGGCGCGGTGCGCGAGCCCTCCCTCGATCGGCGCCGGAGACACCGCGGGGCCCTGTTCCTCGGGGGACTCCGGCCTCGGCTCCTCCGTGAGGGCGACCGTGCCCGCGCACACCGGCCGGTCCTCCTGCAGGGCCAGTACGGTCCACTCCCCCCGCTCGTCCGAGAGTTCGGCGGACAGGTCGATCCCGGGACCGAGTTCGCACATCGAGGTGAACTCGAACGACAGGCGCACCCGGTGGTCCCGTGACAGGACCGCGTGGTCGCGCAGCAGGTCGAGCAGTCCGGTCACCAGCAACATGCCCGGGACGTGGTCGAGCGGGTGGTCGAAGAAGAAGGGGTGGTTCTGGTCCACACACAACGTGGCGCCGTACCGCCCTGGCCGTCCCTCAACCGGAGTGATGACGTTCAGCCAGTCCGACGCCGGAGCGCCGAACGACGTGCCCAGATGGTGATGGGATACCAATGCACAAACCTCCAGCATGGAGTGCGGTGAACAGGGTCAGGCGAATACGGCGGCCCGAAAAAACGCCACCATCAATCGAAAAACCCTCCGATCTCCCGGTGTGCGCGACCGAAAACACGGATTCAACACGACCAATTCGCGGAGCGAACATCATCGCCGGATTCGGGTTGCGCATCTTCCAAATTGCTCTATTTCGGAGAATATGTTGACAGTGCCCGTTTGGAATAGGTCTGTCGTGTTACCTGGGCAAAGATGGCAATCCACCGGCGACTACGACATCCCTAAGCATCCGAAACATGGACATAGGTCACGAAAGTATGTTTTTGGCCGACCCTGATGCCCGTCCGGCGCCCCGCCCTGGACCCGCACCGGAGCACCCCTCAGGCCTCCGATGCCCCATCCGCCCCTCACGCCGAGAACACGGCCTCACAACGGCGGCCGAAGAAAGGAGATCCGAGCCCTGGCCGCCGGCCGGTACCCGACCGAGCCCGCCCGGGGAAAGGGGACCGACTCGGCCCACAACGCGTTCCCCGGGCGTTTCTCAAGGTCAGGCCATACCTGATCGCGAAATATCCCCCATCGGGCTGCTTCCTGGTGGAGAAACCACGTCATCGGCCATTAGGTTCGTATGTTCGGATGTTACGGTGATGGAGTTTTCGGCCGCTCCCGTCTCGTGGAGGCGGATCGGCTTCCCTCCCGGGAAACGCCATTCCGGCCCGCGAAACGCCTTTCACGAACCCCCACGCGAAAACATGGAGGCAGACGTGGCCGCGCCCATCACCCATGACCAGTGGAAGTCCGTACGTTCCTCCCTCAGGCGGGTCGGCGACCGGTTCACCGAGATGGTCGTCTCGGCGCCCGACGCCCGCGCGGAGGTGACCCCCGGCTGGTCGGTCTCCGAGACCGCCGCCCACCTGACCGTCGTCGCCTGGCTCTACACCTCCCTGGTACGGCCCGCGGAGGTGCCCAACCCGTTCCCCGTCCTGGACGGGTGGCTGGACGACATCACCGTCGACGACATCGACGACTTCAACGAGCTGACGCTGCGCGACTTCACCGAACGCGACCCGCGCAGGCTCGCCGAACTGCTGAACACCCACATCGACGACCTGCTCGCCTCGACCGAGGACTTCGACCCGACGCTGCCGGTCTCCTGGCTCGGCGGCTCCCGCGTCCCGGTCGCCGGGATCATCGCCCACCTGCTCAACGAACTGCTGCTGCACGGCCACGACATGGGACGCGCCCTCGGCATGACGTGGCGGATCGCCTCCTCGGACGCGGCCTTCTTCGTCGAGCTGTTCATGGCCGGGGTCGTCCGCCACGGTTCCGGACGACTGCTGGAGACCGGCCAGCCCCGCTCCGAACGCCCGATCGCGGTCGAGTTCCGCTCGCCGTACATCACCACCGTGACGATGGTCCTGCGCGACGGGCGGGTGACGCTCGGGGAGCCGGGGCGCAGGCCGGACGTGCGGGTGACCTTCGACCCGGCGGTCTTCAACCTGATGATGTTCGGCCGCATCGGCAAGCTGCGGGCCCTGCTCAGCGGCCGGGTGACGATCGGCGGGCCCCGACCCTGGCTGCTGCCCGCCTTCCTGCGCGTCGTCCACATGCCCTGAGCCCCTTTCCGGACTTTTCCGGATTTCTGCACTCTTTCGCCAATTTTCTCCTCATATGTCGACTGCTCTCTCGGGCGTCGGCGGCGAGGATCGTGAGCGGCTCTCATAATTCCCGGCCGATATCCGGATTTCCTTCCAGGCAAGATCCAAGTTTCCTCCAAGTCCTCTCCAAGGGGCCGGGTGAAGGATCGGTCTCGTTGAAGCGAGAAACCGATGGAGGTGTGGAATGACTGTTCGCATCGATGACCTGGACGGCTCCGCCGAGGTCTCTGACGAGGTACTGGGCGCCGTGGTCGGCGGTCGGCCGCCGATGACGCCCCCGACCCCGAGGTACGCCTCTTCGCTGGGCAACGGCACCCAGGGCGACCCGCTGCCCGACATTTCCTGAAAGTAAATGGATGGTGCCCGTACGGGTGCACGGGCACCATCCGCCTTCCCGCGGAGAAACCCGTGATCCTGGTAATCAGCAGAAAAGAAGACCTCGCGGTCAACCTGGTCCTGCCCGAACTCACCGAGCGAGGAATCGAAACGCTCTGGTGGGATCCGGGCGACTATCCCACCGAGAGCCGGATCACCTCGCGCCTGACCGGCGGGCGGTGGCGGCACACCCTGGTGACGAACGGCACCGAGTACGACTTCTCCCTCTTCAGCGCCGTCTGGAACCGCAGGCCCTCCCGGCCCAGGGCGGCGGACGTCGTGACGGACGAGACGCACCGCGACTACGTCCGGAAGATCGCGCGCTTCCACCTCAACGGGTGGGAGGACACCCTGGACGCGCGCTGGTTCCCCGCCCGCACCGCCGACGTGCTCCGCACCCAGAACAAGCTGCTCAACCTCGCCGCCGCCGCCGAACTCGGTTTCACCGTCCCGGAGACGACCGTCACCAACAGCCCCGAAGGACTCATCGAGGTCTGGGAGGAGACGGAGGGCCGGATGATCGCCAAGGAGGTCGAGTTCGTGGAGTTCGGAATCGACGGCATGGGCCACAACTTCTACACGACCCCGGTCTCCCGGCGGCATCTCACCGGCAGGCACCGCCTGGCCCACGCCCCCGTGATCCTGCAGCCCTACGTGGACAAGGCCGTGGAGCTGCGGATCACCGTCGTGGGCGACCAGGTCTTCACCGCCGAGATCCACTCCCAGGGCTCGAAGGCGACCCGCCACGACTACCGGCACTACGAAGGCCACTTCTCCAAGTACGCCGTCCACGACCTGCCCAAGGACATGGAACGGCGCTGCGTCGAACTGGTCCGTTCCCTGGACCTGGCCTTCGGCTGCATCGATGTGATCCTCACCCCGGAAGGCGAGTACGTGTATCTGGAACTCAACCCCAACGGACAGTGGGGATGGATCGAGGAGTTCACCGACCTGCCCATCTCCAGGGCGATCGCCGACTGGCTCGCCGCCGGAGAACCCGCCGTCGGGGCGGACGGGCCGACCCGGCAGGAGGTCCCGGCGTGAGCGGGTTCCCCGAGACGCTCGCCGGGGCCGTCGAGCTGCTGCGCGAGCTGCCGCGCAGGCGTGAGGCCGTACCGGACGCCCGGGAGAGGGTCTCCGCGTGGCGCGCGGCCCACCCCGAGAGCCTGGCCCAGCTCGTGGTCGACGTACGGCCCGGCACCCCGATCGTCGACTACGACCTGGTCCTCGACCACCCCGACGGCGGCTGCGTCGCCATCACCGCCCCCGCCGAGGACGGCGTCCCGTGGACGGCCGAGCACTCCACGCACTGGGCCGCGAGCAACGTGCTGTCCGTGGACGGCCAGCAGCTCTCCGTACAGACCGCCCTGTTCACACTGAAGGCGCTCGCCGACCGCGACCGGACCGTGCACGACGACCTCATCGACTACTGCCTCCTCATCCTGGAGAGCTGGCAGGAGCCGGCCCCCTCCCAGGAGGAGCTCCAGCGGGCCTCCGACGACTTCCGCAGGCATCGCGGCCTGCACAGCCGCGCCGACATGCTGCGCTGGCTCGAAGAGGTCGGCCTGACACCCGGCGCCTACGACAACCACCTGCACTCGCTGGCCAAGATGCGCGGTTTCCGTGCCCGTAGGGAGGCCGAGTCGGCCGAGGCCTACTTCGCGGAGCACGCCGCGGAGTTCGACCGGGTCTCGGCGGTGTGGGCGACCGGCTCCGAGGAGCGGCTGACGGAGCTGGCCGGGCGCGACGACCCCTTCGCCGCGCTCGGGGAAGCGGTCGCCCGGCCGGTCGGGGACCTCACCGTCCACGTGGCCGACCGGTCGGCGTCCGAACTGCCCGCCCCGCTGCGCGAGCTGGGTGAGGGCGAGGCCATCGGTCCGGTGCCCCACCGGGACGGATTCCTGTTCGGAGCCGTACGGCGCCGCGACCCCGCGCGCCCCGACGGGCCGACGCTGGCCGCGGCGGGCAGGGCCGCCTTCACCGCCTTCCTCGCCGACCGGCGGGCGAAGGCCAGGATCGAGTGGTACTGGCTGTGACCCGTCCCCGGCTCAGGCCGGAGCCAGCACCCCGTCACGGAGTTCGAGGACCCGGTCGGCCAGCGTGATCAGGGCGGGGTCGTGCGTGGCGACCAGCGCCGTGACGCCCTCGCTGCGGACCAGGGCGCGGATCAGCCGCATGATCTGGCGGCCGGTCTGCGAGTCGAGCTGGCCGGTCGGCTCGTCGGCGATCAGCAGCCGGGGACGGTTGGCCAGCGCCCGCGCGACGGCCACCCGCTGCCGCTGGCCTCCGGACAGCTCGTAGGGCCGCTGGTCGGCGTGCTCGGCCAGCCCGACGAGGGAGAGCAGCACCCGCACCCGGTCCTCACGCGCGGCCGTCGGTGTACGGCTGAGCCGCATCGGCACCCCGACGTTCTCGGCCGCCGACAGCACCGGGATCAGCCCGAACGACTGGAAGACGAAGCCGACCACGTCCCTGCGCAGGGCCAGCAGCCCCTCCTCGGGCAGCGCGGTCACCTCGTGCCCGGCGACCGTCACCCGGCCCGCGTCCGGCCGGTCCAGACCGCCGACCAGGTTGAGCAGGGTCGTCTTGCCCGACCCGGAACGCCCCCTGACCGCGACCAGCTCCCCGGGGGCCGCCTCGAAGGACACCTCGCGCAGGGCGACGACCTCCTTGGGGCCACTCCGGTAGACCCTGCGCAGCCCCTCGACGGCGACCAGCGACTCCTCAGTCCCCATCCTCGTCCTCCATCTCGCCGACCTTCCTGCCCGGACCGTCGGCGACCTCCTCAGGCCGGACGCCGATGTGGTCGCTCTCCAGCCGCAGGCGGACGCGGCGTTCCATGTTCAGCTCGCTCGTGAAGTCCCTGGGCAGCTGCAGGCGGCCGACGCGGTCGAGCACGGCGTACTCCTCCGCCACGACCAGCCCGTCCGAGGAGGCGCGGCGGAGCGTCTCGCTGCTGGTCCGCCCGTCCCTGATGCCGACGGTCCGGTCCACCTGCCCGGAGACCATGGCGTCGTGGGTGACGATCACCGTGGTGACGCCGAGTTCGCGGTTGGCCCCGCGCAGCGCGGCGAACACCGCCTCCGAGCTCTCGCTGTCCAGCTCTCCGGTCGGCTCGTCGGCCAGGATGACCTGCGGGGCGTTGGCCAGGGCGACCGCGATGGCCACCCGCTGCTGTTCGCCGCCGGACATCTCCGCCGGTCTGCGTTTGGCGCAGTACCCGACGCCCAGCAGGTCGAGCAGTTCCGTGGCCCGGTCGCGCCGCCGTCTGCCCGCCAGGCGCGTCGGCAGTTCGACGTTCTCCGCGGCGCTCAGGTAGGGCAGGAGGTTGCGTGCGGTCTGCTGCCAGATGAAGCCGACCACCTGGCGCCGGTACCTCAGCCGGTCGCGCGCCGTCATCGCCAGCAGGTCGACCCCGGCGACCCTGGCCACCCCGGCGGTCGGCACGTCGAGCCCGGACAGCACGTTGAGCAGCGTGGACTTGCCCGAACCCGAGGCTCCGACGATCGCGACCAGCTCACCCTTCTCGATCAGCAGGTCGAGACCCTGCAGGGCGACCACCTCGACGCCCTCGGTCTTGTAGATGCGCACCAGGTTGTCGCACAGGATGTGCGCGCCCTCCCCGAAGGCGGGGCCGTGCCGTACGGCCTCGGCCTCAAGCTCCGCCAGCGAGGTGTCCGCCAGTCCGCTCACCGTCACTCTCCCTCTCTCAGGCGCGGGGCGACCGCGCGCCCGAGCGTCGCGTACACGAAGGCCCCGAGGACGGCCGCCGCCGCCAGGCCCGCGGTCAACAGGACCGGTGTGGTCAGGTCGGCGGGATAGACCTCGACCGCGAGACCCCCGGTGTAGGCCCGCAGGTCGATCCCGGGCCCCAGTACGGCGGGCAGCGCGAGACCGAGCAGCATCCCGGCCAGCGCGGTCAGCACGATCATCGGGGCGATCTCAAGCACGGTCAGGCGGCGGGCCTGGGCCGTCGACAGTCCCAGGGCCCGCAGGTGGGACAGGGTGCCGGTGCGGTCGGCGCCGCCGGTCACCAGGGCGACGAGCACCGCGGCCAGCGCGTAGCAGACCAGGGCGATCGTGACGACGGTGAAGGCCCGTTCGATCGTCGCGGTGAACGGCGCCCCCTCGATGTCGGCGAGGACGTCGTCGAGGCTCGTCACCTGCACGTCCGGCATGCCGGCCGCGGCCCTCAGCTGTTTGGCGTCCATGCCGGCGCCGTCGATGAACACCGTGTTGACCGGGGAGCCGTCCGGCGGGGCCACGACCAGGGGGCCGCCGCCGTACACGCGGGACAGACCGGTGACGACACCGCCGGGGGTCAGCGCGCGCGAGGTCTTGGCGACCAGTTCGATCGGCCCCCGGCCTGCGAGGTCGGGCGAGACCAGCACCGGCGCGTCCGGCAGGACCAGAGGGCTGCCGGACAGCAGAGCCCGGTAGGCGCGCGTGTCGACGCCGAGCACGATGACCTGCTGCATGTCGGGTCTGACCATGGCGGTGCTCCGCGTCGCGGGGACGACGTTCCCGACCCCGGGGACCTGCCTGATCCGCTCGACCGCCTCCGGGGTGAGGGGCAGGGCGCTGTCCAGCCGGGCGCGGGCGCCGACCTGCTGCCACCCCGAGGCCTGCTGCGTCGTGGCCAGCCCGCCGGAGATCACGGTGCCGAACACCGCGACCGCCAGCGCGGGCAGCAGGATCAGCACCGACAGCGTGGCGGCGGGCCTGGCCCTGGCCGCGAGGGTCAGGCCGAGGAACGGCACCGCGGGCCGCAGCCTGGCGGCCAGCCGTACGGCCAGGCGCAGCGGGTAGGGGTAGCAGCGCAGCACGACCAGCGCGACGGCCACGGTCAGCCCGGCGGGCACCAGGATCAGGAAGGGGTCGGAGCCCCGTTCGCCCGTCTGGGTGGTGAGTCCGCGCTGACGCAGCAGGTAGGTCCCGGCGAGGGCGAGCACGACGACCGCGGCCTCGGCGGTGATCCGCCGGGGCGAGGGGCGGGAGGTCGCGACGTCGTCACGCCGGTCGGCGCGCGGCCACCGGTGGTCCAGGGCCTGCCCGGCGGCCAGCAGCGCGGTGACGGCCACGACGACGAGCGGGCCGAGGTGCACGAAGAGGGTGAGCGGGCCGGGCAGCGCGTAGGACAGGGCGTAGCCCACCACCCCGGCGGGCACCGCGACCGCCGCGACCGTCGCGGCGGTCGTCGCGGCGATCCCGGGCAGGGAGGCTCCCCTGGCCCGGATGAGGACCAGGCTGTGGCGCATGCGTTCGGCCAGCAGCCGTACGACCAGCGCGATCACACCGAGCGACACGGTGAGCAGGCCCCCGATGACGAACAGCAGCAGCGACTCCGCCACGCGCATCCGGCTCAGGTGCTCGTCGAGCAGGAAGTCGAGCCCGGTGTCGAGGGAGCCGGGCGAGGTGCCGTCGAGCACGACCGGGACGGCCCCCCGGAAGGTGCGCACCGCCTCGGCGAGTTCGGGTGCCCGCAGGGTCGTGACCGCGGGGCCGTTGACGCCGATCACCCACTGGTAGGTGACGTTGGGGTACATCGCGCCCAGCTCGGGCAGGGCGGTTCCGGCGACCAGCCCGGTGGCGTACCAGTCGTCGGTGTCGGCCCCGGGCTTACGGATCTTCATGACCCGGCGGAAGGCCTCGTTGTGCCGCCAGTAGCCGCTGTCCGGCTCGATCGGCTCGAACAGTCCGGTGACCGTGGCCGACAGCTTCTGCAGACCGCCGAGCTGCACCGTCGAGCCGACGGGCATCCGCATCTCCTCGGAGGCCTGCTTCGCCAGCGCCACCTCGAACAGCGGTCCGTCGTCCAGCTTCTTCGGCTCTCCCGGCGGACGGCCCTCAACATAGCGGACATACCGCTCGGTGCCGGAGACCCAGCCCAGGTTCAGGTACTGGTAGGAGCGCACCTCGCCGTCCACGGCGAACACGGGGTTCTCGCTCTTGCGCACCATGTGGTGGCTGCTCCCGGCGCCCTGCGCCGCCACGGCCCGGCGGAGTGCGGAGGGCAGTTCCGCCCTGAACCTCCGGTCCGCGTCCAGCAGCACGGCCGGGGTGAGCGGCTCCTGCGGGGGACCGTTGCGCCTGCTGACCACCGTCAGGTCCGTACGCTTCGGCTCGCTCTTGGCCATGGCGTCACGCAGTGCCTCGTCGTAGGCGGTCTGGGTGACCTTGGGCACGGCGGCGACCAGCAGGCAGGCGCTGAGCACCAGCAGGCCGAGCACGGCGGCGACGCCCCGGTTGACCCGTACCTGTGTCCAGGGGTTCATCGGTCCTCCCCGATCCGCAGGGCGCCGCCCATGCCCCGGCGCCGCAGCGCACGGGCCAGCACGGCGACGATCGCGAACAGCAGCACGGCGACCGTGACCAGCAGCCCCAGCGTGGCCGGCCACGGGATGTCCAGCAGCACCCTCGGGGTCACGGCCGTGGCCTGGCCCGTCAGCACGATGTACGGCACGACCAGCGACGCGACGACCACGGCGACCCCGGTCCCGGCCGCCAGGGACAGGCCGATCAGGAAGGCCTGTTCGACCGCGAGCATCGTGAACACCTGCCGGAAGCCGACGCCGAGGGCGCCCAGGATGGCGAACTCGGACGTTCGCTCCCTGGCCGCGACGGCGGCGTTGACGACGAAGCCGAGGACGGCGAAGGAGAGCGCGGCCAGGAAGCCGAGCGTCAGCGCCCCCCTGAGCCCGCCGGCGAGCGGGTCGTCCCTGAGGCCGTCGGCCAGCGAGGACAGGTCGACCACGGTCGTCTCCCAGCCGGGGTGGC
Source organism: Streptosporangium sp. NPDC049376 (assembly GCF_044466505.1). Classification (NCBI taxonomy): domain Bacteria; kingdom Bacillati; phylum Actinomycetota; class Actinomycetes; order Streptosporangiales; family Streptosporangiaceae; genus Streptosporangium; species Streptosporangium sp. NPDC049376. The sequence continues at coordinate 24,628 of NZ_JBITMT010000022.1, read as the reverse complement.
GGCTGAGTTCGGCGGCCGCCCCGGTGGTCTCGGCCCCGTCCGTGCTCAGCCACCACTCGGTCGGCATGCGCGGGTTGCGATGGCCGAGCATGTCCCACGCCTGCATCGTCTGCCAGTCCAGCAGTACGGCGGGCACACCGGACGTCGTCCCCGGCACCCCCTCCACGATCCCGGCGACCTTGATCACGGTGGTGTGCCGGTCGAAGGTGACCTTGGCCGTCGCGCCCGTGGTCAGGCGGAGTTTGGCGGCCAGGTCGGCGGTGAGGACGATCGGCAGCGGGCCGAGATGGTCGCCCTGCGGGGTTCCCTCGCTGAAGAACACCGTCTCCTCCCGCACCTCCTTCGCCACGGGGGTGACCGTGACCCGCTGCGGGGCGAGCGCGTCGAACGGTTCGCGGCGCGGCGGGGCCTCGAACGAGGCGGTGAACAGCCCCTCCCCGGTCTCGAAGCCACGCTCCTTGGCGGTCGTGGCCGAAAGCCCGTGGACCAGCCGCGTCCCCTCCGGCACGGTGATCTGGGCGCCGTCTCCCGTCCTGACGCCGAGCACGGCCGCCTCGAAACCGGCCCCCTCGATCGGCAGCGGCACGTCGACGACGATCGCGGCGACGGTCAGCGGGTAGGTCAGCCGCCCGCTCCGCCCGCGCAGCGGCGTCAGGTCGAGTGCCGTCTCCCGCTCCCCGAGGCCGGGGAAGAAGCGGACGGGATACCTCGTGCCCGCGCCGTCGGCGAGCGTCAGCATCAGCCCCGTGTTGGCGTAGTCCTCGGTCTTCGCGGGGTCCTGGACGGTGAGGCGGGTCCGCACGAGCAGCCGGTCGGGGCGTCCGGGGACCGCCAGGCCGGGCAGCTTCGGGCGGGCCGCGGTGAGCCCGCGGGCGAGCGTGCCGATCGTCTCCTTCGACAGGTCGGGACGGAGCTTGAGCATGCCGGGCAGCTCGCTCCCGTCGACGGCCAGCAGGGTCGTCTCCTCACCCGCCAGTTCGCCGCCGCTCTGGTAGACCGGGCTGAGCGAGGTCACGCCGGGCAGCGACGTGTAGGCCGCCGCCCTGCCGAGCGGTCCCAGTTCGGCGTTCTCCGGCGGCGCGGCCACCCGCAGGTCGGCCCCGGCCTGGTGCCTGGCCTGGTCCTCCTGGGAGCCGCGCCAGGTGGCGGTGGTCGCCATGCTGACCACACCGATCGCGACGGCCATGGTCAGCAGCAGCGCGGGCCCCGAGTAGCGTCCCGGACGGCGGCTGACCTGCCAGGCGCCGAGCGCGGGCGCCAGGTCGACGCGGCGGGCGGCGAGCCGTTCCGCGATTTTGGAGACGGGCGGCACGACGCGCAGCCCGATCACGCCACCGCAGAGCAGGGCGACGGCGGGACCGGCCACGATCAGCGGGTCGATGCCCAGTTCGCCCCCGGCGGTCGCGGTGACCGGGGCTCCGTAGTGCTGCAGCTGCCACACCGCGAGCGCCGCGACGACGAGCAGTACCACGTCCGCGCCCGCCCTTTGGAGCGGGCCGTACCGCTGGCCGCGCCCACGCGCCGTCTGCTCGGCCACATAGGTGCGGCGGGAGCCGCTGAGCGCGGGCAGCGTCATCAGTACGGCGCAGCCGAGCGCCACCGCGACCGAGACCACGTAGGCGGCGAGGTAACCGGACGGCCCGACGTCGACTGCGACCGACGTGCCCGACGCCCCCGCCCAGGGGATGGCGTTGACCGCCCTGAGCAGCGGCAGGGCCAGCGGCGGGGCGAGCGCGGCGCACGGCAGCGCGACCAGCAGCGCCTCCCCCGCCGCGAGCAGCGCCAGCCGTACGGCACCGCCGCCCCGGGAGCGCAGCAGCGCGGTCTCCGTGCGCCGGTGGTCGGCCAGCAGCCGGGCCGTCAGCGTCAGCGCGTAGGCGGCCAGCAACAGCAGCTGCAGCACCGGCACGAGCATGGTCGAGCGGGCGACCAGGGTCGCGGTCGCGAGCTGGTTCAGCCGCTCCGGCAGGCGGGTGGCGAGTGTGCAGCCCTCACAGCCCGGCCTTCGCTTGAGCACCCCCTGCATGGCGCCGACCTCGGCGGCCAGGGGACGCAGCCCCTCCCTCGGCAGGGAGCGCAGGTCGGGAACGGCCAGCCAGGAGACCGAGGTGCCCGCGGCGAACCGGTCGAGGAACACCCCCTCGGACACCATGAGCGGTCCGTGGGTGACGTAGCCGCCGACCTCGATGCCCCGGGTGAGCAACGGCTGCCCCGTCCAGCGGCCCGAGTGGGAGTCCTTCAGTTCGAAGACACCGACGATCCTGACGCGGACCTTCGACTTGTCGAGTCGTCCCTCGACCGTGAAGGAGTCCCCGACGGCCATTCCGGTGTCCCGCGCGACGACGCCGGTGATCGCGGCCTCGACGACCTCGGTCCCGGTCTTCGGCCAGGCGCCCTTGACGAGCCGGGCGTGCTCGGCGAGACCCTGCTGGGTGCCGAACCTCAGCAGCTCCGGCTTGGACCTGCGCTCCTGGCCGGGCATGGCGTAGGAGTCCGACTGACCGTGCACCGTCACCACGACGGGCAGGCCCGCGTAGGTCTCGGCGACCTGCGCGCGCAGGGCCTTGTCCGTCGCCTCGAAGGTGCCCTCGTGCACCGGCGCGTTGACCATGGCGCCGGAGACCTCGATGGGAACGGTCTCCAGCGTACGGCGGACACCCGCGTCGACCACCGAGGTGGCGTAGACGCTCAGCCCGACCAGTGTGGTCGTGGCGAGCAGGATCGCCCCGAAAGCCGCGAACAACAGCAGTGGTTCACTGAGCGCGCGGCGCACGACCAGTGCCGTAGGCCTCGGCATGGCACCGCCTCCCCGAGCAGCGATTACATCCGTTGCCGCCACATTCCGGGTAAACGGCACTCCGGAACAAGTTCGGGCAGCGCACAGTGATGGAGCTGATATTTCAGGGCAATGTCAACGTGATATCGATCTCATGACATTAGGCTTTTCCCGCCCTATATCCGCAGCTCAGCGGGCCATTTCGGAACGTCCAACATTGCCGTTCAACACCGGTTACCCCCCGAAAGGGCATGTAACCGGACAGTAGGATTCGGGCGTGGGACACCATATCTGCGCTCTCGTCGTGGCCGGGCGGATCGACGCCGACCGAGCCCGTTCGGTGGGGCTGCGCGCCTAACTCGTGCGCGACGGCGTCAGCGTCCTCCCGATCGACCACTACTTCTCGGCCTACTGGGCCGCGACCCGGGACCGTGACACACGACTCGACCTGCCCGAGGGCCTCCCCGCCACCTTCCCCGGCGAGACGGTGCCGTGCGACCTCGTCCGCGAGGTGACCGGCGCCGAGGAGCCACGGTTCGCGATCATCCAGACCGAGTACTTCGCCGGCTTCGGCGACCAGTGGGCCGTCGCGTTCGCCGGTGAGCGACGGCTGACGACCGGCCAGGCCTCGATCAACGACGCCCTCGCCCTGCTCGGCGTCCAGGCGTCACCCCCGATGGACGAGTTCGACACGATCGGCCTCGGCACCTACCGAAGCAACCCCGACCACCTGGACCGCTACGCCGACCTCTGCGACGAACTCGGCGTCTGACCGGGCGGGGAATCAGCCCGAACTCAGACCGGCCGCCTGGCTCAGACCGGCCAGAAGGTCCTCGTTGAAGCTTCTCCACGAGGAGACCTCACAGATGGGACCCAACGGGTCGATGCGGTCCAGCAACTGACGGCGATGCTCGGGAAAACGCTTCTTGAACTTGTCCAGCCTCCGGCCGGACAGCCCCGAGGCCAGAGCGAGCTTCTCGACGAGCATGGCCTTGGGGTCCGGAATCCTCTCCACGGACGCCGGCTTCGGGAGCCCCAGGTCCATCCTGCCGTTCGGGTTTCCCGCGACCTGCCGGATGTTGCGCTCGTCCAGCATGAGCCACGCCTCGGTCATGCGAATCGGGATGGCTCCCATGAAGGGAGTGTCCGGCATGACCGCCTCGACGGCCTGTCTGATCTCATGCAGACGACGCTCCCTGCCGTCGCCGTCGGCGTCACGGTGGACGATCACCAACTCGTAGACGCCGCCGATCTCCTTGATCGTCTCCAGTTTCGACCTGACCGTCCTCTGGCGCGACTGGGGGAATCTCTCCGTGAGGGGATCGGTGACGACGACCCTGAAACCGTATTCGGTCGCTATACGCCTGATATGAGTTGTGATACCGCCGTCACTGCTTCCTTCGCCAAGAAACAAGACACGCAGAATCACGCGATCCCCAGGGTGAGTTGAGCTCCGGGCGGGGCCGTAAGGTAAGGCAGTATATCCGCCTTGGTAACGGCCCTGCCTGTCGAATTCTCGTTGTCCCGCCAGGAACCCGCGAGAGGGCGCAGTTGGAGCGCGCGCGTCATCGTGCCGTCCGGCGCCTGCCGGATATCCGCCTCGGCGAAAAGAAGATCCTGGGGATCGACCAACTGGACGACCGCGGGCGAATGGGTGTTCACAATCACCTGTCGGAATGGATTGTCCGGCCCCGGCGCCTCTTCGGCGTCAACCGCCAGATCTTCCACCAGATGGACCATCGCATTGAGATTAGCCGGATGTATGCCGTTCTCTGGCTCTTCCATGCACAGAAGACCTTCGACCGACGGGTCCTCCAGGAGAACGCAGAGAGCCAGAAAGCGGAGGGTTCCCTCGGACAGGCTCCTCGCGGGCAGGGCGAGCCCGCCCGACTCGACGAGCTGTACCGTGAGCAGTTCCCGCACGTCGTCCTGGTCGACCCGAAGACCTCTGACGTCGACACCCGACAGGTCGGCCAGCCGACCGGCGACCCTCGCGTAGACCCGCTCCGGGTCACCGTCCTCGTAGGCGATACGGAAAAGCGCCGCCGCGAGATGCCGCCCCGTCGGATCCATCTGACGCCGGTCGACGTAGCGGTCGGCCGTCCGGAGCGCGGAGGGTTCGAGGGCCAGCCGCCGCCAGGACTGCATCTCCCTCCTGGCGGCCAGAATGGTGGGGTCTTCGCTGCTCGTGACCGTGCTCACGACCGTCGCCGGGGCCCGGGACGCGGCGGCGGGAATCGACTTCCACCTGTTCACACCGTCCTGGTGGATGCTGATGATCGGCTGACCGTCGGCGTCCTTCGTCGTCGAGATGAAGGCGGTGCCCGCCCTGCGCCCGTGAAGCACCGCCTTACGAAAGTGACCGGCGCTGTGCCTGAAGCGGAGCTTGTCCGGTGCGTCCCCCAGCCTGATGTGCTGCAGGTTCTCCGTCAGAAGGCTCAGGCGGCCGATCTTCTCGATTCCCCCTGGGGGAATGTAGCCGATCTCCAGCTCGTAGCGCAGAAAGGTGGTCGTAGGCGTGGCAGGACGGCCGAAATCATCTTCGATCTCGCCCGGGACGATCATCTCCACCGCGAACCGCATCGTGTGATGGGCACCGGAATATCCGTTCCAGAATAGGTCGCGAGGATCACCCAGGCGTTCACCGTGAACACCGCGAACCTCCTGGGCGGCTTCGATCAGAGACTTGTCCGCCAGAAGGCTGATGAATTGAATGGCGTCGAAGATATTCGACTTTCCGGTGCCGTTGACGCCCGCGATACATGTGAAAGGACCAAGATCCACCTCGAACTGCAGGAGATTCTTGAATCCGTCGACCTCTAGTCTTGTAAGCATCAGCGCCTTCCCACCCGCCCCATGTTATCGACGGGAGGGAAGCACGTCCCACCGGACGACGTGTCCCTTACGAGAAATCAGCCCGTCAGGGTGTTGCTCGGGGAGTGGGTGGTGCCGACCCTGAACCACACGGCGCCGCCCATGTCGCCGCAGTGCGAACCCCAGTCGGCCGACAGCAGGTCCACCAGGAACAACCCCCGGCCGCCGAGGCCGTCCGCCGTCGCCTCCCGTACGGCGGGGCCACCCGTCGCCGACCCGGCGTCGAGCACCTCGACGTGGACCATGCCGTTGCCCACGCCGACACGCACCGTCACCAGCCCCTCCTCGTGACGTGCCGAGTCGGAGTGCACGACGGCGTTGGTGACCACCTCGCTCAGCAGCAGCAACACGTCGTCGAGGAGGTCGGCGCAGGACGCGCCGTCAAGGTCCTCAAGCAGCTCACGCACCCACGCACGGGCGTCGGGAACCGAGGAGGGCGTGGCCGCGAACGCGCGCAGGCCGACCGGGCGGACCGTACCCCACCGGGCGTCCCAGCTCGCGTCCCACCGCGCGGCCCAGCACCTGGCCCAGCAGGTCGCCCACCGCCCCGGGGTCCTCTCCCGGCACTCACCCTCAAGGAACACGCACGGACGAGATTGCCGATGCGCCGTCATGGACATTTCGCGTCCTCATCGTCTCCTCGTCATACCCCCCGTCCGAACGTCAGGGGATGCCCAACAGCCGTACCGAAGCACCATCTCCCTGGGACCAACACAACGCAATCCGTAGGAACCTCCGTAGAGCTACGTAATCCACCGAAAAACTGGTGTTCACAACCACTATGAGTTCACTTACGCTTTCACTCCACGTGGTGCTGCACGGCGATGCGGACAGGGGCATGCGATGGCCACGGCTCCAAGGCACGAGGCGTACGGTCCGGCGCGAACGGCGTCACCCGTCCTCGTGGGACGTGAGACCGAGCTGGAGTCACTGACCGCGACGCTCTCCGAACAGCCCGCGGTGGCCATGATCGAGGGCGAGGCCGGAGTCGGCAAGAGCAGGCTGCTGAGAGAGCTGCTCGGCCGTCCCCCGCTGCGGAACCTGCGCATCATGCTCGGCCGCTGTCAGTCTCTGCGGGAGCCGTTCCTCTACGGTGCGGTCATCGAGGCGCTCGGCGGCCTCGCCCACCCGCCCGTCCCGCCCTCCCTGGCCCGCAACCGGCTCAACCCGGTCACCGGCGTGCTGCGCGCGCTGCTGCCCGAACTGTCGGCCTACCTGCCCGAGGCGCCGGAGCCGACCGGCGACCCGCGGTCGGAACGCCACCGGCTGTTCCGCGCCGTCAGGGAACTGCTCTCCGGCGTCGGGCCCGCGCTGCTCGTCGTCGAGGACCTCCAGTGGGCCGACGACGGCTCACGGCACCTGCTCCGCTTCCTGATGGCCGACCTGCCGCGCAACCTGTCGATCGTGGTCACCTACCGGCGCGAGGACGTGCCCGGCGGGGTGCCGCTGGGCAGCGCCTACCGTCCCCCGCCCGGCGCGGCGAGCATCCTGGTGAACCTGCGCCCCCTCGACCGCGCCCAGGTGCGCGTCCTGGCCGCCGCCCTCCTCGGCAGGACCATCTCCACCCGGTTCGCCGGAAAACTGTACGAACGCACGGCCGGCATCCCCTTCGTCGTCGAGGAGACCCTGCTCGCCCTGCGCGACTCGGCCGAGGGCGGCCGGGCGACCCGGCAACTGCTGGAGAACGTCGAGGTCCCGGTGCTGCTGCGGGAGGCCATGGCCGAACGCCTCACCGGCATGCCCCTGCCCGCCGTACGGCTCGCGCAGGCGGCGGCCGTACTGGAGACGCCCGTCGACGCCGGGCTGCTGAGCGAGGTCGCCGGGCTGACCGAACGGCGTTGCCACGAGGCTCTGGCCTCCGCGCTCGGCAACGGCGTGCTGTACGAGATCGACGAGCGCTCCTACGGCTACCGCCACTCGCTGGCCCGGCAGGCCGTCTACGACACGCTGCCCGGCTACGACAGGCAGCGGTTGCACGCCCGCGCGCTGCGGGCGCTCGAACACCGCGTCCCCAGGCCCGTGGTGCGGATGGCGGAACACAGCCACCACGCCGGGGACGCCGCGCTCGCGCTGCGCTACGGCGAGCGGGCCGCCGACCTGGCCGCGCAGGTCGGCGACGTCTCGGCGGCCACCGGCCTGCTCCAGCGCCTGCTGGGATACCCGGGACTGCCCGCCCGCGACGTCGACCGGTTGGCGGTCAAGCTCGGCCAGGTCGCGCACACCGGTCTCGACCAGTACGACCCGGTGGCCACCCTGGAACGGCTGCTGAGCGACCCCCGGCTCTCGACCGCCGCCAGGGGCGAGGTGCGGCTCTTCCTCGGCATGCTCCTGGTGCGGCAGATCGGCGGTCTCGAAGCGGGCCGCGCCGTGATCGAGACGGCCCTCGACGAGCTCGGCGAACGCCCCCACCTGCTCGCCAGAGGGGTCTCCGTCCTGGCGCAGCCCTTCTACGGCACGGCTCCGGTGGCACAGGTCCTGCTGTGGCGGGAACGGCTGCGCGAGCTGATCAGGGCCTCTGAGGGCGAGGTGCGCCTGTCCCTGCTGGCCAACCACCTGTCGTCGCTGATACAGACCGGCGACCCGAGCGTCCTGCGGGAACTGGCGTTCCTGTCGCCCCCCGCCCCGCTGACCACCGGCGAACAGCGGCACCTCGCCCGCGTGCACTGCAACATGGCCGACGCCTGCACCTGCGTCGGCCACCACGACCAGGCCAGGACCCTGCTGGAGACGGGCCTGCGGCTGGCCATCGACTCCGGGGCGCCGTTCGTCGTCAGCACCGCCCGCGCCTCCCAGGCCAGGCTCTCCTGGTTCCTCGGCGAGTGGAACGGCCTGGCCGAACGCGCGACCGACCTGCTCGACGAGTACCACGACCTGTTCCCCGTCGCCAGCGAACTCTCCCTCGTCCTCGGCTCGCTGGCGATCGTCCGCGGCGACTGGGAGGAGGCGGAGGAACGCCTGGCCGTGACCGGCGTCGCCGCCCCGCACGACGCCATCACCCCGATCGCCATCGGCGGCTTCGCCGGCCTGGCCAGGCTCAGGCTCGCCCAGGGGCAGAACGCGCTCGCCCTGGCCGAGATCGAACGCGGCCTGGCCGTCGCGCGCGCGAAGGGCGTCTGGTCCTGGACCGGGGAACTCGTCCCCGTCGCGGTCGCCGTACTCGTCGAGGTCGGCAGGACGGACGACGCCAGGCAGCTCACCCGGGAACTGGAACGCAACATCAAGGGCAAGGACACCCCGATGGCCGCCGCCGCGCTGGAGATGGCCGGGGCCTGGCTGGCCCGGGCCTCCGGCGACCCGGCCCTGGCCCTCGACGGTTACGAACGGGCCAGGGACCTCTACCGCGCGCTGCCCGCGCCGTACTACGCGGCGCTGGCCGCCGAACAGGCCGCGCTGTGCCGGATGGACCGGGGCGGCGCCGAGGCGGCGCGGGCGACCGAGGAGCTGTCCGCGCTGGCCGACGACTTCGCCGCGATGGGCGCGCCCCGCGACGCCGACCGGTGCAGGTACCGCCTGCGCAGTCACGGCACGGTCAAACCGTCCAAGCGGGGCCGCCGGGGGTACGGCGACGTACTGTCCCCCCGCGAACAGGACGTGGCCAGACTGCTGGCGAAGGGCCGGACCAACCGCGAGATCGCCCAGGCGCTGTTCCTGTCTCCCCGTACGGTCGAACAACACGTCGCCAGAACCCTCAAGAAACTCGGCAAACAATCCAGAACCGACCTGCTCGACGACTGACCCTTCCCCACGGGGGCCGTGGACCGGAGACCGTGGGCCGGGAGCCACGGGGTCGTGGGGTCAGTGGGGTCCGTGGGTACGGCGGGCAAAAACCACGTACCCCTACGGATGTCGTCCCGGATTGTTCGGCGTCCGCCGTCGGCACAGAGTTGTCCATGACGCCCTCCCACCTCGTGGAGTACGGAAAGGACTGCGGTGCCTCCCGGGACGGGCAACGGCGTCCCCCGTCTCAGCGGGGTCTCCTCGGTCGGTGGGAGGGCGGAAACGGCATCTTCCCCCACCCACCACACGAGGTTCGGGAGCCAGGGATCGGCAGTGCTGTTGGGAGCCGCCGGGTAAGGGCATCCCTGGATGCGAGTGGCCCCCGGGGCTCGGGAAACCCGGGGGCCTGGCGCACGTCTCTCCCAAAAAGCGCGGGAGACCCACGTCGATCCGTGCCCGGATCGGCCGTCGCCGACGGCGGGCCGTTCGCGGGCCGTGGTCGGGGTCTACGGCTGGAGTGCCGAGAAGACGCCCGCGCGGGCGGCGGCGGCAGCGGCGTCGGCCGCGCGTACCGCGTCGTGTTCGGTGACCGGCTCGTGGGTGACGAACAGCCGGTAGTAGACCGGGGCGACGGCCGTCCTGATCACGTCGGCGCCGTCCGTGCCCGCGGGCACCTCGCCCCGTTCGACGGCCCGCCGTACCACTTCGGCCGCCTGCTCGTGGCGGGCCGTGAAGAAGTCGTGCAGGGATCGCGCGGCGTCGCCGTTCTGCACGGCGGCCGTCACGAACGCGGCGGAGACCGGGCCGGCGACGGGGTCGGCGAACCCGCTCTGCACCAGCCGGACGATCTCCCGCAGGTCCTCCTGGAAGGAGCCGGTGTCGGGCATCGGCCACGGCTCCTCACGCGCGAGCTCCAGCGCGTCCGCGATCAGCCCCTCCACGCTCCCCCAGCGGCGGTACACGGTCGTCTTGTGGACACCTGAGCGGATCGCCACGTTCTCCACCGTCAGTCCGCCGTAACCATGTTCGGCCAGTTCGGCGAGGGTCGCCTGCCGTACGGCGTCGCGCACGCGAGCGCTGCGACCACCGGGACGCTGCTCCAAAGTCTACTCCAGTTGCATTAGGCGCCTTGACCCTGCTAGCCTAAAGCAACACGAGTTGCGATTGGAGTTCTTCACTGACCACACAGCTCTCCCTCAAAGGAGTCTCGAAGTCCTACGGCGAACGCCGGGTCCTCAACCAGGTCACCCTCAGCGTCCGCCCCGGCGAACGCGCGGGGATCGTGGGCGAGAACGGTTCCGGCAAATCCACGCTGCTCCGGATCATCGCCGGGACGGAGACGCCGGACGACGGCGAGGTGACGGTCTCGGCGGCGGGTGGCGTCGGCTATCTGAGCCAGACCCTCGGCCTGCCGGGCGACCACACCGTCCAGCAGGCGATCGACGCCGCCCTGGCCGAGCTGCGCGCGCTCGAACGCGGCATCCAGGAGGCCGCCGAGGCACAGGACATGGACAGGTACGGCGAGCTGCTCACCGCGTTCGAGGCCAGAGACGGCTACGAGGCCGACGCCCGGGTGGACAAGGCGACGCACGGGCTGGGTCTGTCACGGATCGAGCGCTCACGCGTGCTGTCGAGTCTGTCCGGCGGCGAGCAGGCGCGGCTGGGGCTGGCGTGCGTGCTGGCGGCCTCGCCGGAGATCCTGCTGCTCGACGAGCCGACCAACCACCTCGACGAGGCGGCGGTGGCCTGGCTGGAGGACCGGCTGCGCGAGCACAGGGGCACCGTGGTGACGGTCTCACACGACCGGACCTTCCTTGACCGGGTGGCGACGGCGATCCTCGAAGTCGAGGACGGCACGACGACCAGGTTCGGCGGCGGTTACAGCGGGTTCCTCGCCGAGAAGGCGGCGGCCAGGCTGCGCCGGGAACAGGCCCACGCCGACTGGCGGGAGGAGATCCGGCAGGTCAAGGAGTTCGCCACGACCACCGCGCACCGCGTCGCCGTCGGCCGGGCCATGAAGGACAACAACAAGATGGCCTACGACCGCAACGCCGGGCGCGTGCAGAGCTCGGTGGCCTCACGCGTACGGCAGGCCCAGGAGCGCCTGCGCCGCCTGGAGGAGAACCCGGTCCCACGCCCGCCCAGGCCACTGCGCTTCCACGGCACGTTCGCGCCCGCCGGTGGGCGCACGGGCACGCTCGTGCGCCTCGACCGGTTGCGGATCGCGGCGGGCGACCGGCTGCTCATCCACGGGCCCAACGGCGCGGGCAAGTCGACACTGCTCGCCGCGATCGCGGCCGAGGCGGGCGCACGGACCGGCTACCTCCCGCAGGAGGTGACGTTCGATCCGGACAGGACGGTCATCGAGACCTACGGCGGAGAGGAGGAGGCGCTGCTGGCGACCGGCCTGTTCCCTCCGGAGGCACTCGAACTCAAGGTCGGCGCCCTGTCGGTGGGACAGCGACGACGGCTGGCGCTGGCCGTACTGCTGGCGGGCGAGCACGACCTGCTGCTGCTCGACGAGCCCACCAACCACCTCTCGCTCACTCTGGTCGAGGAGCTCGAAGAGGCGCTCGACGGCTACGGCGGCGCACTCGTGGTGGTCACGCACGACCGGGCGCTGCGGCGCCGTTTCACCGGCACGGAGATCGAAGTCTCAGGGGGCGACATATGTTGATCAATGGTTCACCTTACGGCGTCGTCACCGGTTCCGACGGCGCGCTGTGGTTCACGCTCGTCCATCAGGGGCGGATCGGGCGGGTCGTGCCGGGCGAGGAACCCACGATCTTCCAGCTCGATCCCGCCGACGGTCAGCCCACGGTGATCACCGCGGGGCACGACGGGGCGCTGTGGTACACGGAGTTCGCCGGTGGCCGGATCGGGCGGATCACCCTGGACGGCACGGTCACCGCCTTCGACGTGCAGTCGCCGTACGGCATCGCCGCGGGCCCCGACGGGGCCATGTGGTTCACCCAGCTCCAGGGCGACCGGATCGGACGTATCACCACGTCGGGCGACATCACCCTCCACCGGCTGCCGACCGAGGGCGCGATGCCGTCGGCGATCACGGCGGGACCCGACGGCGCGCTCTGGTTCACCCTCAACCAGGGCGACGCGATCGGCAGCGTCACCGTCGACGGCGAGGTGACGCGGTACGCACTGCCCACACCGGGCGCCGCTCCGGTGGGCATCTGCGCCGGACCGGACGAGGCGCTGTGGTTCGTGGAGATCGGCGCGGGTCAGGTGGGCAGGATCGACACCTCCGGCGCGATCGGCGAGTTCCCGCTGCCCGACCGCGCCGCCAGGCCGCACGCCATCGTGACCGGCCAGGACGGCGCCCTCTGGTTCACCGAGTGGGGCGCGGGCAAGCTGGGCCGCGTCACCACCGAGGGCCGGATCGAGGAGTATCCCCTGGAGGGCGCCGAACCCCACGGGCTCACGGTCGGGCCCGACGGCGCGATCTGGGTCGCGATGGAGTCCGGAGCCCTGGTTCAGCCCAGCCTCACGGCCTCATAACACTGTGTGGTCCAGTCGACGGTCACCAGGTCGTCGAAATCCCGGTGAATCATCGTGGTTATTCTCCCGATCAGGGACTCGCCTCTCTCCGGCCCGAGCGTCTGGAAATAGGACGTCGAACGCAGGTAGGCGCCGAATTCCGCGGCCCTGAGCGTCTCCTGCCACGGAAAAAGAACGCTGCCGAGATATTCGAACCCGGGATGCGCGTCCAGTTCGTCGCCCGGCCAGGTCTCCGGATCCTGGATCACCTCGGCCTCGGCCCCGGTGATCGGCTCGGCGGGCCGCTCAAGGTCGGACAGCCCGAAGTCGTCGTAGATCGCGCGGATCGCGGCGACGACCTCCTCCTGCCTGAGCGGGCCGCAGTTCCAGACCAGCCCCAGGAACCCGCCGGGCCGCAGCAGGGCGGCCGCCCGGTCCATCCGGGTCTCCGGGTCGGTCCAGTGCCAGGCCTGCGCGCTGACCAGCCCGTCGTACGGCCCGGCCGCCGCGAACGACTCGAAGGTCGCCACCTCGACCCCGACCTGTCCCCCGGCGCGGCTCGGCAGGATGGCCGCCATCCGGGGATCGGGCTCCACGGCCGTCACCGTGAGCCCCTGGTCGACGAGCCCCATCGTGACCTTCCCCGTACCCGCCCCGACTTCGAGCACCTTCGGCCCGGGGAGCCTTCCCGCGATGTACTCGAAAAGCTCGTCCGGATAATCCGGCCGAGCGTCGTCGTAAACCTGGGCGACACCCCCGAATGACAGAGTGTGCCGTTCCGTGTACGCCTTATCGTCCTCCATGGAAATCACTCTATTTCCCGAAGGCGATTTTCGTTGCACGGACGAACTTCTTCCATCGACCATTTCCGTTCGTTCGGCCTCGAAACGGGTTCGTTTCGTTCACGGAACGCTTGGGAACGACGGATAGCGCTGAGCCTTTCCTGTCCCGAAGTCACAAACTGGAGCGGTCGGCGTCTCGTGGGGGTGCCAGGCGCCCAACTGTGCGTCGGCCCGCTCGCCGGAACTGCGCAGCCCGGCGTGGCCGCCATTCGCGTTCCTCTGCGAGATCGGCCTTGCCTCGTACGGAACGTACGTGTTCACCTACGCCGAGGAACCTCTTGCCGGCGAGGATAATCAGCCCGAGGCAACCAGGCCGCACAAGACGCCTCAGACGCGAAGCCTTCAGATCGCACATCGCTCCGTTCCCATCACATCAACGACCTGAACCCCAACTGGGCCTGATCACCGAAAGGAGGACACCATGAGAAAGGCTCTCATCGTTACCCTCATGCTCGCGACGGCCACGACCATGTCGGCGTGCAGCGGCGCCAACGACTCGCAGGTCTCGACGCCCCAAGCTTTTTCCCACACAGAAAGCAGGGGGGAGCTTGATATTTCTGTGCTCCGTACAGCGGAATACGACTTTCCTGCGTACAAAACACCTGAGGCGCTCGCAGCAGCTCGGCCCATCGTTGCCGCAGGCGTCATCGACGGCTGGCAGCAGGGCCCGATTCTCGACAGCGGTACTGGAACGCTCGATTATCGCATCGTTTTGCGAATGCGCGTAACAGATCCACTCAAGGGCGTCAAGGAGAGGAAAACAATTCCAAACGGAATCATCTTCATCGAACTCTCTCAAGGTGCCGTCCTCAGCGATCCGGCAGTTCCTCCGAAGCAGTGGAAGCCGTATAAAACCGTCGCGGACTTCGAGAAGGCCCTACCCGTCGGCACCAACGTACTCGCGTTCCCTCGGGAGCGACCGGGCCAGGAGCAACCGGTGGTTGACCCCGGTGAACCACTGCCGGCCGGAGCCGAGTTGATGCTGGTTCCTCCTCAAGGCTTGATCCTGGAGGACCCGAAGCTCTCCCGGCGGCAACCAAGTGAATCCACAGCACTTGTCGGCGGCCTTGAGGACCTCAATGTCGGCGGCTCCGCCTGGCTCGAACAAAAGAATATCCAAGGCATGGTTTCTCGCCTGAAAGAGCATGGGTTCGACGAGTAAGGCGGAGCGAGGCTCGGGCTTGGCTCAAACGGACCACCACCTTCAGGTTTGAAACAGTCCCACGCTTCGTGAGTGAGCCTTTTCCATCTCCCCGCCGGGCATTCTCAAAGCAGTCTGTGGGGAACCGCTCGGGCCAAGCTGGAGCGCCCGGCGACCTGCTCGGTGTCGGCTTGCGCGTCCTGCACTCCTGTGGACCGCTCTGATCTGCGACTTCAAGATGGAACGGCTCACTCAGTCGAAACGAATGTGCCTGAGGCCCGTCGCCGCCCGGCGGACACGACCCCGTAGTCGGCCGTCGGTGTTCGGGGCGAGCTTCAGGCCGGTCGAGGCGGCGATCCGGTCGGCGACCTGGGCGACGGTGATGTGGTCGGTCCAGATGTGCTCGGCGAACTCCTCACCGCGCAACCGCTCCAGGCACCGGTCGAGCTTGGCCACGGCGAAGCTCTCCCTCCTCAGGGCGACCTTGCGCCCCGCGAAGAACCGCACGACCTGGCCGAAGCCGCGCTCACGCAACCGCCGCAACACGGTCGCCCGGTCGGCCAGCAACGCGAAGTGCCGTACGTCATGGCCGTTATCCCGCAACCGGCCGACGATCTCCCTGAAGTACTCCGGCTCAACGACCGTCATCGGCACGATCACCGGCCCGTCGTGCTTGCCGAGGACCAGCTCAAGCATCTCGTGAACCCCGCGCCGCCAGGCGGGAAGGTCCTGGAAGTCGCCCCG
This sequence comes from Streptosporangium sp. NPDC049376, assembly GCF_044466505.1. Taxonomy (NCBI): domain Bacteria; kingdom Bacillati; phylum Actinomycetota; class Actinomycetes; order Streptosporangiales; family Streptosporangiaceae; genus Streptosporangium; species Streptosporangium sp. NPDC049376. Next base: position 9,039 of record NZ_JBITMT010000022.1, on the reverse strand, counting down.
CAGCTCCGGCGGCAGCATCCGGTGCAGACCGAACCCGACATGCTCCGGATCACAGATCACACTGCCCGGCAACCGCCGCCGAAGCTCATGAGCCGTCTGCGTCTTCCCGCCCCCAAAAGGCCCATTAACCCAAACCAACATCCCCCGACCCTACGACCCCATCCCCGCATGCGCCGGGAGCACCAGTACGACATCACGCTCCCGATCAACCCCGGGGGACCATCCCCGCGCGCGGGGAGCACTTTCCAGTGGTGGGCGTCGATCCTGTCTAGTTGGGGCCATCCCCGCGCACGTGGGGATCGTTCATCAGCAGGCCCCCGCCTCACCCCCTGAGCAAGCAGAACGGGTGGCCAGCCGGGTCTGCGAAGATCCTCCAGCCTCGGGGGTCCGTGTGGAGCAGGGTGGCTCCGAGGCTGAGGACCTCGTTCTGGGCCTGGTCGAGGTCGGGGACGTCGATGTCCAGGTGGAACTGTTGCGGGTGCGCGCTGTCAGGCCATCGGGGCGGCCGGTAGTCCTCCACCCGCTGGAACGCGAGCACAAGACCGGAGCCGGTGTGCAGGGTCGAGAAGTCGTCGTCGACCGCCCACCGAGGATCGGGCCGATTGACCACGCCGCCCAGAAGCGCCCGGTAGAACCGTGCGAGTCCCAGAACGTCCGGGCAGTCCAGAACCACGCACTGCAGCCTGCCGATCATCGAAAACCCCTTCGCCAACAACCCGACAGCGCGCGGCCGTCCGCCCACCGCGAGCCGGAACATCAGCCGTGCGGAGACACGTCCACATCGTGTGGCATGTCGACAAAGCGACCGTAGTGCCCCTGGAAGGCCACGGTGACCAAGGCCGTGGGGCCGTTGCGGTCCTTGGCCACGATCAGGTCGGCCTCCCCCGCGCGGGAGGACTCGCGCTCGGCGGCGTCGTCGCGGTGCACCAGGACGACAAGGTCGGCGGTGCGGGCGACGGGGGCGCACAGGTCGGTGTACATGTCCGGCGGTCGGTTGGAACCCGCCTCGGACGGGAGGTCGAGGTCGGTGGAGACGATGATGGGGACCTCCAGCCGTACGGCGAGCGCCTTGAGGGTCTGGACGGTTTCGGCGATCTCCTGCTCGTGGGTGCCACCGCGCGTGTCGGGGCGGATGTGCCGCAGGCCGTCGACGGCGACCAGGCGGGCCGCGGGCTCGTCGGTGCAGGCACGGGTGATGCGGGCGCTCAGCTCGCCCAGGGTCCAGTCGGCGGGAGTGGCCAGGAACAGCGGGGCTTCGGCGATGCGGGGTGTCACCTGGGCGAGCCTGTCGCGGTCGATGTCGTGCAGGGTGCCGCGGCGTATCGCGTGCCGGCTGACGCGGGCCTCGGCCGAAGCGATGCGGGTGAGCAGGTCACGCCGGGAGGACTCGTAGCTGACCAGCAGAGTAGGAGTGTCGTCGGTGAGGGCGGCGCCTCGGCAGAAGGCGAGCAGCAGGGTCGTGCTTCCCACGCCGGGACGGGAGGCCACGACGGACAGGGTGCCGGGACTCAGGGAGACGAGAAGGGCGTCAAGGTCGGTGATGCCCGTGAGGACACGGCCGGAAGGCCGACTCCGAACGGCGTCGAGGTGCTCTAGAAGACCGTGGAACTCCTCGCGGACCGGGGCTGGGGCGGGGTCGTAAGGCATGGCGGTCATCTTGTCAGCCGGTACCGACACCCACCGGTCGCCGCGCGAGGACCTGTCAGCGGTTCCGCAGCGCGGCGGCCGGTCATGACAGGTGGTTCAGAGGAGCTTCCACTCCTGGTAGGGCAGGTCGTTCGAACAGTCCTGCTGGACCACGAGGACGCCGTCGGTGAGGTTGCCTCGCGGGACCGTCAGGCACTTGCCGCTGTGACGGGCGACCAGGCTGAAGTAGCCGTTGGGCCGCTGGACGAGCTTCCACTGCTGCTGGGTCGTGCGGTAGGTGGTGTCGCAGGCCTGCTGGATGACGGACGCCTGGTCAGTGGTGGCCCCTCCCTGGACCTCCAGGCACTTGCCGCTGTGCTGGGCACGGATCGTGTAGTAGTTGTCCGCGACGAACCCGTCCGCGAGGTCGCTGTTGTAGGCGGCGACGAGGTTCCACGTCTGGTTGTCGGGGGCGTCGTAGCAGTGCCACTGCTGTACGGGCTGCCCGGCGGCCTGGTTCGCGCCGGGGACGTCCAGGCACTTGCCGCTGTGGTTGACCATCAGCTTCGCCCTGAACAGCGGGGCGGGGACCGAGGTCGCCGCCGACGCGGCGGGGGCGACGGCCGGCATCGCCCCGCTGACTGCCAGGGCGCACAGACCGGCGGCGATTCGTACGGTGGAGATCGTTGCCTTCATCGTGATTTTTCCTTTTCGACCGATTCGGGAAGATCACTCAAGCATTTCCAACACCGTATGTAATGAATCAAACACGTAGAGCTTTGTCCATCGTCGATTTTCACGTCCAGGCCCCACGCCCAAACCCCATGAAGGTCGTCAGGGTGCGGAAGCCGTACCACTCGGCCGGTGACCTTTCGACCACGAGTTCACCCCCGGAAGGGCATTTGACCTGGCGTTTGTGGTGGTCCTGGCACAGTCGGACACATGGCGCGCGCTCACTCCATCAGAGCCCGGATGACGATCACGACGGTGGTCGCGTTCGGCCTGGTCATCCTGGGTGGAGCGGCGACGATCTCGGTCACCTACCCGGCGCGGGTGCGGGCCCAGCTCACCGACCAGGCCGCCGCCGCCAGCCGCCACCTCACCACCATGATCGACGACCGGCGGTTCCCCGGGCCGATCCCACCGCAGGGCGATGTCCGGCTCCTGCAGATCGTGGACGACCAGGGCCGCGTCCTGGTCTCCTCCCGCAGGCTGGAGGGCCGCCCGCCGCTGACTCGGGCCAGGCCGACCGGAGGCGACTCGCGGGTCGACGACCGGGTGTGCGTGGGGTCACGTTGCATGGTGATCGTGGGCACCAGCAACCGCGCCACCGTGTACGGCCCGGTTGTGGCCTACGCCGCCATGGAAGAACCGTTCATGGTGAACTCGCCCCTCCTGCCCGCCCTCCTGTTCGGCTCGTCCGCGCTGCTCCTGGCCCTGATGGGGTGGGGCGCCTGGTACGGCGTCGGCCGCGTCCTGGCACCCGTCGAACGGATCAGGCAAGCCCTGGAACGGTTCAGCGCCGAGGACCTCAGCGGACGTGTCGAGGTTCCGTCCACCGGGGACGAGGTGGCCGAGCTGGCCGCCACGGCCAACGAGACGCTGAACCGGCTGGAGAACGCCGTCGAACGGCAGCGCCGCTTCGTCTCCGACGCCTCCCACGAGCTGCGCACCCCGATCAGCGGTCTGATGGTGCGCCTGGAGGCGGGGATGGAGGAGCGTACCGAGGCCGACTGGCGGGCGGCCCTGGACGACGTGCAGCGGTTGGCCGACATCGTGCAGGACCTGCTGCTCATGGCCCGGCTCGACGCGGGGGCGCCCGTCTCGCAGGAGCGCTTCGACCTGGGACGAATGGTCGAGGACGAGAGCGGGCGGCGGCCCTGCCGGCTCTCACTGACGCTGGACGTCGAGCCCGGCGTGTACGTGCGGGGCAACCGGCTGCGGCTGGCCCGCCTGTTCACCAACCTGCTGTCCAACGCCGACCGGTACGGCGACTCGATGGTGCGGGTGGTCGTACGGGGCCACGGCGATGAGGCCGTACTGGAGGTCGTGGACGACGGTCCGGGGATTCCACCGGAGATGCGGGAGCGGGTGTTCGAACGGTTCACCCGGCTTGACCGCACCCGCTCACGCGACGCCGGAGGGACCGGGCTCGGGCTGCCCATCGCCCGGGACATCGCCCGCGACCACGGCGGCGACCTCAGCGTCGGGGACGGCCCGCAGACACGGCTGGTCCTGCGGCTCCCCCGGGCCTGACGATCGACGTCCGCTTCGGCCGTACGGCGGGCCTGTCCGGCGGTTAGGTTCCGGGCATGAGCCTTTACGAGCGACGGCCTCCCCTCGTCGCGGATGAGCGGACCCAGCTGGTCGGGTGGCTGGACCTGCAGCGGGTGCTGGTGCGCCACAAGCTGGAGGGGTTGCGGGCCGAGGACGAGCACCGTGCCGTACTGCCGGAGTCTCCGCTGATGACACCGGCCGGGCTGGTCTCGCACATGCGGTGGACCGAGCACTGCTGGTTCAACGTGATCTTCCTCGGTGAGCCCGAGGAGACGAACCCGCAGTTCCGGAAGGATCTGCCGTTCAACGCCGACATGATGGCCGACGGCGTACCGCTGGCCCGGCTGCTGGACGAGTTCGAGGCGCAGTACGCGCGTTCGAACGAGATCACCGCGGCCCACTCGTTGGACGACGTCGGCGGGCAGCCGGACTACGCCCCGACCCTGCGGTGGATCCTGATCCACATGGTCGAGGAGACCGCCCGCCACGTCGGCCACCTGGACGCGATGCGCGAACTCCTCGACGGACAGAAGGGGTACTACTGACGGCGCCAGGGCGGCTCCAGGAGTGTCCCCGGACGCGTGCCGATTCCCGTCCGGGGTCCTCCTGTGGCCGTCATGTGTGCACTACGGGCAGGTCGGTTCGAGGAACTGGGCGTGCACGCCGACGGCGTCCCACGCGGCCTTGGTCGCGCTGAACTCGTAGGAGCAGTTGAAGTGCGTCTTGGCCGTCCTGAGTGTGGCGATGCGCGACGCGCGGTGGGTCCACGGCTGGGTCTTGCCCTGCAGCCCTCCCATGAAGATCAATCCCGCCTTCTGGATGCCGATGCCGACCACCTCCACCGGCCCGCCCGAGCAGATCGGGGAGCTGGGCTTGCCGCCTCCGGGGTTGCTGCCCTCGGCCAGCAGGTAGAACCAGTGGTTCTGCGGCCCCGCAGCCTTGTGGGGATCGATGTTCGAAGGCAACGGGTAACAGTTCGGGTCGCCCGCGAGGGAGGGGTTGTACATGTAGCGGATCGGCCCGGTGCCCACCAGGTTGACCTCCTCACCGACCAGGTAGTCCGGCGGGTCGAGGGTGGCGGGCTCGTTGGCGTACGCCTCGGTCAGCGCGCCGAAGATGTCGCCCGCGGACTCGTTCAGGCCGTCGGTCTCGGTGCCGCTGCCCGCTCCGCCCGGCGTTCCTTGGAAGATGGCATGCCCGTACTCGTGGCCCACCGTGTCCAGCGAGGTCACCTGGCGCAGGTTGTCACTGGAGTGGCCGAAGCTGGTGTAACTGCCGTTCCAGAACGCGTTGACGTCGTTGAGGCCGACCCGGCCGGGGAAGCCGTGGCCCAATCCGTCGTGACCGTTACGACCCAGCCAGTTCTTGAGCATGTTCCACTGGGTCTGCGCGGCGAACATGACGTCCACGCAGGCCGTCACGAGGTCGGTCCCGGTGCCGTTGCCCCACGAGTCGGAGGCTCGGGCGTACACCTGCCCGCTCTGGTTGCCGCACTTGAGGCCCGGCCGAGTCAGGTCGGACATGGTGTACGACCCGAACGATCCGGACGTGGAGATGGTGACGGGATTGCCGTTGTAGTAGCTGTTGCCCGTACCTTCCCTGACCTCGTCCACCTTGTCGATCACCGCGCCGGTGCGGGCATCCACGAAGACGTGCAGCACGCTCGGGCCTCTCGTGGTCGCGCCGGACACGTCGACCGCCCAGGCCAGCCGGGGTGTCGCCGTGGTGGCGTGGACCACCAACGCGGGCGCGCCCGCGCTCTCCACGGTGGCGAGCTGGGATCGGGCGATCGCGACGGCCCGCTCGCCGGTGACCTTCGCCACGGTGCCGACGGTGATGTCGGCCGTCTGCCCGGTGGTCACCTGCTGGACCACGCCGCCCGACCGGTCGGTGCCCACAACGACCTCGCCGCCGTACACCGGCAGCCCCTTGTAGGTGCGTGAATACCGCAGATACTGCACGCCGAACGCGCCCGTGACGTTCTCGGCCAGGGTCAGCGTCTCACCGCTTCCCTTGTGAAGCCGCTTGGCCTGGGCCGCGATGGCCACGTCGGCCGCGGACTCGGCCCGCAGGCGGGACTGGGGGTCGGAGGGGGCGAACACCGGCGTGCCGGCGGAGGCGGCCTTGCCGTACGGCACGGCACCCGGTGCGGCGGCGAGCGCGCCGCTGGACGTCGAGGCCGCGGTCATGGCCGCCGCCGCCAGCATGGCGATCGCACCTGTCCTGTGAATGCGGTTCACTCTCGATGACTCCTCTCACAGTTCCCTCGGGGGGTGAAGGGATTGCAGAGAGCCCGGATGAAATGGGCCTGAACCTGCCCTCAAGCTGACCCCGTACACAGGGCGGGAATACCCTGCAACTTTCCATAGAATGGCGTTATGGAAACGTTTACGGATAGCACGGAACACCTTTTCCGATCATGTCCCAAGAGTTACGGCAACCCGAAAACTCTCCGACCGGATGACCTTCACCGAACCCGCGGAATAGCTAAAACGGTTCACCAGGGAGTCGACGGGCGGCGGCCACTCGTAGCCGCTTTCACCGGTGGCCTTTCCCCTCACGGGCCATAATGGAATGATCCACTGCGACCGGGATCGGCCGAAGGGAAGTGTATGAACGCCAAGGTGCTCGCTTTCATCGGCCTCCTGTTGGCGGGTTCAGGCGTTCTCGCCGGAATGATGCCCGTCACCTCAGAAGGAGAGGAATGCGGCTCGGCGTTCTTCGAGACCGATGTCTTCGATTCCATCACGTCCGGGGATGAACCCTCTCGGGACATCGGTTATCGGAGTGGCTGCACAGACACGAGAAGCCTCGTCCGTATTCCGAGCACCGTCCTCATCGTCGCCGGCGGAGCGACATTAATCGCCGCCTCCCTCTCCACACGAAAGACCGACCCGGAAGGCGAGTGACCGAAACTCCGTCACACGCGTGCACGGCCGACCGTTCCGATCCCGCCACCGGGGCAGACGTCATACCGATCATGTGAGGACACGGAATGCCCGCCGTACCCGACCCGCCCGAGAAGAACGTTTCCCGTCTGCCGAACGGCGCCCTTCGATAACCTCGTCCCGTCCCATCCCGGACAACGGAGAAGGCGTACGGCGAACGCATGGCCGACCGGTTCAGCACCCACGACCTCGAACTCGGCGACAACGTCGTGACCAAGCGATACGCGTCGTGGGACCGGGGAGAGCCGCACCGGGAGTGGACGGCGTTGACGCTCCTGGCCGAACACGCCCCCGGCCTCGCCCCCACCCCCGTGAGGGCCGCGCTCGACGCCGACCCACCGACGATCACGATGAGCAGGCTCCCCGGCCGTGTCCTGCGCGGAACACACGCCACCGACGAGCAGATCGGCGCGCTGGCCGCCGCCCTGAACCGGCTCCACCGGATTCCCGCCACGGTGGCGCGGACGCTCCCGCCCGCCCCCTGGGGTCCCGCCGTGGCCGTGAACAAGGCCCGTACCTGGGCCGACAGGCGTCCCGACCTCGGCGACGACCCTCTTGTACGGCACGCCTACCGCGCGGGAGTCGCCTGGCTGTCCTCGACCGCCCCGGACGAACTCACCGTGAACCCGTTCCCACCCGTCATCGGCCTGGCGGACGGCAACCACGCCAACTACCTCTGGGACGACCACGAGCGCCGGATCCGGCTGGTCGACTGGGAGGACTCCGGCCACAACGACCGCGCCTTCGAACTCGGCGAGGTGGTCGAACACATCTCTCGCCTCGACGGCACCCTCGACGCGGAGAAACTCCTGGCTCACTTCACCCTCACCCCGGAAGAGGCCAACCGCGTCCACGGCTTCCGCCGCCTCATCGCCCTGCTGTGGTTCCTCCAGTTGGGCCCCACCGGCCCGGCCACCCCCCACAACCCACCGGACACCCTGAGGCGCCAGGCGAAAAGGGTCGTACACCTCCTCACCTGACGCCCTCACGCCGGGACCGTCACCCACTCGCAGGTACGGCAGGCGCACCCGCTCCGACCGGTCGCCGGCAAGCCTTCGGCAGAGGTCACACCGCACAACGCCCAACGAACGAACGCGGCTCTTCCCCGCATACACGGGGAGCACTCCCAGCCCCGGTTTGCCGCCGTGGTCATGTAGGGACCATCCCCGCGTGCGCGGGGAGCACCGACCGGGCGCCATGGGGAGCGCGAGCGCACGGGGACCATCCCCGCATGCGCGGGGAGCACTCGCTGATCCGACCACGTGTGCGCTCGTCATCGGGACCATCCCCGCGTGCGCGGGGAGCACCCGATCGAGGCGACCGGGTTCTCGGTGTCGGCGGGACCATCCCCGCGTGCGCGGGGAGCACCCTGCGCCCCAGCGAGCTGCGGACCGTCTACGCGGACCATCCCCGCGTGCGCGGGGAGCACCTCGACGAAGACCTCGCGGCTTGTGATCAGCAGGGACCATCCCCGCGTGCGCGGGGAGCACTGTCCGTCCGCGCGCATATACACCCGCAAGGAAGGACCATCCCCGCGTGCGCGGGGAGCACCGATAGGAGGGGAGAAACCGTGACAGAACCGGCGGACCATCCCCGCGTGCGCGGGGAGCACCCTCGCCGACCTGCGGGTTTATCAGCGCAGAGGGCCGAAATTCATCACTTTCATCGACTTGGACATACCGGACACACCATCAAGTTCACCGAGACAACGCCGACCACAGGCTAACGTGCAACACGACACAAAACCCCCTGATCCACAAGCACGCCCCAAGACGGGAAACCCACCCACCAGAAAGCCACGCCGCCGCCCTTGCCCTCAGAGTCCTCCACACCCACCAAACAACATGCCCGAAATATCCGACTCAACGAAAGTAATGATTTTCAGCCCTCACCGCCGACAAACCCGCAGGTCGCCGAGGGTGCTCCCCGCGCACGCGGGGATGGTCCTCCAGCAGGCGGTGTCCATGACACCGTCTGGAAGTGCTCCCCGCGCACGCGGGGATGGTCCCGCGACGCGATCGTCGCCGCGATCCGCTACTTCGTGCTCCCCGCGCACGCGGGGATGGTCCCGCAGCGTTCGAGCAGTACTTGCGCCTAGGAGCTGTTCGGGGTTCGGATCTCGGTGGGGCCGGAGAGCGGGCTGGCTGTGGCTGGTAGAACTCGGACGTGGCGCGTTTTGATGTGACGG
>NZ_JBITMT010000021.1:110192-119596 GCF_044466505.1 Streptosporangium sp. NPDC049376 | reverse complement strand
TCCGTCACATCAAAACGCGCCACGTCCGAGTTCTACCAGCCACAGCCAGCCCGCTCTCCGGCCCCACCGAGATCCGAACCCCGAACAGCTCCTAGCGCCAGGGCATGTGCTGAAGGCACCAGGTATTGCCGTCCGGGTCGGCGAAGTAGGCGTAGAGCACGCCGCCGGAGTCCTCGATCTCGCTGATCTCGACGCCACGCCCGACGAGTTGAGCGCGCGATGCCTCGATGTCGGCCACCACGAGGTGCAGACCGCGCAGAGTTCCTGGGGGCATGTCGAGTGTGGGCAGGCCTTCGGTGAGCGTGATCGAGCATGCCGAACCGGGCGGAGTGAGCTGGACGACGCGGACACCGGGCTTGGGGTTGACGTCGACGTCGAGACGGAACCCGAGCTGGCCCTGGTAGAAGGCCTTGGCCCGTTCGATGTCGGTGGTCGGCACCGGCACGAGTTCCAGCAGCAGCGTGCCAGGGGGCACAGGCGGGTTACCGGAGTCCTCGGGAACTTCCCCGAGGTCGGTCGGGATCTCGGTGACTGGTGCGGATGCGTCGGTCATGGATGGTGCCTTTCGTCAGGGGAGGTGTGGTGGCAGTGTGGCGAGTACAGCGGCGAGGCGGTCGTATCCTTCGCCGGCGCCGCGTTGCATGGAGCTGCGCACGACCATGTCGCGAATTTCGGGCGAGGAGTACTGCGCGGTGACGGTCATGGTGGTGTGTCCGTCTGTCTCGTCCAGAACGGTGGTGACCAGTGCCGCGCCGTCGGCCCAGTCACGGTGGATCTCGGTCTGTGTGAGGCGTACAGGCGGCACGACCTCACGGAACAGCCCGTGTAGTTCCATCTCGGAGCCACCCGGCCCTGTTGAGACGAACCGCCAGACACCGCCTGGGCGTAGGTCGACCTCGCAAACGGTGAGCTGCCAGCCGCGGGCGCCGTACCAGCGGCGGAGCAGTTCCGGCTCGGTGAGCGCGGCGAAGACCAGCGGCGCGGGAGCGGCGAAGGTCCGGGTGAGGACGAGGCCGGTGGCCCCGAACGCGACGACGTGCAGCCCGAGGCCGGGGTGGGGGGAGGTCACGCTTTGCCGTCCTGCAGGTCGTCCAGCAAGGCATCCAGTCGCTGATAGCTCGCTTCCCAATAGTCGCGGTAGTCGGCCAGCCAGTCCGTGGCCGTCTTGAGCGGCTCGGCCACCAGCCGGCATGGCCGGCGTTGTGCGTCGCGGCCGCGGCTGATCAGGCCCGCCCGTTCGAGCACGCGCAGGTGTTTGGAGACGGCGGGCTGGCTCATCGCGAACGGCGCGGCCAGCTCGGTGACCGTGGCGTCACCCGCCGCGAGCCGGGCCAGGATGGCCCGTCGGGTGGGGTCGGCGAGCGCCGCGAACGTCGCGTCCAGCCTGTCGCTTGCAACCATTTCCATAACCCTCCGGTTCCATAACCTGATGGTTTTATATGTGCTAGCGTCCAGCTTTGTCAAAATCGCAGACGCTCTGGGGGCAACCATGGGAAAGGTCTTCACACAGGCGTCGGTCTCGCTGGACGGGTACATCTCCGGCCCCGGCCAGTCAGGCTTCGACAAGCTGTTCGCCTGGTGCACGGCAGGCTCCGTGGCCACGCCAACGGCCGATCCGAACCGGCTGACCTACCGCACCTCCGAGGCAACGGCCCGCTACCTGCGCCGACTCCAGGAGACGCTCGGAGCCTGTGTCATCGGCCGGAACCTGTTCGACCTCACCGCGGGCTGGAACGGGCGGCACCCGGGCGGCGTACCGGTGTTCGTTGTCAGCCACCGCCCACCACTGTCCGACTGGACGGCGACGACACCGTTCACGTTCGTCAGCGACGGCGTGGAGAACGCGATCGCGCGAGCCCGCGAGGTGGCCGGGCATCGCGACGTCGGCGTCGGTCCCGGCGGCACCGCGGCCGACGCGCTGAAGGCCGACCTGCTCGACGAGTTGCGGCTGGACGTCGTGCCGGTGGTACTCGGCGGCGGCACGCCTGTGCTGGCCGGGCTCAACGCCACAGCACCGATCGGCTTCGAGCAGGCGGAGATCATCGAGGGAATCGGTGTGACTCACATGATCTATCGCCGCGCGCCCCGGACGCCGGGGTAATGCAAGAGATCCGCCTCTGTCGCCGACCGCCAACCGACCCGCCCCAGCGACCGATCAAATAGGCCCCCCGCTCAGGCCCATGCCACCAGCCGCAAAGCAACGCCACACAACCGATCATGCGTGCCTTGACCCGGCAAGACGGCAGAGCGCCATGCCACACCAGCGAGCAAAGGACGGGACAGCCGGCCCGAACTCCACCACGCCGTCCCAGCCGCCGCACAACTCCTTCCGCTCCAGCAGGCCGGTCGCGGCGGCGATGACCCGACGGCACATCTCACCCCGCAGAACCGACGATCACCGCACCGAGCCGTGGATACGCCGCACCCTCGGAAGTCCCCACACGGCAGCAGAGAAGGCTCCGATCCCCGCCCACCCCGCCAGGACATCGGCCACCGACCCGAACAGGGCCGGGACACAGGTCTCACAGGCCCGCGTCCTCACGCATGTCGAAGGCGTCGCGGGCGTGTTCGATGGCGGGCATGTGCTCCGACGCCCAGGCCAGCAGGACGTCGATGGGCTGCCGCAAGGTCTTGCCGAGCGGTGTGATCCGATACACGATCGCCACCGGCCGTGTGGAGAGAACCTCACGTTCGATCACCCCGTTACGCTCCAGGCGGCGAAGAGTCGTGGTCAGCGACTTCTGCGTGACCGCGGGCATGGCCCGGCGCAGCTGGTTGAAGCGGCAGGGGCGTTCACAGAGCTCGTTGAGCACACCGAGGGACCACTTGTCGAGCACCTGATCGAGGAGTTCGCGGTGCGGGGCGTCGATGCGGAGCCCGCCGTCGGTATCCATGGTGAAACCTGGTTTCGTTGAAGTGCCTTTCTCCTACTAGGTAGCTTACAGATACCTACATTGACAAGGAGAAACAGCCATGACCGTCAAGCACTTCACCCCCGAAGGCCTGCTCCAGCCCACCCCCTACCACCATGTCGCCGTCGGCACGGGCACCACACACGTCCATGTCAGCGGGCAGGTCGCCCGACAGGCCGACGGAACCCCGGTGGCCCCCGGCGATCTGGCCGGACAGGTCGCACAGGCCCTGCGCAACACCGCCGCCGGCCTGGCCGGCGCAGGCGCCTCGTTCGCGGACGTGTTGCGCCTGACGTTCTATGTGACCCGGTGGAGCCCGGAGAAGATCGGCGACCTCATGGCCGGAGTCGAGGCCGTCGCCGAGGAGATCGGCCTTCGGCTCCCCATGCCCCCGGCCTCCCTCATCGGCGTCGACCACCTCTTCGAGCCGGACGTCCTCGTCGAGGTCGAGGCGACCGCACTGCTCGACTGATCCGGCGCACGCAGCCGTGCCCGGCCGCCGCACGGCCACGCACGGCACGAACTGGTCAACGTGGCGTTCGGCGGCCGATGCTCTCCAGGTCCGCCACATCCTCACCGGAGAGGGAGAGCCCGGCACCGACGATGTTCTCCCTCAGATGGGCTGTCGATGATGTGCCGGGGATGAGCAGGATGTTCGGTGAGCGCTGCAACAGCCAGGCCAACGCGACCGACATCGGCGTCGCCCCAAGCCGCGCCGCGACCCTCCAGAGCGCATCGGACTGTAGCGGCGTGAAGCCCCCCAGCGGGAAGAACGGCACGTAGGCAATGCCGGCGGCGGCGAGCCTGTCGATGAGGTCGTCGTCGTGGCGGTGGGCGAGGTTGTACATGTTCTGCACACAGACGATTCGAGCGATACCTCGGGCCTCGGCGACCTGCTCGGTGGTGACGTTGCTGACCCCGAGGTGACGGATCAGGCCCTCTCGCTGGAGTTCGACGAGCGTCGCGAACGCCTCGGCGAGCGAACCAGGCTTAGGGCCTTCGGCATCGCCCATGCGCATGTTGACCAAGTCGAGGGTCTCGGCCCCGAGAGACCGGAGGTTCTCGTGGACCTGCTTGCGCAGATCTTCGGGCCGCCGGGCCGTGGGCCAGCCGCCTTGCGCGTCTCGGTTCGCCCCCACCTTGGTGGCGATGAACAACGACTCCGGGTAGGGATGCAGCGCCTCACGGATCAGTTCGTTGGTGACGCGCGGTCCGTACGCGCCACTGGTGTCAACGTGGGTGATACCGGCCGCGACGGCCGCGCGCAATACCGCCAGGGCGCCATCGTGGTCGGCGGGAGGCCCCATGACCCCCGGGCCGGCGAGTTGCATCGCGCCGTAACCGAACCGGGTGATGGTCGCGTTGCCCAGTGTCCAGGTGCCGCCGGGAAGTGATGCGGTCGCCGCGTTCATCGTTGTGCCTTTCCCTTATCGCCGTGGGTGGCGTTTTCAACCCCCGGACGAGTATTGGAGAGTTACTTCCCATAGGGAAGTAGGCACCCTGAAGTGCGTAACTCTCCCAAAGGCGAAAGGGCGAGATCGGTGAAGCCGACGAAGGCTGCCCAGAGAGCACGGGCCAAGATGGAGTACAACGCGTTCCTGGCCGCGTGCCCCAAGGCCAGGAGCCGCAGCCGGTCGTCATCGGCCGCAGCCGACTCATCGCCGACACCGGAATGAGCGCGTTCCTACGTTTCTACCGGACTGACCAGTCCCGCAACCGGTCGGGCGGGGCCAACGCGGGGCTCGGGCTCGCCCATCGCCCGCTCCCTCGCCCGCACGCACGCACGGCGGCGACGTCGAGCTGCGCACCGCCCCCGGCGAAGGCGCCCGCTTCCGCCTCACCCTGACCCCTCCGCACGGTCAGGACCCCTCTCCCCGTAAGGAACGCCCCGGCGGACAGCACCTACCCCGAGACAAACACCCAGGAAGACGCCGCAAGGCCGTTGGTTGTGGCGTGGGCAGCAGTACGTGGCATGGTCGGGCTGGCGCTCGGGGCGGTGATGGCCGTGGTCGAGCTGGCGTGGGTCGTCATCGCGATGCCGCTGCTGGCAATGCCGTCTACCCGGCCTTGGTCGTTCCGTGGCGCCGGGCGGCTGGCCGAGGCCGATCGGGTCCGCGTCAATCGCTGGCTGGGTGGCACCGTCGCCCCGTGTTTGGCCGGGGCGTGCGCTGGCGTACGTGGCGATGCGCGGCATCGTCGGCGGGCTCGGTGGCGGGGTGCTGGTGCTCGTCGGGATCTGGGCGACGTCGAGCTGGCGCGCGCTCTCCGGCGGTACCGGGCAACATGCCGAGATGAGCTGGTACGACCCGATCACCTGGACGGCGTTCGGACTCCTCGTCATCTTCCTGGCGGCGCTGGAACGACGGCTGGCGGAATGGGGACTCGCGCCCAGTGACAAGGAGGTGCTGCGCAGCCGCGTCGAGCAACTGTCGCGGATGCGGGCAGAGGTGCTGGAGGCGGTCGATGACGAGCGGCGGCGGATCGAGCGGGACCTGCACGACGGCGTGCAGCAGCGACTGGTCGCGTGGTCGCGCTGGGCATGCTGCTCGGCCGGGCCCATCGCCTCGACTTTACCCGGTGGCCTTGGACGACGGCGGGCTGCCGGCGGTGCTGGAGTCGCTTGCCGAACGCTCCAGCGTGCCGATCGACCTGGACTACGACGTTCCGATGCGGCTGGGCCCGGCCCAGGAGACAACCGCCTACGTCGATGGCGTTGCACCTGCGCGGCCAGAACCTCAGCCTGCGCGACATCGCCGCCCGCCCGGTCATCACCCTCGGCAGGAAAAAGGGCCAGGACCCCTCACCGGCCACCGTGCTGCGCATGCTCCGCGATCACGACGACGCGAAGCCCCCGCCCCGTAAGGGGCCGTGAACTGAAGAGACGGCGCTCGTTTGGGGCTGGCGACACGTTCGTTAACGGCACCCCTACCGGGCTGGGCGGGCGATCAGCGCCTCTATGCCGTCCAGCAGGAGGTCGAGGCCGAACCGGAAGTCGGCGTCCTCCGTCCAGCCGGTGGAGTCCCTGAGCAGGCCGGAGCGCATCATGGCCGACAGTGCCGGGTACGTCGCGGGGTCCAGGACCTCGGTGAGTATCTCGCCGTACTCGGTGGCTCCCTTGGCCCTGGCCGCGAGCTCCTTGCCACCGGCGCCGAGCGAGTGCGTGAGTGTCGCGTCGGTGAGGGCGTAGCCGGTCAGCACCGTGGCGGCGTTGAACTTCTGGCCGTCGTCCAGCCCGGTACCGGACAACGCGTCCAGGGCCCGGTCAAGCCAGAGCAGTCGCCGCGGCCCCATGGGCGGGGTGCTCTGGCGCAGGTCCAGCAGCCAGGGCCGGGACAGCAGGAGGTCGCGGGTGAGCCGGGTCCACGTGGCGAGGTAGGCGCGCCAGGACAGGTTCTCGCGTTCGGGCGGTGGGGGCACGGCGCTGTCGGCCATGACGGTCAGCAGTTCGTCCTTGCTGCCGACGTACCGGTAGAGCGCCATCGGAGCGACGCCCACCCGGGCGGCGACGTTGCTCATGGAGACGGCGGCCAGCCCCTCGGTGTCGGCGATCTCAATGGCGGCCATCGTGATCGTGGCCAGGTCCAGGCGCGGCCTCGGGCCTCTGCGCGTGATGGGTTCGCGGTCCCACATCCGCGCCACGACGGGTGGCAGCTCTGCCATGGAACATCCTCTCGTGCGGCCGGAATCTGTGTACGTCATATAGCACAATAATCGTGTATGACGTACATAGTAGACTGTACACAATAAGGGAGGCGTCATGGAGATCCGTACGTTCGCACGGAGTGACCGCGCCGAGCTGCGCGAGCTGTTCGAGCGCGTGGGCGAGGGCGCTCCCACGGCGTCGCTGTGGGGGCACGTGGACTCGGAGGCGGCCGTCTACCTGGATCCCTACATGGAGCTGGAGCCGGATTCGCTCTTCGTCGCCGTCACCGGGGGCGCCCTGGTGGGCTACCTGACGGGATGCCTCGACAGTGCGAGGTTCCCCGGGGAGGGCGAGCGCATGGAGAAGGCGATGCGGACCTACCGGCTGGTCTTCCGACCCAGGCCCGCGGCCTTCTTCGCGCGCAGCCTGGCCGATCTGGCGTGGGCCGCGGTCCGCAGGGAGCCTGGCGTCGGCGAGTTCACCGACGCCAGGTGGCCCGCGCACCTGCACATCAACGTGGCACCCGAAGCGCGAGGGACAGGTGCCGCCGACGGGCTGATGAGCCGGTGGCTTGACAGGCTCAGGAAGGCCGGATCTCCCGGCTGCCACCTGCAGACCCTGGTCGAGAACACCCGGGCGGTGCGGTTCTTTGAGCGCATGGGCTTCGCCGAGCACGGCCCGGCACCACTGGTGCCCGGCCTCCGGCACGACGGCCGACGGGTCCACCAGCGGACGATGATCTGGAGTGCCAGCCGCACTGCTGAGGAGGCAGAGGCCGGAGCGCGGACGTCCGCCAAGCCTCAATAACCCCGGGCCGAACCGCCACCATCGGACCATAGGGACGGCGTGCCCGGGGACCGGCGTGCGCCCACCGACGACAAGCCAAAGCAGTGACGATCAGCGCGCCCTGGGCTGACTGCCGGGCTGGGGCCCCGGGATTCCTCACGGGGCATCTGATTGTTGAACCCTCGACGCTCGGCCCCGGCCCGAGGTCGAGCTGTTTGCTCATGTCGAGCTCGAACTTGCCGTACAGATTCAGGTGGCTCCAGAAGAGAGCCGACAGGGCGCGCCGGTCGGCCTCGGTAAGTTTCTTCCGCTGTTCGTGCCGAGCACGAAGGTGCACAGCAGCAGCCGGCGGCGCAGCACCTTCGCGTCGGTCACCGTGCGCGAGGCCACCGAGGTGAACTCGCCGGTGAACTTCGTGGCGTGGTCGACATTCTTGACCAGGTCCAGCAGGTCGATCACGCCCCAGCGGCGGGTGATCTCCTCTGTGCGGCGTGACCAGCACGCACAGCTCGTACGGGATCCGCTCGACCAGACCGCTGTCAGGGTCGAGGACCGCATCGCGCCAGCCCTCGGGCACCACGTGCTCCAGCGGCACTACCTTGACCTGTCCCGCCATGAACTCCACCGCCGGGCGAGGCAGGTCCTCCCGGCGCGGGAACCTTGCCTCAAGCTCGAAGAACTTCAGCATCAGGCCGAAGCCGAGCCGAGGCGCCCCGGACTTGTTCGCCAGTAGCGCGAACTCCTCCTCGTCCAGCGTCCAGCACTCGATCAGGTCCTCGATCTCCCATTCGCGTCGCATGTCCCGCACCCCTTCTCCCGAACCTCCAACGAAGGCCAGAAGAAACATGGTTTGTAACCACCCGGCTACGACTGGTATGTCGTACCCGTGATGGCGACGCAACGCGCCAGAGATATAACGCTTTGCTACTTTGCGGCCAGGCCTACGAAGGAATCCATGGCCAAATCCCATAACGCCAGTTACTTAGCGTTACTTTGCGGCTGGTGACACAGACCCGAGCGGGGGGCCACCGAGGGCGAGAAGCGGAAGCCCACCAACTGACCGATCGGGGCACCCTGCCCGGCCATCCGCACCAGGCTGCTGGCGGAGGTGACGGCGGGCGGCACTCCGAAGCCCTCAGCACCCACCGCCCGATTCGATGACAGCGGGCAGGTGCGGCACCAGTACACCGCTTGCCAGACCTGCCCACTGTCGAACCCGCCGAGAGTTGACGCACCCCGACGACTCCGGCCGAGCACCGGGCCAGCTCCTTGCCGCTCACCCGGCCGCGCCACAGGACGGACAGCAGGACGCGGGCCGCGTAGGCGGAGGCCCGGTCAGCCGCGTCGGCGCAGTTCGGCGTTGATGCGCAGGGCCTCGGCAAGCTGGTCTTCCAAGATGATGATGCGGCAGGCGGCCTCCAGAGCGGTGCCCTGGTCGACCAATTCCCGGGCGCGGGCGGCCAGGCGCAGCTGGTAGCGCGAGTAACGGCGGTGACCGCCCTCGGAGCGCTGCGGCTCGATCAGCCTGGCGGCGCCCAGACTGCGCAAGAACGCCGGGGTGACACCGAGGACCTCCGCGGCCCGCCCCATGCTGTAAGCGGGGTAATCCTCATCGTCGAGTTTCCGGCCGGGCCTGTCACCGGCCTCATCGGGGAGCGTCTGAGCCGCCTCCGTCTCCACCTTCTCGGCGGTGTCCCGGGGGTGAGAACCCGGGGATGTGACTGCTTGATCCATACAACCTTCCCTAACGCGGACGAGGGCCCCGGCGCCATGATGCGCCGGGGCCCAGAGGTTCAACACCATCTACCGGCCTTATGGCCGACTCACTGCTTCCGCACTGGCCGCCCGCAAAGGCAGGGGTGCGGGGATCGCGTAAGCGTAACCGTAAACCACCGTCCAATCCGTGGAGGTGCGGTACCCGTGCGGCGAACTTCAGCCGACGACGGGCGATCCTGATGGCGTTCAACACTCCCTTCGGTATCTCTACTTCGACTTCATCTGTCACTACTTCGGCAGCGCGTCCACGGCAAGGACCCTTCGATCCTGCTGGCCCCGGCACGTCC
>NZ_JBITMT010000021.1:0-110094 GCF_044466505.1 Streptosporangium sp. NPDC049376 | reverse complement strand
CCGACCTTCTGCCTCTACTTGCACCACTGCTTGGGCAGCGCGTCAGCGGTCAGGGCCCTTCAACCACGTTGGCCCCGGCACGTCCGACCTTCTGCCTCTACTTGCACCACTGCTTGGGCAGCGCGTCAGCGGTCAGGGCCCTTCAACCACGTTGGCCCTGGCACGTCCGACCTTCTGCCCGTCCACCTACGTCATCTCCTGCTATCCACGTCCGTCCGGGCAGTTCGTCGTGATGCCTACCCACTGCTCTGCCCTCGTGGATCCGTTCCTTGCGATGCCAGAAATCCTAGCCCCCCTTACGGCAGATGTCTATTCTGGCCACTGCAGATTTTCGGTAGTGGCGAAGCCAGGACGAGCTCCCACACCGAAAGGGACAGGTCGGCAACAGCCCGGTCGATGCTGTCGCACAGCTCAACGCACACCAGCAGGCCGGTTTGATCCAGCAGATACCACAGCCCATGAAGCAGACCCACAAGCGACGGACGACCGGTGGCCATGCCCTCGACGCGTCGCCACAGGCGAGCCAGGAACCCCACGGCGGTGGAGTCGCAGAAGAGCCATCATCAGGAGCCCAGGCAACCGACACCACCCAACCGCCCTGACTCAATCGAACTGACACCGCCTCAACAGAAGGCGGTGAACATGGGGCGCGACTCAGCGAAGGTGTGGCCAACCTCGGCTTCAGCGGCAGCGCACTGCCGGACCCGTTCACCGCCCACGCCATGCAGGGCACTCCCGCGGACATGATCAGCGCCAAGACCCGCCGCACACGGCCTCCTCGAGGCCATCCGCGAGAGACACCCACAAACACAACTGCTGGTCGCGTCACCCACCCTGTGCCCAATCCAGGAGGACACCCCAGGCCCCCTCGCACCCGACTTCGACAGCGAGACCTGCGATTCAAGACCACCGGCGATCCAGCCGAGCACGCCGCCGACCGACTCACGCCCGACATCATCCGCGACCCAATCACCAAATCGTCGAACAACGCACGACCGACGACCCAAACCTGCACCACCTCGACGGCCGCGACCTATATGGCGAGACGGACCACGCCGCCCCCGCCGGACACCACCGCATCGGCGAGAACTTCGCGCCCTGAGGCAGGGGCCGGCGCACGGTTCCGGCAGCCCGGACAACCGGTTCGAGCAGTTACCTGCGAAACGCCGAACCACACCCCAGGGCCGCCTGGGTCTCCTTGAGGGAGGGTCTTCAGTCCTTTGTTGTTTTTGATCTTGAGGCCCAAGCTGGCGCCTTTACAATGTAGATCAATAACTTCCGGGAACGAACTCCCACCGGAGTGCACATCCGTTTATGCTGGAGGTGAACAGATGTGCACCTCCTGTCCCCCTTCCCATGGAGAGTCGCAGTGCCCCCTCAGCCAGCCGAGGCGCCTCATCCGCGCCTCCTCGTCGCCGTCCTGGCCTTCTGCGGCGTGGTCGTGGCCGTCATGCAGACACTCGTCATCCCTCTCCTGCCGCACGTCCCCGCGCTCACCGGGAGCACCCCGACCGCCGCGAGCTGGCTGGTCACCATAACCCTGCTCAGCGGCGCCGTCTGCACCCCCGTTCTCGGACGGATCGGCGACATGTACGGCAAACGCAAGGTCCTGCTGGCCTCCCTCGGCCTGCTGACCATGGGATCGGTGCTGTGCGCCGCCAGCTCCCAGATCGGCGTGCTCATCGCGGGCCGCGCCCTGCAGGGAGCCGCGCTCGCCGTCATGCCGCTCGGCGTCAGCATCATGCGGGACGAGCTCGCACCCGGCCGGCTGCTCTCCGCGGTGGCCCTGATGAGCTCCACCCTGGGCATCGGCGCCGCCATCGGGCTCCCCCTCGCCGCACTGGTCGTCGAGAACGCCGATTGGCACACCATGTTCTGGGTCTCGGTGGGTCTGGGTCTGCTCGACATCGCACTGGTGCTGCGCTACGTGCCCGAGTCACCGCTGCGCGCCGGCGGCCGGCCCGACGTCCTGGGCGTGCTCGGCCTCTCCGCCTCCCTGGTCAGCCTGCTGCTGGCGGTGACCCAGGGCGGCGACTGGGGCTGGACCTCCACTCCCACCCTCGCCCTGCTGGCCGCCGCCGTACTGATCGGGTTGCTCTGGGGAGCCCACGAACTGCGCGCCCCCTCCCCCATGGTCGACCTGCGGGTCTCCGCGCGGCCCGCGGTGCTGCTGACGAACCTCGCCGCCCTGCTGATCGGCTTCGCCTTCTACGCCAACTCGCTGGCCACCGCGCAACTGGTGCAGGAGCCCACGAACACCGGGTACGGCCTGGGCGCCTCCATCGTCGTCAGCGGCCTGTGCCTGCTGCCCGGCGGTGTCGCGATGGTGTTCCTGTCCCCCGTCTCCGCCAGGATTTCGGCCGCCTACGGCCCCAAGGTCACCCTGGCGGTCGCCTCCGCATGCATGGCCGCCGGATACATGGTGCGTTTCTTCACCAGCCACCAGCTGTGGACGATCGTCCTCGGCGCGACCGTGGTGTCCGCAGGCACCGCCATCGCCTACTCCGCCCTGCCCGCGCTCGTGATGCGCGCGGTGCCGGTGAGCGAGACCGGCGCGGCCAACGGCCTCAACACACTGATGAGGTCGATCGGCCAGGCGGCGTGCAGCGCGGTCGTCGCCGCGGTCCTCGCCCACGTCACCTTCCAGGTCGCGGGCCGTACCGTGCCGACCCTGGGCGCCTACCTGACGGTCTTCGTCATCGCCGGGGCCGCCGCGCTCCTCGCTCTGGCCGTCACTCTGTGTCTACCGGGCGGACAGGCTCCGGCCCCGTATACCGTCGGGCAGGACCGTACGGCGGGCGCAGCCGAGCGCCCACCGGCGGCGCTCGCCCAGGAGAGCAGCCCATGAGCGTGCACACCACCGGAAGGCAGACCGAGGAATCCCGGGACACCGGAACCCGCAGCGGCCGGGACGCGATCCTGCGCGCCGCCCGGCGGGCCTTCACCCTGCGCCCGTACGCCGAGGTGACCTTACGCGGCATCGCCACGGACGCGGGGGTGAGCGCCTCGCTCATCGTCAAGCACTTCGGCAGCAAGGAACAGCTCTTCAACACCGTCGCCGACTTCGGTCCCGACACCGACGAGCTCTTCGCGGCCCCCCTTGAGGCGCTCGGCAGGCACATGGTGCTGACACTGGTGCGCAGCCGCCGCGAATTCCAGCGGGATCCGATGCTGCGTGTCGTGTTCTCCCTGGGCAACACCGATGAGCGTTCCCTGCTGCGGGACCGCTTCCACGAGCAGGTCACCGCGCGGCTGACCACGCTGCTCCCCGGCCAGGACAACGCCCTGCGGGCGGAACTGGTCGCGGGCCAGTTGCTCGGGCTCGGAGCCACCCTCGCGCTGCACCCCTCGGGCGCAGCAGCGCAGGCCGACGCCGAAGGCATCGCCGACCTCTACGCACCCGCGCTGCAACGCCTGATCACCGGCTGATCCGGCCCGCTGATAGCTTTAGGGCGTAAGGAGACGGGAGGGAGCCACAGGTGGTCGTCTTCGCGGGCCAGGGCGACGCGCGCCGTTCCATGGCTCTGCTGTGGCGTTCCGCCGGTCCCGCCGAGGAGTCCCGGCCCGGTCCGAAACCGGGACTCAGCGTCGATCTGATCGTGGACACGGCGATCGCCCTCGCCGACGCCGAAGGCATGGCGGCGCTGTCCATGCGGGCGGTCGGCGAACGGCTCGGACGTTCGGGAATGGCCCTCTACACCTACGTCCCCAGCAAGGGCGAGCTCGTCGACCTGATGTACGACCGGGTCCTGGGCGAGCTGCCGACCGGCTACGGGCACGAGGAGGGCTGGCGGGCGGCCCTGACGGTGTGGGCCCGCGACACCTGGGAGTTCTACCTGCGCCATCCCTGGGTGCTCCAGGTGTCGCAGGCCAGGCCCGTACTCGGTCCCAACGAGTACCTCAGCCTTGAGACGCTGGTGCGCATCCTGCGTGAGACCGGCCTCGACGCCCCCCGGATCCGGGGGGTCGTCGGCACGCTGTTCCACTTCCTGCGCGGTTCGGCGGGGACGGTCTCCGAGGTACGGCAGGCCCCCGCCGCCACCGGCGTCTCCGACGAGGAGTGGTGGCTCGCCCGTTCGGCCACGCTGCTGGAGATCGCCCCCGGCCTGACCGAACGGTTCCCCGCCGTGGCCTGGCTCGAAGGCGCGACAGCCGCCACCTCCTCGCAGGACGACGGTCTGCCCTACCTCGAACGTGAGGCCAGGAAGAGCTTCGAGACCGGCCTGGCCGTACTCCTCGACGGCATCGAGGCGACCGTCGCGGGCTGACACCGCTGTTCCGGCAGCACGTCCAGCCCTATGGCGAGGTACCGCTGGACGCCGCCAAGCGCCTGTTCCTGGAGAGCCGCAGGAGGGCGCCGGCCGCCGGGATGCCGGTCAGGCGGCAGCCGGTCGCTCCACGTCCTGGCGTGACGGCGGTTCGTGCTGATCACCACTGCCGCCACGGCCGTTCTCGCACCTGCTCTGTTTCGCCGTGGTGGCAAGCGGCGCGACCGGCGGGCTCAGTTCCAGGTCGCCCGCTTGAGAATCGTGCCGAGCCGGCTGTCGCTCCACCGGTCGAAGATGAGGATCTTCGACGTGGGCAGGTACCAGATCCGCTCCTGGTAGGAGACGCCGGTCCTCTTGGCCGACTGCGTCGTGCAGCCGACGCGCCAGACCCGGTAGGTGGCCTGGTGTCCCGCGCCCACCGGGCGGAGGGCACGTGCGACGAGCTTTCCGGGGAAGTCCTCCACGTAGCGCTTGTCGGGCGCGCAGGCCGAGAGCCCGTTACCCGGGTGGTACTGCTCCTTGGGATCGTAGGGGTTGCCGTGGCGGCCCAGGGAGATGCCCTCCGGCCCGACGAGGTAGAACCCGCGGCACTCGACGGCGAGCCGGTCGCAGCCGCCGGTCTTGACGTGGATGCCCCACATGTCTTCTTTTCCGACTTTCCAGGTCTTGGGAATCTGGAGCGTCATGCCGCGGAAGGTCAGCGGCTTGGTCGCCACGCTCTGCGCGGGCGCGCCGGTGAACAGGAGAGAGGCGGTCACAACCAGGGTCGTCAACATGATCCCAAGGCTAGGAAAGCCCGCTTGTGGCTCGGCTGCAACGCTCTTGTAGCGCGCTCGAACGGCCGCTCCGAGCTCCCGGCACCGTTCCTTCCGGGCCCTCCGGTCGTTCGCCAAAGGCGAGCGCGTTTCGAGGGAAGCCCTGAAGAGCCTGCGCATCGGGCTGACCGGCCCCGACCTGTTCGCCGTCCTCGGCTCCCTGCCCGGGCCGCCGAGCGAGTTCTCGGTGGACGACAGGCCCGCCGAAGGTGCGTGAGCGGTGGCCGGCCGGTGTCGATCGGCTCATCGCTCACCACGGCTTCGGCCCCGACAACGGCGTCCGCGAGGCCGCGGTCGAAAGCGGCTACCGGGAGGCGTGCCCCGGGCGGACCGCAACTACCTCGGCGCTCCGGCCGGCATCCGAAACCACCGCAGGAAGGCCCGGCACCAGGACCGTCTCGCCGTGGAGACCGCCGGGCCGGGCTTCGGCTCACCCGGCGGTGCCGTGATCGACAACGTCCTGCACCGGCTTACCGCCAACGGCTACCCGATTGATCCAGACGCCCCGGTCAAAGGCCCTTCAAGACACGCTCAAGTGCCGACCGGCCTGCGGGCCCCCAGTTCGGTTTGCCGCCGGGCAGACCACGGTCCCCGT
Source organism: Streptosporangium sp. NPDC049376 (assembly GCF_044466505.1). NCBI lineage: Bacteria > Bacillati > Actinomycetota > Actinomycetes > Streptosporangiales > Streptosporangiaceae > Streptosporangium > Streptosporangium sp. NPDC049376. The sequence continues at coordinate 104,416 of NZ_JBITMT010000021.1, read as the reverse complement.
TCTGGCCCATCAGCATCAAAAACAGGCTCTTCATCGCGGCCAGCCCACGCGCCCGTCGGATCGTCGCCTCATCCGCCTGTGCGTAGCCGTTGAAGAACCGTGAGGCACCCCCTGTGGGGAGCAGCACCCAGGCGGCCGCAAGGTCCCATGCCGGGTCGCCGGCGAACACGTCGCCAAAGTCGACGACGCCCGCCAGTGTGCCGTCCGCCACGACGACGTTCGCGGGATGCAGGTCACCGTGCACCCACACCCGCGGGCCCTCCCACTCGGGAGCCGCGACCGCGTCGTCCCACACGGCCCGGATGTCGTCCTCGGCAAAACGCCCGAGATCCACGGTCCGCAGGAAGTACTCGAAGCCGTCCGTGCACTCCCTGGGATGGCCGCCACGGTCCGAGGCGTCCGGCGCGTCGGCGGGCGCCTCCACATGCAGCGCCTTGAGGAAGGCCGCCAGCATGTCGGCCGCGTGGTCCCCGCGGGTGATTGAGCCGTGGTCCAGCGGTGTGCCTTCAACCCATGTCATGACGGTCCAGATCTTGGGGAAGCGTTCGGACGGTGCACCGCTTCGCACCGGGGTCGGGATCGGAAGCGGCAGCCGCGAGGCCAGCACCGGCAGCCAGCGCCGCTCCTTGAGCTGCGGATCGGGGCCGTTGTCCATCCGCTGCATCCGGACGACCAACTCCTCTCCCAGGCGCCACATCTGGTTGCCCCAGCCGCCCGCCACCTCGCGGATAGGCAGCTCGGCCAGATCCGGATGCTGTTCCCGCAGCAGGTCACGGACCAGGTCTTCGCTGATCTCAATCTCGGATTCGATCATGCGAAGTCACAGTACTTGAGGTAGGCGGAGCCAGCCCTGCCTTGGGAGGATCCGGCTCCCGGTTCGATCTCCCAGGTTCTCGTGGTGCCCGGTGGTCCCGGGCACGCACCGACTCAAGGGGGTTGCGCCTTCCAGCTCAATGCCCCCGAGCCCGCCTTTCGCCGCCGCAGCGGTGGCGAAAGGCGGCATCCTCGTCGGCTCTCCGTCGGCGACGGGGAGCCGTCGGCGGCCGGCTGCTTGCCGATCACCCGGGGCCGGTCATCAGCTTGAGGATCTTGGCACCTGACATCCGTGAGTGTCACCGCATGCCGGGCACCGCGGAGAGAACGACGGACCGGACAGGCACCTTGACATGCCGATCACGCCAGCTAAGTTCCCCGATAAGGAAACTTTCCTAACAGTACGAGGTATCGACCTCGCGGAAGGAGCCAGCGCGTGAAAGTAAGACGTGCCGCCGCCACCCTCTCCGGCGGCGCTCTCATCGCCGCTGCCGTCGTCACCGGCGTTGCCACGCCCGCCCATGCCCTGCCCGACTCCTGTTCGATCTCCTACGGGAGCGACGGGTCCATCAGCTCCTACTGTTCCACCGGTACCGGCTACCACCAGATCGTTGTGTCTTACTGCTTCGTCAACCCGTGGGTCAACTACTGCGGCTCGGACTCGGGGCAGAAAGCCCCCGTCGGCGCCACCTCCACCGTCAGGCCTCCCGGCGGCGGGGCGATCAGAGGCGTGACCGTCTTGAAGTCAGAAAGCTGAACAGGCCCCACCGATCTCCAAGGAGACGGACGGGGCTCGCGTGTGGATCAAGTGTCATCGCCGTGACACCGGCGCCTCCGCCAGGTGACCGAACACGTCCGTGATCAGCCGTCAGGAGCGGTATCGGCCGGTGTCCCGGTTCCGCCGACGACCGAGGCGGCGCGCCCGACGAAGTGCGCGCCGCTGTCACGTACACCGCCGGCTCCTGCCAGGCCGGAACCGGTCTTTCCCGAGTACTACGGCAACCCCCTCCAGCGGTGGGCGAACACGCCGTGATGAGACGGCGGCCGCGGAGCCCCGGCTGCGTGAAGAGGCCATCGGTCAGACGTCCCCGAACATGCGGTTCCTGTCGCTCTTCGGAACATCAAGAGCACGAAGTGCCCGGTTCAGGGAGCCTTCCTCAAAACCGAAATGAGCCTTCATCGCGGCCTTGATGTCGTTGATCTGCTGGAAGAGCCGCTGTGGTGACGACTGTGAATCGTCGAGGCTCGCCTGGAAGTCGGCGAGCAGGCGTGCGAGGACCTCATGCTCACGCCCCAGGCGGGCGATCGTGGGCTCCAGCTCGGGCATCTGCTGCAGCAAGGCCGGGAAGAAGTCGCTGTCCTCGCTGCGGTGATGGCTGCCCAGGGCGGAGCAGAAGGTGTAGCAGAAGTCGCGGAGCTCGGGTTTGAGGCTCTGGGCGCGTTCGCCGGAGCGGATGGCCCTGCGGGCGTCCTCCAGCGCCTTTTCCAGGCGGTGGTGGACGTCCTGTAACTCCCGATGCCAGGCGAAGACGCGGTTGCGCAGCATGACGGCCCTCAGCGGAAGTCGTCGGCGTGCTCGTCGGCCCACCGCGCGAAACTCCGGGCGGGCAGCCCGGTGAGTTGCTCGACGACGGGCGACACGGTGGCGGGCGTTCCGGCGGTGACAGCCCACATGGTCAGGAGTTCGTCGACGACGGAGCCCGGCATGCCGTAGCGGGACATCCGCTCGCGGGCCTGGTCCGGTGTCTCCTCGACGAGGGCGAGCTCACGGCCCAGCGCGCGGGCGAGGACGCCGACCTGCTCGCGGAAGGTCAGCGACCGCGGCCCGGTGAGCGAATACCGCCGACCCGCGTGTCCACCCCTGAGCACGATCGCGGCGACGGCGGCGAGGTCGGCCTCGTGGACGGGAGCGGTCGCCGCGTCCGGGTACGGGACACGGACCGCGCCCTGGTACCGGATCATGTCGCCCCAGTGCCGCAGCGCGTTGGAGGCGTACGCGTTGGGCCGCAGATGGGTCCATTCCAGCCCGGCGTCGGTGAACGGCCGCTCGACGTCGGCGGGGTCGTCGTCGAGCCCGGAGACCACCACGACCCGCTTGACCCCGGCGCGTACGGCGGACGCGGCGAACCCGCCGGCCGCCCGCCCGGCGGAGAACAGGTACACCGCTTCCACGCCGGTCAACGCCCGCGCCAGCGACGCCGGCTCGCCCAGCTCACCGCCGACCACCTGAACGCCGTGCGGCAGGTTCGCGGTCTCGGGACGGCGGCTGAGGGCGCGCACCTCCGCGCCGTCCCCGCGCAGCGTGGTGAGGAGGTGCCGCCCCACCGGACCGGTCGCTCCGGTCACCAGAATCATTCCTGCCGTCCTTCCGTCGTCGGCGCCTGGCCGCGGTCGTTCGCGGCGAGCAGTTTCGGCAGCTGCTCCAGCAGGCTCTCGTGCCAGGCGATCTCGGCCCGCAGGCGTGCCGTGGTGTGGTCGAAGGTCATCGGCTCCAGCCCGCGCAGGTACGGCTCGGCCTGCTCACGCTGGTGCCGCCAGGCCGTCAGCCGGGCGACCAGCGCCTCACGCCGGTCTCCGATCAGTGCCCGCAGCTTCTCCTCGGTGAGGTCGTCGGCGTAGTGCAACGCGAGATCCACCGGGTCGGGCCGCAGCCGTACCTCACGCAGTGTCCGGTCGCGCAGCGCGATGAACTCCTCGCGCCCGGCCGCGGTGAGCGCGTACACCGTCCGCGCCGGGCCCGCCGCCTGCTCGGTGCGGACCACCTCGATCGCGCCCTCGGCGACCAGCCGGTGCAACGCCCCGTACAGGGACCCCACCTTGACGTCGGTCCACAGTTCGGTGCGGTCCAGTTGCGCCTGCCTGCGGATCTGATGCCCGTGCATCGGACCGCGCAGCAGGGCGCCGAGCACGAACATGCGCGTGTCGCTCACCCGACTACTCAAACACGAGTAGTCCCAACTAGTCAAACGCGAGTAGTCGTGCCCGCTCAGGCCCCGGCACCGGCCGCAAAGCCGGGACGGCACAGCGGAGACGGACCGCGAACCGACCTTCGCCGAGAAGGCCGGGAGCCGCGTCGAGGTGCGGCCGGAGTCCGCCAAGGCGCCGGACCGCACCGGCGGCCCGGCCCGCCGGGAGCCGGACGCCCGACCGGTACACCGGCGGCTGAAGCCAGGGCCAAGCCCGTCCCCGTCGTCGCGTTCACCCGGAACGGGCGACGATCCCCGAGGGTGGCCCGCGCCTGCCACAGGCCACCTCCAGGACCTCCCCGACCTGCCGTTTCACCCCTCCCACCGATCTCGGCCCAATCTATGCACTTGATGTTGCACGCACCGCGTGCATAATGAGTGCACGAGTGTACCGGCCGACGTGCCGTGTCCCGCCAGGCCGGTGCGGAGCTCATCCGAGAAAGACGAGAGGTCACATGTCATGACGAACCTGCTGGATCCCGCAAAGCTGAACACCGCCATCGAGAACGTCCACCGGGCCGGGGTTCCGGGCGTGTTCGCCGAGGTGCGCGCCGAGGACCAGGTCTGGCGCGGCGCCGCCGGGGTCGCCGACCTCGCCGTCGGCCGCCCCGTCACCGCCGACATGCGGCACCGTGTCGGCAGCGTCACCAAGACCTTCACCGCCGCCGCGGTCCTGCAGCAGGTCGAGAGCGGTCGGATAGGACTCGACGCACCGATCAGGCGCTACCTTCCGAAACTGGTCCCGGGCGCACGAGGTGATGCGATCACGGTCCGGATGCTGATCAACCACACCAGCGGCCTCGCCGAATACCTCCCCTACGCCTATCCCTCCCTCGGGCCGTTTCCCGCCCTCGCGGACACCAGGCCCCAGAGCCTGGACGACCACCGGTTCACCCGGTTCGATCCCGTCGAACTGATCGAGATGGGGGTCGCCGCGCCCGCCTTCAGCGCCCCGGGCGGCACGCCGGGGCTGTACTCCAACACCAACTACCTGCTCCTCGGCCAACTCCTGGAACAGGTGACCGGCACCACGGCCGAGAAGTACATCACTCAGAACGTCGTCGAACGCGCCGGACTCCAGGACACCGGGTTTCCCGACGGGCCGCACCTCGGCGGGCCGCACTCGCAGATGTACGAAGCGTGGTTCGGCATGATCGACCCACCGCGGGACTTCAGCGTCTTTGACATGTCATATGCGGGTGTGGCGGGTTCGCTGGTGTCGACCGTGGCGGATCTCAACCGCTTCTTCGGCCTGCTGTTCGACGGCGAGATCGTCAGCCGGTCGTCGCTGGCGCAGATGCGACGCACCGTCACGGTCATCTCCCAGGAGGGCAAGACGATCGAGTACGGCCTCGGGATGTATCCGATGAAGGCCCCCGGCGGCACCACCTTCTGGGGCGGCGGCGGCACGGTCTGGGGCGCCGGAACGATCTCCATGACCAGCCCCGACTCCAAGCGGCAGATGTCCGTCGCGATCAACCTGCAGAGGTGGAGCAGGCTCGACTCCTCGGGCAAGCCGCAGCCCCACGCCATCGACGACGCGCTCACGGCCCTGTACGGCCTGGCGATGAACGGCTGACCGGGCCGGAGAACGCCGCTTTCACCGCGGCACGTCCCACACGGTGACACCGACGAAGGCATGCCACTGCCTCGCCCGCCCCGGCCCGCACCGAGCCGTGGAGAAGCCGTGGAGACGGCGGTCGGCACGCCCGCACTGCTCCGCGAGACGAACGGCCGCGCAGGCGGAAGGGCCCTCTTCGGCCGGCAGGGGCCCGCAGAGAAGACAGGAGAACGATGACCACGACCGACCTCGCGCCGACGAGGGAGCAGCACCCACCCTCACCGGACGCCGACGACACGGGGGAACAGTCCGTTGCGGGACTGCTGCGCCCCTACCGATGGAGCTTCGCCGCCGTTGTCATCCTGCAGGTGATCGGCGCCGTCGCGGGGCTGGCACCGCTGCTGGCGGTCGTCGAACTGGGGCGCGCCCTGCTGGCGTCTGGCCCGATCGATCACGATCGTGTCTGGTTCGTCGTGATCGCCGGTGCGGCCGGCTTGCTTGTCCGGCTGCTGTTCACGGCCGCGTCGTCCGGAATCGGGCACCTGCTCGACGGTCAGGTGCAACTGGCCCTGCGCCGGCACCTGGCGGAGCGGCTGGGACGTGTGCCGATCGGCTGGTTCTCCCGGCGCCGGACCGGCGAGCTGACCAAGGTGGTGGGCCAGGACGTCAGTGCCGTACACCCGTTCATCGCCCACTCCCCCGGCGAACTCGTCTCCGCGTTCGTGGTGCCGCTGCTCTCGCTGGTCTACCTGTTCACCGTCGACTGGCGGCTCACGTTGATCACGCTGATCCCGGTGGTGCTGGCCCTGGCGCACGTCCCGCTGATGATGACCCCGGCCCGGCTGCGCGAGGAGAGGCGGTTCGACGCGGCCATGGGACGGATCGCCGATTCCGTCGTCGAGTTCGTCCAGGGCATCTCCGTGGTCAAGGCGTTCGGCGGTTCCGGGCGCGCCCACCGCAGGTTCCGCACGGCCACCGACGATTTCGTCGACGTCTACCACCGCTTCGTGCGCGGCCTCTCGGTGATCGCCGCCGGAATGCAGCTGGTGCTGTCACCGCCGTTCGTACTGCTGGTCGTCCTGATCGGCGGCACCGTCCTGATCACGACCGGTGGCCTGCCCCCGGCCGACCTGCTGCCCTTCCTGCTGCTGGGACTGGGGCTGACCGCTCCGGTTGCGGCCCTCATCGCCCACAGCTTCGACGACCTGCAGGCCGCCAGGCGCGCGGTCGGCCGGATTCGGGACGTGCTTGAGGTTGCGCCGCTACCCGAGCCCGCGCACCCGATCGCGCCACAGGGCCACCGGGTGGAACTGCGGGGCGTCCGCTTCGGCTACGAAGACGATCGCGAGGTGCTGCGCGGGATCGACCTGGTCCTCGAACCGGGCACGGTCACCGCGATCGTCGGACCCTCGGGCGGCGGCAAGTCCACGCTGGTCCGGTTGCTGCCGCGCTTCTTCGACCCGGCCCACGGTTCGATCACCCTGGGCGGCGTCGATCTGCGCCGGCTCAGCAGCCATGACCTCTACCGGACGGTCTCCTTCGTCTTCCAGGACGTGCGCCTGCTGCGCGCGTCGGTCGCCGACAACATCATGCTCGCCGTACCGCACGCCGGTCTCGACGAGGTGGTGCGCGCCGCCCGGACGGCGAACATCCATGATCGGATCCTTGAGCTGCCGCACGGCTACGACACGGTGATCGGGCAGGAGGCCGGGCTGTCGGGTGGCGAGGCGCAGCGGATCGCGCTCGCCCGCGCGCTGCTCGCCGACACGCCCGTCCTGGTGCTGGACGAGGCGACCGCGTTCGCCGACCCGCAGACCGAGCAGGCGGTACGGCAGGCGCTGAGGGCGCTGGAGGGCGATCGCACGATCCTGGTCATCGCCCACCGCCTTGAGACGGTCGCCGACGCCGACACCGTCGTGATGCTGGACAACGGGTCGATCGTCGAGCAGGGCAGACCCGCCGACCTCCTGGCGGCGAACGGGAGATTCGCCGCCTTCTGGCGATCCAGGGAGTACCGATGATCCGCATGCTGCTGCACGTCCTGGGCCATGATCACGCCCGGCCGGTGCGTCGCACCGTGGCCTTGATGACGACGACCGCGATCGTCGAGGGTTTGTCCTACGCCCTGCTGGTTCCCGTGCTGCGGGCCCTGTTCGGCGGCGCCCCCGCGGACGCGCTGCCGTGGCTGATCGCGTTCGGCGGCGCGGTCGTGATCTACGCGGTGCTGCGCTATGTCAGCGATCTGCTGGGTTTCCGCGCCGGAATCACGCTGTTGCGCGGGATGTATCACCGCCTCGGCGATCATCTGGCCCGGCTGCCCCTCGGCTGGTACAACGCCGGCCGGATCGGGGAGGTGTCCGTCCTGGCCGGCCAGGGCGTGCTGGAGACGATGGGCGCGATCGCGCACCTGCTGGCGCCCTACATCTCCGCCCTCGTCACCCCCGTGACGATCGTCGGCGTGATGCTCGCCTTCAACTGGCAGCTGGGGCTGGCCGCGCTGGCCGCCGTGCCGTTCGTGGCGGCGATCCAGATCTGGACCGGCCGCTCGATGGCCGCGGACGACGCAGGCCGCCACGAACGTGATGCCGAGGCCACCGGGCGGGTCGTCGAGTTCCTTCAGGCTCAGCCGGTGCTGCGCGCCGGCGGGCGGAGCGTCCAACGCTTCGCGTTGCTCGACGACGCGCTGCGGGAACTTCAGCGCGCTTCCCGCCGTACCGTGTTGTCGGTACTGCCCGGCATGATCGGCTTGACGCTCGTGGTGCAGGCGATGTTCACCGTGTTGCTTGTTCTGGGCGCCTACCTCGCGCTCGGCGGGAGCATCGGTGTGGCGGAGGTGCTGACGATCCTGGTGCTGGCCGCCCGCTGCGCCGATCCGGTCCTGTCGCTGGCCGACATCGGCGGCAAGCTCCGCGCCGCACGCTCCGAACTGGCCAGACTCGACGCGGTCCTGCGCACCGAGCCGCTGCCGGAGGCACCGCAGCCGATCCAGCCGGTGGGTCACGGTTTGGAGGTGGAGTCCGTCGCCTTCCAGCGTGGTGACCGCACGGTGTTCGACGACCTGTCGTTGACGGTGCCCGAGGGGCGGCGGCTCGCCGTGGTCGGCCCCTCAGGCGCGGGCAAGAGCACGCTGCTGCAGTTGCTCGCACGGTTCCACGACGTGGACGCGGGCGCGGTGCGCGTAGGAGGGGTGGACGTGCGCGCCATCGACACCGAGGTGTTGACGGCGCGGATCGCCATCGTCTTCCAGGACGTCCACCTCTTCGACGGCACGATTGAGGACAACGTACGACTGGGCCGCCCCGAGGCCACAGAGGCCGAGCTGCGGACGGCGGCGAGCGCCGCGCGGCTGGACGAGGTGATCAACCGGCTGCCCGGCGGATGGGCGGCGAAGGTCGGCGAAGGCGGCGCGCTGCTGTCGGGAGGCGAACGTCAGCGTGTCTCGATCGCTCGCGCGCTGCTGAAGGACGCGCCCATCGTGCTCCTGGACGAGGTGACCTCCGCCCTGGACCCGGTGAACGAGGCGGCCGTCCACGAGGGCATCGAACGCCTGATGGCCGGCCGGACGGTCGTGATGGTCGCTCATCGGATGCGAACCGTCCGGCGTGCCGACCGCATCGCCTTCCTCGACGGAGGCCGGATCGTGGAGGAGGGAGGCCACGACGAACTGCTCCGCCGCGCCGGCCGCTACGCCGACTTCTGGGGTGCCTCCCTGACACCGGCGGACCACGACTGATCCGGGCCCGTTCCGGGCGGTCGGCTGGACCGACGACCGCCCGGAACCACCCACGCGTCAGAGCCGAGCCGCGCGTGAGGGCCGGCGTGCGGCGATCGCCGCCCCCAGGGTGAAGGCGGCGTATCCACAGGTCACGGCCAAACCTGCCCATGGCGGGAGTGGGTAGTGGCCCCCCAGCGGTGACGGGTCCACGTCCACATGCGCGAACGTGGGGACGCTCTGTGTGATCGCGAACCCGGCGGCAGGGGTGATCGTCAGCAGCCACGGCGCCACACCAGCGGCCGCCAGCAGGTGGGGCACGACGACAAGCGCGACGGCCAGCCCGACGGCGACGACAGCCCGCCTGACCAGCGCGGCCAGGCCCAGAGCCAGCACGCAGGCGGCCGCGGTCAGCGCCGCGTAGCCGACGATCACCCGTAGTTCGGTACCCAGGGTGATCGGCTGGACCGGGTTCTGGTTGGCGCGCAACATCGCCAGGCCGGCAGGGACCACGACTCCCGAGGCCGCCAGCCCCGTCACGAACGCGGCCACGCCGACCACCGCGGCCCTGGCCGCCAGCGGCCGCGCCGGATACGGCTCGACCGGCGGGCCGTTCCCGATCGGTCCGCTCCGGTGTCCCGCCGGGAGGAACATGACCGCCGCCACGAGCATCGGGACCAGTCCCACGGCCCCGCCGATCAGCATGAGGTCGGCGCGCAGACCGCCCTCCACCGTGGCGGGCCCGATGTCACCGCCCCCGGTCACGATGAGCTTGTCGCCGGACTCGACGACCCCGCCCGGGTGATGGGGGGTCCTGCCGTCGGACTCCATGACGACGCCGACGTCGTCGTGGCGCCACGAACCGTTCGCGCCCCGCAGCGTGATCCGGTCGAAGGTCGCGGTGGCCTGGGCGAAGGCCTGCGCCATATCCCACAGGGCGCCTGGCGAGGCGGCGAACAGCCCGATCTCGACCGCCTCCGGCAGCCCGGTCAGCGTGACCGTGCCGACCTCGGTCCACGTCCTGCCGTCGTCCGACTCGTAGCCGGTGACGGTGTCGCCCGACCTGGTCAGCCGTAGCCACTGCGGGCCGTTGTGAGGACCGCCGGGCACGTCGTGGACGTAGTTGTACTGCATCCGCACGCCGTGATCTCCGGTGAGCATGACGGCGGCATACGGCGTGCCCTGTTCGAGGCTCTGCCTGACCAGGAGGCCGGCCTTCGCCCACGGCACCACCCCCTCCTTGACGTTGCGCACCCCGGGTACGGCGTCCGGCAGCCGGATCAGCCCGGTCATGTCCGATACCCGGGCGGTGACGCCGCCGTTCCCCTTGAGCGTCTGGTGCACGAAGTAGTACTTGTCCATCACCGCCGTGCCGTCGGGTCCCACCAGGGGCGCGGGGCAGGGGCCCTCGCCCTTCCCGGTCACGCAGGTGCTGCGGGCGCCTGCGGCGATCAGCAGCCCGAGCGAAACGGTGACCAGCACGGAGGCCACCATGGCGAGCACCCGGCCTCGTGCGGAGCGGAACCTCGTCCACTCCGCGCGCAGCGTCCGAAGGAAACCGGCCCGCCGGACGGATCGGTGGGGCGTGAATGAACTCATGCCGACGGTTGTACGCGGCACCCGGTTCCAGCCAGGTCGCAGCCGCTGCGACCTGGCTGCGACCGGGGATCTGGCATCGTTGACCCATGCCTTCCCGACCCGGCGGCCGGACCGGCCGTCCTGCCCGCGCGACGAGCGGCGGTGAGCGGTGAGAGTCCTCGTCGTCGAGGACTTCGAGATCCTCGCCCGCTCCATCGGAACCGGGCTGCGCCGCGAGGGCATGGCCGTCGACGTCGTCCTGGACGGAACCACCGCCCTTGAGCGCCTGGCCGCCACCCGCTACGACGTGGTGCTCCTCGACCGCGACCTGCCCGGCGTCCACGGGGACGAGATCTGCAGGCGACTCGCCCACAGCCGCTGTGTGACCCGTGTACTGATGCTCACCGCCTCCGGCACGGTCGAGGACCGTGTCGACGGGCTGGGTCTCGGCGCCGACGACTACCTGCCCAAACCGTTCGCGTTCACCGAACTGGTCGCCCGCGTCCGTGCCCTGGCCCGCCGTGCCACCCCGCCGCTGCCGCCGACCCTGGCATGTGGGGACATCACCCTCGATCCGGCCCGCCGTGCCGCGTTCCGGGCCGGTCGGCGCCTTGAGCTGAGCCCCAGGGAGTTCGCCCTGCTCGAATGCCTGCTCGCCGTACCCGGCCTGGTCGTCTCCGCCGAGGAACTCCTTGAGCGCGTCTGGGACGAGGCCGCCGATCCCTTCAGCAGCGCCGTCAAGCACACCGTGCACCGGCTACGGGCCAAGCTCGGCGACCCGCCCGTGATCGAGACCGTCCGCGAAGGCGGCTACCGCATCGGACCGTCATGACCCGCCTGCGGCTCGCCGGAAGGTCCTTGCAGACGCGGCTCGCGCTCGCCTACGCGGCGGGCGTCTACGCCGCCGGAGTCCTCGTGCTCCTGTTCGTCGCCGTCCCGCTCGCCAGCGTCGACGCGGCCACGTCCGCAGGCCGTCCTTCGCCGGGTGCGATCGCCGAAGCCGGGCCATGGATCGGCCCTCCCCGACTTCTCACGGGATCCGCCGTCGCCCTGGCCCTTCTGATTCCCGTCGCCCTGGTCCTCGGCTGGTTCGTCTCCGGCCGGTTCCTGCGTCCGCTGCGCGCCATCACCGCCACCGCCAAAATCATCTCCGCCGGCGACCTCCACCGGCGCCTTGACCTCGGCGAGCCCATGGACGAGCTGACCGAACTCGGCCACACCCTCGACGACCTGTTCGCCCGCCTTCAGGCCTCCTTCGACGCCCAGCGCCACTTCGTCGCCAACGCCTCCCACGAGCTGCGCACCCCGCTCGCCGGCCTGCGCACCCTCCTTGAAGTCACCCTCGCCGACACCGACGCCGACACCGAAACCCTGCGCTCGGCCTGCCAGGAGGCCCTCGCCCTCGGCGGACACCAGGAGCGGCTCGTCCAGGCACTGCTCGCCCTGGCCACCGGCGAGCGCGGCGTCACCCGCCGGGACGCCCTCGATCTTGCCCACATCGTCGAAGGAGTGCTCGCCTCCCGCCGTCACCAGGTCGCGGAGAAGGGCGTTGACCTCACCGAACACCTGTCGCCCGCGGTGACGGCCGGGGACCCGGGACTGATCGAAAGCCTCGTCGCCAACCTCATCGACAACGCCATCCGCCACAACCGCCCGGACGGGCACGTGAGGGTCGCCACTCAGTCCTCCGGCACCCAGGTGGCCCTTACGGTCACCAACAGCGGACCGGTCATACCCGGCGACCAGATCCAGCGCCTCTTCCAACCCTTCCAGAGACTGGCACCCGATCGTCACGGCCACCACGACGGCTACGGCCTCGGCCTCGCCATCGTCAACGCCGTCGCCCAGGCGCACCGCGCCACCCTCATCGCCGGCGCACGCCCCGAAGGCGGCTTGTCCATCACCGTCTGGTTCGCCTCCGAAGCTCATCCGAACCGCCCCTGACGTCGGGGAACGACCACGCGAGGGCGGCCGTTCACGCGCCGGACCAGAAGGCGGTGAGCAGCGCGTTGAGCCGCTCCGGCGCCTCGACGTGCGGGTAGTGGGCGCTGCCCGGCACCTGCTCGTGCCGTGCTCCGATCCGCTCGGCGGTGACGCGCGCGCAGGCCATGAGAGGGACACCGCCGCGCTCCCGGTACGGCCCGGGGGCCTCCTCCCAGGTGCCCGAGACGACCAGCTTGGGGAAGGCCGCCGCCCGCAGCGCCGGCAGAGGGAGACCCGCCTCCCAGCAGACGCGTTCGCGCAGTGCCGTGGCGGCCGCGCGCAACCGCCGATCGCCTGTCTCCGGCTCCGGCGTGCCGACCGAGTCGGCGGCGGTCCGCAGCCACTCCTCGGGTGTGAGGTCGGGAAGGTCGGCGTAGGCGGCGCGGTTGGCGCGCAGCGCCTCGGCCACGGCGGGGTGGTCGGCGGCCGCCTGATAGCAGCCTGGCTCGACCAGGGTGAGTGAGCGCACCGCCTCCGGCCTGCGCGCCGCCGCGATCATGGCTCCGACGGCGCCGTAGGAGTGGCCGACCAGGTGCGCGCCCTCGCCGAGGAGTCCGGCGACGTCGTCGGCGTCGGCCAGGTAGTCGCCGGGGAACCTGTCCCCGGCGTCCGGGCTGCCGCCGTAGCCCCGGCGGTCCATCAGGAGCAGCCGGAACCGGCCGGCCAGCGGGCGTTGCGCCGCGAAACCGTACACCGGGTCGTCGCCCCAGCTCGTGGAGCCGTGCACGAGGACCGCAGGCGGCCCGGACTCAGGGCCGAGCACGCTCACGTGCACCTCACCCGCCAGCGGGCCGTTCGCGCGGAACAGCGGGGTGGGAGCGGACATCCGACTCCTCCTTAAACATCGTTTAACAGTATTGAACGTTGTATAAGGGAATCGGAAGGCGACGTCAAGGCGGGTAGGGTGATCGCGTGCCGTCGTCAGAGTCCTCCGGCGGGTCCGTGTGGCTGCGTCCCGAGCGGCCGCCGCGCGACCGCCAGCTCACCCGCGAGCGGATCGTCGACGTGGCGGTCGCCGTCCTCGACGCCGAAGGCCACCGCGGCCTGTCGATGCGTCGCGTCGCCACCTCCCTCGGGGTGACCGCCGGGTCGCTGTACTGGTATGTCCACACCAAGGACGACCTGCTGGAACTGGCCCTCGACCGCGTACTGGCCGAGGTGAGCGCCGGCCCCGGCACGTCCGGCTGGCGGGACGGCCTGGCGGCGCTGGCCCGCAGCAACCGCGCCATGCTGCTGCGCCACCGGTGGGCCCTGTCCGAGCTGACCGTCAGGCCCAACCTCGGCCCGAACGCGCTCGCCCTGGCCGAGACCGGGCTGCGCCTGCTGGAGCACGCCGGGTTCACCGGCTCCGACCTCGACGCCGCCATGGCCGCCGTCAACGACCACGTGGTCGGCGCGGTCATCGCGGAGGTCGCCTGGCGCGACACGCTGGCCCGCATGAGCGGGACCGGGTCCGAATGGGACGAGCGGGCGGCCGAGTATCTACGCCAGGTCGCCGAACGCCACCCGACGCTGGCCGGCCGGATGGCCACCACGGGTGAGATCGACGTCGAGCATGAGAGCGAGCGGCGCTTCGCGTTCGGCCTCGGCTGCCTCCTGGACGGCCTCGCCACCCGGTGCGCGGCCCCGTCCCCGTCATAGCGCCGGCGACGTACGGTACCGCGACGGCTCTCGCGCGCGAGGGCGCCTGGGCGAGCCGTCGGCCGCGCCCCGGCGGCGTGGGCCGCGGCGGGCGCCGCCGTCCTGAGGTTGCACGACACGCCGTCGCCGCCCAGGCTCGGCCGGGCTGACCGGGGCTGCGGGACCAGCTCGGCTTCGGAAACCGACACCTGCTCATTGGTCAGGAATGGTGGGGAATCCCGGCGCGAGACGCGGTGGAGCTGTGGGATCGTGGGGGCTTTGACGCCACATCCTGCCCGCCGTACCCGGGGATTTGTCATGGAATTTCGGATTATGGGGGCATTGTCGATACGTGACGGCGCAGAGGATCGCACTCCCACCGCTCCGAAGCACCGTGACCTGCTGGCGATGTTCGCGCTCAACGCCCGCCGACCGCTCACCGTCGAGCGGCTGCGACAGCTGCTGTGGCCGCTGGAGGAGGGTGACCGGTCGGACTCGCTGATCCGCGGCTACGTCGGCCGGCTCAGGCAGCTGATCGGCCAGGACGTCATCACCACCGTGTCCGGCACGTACACGCTGGCCATCGACGACGACCAGCTCGACGTCGGCCGCTTCCGGCGGCTCATACAGGAAGGGCTGTCCGGGCGCGACAGCGGGAAGCTGCGGGAGGCGCTGGACCTGTGGCGCGGACCGGTTCTGGCGGACGTGGACCCTGACGCGCGGCGCTGGGCCGAGACCGGGCGGCTGCGCGAGGAGCTCGAAGAGCTTCGCCTGCTCGCCCTGGAGCGCCGGATCGAGCTCGACCTGGACGCGGGCCGGCACCGCGAGCTGCTGTCCGAGGTGCGGATGCTGGTCGCGCAGCACCCGCTCTGGCAGCGTTTCCGCGGCCAGTTCATGCTGGCGCTCTATCGCAGCGGGCGGCGCGTGGAGGCGCTGGCCGCGTACACGGCGCTGCGCGACGAACTCGACGGCGGGCACGCCATCGAGCCCGACCCCGAGCTGCAGCTTCTCTACCACCGCATGCTGCACGACGATGTCATGCTGCACGTCTCCGCGGGCCCGCCGGTGCTGTTGCCGCGGGACGTCGCCCACTTCACCGGCCGCGCCGACCTGCTCGATCAGGTGTTCTCCGGCCTGGTCGTCGTGCACGGCCCGGCCGGGGTGGGCAAGTCGGCGCTCGCCGTACACGCCGCCTGGCGGCACAGGGAGCGTTTCCCCGACGGGATCCTGTACGCGGACCTGCGCGAGACCACCCGGCCCGGCGCGATCCTGGAGGACTTCCTGCGCTGGCTCGGCTGCCCGGCCCAGGCGGTACCGGCGTCGGAGGGCCGGCGGCAGCGGCTGCTGCGCACCTACACCGCCAACCGCCGCATGCTCGTCGTGCTGGACGACGCCACCGACGAGTCCCAGGTACGGCCGCTGCTCACCTCATGCCCCACCGTGATCACCAGCCGGTCGGCGCTCGGCGGGCTGACCGGCGCCGTACGGCTGCCGCTGGGCGTCCTGGACGACGGCGAGGCCCGTGACCTGCTCGTCAAGCTCATCGGCGAGGAGCGGGCGGACGACGGCGGGGTGCGGGAGCTGATGCGGTTCTGCGGCGGGCTGCCCATCGCGTTGCGCATCGCCGGATCCCGCCTGGCCACCAGACCGGGCTGGACCCCTGGTTACCTCGCGGGCCTGCTGGAGGACGAGCGCGTGCGGCTGGACCGTCTTCACTCGGGCGACCAGACGATCCGCAGCGTGTACGCGGTCGGCTACGAGGGCCTGCCCATGCCGGCGCGCCGAATGACGCGACTGCTGGGCGCGCTGTCGGCCCCCGACGTCGCCGACTGGGCCGTCCACGTCTTCGGCGACCAGGCCGACGCGCTCGTGGACGCCGGCCTGCTGGAGGCGCACACCGTGGACGTGGCGGGCCAGGTCCGTTACCGCATGCACGACCTGACCCGGCTCTACGCCCGCGAACGGCTGGTCGAGGAGGAGGGCGTGCATGCGGTACGGGAGGCGCTCGCGCGGCTCCAGGTCGTCGTGATCGCCCGGGTGCAGGCGTCCCGGTTCCCGCTGGTCTCCGGTGAGCCGAGCATGCGCGGCTTCGTGACCGGGGACATCAAGGAGTCGGTCGAGTGGCTCGTCGCTGAGCGCGCGTTCCTCGCCGCCCTCGTCGGTGATCTGTACGGGGCCGGCCTCGACGAGGGCGCGTGGCGGCTCGCGCATCTGCTGGGCCCGTTCCTGGAACGGCGGCGCTTCCTGGACGACTGGCGGCCGGTCGCCGAGACCGGCCTCGCGGCGGCACGGCGCACGGGTGACGCCCGCGCCGAGGCCCTGCTCCTGCGCGACCAGGGCGACCTGTACCGGGCCGAGGGCCGGTGGGCGGAGGCGCTGGACCTGCTCACCCGGGCGCTCGGGGTGTTCACGGGTCCCGGTACGTCCAGCGGCAAGGAAGCCGCGCAGGTCCGGCGCAGGATCGGCCAGGTTCACCTGGAACAGGGCCACCTGGACGAGGCGGAACGCCAGCTGACCTCCTCTCTGCGCGCCTTCGGCGGCGGGAGGGCCGGCGCCGAGGCGCAGCAGGCGCTTGGCGCGGTGCTGCGGCGGGCAGGCCGCCCCGGCGAGGCGGCCGACCGGCTCACCGCCGCCGCGGGCCTCTTCGATGACCGGGGCGACCGGCACCGGCACGCCGACACCCTGCTGGAGCTGGCCGCGGCACGGCTGGCGCAGCGGCGGGTGCCCGACGCCAGGGACTGCGCGCAGCGGGCCAGGTCCATCGCCGTACGGCTCGGCGACCGGCTGCTGGACGCGCACGCGCTGCTGGCCCTGGCCCGGGTCAACCGGGCTGAGGGCGACCGCGAGGCGGCGCGCAAACTGGCCGAGGACGCATTCAAGATCTTCGACGGCATCGCCGACGAACCCGGCAGGGCGACCGCGCTGGACCTCCTCGCCGCCCTGATCAGCGACCTGCTCTGACGGCTCAGCACCGCCCCTGTTGGCTTCCTGTCGTCAGTCCAGAGGAAGGACGCGCTCGTCGCGTTGGACGCGGGAGCTCGACCCGGACGCCTCGAACTTGACTGAGCGGATCAGTACCGTATGGAGCATGGTTGCCCCTCTTGCCCCTGAGGATCCTCCGCGTCTGGGTGAGTTCGAGCTGCTGGGCCGCCTCGGGGAGGGCGGACAGGGAATCGTCTACCTGGCCCGCGACCCGGTCGGGCAGCGCGTGGCGGTGAAGGTGCTGATCAGGGCCGACGCCGAGGCCCGCGCCCGTCTGGCCCGCGAGCTGGCGGCGGTGGAGAGCGTGGCGCCCTTCTGCACCGCCCGCGTGCTCACGGCCGTGCCGGACGGGCCGCGGCCGTACGTGGTGAGCGAGTTCGTGGACGGGCCGACGCTGGCGGAACGGGTGCACGAGCACGGCCCCCTGCGCGGCGGCGAGCTGGAACGGCTGGCCGTCGGCACCACGACGGCCCTGGCCGCCATCCACGCGGCCGGCGTCGTGCACCGCGACTTCAAACCGAGCAACGTGCTGCTCGGCCCGGACGGTCCCCGGGTGGTCGACTTCGGCATCGCCCGCGCGGACGGTGTCACCACCATGACCAGCGGGCTCATCGGCACCCCCGCCTACCTCGCGCCCGAACAGCTGGGCGGCTCCCCCGCCTCACCCGCCTCGGACGTCTTCGCATGGGCGGGCACCATGATCTTCGCCGCCACCGGCACCTCCCCGTTCGCCGCCGCGAGCGTCGCGGACGTGCTGAACCGCATCGTCACCCACGAACCGGATCTGTCAGCGGTCCCGCCGCCGTTGCGCGACTCGGTCGCCGCCGCCTTGGAGAAGGACCCTTCGCACCGGCCGAAGGCGGGCGAGCTGCTGTCCCGCCTGATCGACCCGGTCTCCGGCGGCCGCGGCAGGTCGATCGTGGAACTCACCAGCCTGGGCAGCCGCCTCGCCGCAGAACCGGCCGGCGATCGGGGAACGCCGGACCCGGCCGGCGGCCGGGATACTGCCGGGACGGCCGGTCATGAGGACGCCGTGGGACCCACCGGGGAGCCCACGGCTCCGCCCTCGGCGCGGGCCCCGGTGTTCATCGGGTGGGCCGCCGGGCGGGGCCGCCGTAGGGCGCTCGCCGTGGCGGCGGCACTGGTCGCGGTCGTGGTGGGGGCGCTCACCTGGTTACGGCCGTTCGGCGGGGCGGGGTCCCAGGCGTCCTCAGGCACCGGCGGGCCGGGCACCTCGCCCGCCTCCGCTCCCACCTCTGGGCCCCCGCCTGCCTCGCCGTCGAGCTCAGGAGGGGTCTCGCCCAGCGGGTCGGCGAGTCCGGGTGCATCGGTGACCCCGGGCGGGGGGCTGCGGGTGTCCGACACGTTCGGACGCACGGTCAGCACCGGATTCGGCACGACGGACGACGGGAAGCGTCACTGGTCGGTCGGCGTTCCGGAGAGCGACTACTCGGTGGACGGTGGGAAGGGCCGCATCACGACGTCCTCCGGAACCGGCTCCAGCGCCTACCTGGACGGGGTGAAGGAGACCGGAACCGACCTCGGCTTCACCTTCGCCGGCGACAGGCCCCCCACCGGGGGCGGGATCTACGTGACCGCCGTGGGGCGCAGGGTCCCGGCGGTGGGGAGTTACCGGGCGCACGTGAGCCTGCGGCCCAACGGCAAGGTTCTGCTCCAGCTGATCCGCTACGAGGCGGGCCGCGGTGAGATCGACCTCGCGCAGCCGCTGTGGGTCCCCCGGCTGACAGCGGGCGCGGGCATCGCGATGCGAGTACGCGTCCAGGTCACCGGCACGTCGCCGACCAGGATCCGCGGCAAGGTCTGGGCCGTCGGTGCGGCCGAGCCGGACTGGCTGCTCTCCGTCACGGACGCGACCTCCGGGCTCCAGGTCCCGGGTGGGGCCGGCCTGCTGACCTTCTTGTCTCGTAAGGCCACCGACACCTCCGTCACGGTGACGGTGGACGACTTCGCCCTGACCGCGACACCGGGGTGACCTCCTGGGGCGTGACCGGCCGAGCAGGACGTCGAGGGCCTCGACGTCCGCCTGTTCCCGTTCATGCCGTCCACGATGCCGGGTGACCCGGAAACCGGGAAGTGAGCGTCGCCGGCTGGCCGGCCGGTTCTCCGGTGGGCGCGGGTTCAGGAAGGGCGGCTGACGGCGGTGATGCCGGCGAGGATGAGGTCGATGCCCGTGAGGAACTGCTCCCGGTCGTCGTGCTTGCGCATCTGGTCGGCGATGTCGTGGAGGAACGGGTGGTCACCGGCGTCGAGGCTCTTCCACGCCTTGGACACGGAGTCGAGGAATTCGGCGCGCCGCGCACCGGCCCGCGGGACCCCGATGTCGTCCGCGGTGTCGGAGGGCTGGGCGTTCTGGCTGGTGGCGCCAAGAATGTAGTGCACCAGCGTCGAGGTCGTGGCGAACCAGTCGCTCCGTGGAACGCCCAGCGTGCGCACGCACCCGCCGATGCTCTCGAAGATCCGGGGTGTCACCGTTCCCCAGGGGCTGCGGGTGACCTGCACGGCGAGCTGGACGGCGAGCCAGGGGTGTTCGGCGACCGCGTCGTACAGGCCGAGGGCGGCGGCGCGGATCCGCTCGCGGCCGGTGTCCTCGGCCCCGGGATCCGTCGCGGACTCCTGCGGGGCGGGAAGGGCGGCGACGACGACGCTCTCGGTCGCGGCCTGCAGCAACTCGCCCATGTTTCCGACGTGGTGGTAGATGGCCCCGGATCCGGTGGACAGGCGCTCCGACAGCGCGCGGACCGTCAGAGCCCCGGCCCCCGCCGTGTCCAGCAGCCCGACCGCCGCCTCGATGATGCGCTCACGCGAGAGCACCTGCCTGCGCCTTCGTGACTGTCGACGCGCGGCAGGTCGGCGCGCGCGAGGTGTCCGCCCCGCGCGACGTGAGCCATTTCGCGGGCCTGCGCCTGGACGCCGCCGACGTCGATACCGGTGCCCTCCCGCCCCGGCTGCCCGGCCCCGCGTCGGAAGGGATCATGACCAGTCTCGAAGCGGTCACCGGCGTCCTGGAGGAGCGGGCGGTCGCGCTCGGCGCGCGGATCGTCCACGACCTGCTGCGCACCGCCGACGGCACCACCCATGTCTTCCGCGCCACCTCCGGGCTCGCCCACCGCTACGACCTGGGCGGCGACCAGCGGGTCGTCGGCTTCACCGCCCCGGACTTCCGCTTCCGCGACGGCACCCACCTTGGAGACCTGCTGCGTGAAGGCCAGGGCGTCGCCGTCGACCTCACCGCCGCGCAGAGCCTGCGGGAGACCACGGCCGGCTGGCAGGGCCGCGTCCGCCACGCCCCCGGCCCGGTCGCCGACGACCTCGGACTCGGCGCCCTGCTGATCCGGCCCGACGGCGTCGTGGCCTGGGCCGAGGACCCCGACCCCGACCCCGAGGCGTTCCGGCGCGCCGCCACCCGCTGGTTCGGCGCCCCCACCGCCTGAGCGGCACGCGCCGGCATCCGTGCTGGTCCGCCGCCTCCACGACGAGGCCTGGTGTCCCGTTGCCCCGGCCTCCTCCCCCGGATTTAAACATTCCGATATAGGCATATGATGATGGTCATGGCACGAGCAGCGACGACGTCGGACGTCTTCAACGCGATCGCCGAACCGCAGCGCCGGGAGATCCTGGCGCTGCTGCGGACGGGCGAGCGGCCGGTGACCGAGCTGGCCCAGGAGCTGGGGATGACCCAGCCGCAGGCGTCCAAACACCTGCGGGTGCTCCGGGAGGTCGGGCTGGTGCGGGATCGCAGGTCGGGCAAACAGCGCCTGTACGGCCTCGACGCCCGGGGGCTGCGACCGGTCCACGAGTGGACCGGCGGGTTCGAACGGTTCTGGAACGAGAGCTTCGACCGGCTGGACGCCTACGTGCAGGACCTCAAGCAGGCAATTCAGGAAGGAGACAACCGATGAGCGAGACGGGGCGGGGAGCGCCGGAGCGGTCCGCCACGGCCGACCGCGAGATTGTGATCTCCCGGGTCATCGACGCCCCCGGGAGCTGGTGTTCGAGGCGGAGCAACCAGGGCAGCCGGTTCACCGCAGGTCAAACAATCTGACATCCAAATGTAACGGGCCGAATATGATTCCCCCATGAGTCAAGGCAGCGCACGCAGGGACGACGGCGGCCGCGGGGACGCCGTGGACGCCGCCCTCGCCCAGTGGCGGCACGAGCGCCCCGACCTGGACCTGGCCGCGATGGGCATCTTCGGCAGGCTCACCCGGCTTTCCCGCCTCATCGTCCCCGCGGTCGAGGAGGCCTCCGCCCGGTACGGCATGCGCCGCGGGGAGTTCGACGTGCTCGCCTCGCTGAGACGCTCCGGCCCGCCGTACACACTGACCCCCTCCGAACTCTCCTCGGCGCTGATGATGTCGCGGGCCGGTATGACCAACCGGCTCGACCGGCTCGAACAGGCGGGGCTGATCGAGCGCACCCTCGCCCCCGACGACCGCAGGAGCGTGCGGGTCACGCTCACCCCGAAGGGTCGTGAGACCGCGGACGCCGCGCTCACCGAGCACGTGGCCAGCCTCACCCTGCTGCTGTCCGGGCTCACCGCCGAGGAGCGCAGGGTCCTCGACCGGACCATGCGCGTCCTGCTGCGCAGCGTCGGCAGGTCCGCCGCACGGGGCCGGGCCGCCAGGAGCCGTCAGACCGGTCCCGGGCCCCGTCCCCGCACGTGAGACGGTGAAACCGTTCCAGGGCTGACGGTCACCCCCGGTGGCGCCGTGTCGGAGCGTCCCGCGCGGGGTGAAGCCGTCCGCCGTGGACGCGAACCGGTGATGCCGGGCCGGCGCGGTGCGGAGAAGGGCGTCAGGGCTGGAGGATCCGCCGGAGCAGGGTGGCGTAGCCGCGGGGGTGTGCGGTGTTGCCGTTGTGCCCGCCGGGGAAGCGGACGACCTGGGTGCCGAGGAGGGCGGCCAGCGCCTCGGCACACCGGTAGTCGAAGACGTGGTGCGGGGTGGTGGCTCCGACGGCCGGGACGATCCGGGTCCGGGTGTGGGCGATGCGGGCGACCGGGAGGGTGTCGGTGATGACGGCCGAGAAGTCGTGCCGGATGAAGTAGTCGAAGTTGGCGATCCGGTTCGGTGTCATCGGCTGCGGGGTGAGGCCGGGCTCGGCGTCGGGGTTGGCCGGGTCGATGCCCAGGACGTCGGCGATGGCCTTGAACGCGGCGGTCAGGCCCTCGCGCTCGTAGAGCGCCTGGACCTCGGCCAGTTCGCGCTCGTGCCGGGCCCGCCGGTCGTCTGGGAGCAGACGGGGCGCGACCGGCTCGTGGGCGACGAGTGTGCCGATCTGGTCCGGGTGCCTGACCGCCACGTGCAGGCCGACAACCGCGCCCAGGCTGCAGCCGAGCATCCGGACGGGCTGGTCGGTGAGCTCGGCGAGCAGCCGGTGCACGTCGTCGGCGTGCTCGGCCATCGTCGCGCCGCGCGCCGGTTCGTCGAGCGCGCTACGGGACAGACCACGCCGATCGTAGGTCACCACGGTGAAATCGCCGGCGAGGTGCTCCACCAGGTCGACGGTGCGGTCGGCGTCGCCCTCGCCGCTTTGCGAGATCAGCAGCATCGGGCCGGTTCCACGCACCTGGTAGTGCAGGGTGGCGCCGGGAACACGCAGCTCGCTCATGTGAGGGGTCCTTTCGGATGGTTCGTATGGCTTGTTCGCCCGGAGTCGACCATAAAGCATCAACCTTGATACATCAAAATTGATGCATCAAGGTTGATGTATCGTCTACCGGGTGAATGGAATCGAGCTGTTCGTGCTGGGCCGTACCTTGATGAAGCTCGGTGAGCGGGCACTTCCGGCCGAGGGGGTCGGCGACCACGCGGCGAGCACCCGTACGGTCTTGATCGTGGTCAACGACCTGCGGGACCACCCGGGTAGCGCGGTGGGTGAGATCGCCGTCCGCACCGGCCTGCCGCAGAGCGCCGTCTCGGCCGCGGTGGCCCGGCTGCGCGAGGCGGGAGCGGTCGTCACCGAGCCCGACCCGCGCGACCGCCGCCGTTCCCTGGTCCACCCACGTGTGTCGGAGCGCGTCCAGGAGGTGCGCGCCGTCTCCGTCGACGCCACCCTCGCCGAGGTCCTCCCCGACGACACCGCCCTGGCCGAAGTGCGTTCAGCCCTGGAGACCCTGGCCCGCCATCTCACCCCCCGGAGCCCTGACAGGTGACCCTGGCCCAGGAGCCGCGTCTCGCCCGTACGGCCGAGCGGAGCCGGTTCGGTGCCGCGCCGTTCCGGCGGGCCGGACGTCGGGGTTGTTCACCGGGCGGGGAGCTCCCGCTTCCTCACCGGCCGCGTCAGCGGTGCGGCTCAGAACCGGTTCCTGATGCGGTCGAGGACGTTCCGCCTCCGGAGGCCGTGCTGCCCCGGCGGGCGCTCAGGAGAGAGCGGCCGCAGCGTGGGCCAGCGATCGAGCATGCGGTCGCGCATCATCGCCGTGAGGTCGCCGACACCGGCCAGGGCGGTGTCGGCGGTGACCTCACCGACGACGCCGAGGCGGTGGAGCAGCCGTTGCCTGGCGGTGGCCGTACCCCAGGTCCAGTCGTCCTTGACGAGCGCGGCCAGGTGGTCGGTCCCGTCACGGCGGGCCCGTTCGACGAGTGCGTCTCCCCGCAGCAGCCACCCGACGCACGCGTCGGCCAGGTCGCCCCGGGGCCCGGTGCCCGTGGTGGTGTTCCAGGCGGCGCGATAGGCCTCCTCGGCGCGACGCAGCAGCGGCCCGGGCAGGGCGGTGGCGCACCAGCAGGTCGGGAAGGCGACGCGCAGATAGGCCAGTTCGACCAGGCCGTTCCCCAGGGCGGCCTGCTCGAAGTCGACGAAACGTGTTCCGCCGCCGGTGTACAGGTCGTTACCAGGACAGGGGTCTCCGTGCAGCAGGGCGTGGCCCCTCTCCCGCCCCAGCCGGTCGAGCACGCCGTCGAGCTCCGCCCTGACGGTCGGCGCGACCGCGACGCCGAGCCGAGCAGCCAGCCGGAAAAAGGCGTCCAGGACGTCGGGGCCGGGCGGGGACCAGCGTGGCAGCGCCCCGGCGTCACCGGCGTCCGTCGTCGCGTGCAACCGGGCCAGCGCGGTCGCGTAGCCGACCGCCCAGTCGGCGGGCGGTTCACCGGAGTCGAGCCACTCCATGACCATGATCCGGTGGCCGGGGTCGGCGCCGAACAGTACGGGTACCAGGGGCGGATCGGCCCGTGCGGCCAGCCGCAGCGCGGTCACCTCGCGGCGGAAGCGCTCGTCGGCGTCCGCACCGCCGACGATCTGCTTGATCACCGCGGCGGTCCCGCCCATGTCGGCGCGCCACACCCGTGAGCGCGGGCTGCTGACCAGGCGACGCGGCCGGGTCACGGGGCCGTGGTGGGAGACCGCGTCACCGGCCAGGGAGGCGATCGTGCCGCGTACGATCTTCATTCCGCGAGGATACGTTCCCTCGGGACGCGCCGCCCGGCCCGATGACCGTGGCGTCCCCCGCGGGAACCTCCTCGGCGACGGCGTCACGCGCGACACCTTCCGTGCCGCGCGACCGGCTCCATGCGGGCTTCCCGGCCCGCCGCGGGGCGGGCCGGTGTCACCCGGTGTGCACGGCCGTACGGCCGACGGATACGACATGTCACGCACCAGAACCAGGGTGATGTCAAAGCCGTAAAGGAATCTTGTTAACCGACCCGGCGCCACCGATATTGCGGATGTCTCTCTCGACCCCCCGGAGGCTCCGCGTGCCACAGGCAGTGCCACAGTTACGAGCAGTCCTCATCGCCCTGGCGGTGGTCGCGGCGGGCGTCACGCCCGCCAACGCGGCCCCGACCGTCCCCACCGGCACCTCTCCCGCCATCACCGTCGAGCGGGGGCGGAGCCAGCCGGTCTTCTCCTACGCCGACGCCGTCCGCGAGCACGTCTACGTCGAGTCGGGTGCCGACAGCGACGCCGACGGCCGCCCCGACCGCATCCGCGTCGACATCATCAGGCCGAGGGAGTCGGGCCCGAGGCTCAAGGTCCCGGTGATCATCGACGAGAGCCCGTACTACGACAATGCGGGCCGGGGCAACGAGGGCGAGCGGAAGGTCTACGACGCCGCCGGAAATATCACGAAATTCCCCCTCTTCTATGACAACTACTTCGTCCCACGTGGCTACGCCGTCCTCAACGTCGACATGAACGGAACCACCAGGTCCGACGGCTGCCCCGACGGCGGCGGCCGAGCCGACGTGCTGGGCGGCAAGGCCGTGGTGGACTGGCTGAACGGCCGCGCCGTCGCCCGCCGGGAGGACGGCACCCCCGTCGCCGCGGACTGGACCACCGGCAAGTCCGGGATGATCGGCAAGTCCTACGACGGCACACTGGCCAACGCCGTCGCGGCGACCGGGGTCCGGGGGCTGGAGACCATCGTCCCGATCTCGGCGATCAGCTCCTGGTACAGGTACCAGCGATCCAACGGGGTGGTCTACAACTACGACTACATGTCCTGGCTGGCCTCCTACGTCGACACCGACCCGGACGCCAAGTGCGCCGCGGCTCGGGCGCGGATGGACGCCGAGGACGGCGACGCGACCGGCGACTACAACCCCTTCTGGGCCGAGCGCGACTATCTCGCGGGCTCCCTCGCCGACGTCTCCAAGGTGCGCGCCAGCGTCTTCGCCGTGCACACCGTCAACGACCTCAACGTCAGGCCGGACAACTTCTCCACCTGGTGGCGGGCCCTCGCGGCGCGGAACGTGCCCCGCAAGATCTGGGTCGGGCAGTACCAGCACGTCGACCCCTTCGACTTCGCCGGGCGCCGTGACGTCTGGGTCGACACCCTGCACCAGTGGTTCGACCACTGGCTGCTCGGCGTGGACAACGGCGTCATGCGCCGTCCCCGCGCCGACGTGCAGGTCGGCGTCGATCGCTGGGTCACCCAGCGTGACTGGCCGGAGCCGTTGTCCCTCAAGGTCCCCTTCCATCCGGCGGCCGACGGCTCGCTCGGCCTCGTCCCGGCGCACAGGGGGCAGACGGCCTCCTTCACCGACCTGCGCCAGTCCGAGGAGACGATGGTCGCCGACGTCGGCACCGGGGCACCGGGCAGAGTGGCCTTCACCACCGGGAGCCTGCCCCTGGACCTGCGCCTGTCCGGGACGCCCGTCGTCGACCTGCGGGTAGCGCTCGACCGGCCGACCTCGAACCTGACCGCGCTCCTGGTCGACTTCGGGGAGGACACCCGGGTCGACTGGCGCCGTGGCCAGGGCATCTCCACCCTTCCCGAGGAGAGCTGCCACGGCGAGAGCACGGCCGCCGACGACGCCTGCTACCGGAAGGTCGCCACCAACCTGGCCACCCGCCCGCTGGAGATCGTCGCCCGCGGCTGGATCGACGTGCAGAACCGCGACTCCCTCAGCGCGCCCACTCCCCTGCCGCCCGGCACGTACGGCAGGGTCCGCTGGGAGACCCTGCCGCAGGAGTACACCTTCAAGAAGGGCCACCGGCTGGGCTTCGTGATCGCGGGCACGGACGCCACCTACAGCTCGGAGAGCCCGACCGGGGCGGTTGTCACCGTCGACCTGGCCAGGAGCAAGGTGGTGCTCCCGCTGGCGATCGGCGCGCTGCACATCGGTGACGTTCCCAAGGAACTGGGCCCCTGGCGCGGCCCCGGCAGGGTGACCCTGCCGGTTCCCGAGCCGAACTTCTCCTGACCCTCCCGGGGAGGGGCGCTCGCCGCCCCTCCCCTGACCGGCACGAACGAGGACACCCCACCCCATATTGCACCGACCGATGCAAAACGGGTAGCGTGCTCTCATGGCGAGGCCGAGATCATTCGACGAGGACCGGGTCCTGGACACCGCGATGCGCACGTTCTGGGCGAACGGCTACGAGTCGACCTCGACCAGAGATCTGTGCGAAGCGCTCGGCCTGGACCGCAGCAGCGTGTACAACGCCTTCGTCAACAAGCGTGAGCTGTTCAAGCGCGCGCTGACCCGTTACATGGACGCCACCACCGCCGACCAACTGCGGATTCTCGACAGTCACGAACTGCCGGCGATCGAGCGGATCCGCGCGCTGTTCGCCGGGATCCTCAGGACGGAGGCGGAGAACCGGCGCGACGGCCACGGCCTCGGCTGCCTGACCGTCAACACCACGATGGAGCTCGCAGGCCGCGACCCGGAGATCGCCCTGATGCTCGGCCGCGACACCGAACGGCGGATCGCCGACCTGAGCGCCGTCATCGAGAGCGGGCAGCGCGCGGGCGACATCGGCTCCACCCGCGACCCCGCCGAACTCGCCAGGTTCGTCAACGCCGTGATCGCCGGGATCCGGGTGGCCGCCCAGGGGGGCGCCGACGACGCCACCGTCGCGGCCATCGCGGCCACGGCCATGGACGCCCTGGCCTGACTCCTGCCTTTTCACGCCCAAGTTCTACACCGATCGGTGCAAAAAGGAGCTCCCCTTGCCCAGAGCCGTCTACGTCCTGGCCATCGGCATCTTCGCCATGGTGACCAGCGAGTTCGCCGTCGGAGGCCTGATGCCCGAGATGGCGGGCGGACTCGGCGTGACCATCTCCCAGATCGGCTATCTGATCACCGCCTTCGCGGTGGCCATGTCGGTCGGCGGACCGCTGATGACCGTCGCACTGGTACGGATACGCCCGAAACCCGCGCTCATATTGCTGTTCGCCGTCTTTCTGGCGGGCAACGTGCTCGCGGCCGTCGCGCCCTCCTACCCGATCATGATCGTCGCGCGCGTCGTCACCGGTGTCGCCTCCCAGGCCTTCTTCGGGGTCGCCATCTCGGTCGCGGTCCGGCTGAGCCGCCCGGAGGTGCGCGGCCGTGCCCTCGCCGTCGTCCTGAACGGGTTGATGCTCGGCACCCTGCTCG
Source organism: Streptosporangium sp. NPDC049376 (assembly GCF_044466505.1). Taxonomy (NCBI): domain Bacteria; kingdom Bacillati; phylum Actinomycetota; class Actinomycetes; order Streptosporangiales; family Streptosporangiaceae; genus Streptosporangium; species Streptosporangium sp. NPDC049376. The sequence continues at coordinate 76,357 of NZ_JBITMT010000021.1, read as the reverse complement.
GGCTGCCGCTGTCCACGCTGATCGGCGGACGGCTCGGCTGGCGCGCCGCCTTCTGGGCCGTCGGCGCCCTGACCGTCGTCGCCGCGCTCGCCACGACGGCGGGCGTCCCCCGGCTCGGGCGTGCCGAGGGTGGCGGTCTCAGGCGGGAGATGGCGGTCTTCAGGAACGGCCGGCTGTGGCTGGCGCTGTCGACCAGCACCCTCATCATCGGCGCGACCTTCGCCGCCTTCAGCTATCTCAGCCCGATCCTCACCCAGGTCACCGGGTTCGCCTCGGAGACCGTTCCCCTCCTGCTCGTCGCGTACGGCGCGGCCACCGTGGCCGGCAATCACGTCGTCGGGCGCCTGGCCGACAGGCACACCGTCGGCGTCCTGCTGTCCGGGCTGGTTCTCAACACGGTCTTCCTGGCCGGGTTCGCGGCGTTCGCCCACCTCAGCGTTCCCGCGGTGATCGCCATGCTGGGCGTCGGGCTGGTCGGAGTGACCATGAACCCGGCGATGGCCGTACGCGTCCAGCGGGTGGGCAACCCTGGGCCGCTGGTCAACACCGTCCACGCCTCCTTCATCACCCTCGGGGTGATCATCGGTTCCTCGGCCGGTGGGCTGGTCATCGACGGCTTCGGGCTGCGCGCCCCCCTCTGGCTGGGCGCCGGGCTGGCCGTGCTCGGGGTGGTGTCCCTCCTGCCCGAGCTCGGCCGTACCAGGGGGCGGTCGCCGGCGGAAAGCCTCGCCCAGGAGCGCGCCGGAGCCGCCGCCACCTGCTGACACGCCGTCCAGGCCGGACCGGGAGAACGGCCCCCTTCAGACCCGGGCGCCACGGACGTTGCCAGCACGACGCCGCACGGTTCGCCCGGCCTTCCGAGGGCCGTCCGGGATCAGCAGGCGCCGAGGTCGGCCCACACCCACCAGGCGTTGGCCGGGTCCTCAAGCTGGGTCCACCACCGGGCCTGGTAGATGTGCCCCTTGCGGGAGACCCTGTCGCCCTGGCTGTAGCTGTCACGGCCACGCCAGACGGGCGAGGTGCACGCGGGCGGGTACGGCCCGCCGGTGGTCGCGGGCAGCTCGAACCCCCAGCCGGCCTGCTGCCACTGCGGGATCAGCTGCCCGTAGGCGGCCACGGTCGCCGAGCGGTCGCCACCGCCGTCGTGGGAGAGCGAGACGGCCGTCGGGTAGATCTGCGAGCTCAGCCGCTGGACGAGCACGTCCGCCGGGGAACCGTCCCAGTCGGAGGGGTCCATCGTCCAGGCCAGGGCCGACATGCCGAGGGAGGCCGCGACCTGCGGCGAGGCACCCCAGGCGGCATAGGGGGCCCTGAAGTACCTGATGGGCAGGTTGGGGTCGCCCGCCGCCGTGCGGATCGCGTCGTTGGTCGCGGTCAGGTCGGCGCGGATCGCCTCGGGGGTCCAGCCGGCGAGCGAGTCGTGGTTGACGGTGTGGTTGCAGACGGCGTGGCCGTCGGCGACGATGCGGCGCACCAGCTCGGGGTGCGCCTTGACCTGGTTTCCGAGCAGGCAGAAGGTGGCGCGGATCTGCCTGCTCCGCAGCAGGTCGAGGACCTTGGGGGTCCAGTCGGGAGAGGGGCCGTCGTCGAAGGTGAGGGCGACGACCTTGCCGCCGTTACGGGTGGCGTAGACGATGTCGCCGGTCGGCCCGTCCGCCAGGGCGGGGGTGGCGGTGGTCATCGCCGCCGTTAACGCCACGATCATGCTCAGGACACGCGAACGCAGTCGCATAGAGGGCCTTTCGATGGGGGGAGGTCGAGGCGCCTTACTGGAAACCTTCTTTACCATAAGAGTGATCAAGGCAACAGTCCCGGAAGGTCAGGCTCCTCGTACGGCTTCGCCGAGCCAGCGGCGGGCCACGGCGAAGAGCAGGGAGGGCGGTACGGTCCCCGCCCCGAGCCCCACCTCGACCAGCAGGTCGAACACCTCCCGCCGCCGGGCGGCGACACCGATCGCGGCGTCGATGAACCGGGGGGAACGAGCGGCCAGGGCGAGCGCGTCGGTGGTCCTCAGATGCCGCCCGAGCGCCCTGCCCAGTTCTCCCCGGTACCGGGGCAGCGGGTCGTCCGGCGCCTGCGTCGCGGCCTCGCCCGCGAGCCTGCCCGACAGCAGGGCGTAGTAGATGCCCTCCCCGGTCAGCGGGTTGATCAGCCCGGCCGCGTCGCCGGCGAGCATCACCCTGCCCGCCCCGGCCCCCGGCCTGCCCGGGGACAGGGGGAGGTGGTGGGCCCGCAGGTCGCGGGCGGGCAGGTGGGGCAGCAGTTCGGCGAGCCTGTCGTGCAGGACCCGGCGTCCGGGCAGGCCGGTCGCCCGCAGCCGGGGAAGCAGCATCCCGAAGCCGACGTTGGCGCTACCGTCCCCGACGGGGAACGACCAGGCGTAGGCGGGCCATCCCTCCCCCTGCATGACGATGCGCTGGACGTCGTCGTCCAGGGGCACGTCCGCGTAACCGCGCACGGCGATCGCGGTGTGCCTGCCCGGGGAGGCCGGCATGCCGATGAGGCGCCGTACGACGGAGTTGGCCCCGTCGGCGCCGACGACGGCACGGGCCGTCACGGTGCCGTCGAGGACGACGTGCCCGTGCCGTACGGCCAGGGCGCGGACCCGGTGGCGCCGGACCTCCACGCCCCGTTCCCTGGCGGCCTCCACCAGGCGGGCGTCGAAGACCGCACGGGGGACGACGTGGTTCGGTCTGGCGACCGTGGCGTCGACCCGCGCTCCCCCGGGCGAGACGATCGACAGGCGCCGCGTCGGTCGATGGTCGGCGATCAGGTCCGGCAGGCCCAGCAGGGCGAGTTCGTCGTGCCCGTGGGCGGCGATGCCGTCACCACACGCCTTGTCGCGGGGGAAGTCGGCCTTGTCGAGCAGCAGCACCCGGGCGTCAGGACGGAGTTGCCTGGCCCGCAGGGCGGCGGCGGATCCGGCGGGACCACCGCCGACGACCACAAGATCCCATATGTCGTCCACGCCGATGAGCCTCCCACCGTACGGCCCGGCGAAACCCCTCGGCGCCTCCCTCTCGGCCCGGAAACCGGCCGCCGGGAAACCCGCGGCCGGTCATCGGAATTCCATTGTTTCGGTTGGAATCGGCCTTTCACCTCATCGGTTTCTCACAGCATCGGAAAGGCGGCGAAGACCGTCTCCGGCGTCAAGAGGGAATTCTCCTTGACGCCGGAGACGCCCCCCGGAGAACGGATGGCGTACGGCCTGGAGGCCGTCTCCCCCTGCCCGGCGGACGGCCGTGTGGCCTCGACCGGCCGGAGGGACATCCGGGATGTGCGGAGAGTTCGGGCGGGATCAGCCGCCACCACCTCCTCCGCCGCCGCCGCCACCTCCACCGCCACCTCCACCGCCACCACCTCCGCCGCCGCCGCCTCCACCGCCGCCTCCGCCGCCGCTGTGGTTACCGCCGCCGCCACCTCCGCCGCCGCCACCGCCACCGCCGCCTCCACCGCCGCCTCCGCCTCCGCGGTGGCATCGGCCGTGACGGCAGGGCCGCAGGACGAGGCTGCTCTGGGTGAGGTGCACGGAACCGGCCGACAGGGCCTGAGGCGCCGTCGAGGCGTTGGCGATCTCAGCCGGCATCGTCACGGGGGCGGCGAGAGCGGAAGCCACCATCGCACCGGCCGCGAGAATCTGCTTGACCATGAGTGATCACTCCATGTCGTGATGGATGCGCCCTGGTGGTCCCAGGTCGCCGGGAACACCGTTCAGGCATCTCAAAAAGACGCCGACACGGCGTGGACTTAAAGACCACGCTAATGAGAAAGACCTTGAAAGGGTCACCCCAGAGAGGCAAAGGCATCGATTCCGTGCCATTACTCCAAACAATGTAATAACAATGAGTAATGAATCCGACACTCTCTGCGATCGACACGACGGGGCGCGCACGCCTTGAGGGAGGCAACCCCGTGGGGGTATGTTATGGTCATTCCAGTACCCCCCCAGGGTATCAACCGGGAACCGGAGTCCCGAGAGTCCGGAATACGGTAGGGGGGTACCGTGTTGTGAAGGGTGAAGCGACCACCGGAGAGGAGAGGGAGATGAGCGGCTACACCGCGAACAGGGAGGACCACCTCCGGCGGCTGCGCAGGATCGAGGGCCAGGTCCGCGGCCTGCAGCGGATGGTCGACGAGGACAAGTACTGCATCGACATCCTCACCCAGGTGTCCGCGGCCGACCACGCGCTGAGATCCTTCGCCCTGTCCCTGCTGGAGGAGCACATGGCCCACTGCGTGGCCGACGCGGCCGCCAAGGGCGGAGCCGAGGCCGACAGCAAGGTCAAGGAAGCCACCGACGCCATCGCGCGCCTGGTCAGGTCCTGACCGGGCACACGAGAGAAGAACGGAAAGAGAAGACGATGAGCACCACCACATACACCGTCAAGGGCATGACCTGCGGCCACTGCGTCAGCTCCGTCAAGGAGGAGGTCGGCGAGGTCCCCGGCGTCACCGGCGTCGAGGTGGACCTGGCGACCGGCCTGGTGACGGTGAGCGGACAGAGCCCGGTCAGCGACGACGCGGTCAGGGCCGCGGTGCGGACCGCCGGATACGAAGTGGTCGATCCGGCATGAACACCCCAGCCAGGCTGGGGGCCTACCTTCTCGGCCTCGCCGTTCTCTTCGGCGGAGCCCTCGGCGCGGGCAGGGCGGCGGACACCGCCGGCCTCACCCCCCAGGCCACACCCCACACGACCGCCTCACCCGCCCCCGGCGAGACGTCCGTACCGGAAGGACTTCAAGTGTCGAACAACGGCTACACCCTGACCCCGCGGACCACCACCGTCGAGCCCGGCCAGGAGACGGACTTCCGTTTCACCGTCACCGGCCCCGACGGCAGGCCCGTCACCGGATACCAGGTCCAGCACGACAAGAAGCTGCACTTCATCGTCGTCTCACGCGACCTCGGCGGTTTCTGGCACCTGCACCCCCGGGAGGCCGGAGGCGGCGAGTGGTCGGTGCCGCTGACGCTGCCCGCCGCGGGCGCCTACCGGGCGTTCGCCGACTTCGCCCCCGAGGGCGGCGACGCGCTGACCCTGGGCGTCGACCTGCTGGCCCCCGGTGACTACAGGCCCGCGGCGCTGCCCGCGGCGAGCCGTACGACCACCGTGGACGGCTACACCGTCACCCTCGACGGTGACCTGACCCCCGGCGCGTTGAGCAAGCTCACCCTGAGCGTCGCCAAGGACGGCAGGCCCGTCACCGACCTGCAGCCCTACCTGGGCGCCTACGGCCACCTGGTCGCGCTGCGCGACGGGGACCTGGCCTACCTGCACGTTCACCCCGACGGGGAGCCCGGCGACGGCAGGACCGCCGCGGGCCCCGGGATCACCTTCTACACCGAGGTGCCCAGCCGTGGCGCCTACCGGCTCTTCCTAGACTTCCAGCACGGAGGGGTCGTGCGCACCGCGAGCTTCACCGTGCGCACCGGCCAGGCCGCCGCCCCGGCCTCGGGGACCGGCGAGCAGGCCGGACACGGCGGCCACGGAGGACACGCCCACTGACGAGGGCGCGAACCGAGAACCGAGAAAGGAGAGACGATGTCCCCCCTCACCGATGACAGGGCCCCGGCTTCCGGCGGCGCGGTCGAACTCTCGATCGGCGGCATGACGTGCGCTTCCTGCGCCAACCGCATCGAACGCAAGCTGAACAAGCTCGACGGCGTGACCGCGACGGTCAACTACGCGACCGAGAAGGCCAAGGTGACCTACTCCGGGGACATCAGTCCCGAGGACCTGGTCGCCGAAGTGGCCAAGGCGGGCTACACCGCCAAGCTGCCCGACCCGCCCGCCGCGCCGTCGGCGGGCGAGAGCCGGGACGAGGAGGCGGAGGCGGCCGAGGAGCTTCGGCCGCTGCGTGACCGCCTGATCACCTCCGTGGCGCTCGCCGTACCGGTGATCGCGATGGCGATGGTCCCCGCGCTGCAGTTCCCGAACTGGCAGTGGCTCTCGCTCACGCTGACCGCGCCGGTCGTGGTCTACGCGGGCTGGCCCTTCCACCGGGCCGCCTGGACCAACCTGCGCCACGGCACGGCGACCATGGACACCCTGGTCTCCATCGGCACCCTGGCGGCCTTCGGCTGGTCGCTGTGGGCGCTGTTCTTCGGCAGCGCGGGCACCACCGGCATGACCCACCCGTTCGCGTTCACCATCGAGCGCACCGACGGGTCGGGCAACATCTACCTGGAGGCCGCGGCGGGGGTGACGGCGTTCATCCTCGCGGGCCGCTACTTCGAGGCCCGTTCCAAGCGCCGCGCCGGCGCCGCGCTCCGGGCCCTGCTCGAACTCGGCGCCAAGGACGTGGCCGTGCTGCGTGAGGGACGCGAGGTCCGTGTCCCCGCCGACCGGCTCGCCGTCGGCGACCTGTTCGTCGTACGGCCCGGCGAGAAGATCGCCACCGACGGCGTGGTCGAGGACGGCTCCTCCGCGGTCGACGCCTCGATGCTGACCGGCGAGTCCGTCCCGGTCGAGGTGCGGCCCGGCGACGCGGTGACCGGCGCGACCGTCAACGCGGGCGGCCGGCTGCTGGTCCGCGCCACCCGTGTCGGCGCCGACACCCAGCTGGCCCGGATGGCCAAGCTCGTCGAGGAGGCCCAGACCGGCAAGGCGCAGGTGCAGCGCCTGGCCGACCGCGTCTCCGGGATCTTCGTGCCGATCGTGATCGCGCTGGCCGTGGCCACGCTCGGCTTCTGGCTCGGCACCGGGGGCGGCGCCTCGGCCGCCTTCACCGCGGCGGTCGCGGTGCTGATCATCGCCTGCCCCTGCGCGCTCGGCCTGGCGACCCCGACCGCCCTGCTGGTCGGCACGGGACGCGGCGCCCAGCTCGGCATCCTGATCAGGGGCCCCGAGGTCCTGGAGTCGACCCGTACGGTCGACACCGTGGTGCTCGACAAGACCGGCACCGTCACCGAGGGCCGGATGACCCTCACCGACGTGCACCCGGCCGAGGGCGAGGACCGTGACGAGGTGCTGCGCCTGGCCGGAGCCCTCGAACACGCCTCCGAGCACCCCATCGCCAGGGCCGTCGCCCGCGCCGCCGCCGAACGGGTGGGCGAGCTGCCCACGCCTGAGGACTTCGCCAACGTCGAGGGACTCGGTGTCCAGGGCGTCGTGGACGGCCACGCCGTGGTCGTCGGCAGGCCCAGGCTGCTGGCCGACTGGGCTCAGCACCTGCCCGCCGAGCTGGAGCGGGCGGTGGAGGCGGCGCACGCCGCGGGCCGTACGGCCGTCGCGGTCGGCTGGGACGGCAGGGCCCGCGCGGTCCTCGTCGTGGCCGACACCGTCAAGCCGACCAGCGCCGAGGCGATCGAGCGGCTGCGCGGCCTCGGCCTGACCCCGGTGCTGCTGACCGGAGACAACGAGGCCGCGGCCCGCGCGGTCGCCGCCGAGGTCGGCATCGACGAGGTGATCGCCGAGGTGCTGCCCGAGGGCAAGGTCGAGGTGGTCAGGCGGCTGCAGGCCGAGGGCCGCTCGGTGGCCATGGTCGGCGACGGGGTCAACGACGCCGCCGCGCTCGCCCAGGCCGACCTGGGCCTGGCGATGGGCACCGGGACCGACGCGGCGATCGAGGCCGCCGACCTGACCCTGGTCAGGGGGGATCTCCGGGCCGCGGCCGAGGCGATCCGGCTGTCGCGCCGTACACTGGCGACGATCAAGGGGAACCTGTTCTGGGCGTTCGCCTACAACGTGGCCGCGCTGCCACTGGCCGCGCTCGGACTGCTCAACCCGATGATCGCCGGAGCCGCGATGGCGTTCTCCTCGGTGTTCGTGGTGAGCAACAGCCTCCGGCTCCGCCGCTTCAGATGAAGTTCCGATGACATCGGGGCGGGTGCGGCACAGCGGTGCCGCACCCGCCCTCCGTGGGAGACGGGGACGCCATGGAATCTGGTTTCGGATATTTCGCTACGCATGACGCGGTCCGCCCGGGCGTGCTGGCCCAGTTGGTCGAGCAACGGGGTCACGACGCCCTTCTCTTCACCGAGCACACCCACATCCAGGCCTGGGGGGAGCCTCCCGTGCCGCCGGAGGGCGGGACGCTGCCGCGCAAGTACGCGCACACCTACGACGCCCTGACCGCCTGTACGGCCGCGGGCGTGGTCACGACCCGGCTGCGGGTCGGGACGGGCGTCTGCCTGGTGCCGCAGCACCACCCGATCAGCCTGGCGAAGACCGTGGCGAGCGTGGACCACCTCACCGGCGGCCGGTTCGAGCTCGGCGTGGGGGCGGGCTGGAACGAACCCGAGATCCGCAACCACGGGGTCGACCCGGCGCGGCGTTTCGCGGTGATGAAGGAGAACATCGAGGCGATGCGCCGCATCTGGACCCAGGACGAGGCCGAGTACCACGGGGAGTTCGTCTCCTTCGACCCGATCCTCTCCTGGCCGAAGCCCGCGCAGCGCCCTCATCCCCCCGTGCTGGTCGGCGGCACCGGCCCCCGGGTGCTCGACCGGGTGCTCTCCTACGGCGACGGCTGGCTGCCGAACTACGCGCCGGACGTCCTGGACCGGGTGGGTGAGCTCCGGCGAAGGGCCGAGGACGCGGGACGGACGGTCGTGACGGTGGTCATGGCCGCGCCGGCCGACCCCGCCGTGCTGGAGGCGTGCGAGCGTGCGGGGGTCGCCCGGGTGATGGCCTGGCTGCCGTCCGCGGGCCTTGACCGCCTCCAGCGGGAGATGGACGCCTTCGAGGCGGCGCTGGCCAAGGCGCGCGGAGAGTGACGCGCCGGACCTCCTGAACACGCCGGACGGCCCCGGCCGGGTTCTCCCCGGCCGGGGCCGTTCCGCGTTCGCTCACAGGTCCGCGCGGGACCGGTCACCGCACGCCGCGCCTGCCGTACAGGCCCGCGGCCGCGATGACGCCGACGGCCGCCAGGGCGATCTGGATGAGCAGCTCGATCCAGTCGACCCCCCGGGTGCTCGCCACGCCCAGCGCACCGGCGATCGCGGTGCCGATGAGGGCCGCGACGATGCCGATCACGATGGTCAGCCAGATGGGGATGCCCTGCCGCCCCGGGACGACCAGCCGGCCCAGCGCGCCGATGATCGCTCCGATGACGATGGCGGTGATGATGCCGGTGACTGTCATGGTCCACACTCCCTCTTGCTTGGCTGCCATCCGTATGCCCTTGAAAGTGAGGACAACACATGAAAAATCACGACCTACGGTGGCGATCGTCCTGTCCGGCGGAACGGGCACCGGGGCGGGCCTCGGGTGACAGGGCCGGAGGGAGCTCCTAAGGTGGACAACGTAAACGTAGTTGTCGAATCGGCGAACCAGGTTACCGACCGTGCCCAGTGATCCTCCCGGCTTCGAGCTTCCGCTCAGGCTCCTGATCGGCTTCCGGATGCTCATCGACGACCTCCACGCCGAGCTGGCCCGCCGGGGGCACCCGGGCATGCGGCCGATGCACGGCTTCGTCATGCAGGCGATCGGCGTCGAGGGCACCACCGCCGTCGAGCTCGGCAGACGCCTGGGGATCACCAAGCAGGCCGCGGGCAAGACCGTCGCCACCCTGGAGCGGCTGGGCTACGTCGAGCGCGCCTGCGACCCCGGCGACGCCAGGCGCAAGATCGTACGGCTCACGCCCCACGGCCTGGAGAGCCTGGCGCTCTCGGCCCGCATCTTCGACGACCTGCGCGAACGCTGGGCGCGAACGCTGGGACGGGAACGCATGGGGGCGTTCGAGGCGGATCTGCGCGCGCTCACCGCGGGCCAGGTGTTCCGGCTCGACGTGCCCGGCTGGTTCGGCGACTGACCCCGTCCCCGCGGCCGGTCCTCAGCGCGCCTCCGCGGCCAGGCGGATGCCGAAGCCGATGAACACCAGGCCGGTCAGCCGCTCGGTGAGGCGGCGCACCGACGGCCGGGAGAGCCCGCCGCGCAGGGCGTGCGCGGCCCAGACCACGAGCACGAACCACGCCGCGCCCAGCAGGCCGTGCACCGTGACCAGCAGCAGGGTCGTCGGAAGCACGGCCGCGTCGTGGGGGACGAACTGCGGCAGCAGCGTCATGTAGATGACCCCGACCTTGGGGTTGAGGAGGTTGGTCACGAACCCGGTCCGCATGACCTTCCACGCGCCGGTCACGGGTTCCCCCTCGGGTTGTTCCCGGCGCGTCGCGGAGCCGGAACGGCTCTTCCACAGCGCCCGCGCGCCGAGCCAGGTCAGGTAGACGGCGCCCGCGATCCTGACGGCGGTGTAGGCGAGGTCCGAGGTGGCCAGCAGCGCCGTCAGGCCGAGCGCGGTCGCGATCCCCCACACGTAGCAGCCGAGGATCACCCCCGCCCCCGCGAGCGACCCGGCCCCGCGGCCCGAGGCGATCGTCGTGCGCAGCACGATCACGGTGTCCGGGCCCGGGGAGACGGTGAGAACCAGTGCGACGGCGATGAAGGCGAGCACGGCGGTGAGCACGACAGCAGTGTCCCATATTCCCCGCTTCGCCCAAGATCGTCGCTACGGTACGGCGACCAGAACACGCGAGCGGTCGGTCGCGACCCGCAGGGCGATCCCCACCAGGGCGGTGGCCATCAGATAACGCTGCACCCGCGACCACAGCGGCCTGCCCGTCAGGAAGGAGGCGACGGACCCGGCGCCCAGGACGATCAGGGCATTGACCGACAGGGAGACGACGACCTGCACGAGACCGAGGGTCAGGCCCTGGGCCGCGACGTCGCCGTGCGCGGGATCGAGGAACTGCGGAAGCAGCGACACGTACATCACCGCGATCTTGGGGTTGAGCAGGCTGGTGACCAGCCCCATCGAGAACAGCCTGCCCGGCGGGTCGAAACGCGTCTCGCCGGGGGTGAAGACGGAGCCGCCCCCGGGGCGCACCGCCTTCCAGGCCAGCCACAGCAGATAGGCCGCGCCCGCGAGCTTGATCGCGGTGTAGACGGCGGGCACGACCGCGAAGAGCACCGCGATCCCCGCCGCGGTGGCGGCCAGGTAGACCAGGAACCCGGCGGCGACACCCGCCAGGGAGATCATGCCCGCCCCCCGGCCCTGCGTCACCGACCGTGAGATCAGGTAGAGCATGTTGGGGCCGGGGGTGAGGACCATTCCGAGGGAGATCACCGCGACGGCGGCGAGGGAGCTGAGCGATACCGTCAATGTCATGACCGCATCCTGTCCTGCGCCCCTCCCCGCGGAGAACGGCCAATTCCACGAAGTGGCCCGGTCGCCTCAGCCGGCGGAGAACGGCGCCAGGGCCGCGACCGGGCGCAGGCGCATGCCGAGCCGCTCGTAGACGCCGATCGCGGCGCGGTTGTCGGTGTCCACGACCAGCGCGACCCTGCCGTGCGCGGCGATCAGCGACCGGAAGACGAAGGCGCACACCCGCCGCCCGTATCCCCTGCCGCGCAGCGCGGAGACGGTCGCCACCCCGGCGACGAACCCCACCTCCGGGCAGGACCAGGCGTCGGCGGCCGTGGCGACCAGGCTCCCGTCCGCCGCGCGCACCCCCGCCCAGCGGCGGATCCCCGGCAGCCCCGGTACGGCCCACGCCGCGGGGGCCGCCTCGGCCAGCAGGGCGGCGACCTCCGCGTCCCTCTCCTCAAGCCATCCGGTCTCCTCCTCCCCGGAGTCCTGCGGTGAGGGCGGGGTCGCGGTCTCCATCCACTCGAACGGCCGGACCGGGCCCGAGCCGGGCAACAGGCCCACCAGTTCCCCGGCCAGGTCCCGTTCCGCCATGACCCGGTAGGAGGGGGCCAGTTCCGGCAGCACCCGCCGTACGAGAACGGCGACCTGACCGGCGGGGCCCCGGACGGTGAGCCGGTCGCGGCGGTTGAGGTCGGGGCTGGCGACCGCGACCGCCTCCCCGTGCGCCCATGCCCGGATCCCGGGGCGCATTCCCTGCGCCGCCCACATGACGATCGTGTCGTCCTGGCAGGCGGCGGCCACGTCCTCGGCGGAGGTCAACTCCATGGGGGGCTCCAGAAGGGTCCAGAAAAATCCGGAAAGGGTAGAGCTACAGGATCGCGCCCGGGGTGTAGGCGGCCGCGGCCGGGTGGCGGGCGACGACCTCCTCGATCCTGGCCACGACCGTCGCGACCTGGTCGGCGGCGGCGCCGGTGAAGGACAGCCGCTCCTGGAGCAGCTCCCGCAGCTCGGCCTGGCCGAGAGGGAAGCGCTCGTCGGCGGCCAGACGCTCCAGCAGCTCGTTGCCCACGCCGCGCTCGCGCATCGCCAGCGCGGAGGCGACCGCGTGCTCCTTGATCACCTCGTGGGCGCTCTCCCTGCCCATCCCGGCGCGCACCGCGGCCATCAGCATCTTGGTCGTGGCCAGGAACGGCAGGTAGCGGTCCAGCTCGGCGGCGATGACCGCGGGGAAGGCCCCGAACTCCCCGAGCACGGTCAGCATCGTCTCGACCAGCCCGTCGAAGGCGAAGAAGGCGTCGGGCAGGGCGACCCGCCGTACCACCGAGCAGGAGACGTCGCCCTCGTTCCACTGGTCGCCGGCCAGCTCGCCCGTCATGGAGGCGTAGCCCCGCAGCACCACGGTCAGCCCGTTGACCCGCTCGCAGGAGCGGGTGTTCATCTTGTGCGGCATGGCCGAGGAGCCGACCTGCCCCTCGGCGAAGCCCTCGGTGACGAGCTCGTGACCGGCCATCAGCCGGATGGTCTTGGCCAGGGAGGAGGGGGCGGCGGCCAGCTGCACCAGCGCCGTGACGACCTCGTAGTCCAGCGACCGGGGGTAGACCTGCCCGACGCTGGTCAGCCGGTTCGCGAAGCCCAGGTGCCCGGCGACGTGGTCCTCAAGGGCGGTCAGCTTCGCCCGGTCGCCGCCGAGCAGGTCGAGCATGTCCTGCGCGGTGCCGACCGGCCCCTTGACGCCGCGCAGCGGGTAACGGGCGATGAGCTCCTCAAGCCGGGCCAGAGCGACCAGCAGCTCGTCGGCGGCCGAGGCGAACCGCTTGCCCAGGGTGGTGGACTGCGCGGCCACGTTGTGCGAGCGCCCGGCCATCACGGTGCCGGAGTGCTCGGCGGCCAGCGTGCCCAGACGGGCCAGCAGCGCCACGCACCGGTCGCGCACCAGCAGGAGGCTGTCGCGGATCTGCAGCTGTTCGACGTTCTCGGTCAGGTCGCGCGAGGTCATGCCCTTGTGCACGTGCTCGTGCCCGGCCAGCGCGTTGAACTCCTCGATGCGGGCCTTGACGTCGTGGCGGGTGACCCGTTCGCGCTCCGCGATGGAGGCCAGGTCGACCTGCTCGACGACCTTGTCGTAGTCGGCGACGGCCTCCTCGGGCACCGCGATCCCCAGCCGGGCCTGCGCGGCGAGCACCGCCAGCCACAGGCGGCGCTCGGCCACCACCTTGTACTCGGGGGACCACAGGCGGGCCAGCTCCGCCGAGGCGTAGCGGGCGGCCAGAACGTTGGGGATGCGAGGCTTGGCAGTCACGTTGCCTCAGTCTATTGCCGCCCGCGTTCCGGACCCGCCAGGGGGTAGGCGCGCCGCCGCCCGCCGTCCCCCTCCTTCGGGGTACGGCGGGCGGCGGGTGGTGAGGCGGAGGTCAGCCGACCGGGGTCAGCCTGTCGTCGTCGACCTTGGCGTCGGCCTCGTGCCTGCCCGCCCTGGACCCGCGGCTCAGCCGCTCCTTGGTCCGTTCGAGGATCACGTACAGCGTCGGCACCAGCACCAGCGTCAGCAGCGTCGAGGACACCAGGCCGCCGATGACCACGATGGCCAGCGGCTGGGAGATGAACCCGCCGGAGCCGGTCAGGCCGAGCGCCATCGGGATCAGCGCGAAGATCGTGGCGACCGCGGTCATCAGGATCGGCCGCAGCCTCCTGCGGCCGCCCTCGATCACCGCCTCGACCACGCCCAGGCCGCTCTCACGGTACTGGTTGATCAGGTCGATGAGCACGATGGCGTTGGTCACGACGATGCCGATCAGCATCAGCATGCCGATCAGGGCCGGCACGCCGAGCGGGGTGCCGGTGGCCAGCAGCAGGCCGATGGCGCCGGTGGCGGCGAACGGCACGGAGACCAGCAGCACCAGCGGCTGGGCGAGGCTGCGGAACGTCGCCACCATGATCATGAAGACGATCGCGATGGCGGCCAGCATCGCCAGGCCGAGCTGTCCGAACGCCTCGCTCTGGTCGGCGCTCACGCCGCCGATGGTGTAGCGCGCGCCGTCGGGCAGCTTCAGGTCCTTCAGCTTGGCGGTCAGCGTCGTGGTCAGGGCGCCCAGGTCGCTGGCGGTCGAGGTGCCCGAGACCGTCGCGCTGCGCTCCCCGTCGACCCGGGTCACCTGGGTGGGGCCGTCGACCCTGGACACCCTGGCGACCTCGGACAGCTTGACCGTGCCGGTCGCGGTCGGCAGCTTCAGCCTGCCGATCTCGGCCATGTCCTCGGGGGCGTCGCCGCTGCGCAGGATCAGATCGCTCGCCCGGCCGTCCAGGGTGACCTGGCCCAGCGTCGCGCCCCGGAAGGACTGTGCGACGAGCTGCCCGATCTGGCCTTCGGTCAGGCCCTTCTCCGCGGCCTTCCTCCGGTCGACCCGGACCTCGATGCGCTTGGCGCTGGCCTCCAGGTTGGAGGAGACGTCCCGCAGGCCGCCCATGTCCGCCATCGCGCCGCGCACCGTCTCGGCCGCGCCGCGCAGCGTGTCGATGTCCGGCGCCTGCACGAGCACCTGGAGCTGGTTGGTCGAGCCGCCGCCCGGACCGCCCTGGGAGCCGCCGACGGTGATCTCACCGGCGTCCGTGAGCCCCTTGAACCGGTCGCGCAGCGTGTTCTCCAGCGCCGCGGTGTCGGTGCCGTCGGCCACCGTGATCGAGTAGGAGGCGCGGTCCCCGCCGCCGCCACCGGAGGCGGCGCCCATGAAGCCGCCACCGCCGCCCACGTTGACCTGGTAGGTCTCCACCTCCTTGACGGAGGAGAGCACCTGCTCGACCTTCTTGGCCGCCGCGTCGGTGGTGGCCAGGTCGGTGCCGGGAGGCATCTTCTGGGTCAGGGAGACGGTGTTCTGGCCGGAGGAGTCCAGGAAGTTGGTCTGCAGCTGCCCCGCCAGGCCCATCGTGCCCACGAAGATCACGACGCCGACCAGGACGGTGATCAGCCTGCGCTTGGTGGCGAAGCGCAGAACCGGCAGGTAGATCCGCTGCAGCGGGCTGCGCAGTTCCTTGGCCTCGGCCTCCTCGCGCATCGCGCGCGCCTGCTCGGGGCTGAGCACGGGGGCCTTGAGGAACCAGTACGCCAGGACCGGGATGACCGTCAGCGACACCAGCAGCGAGGCCAGCAGCGCGACCGTCACGGTGACGGCGAACGGGGCGAACAGCTGCCCGACCATGCCGCCGACCACCGCGATCGGCAGGAAGACCGCGACGGTCGTCAGGGTCGAGGCCGTGACCGCGCCGCTCACCTCGCGCACACCCGCCAGCACGGCGTCCCGCTTGGCCTCGCCGTACCCCAGGTGACGCTTGATGTTCTCCAGGACCACGATCGAGTCGTCGACCACGCGGCCGACGGCGATGGTCAGGGCGCCCAGGGTCAGCATGTTCAGCGAGTAGTCGCCGAGCCACAGCGCGATCAGGGCGATGACGACCGACAGCGGGATGGACATCGCCGTCACCAGCGTCGAGCGCACCGACAGCAGGAAGATCAGGATGACCAGCACCGCAAAGGCCAGGCCGAGCAGGCCCTCGGTGGTGAGGTCCTCGATCGAACGCTCCACGTACGGCGCCTGGTCGAAGATCACGCTCACCTTGGCGGAGTCGCCGATCTCCTTCTTCAGCTCCGGCAGCTTCTCACTCACCGCGTGGGAGATGGCCACCGCGTTGCCGTCCGGCTTCATGGTGACCGAGACGCCCAGGCTCGGCTCGCCGTCGGTGCGGGTCAGCGAGGTGCTGTCGGCCTGCGAGCGCTCGATCGTGGCCACGTCGCCGAGCTTGACGGGCTTGGGCGGCTTGGGGGCCGCCACGGCGACCGGCGGCCGCTGCGCCCCCGCGCCACGGGCGCCTTGAGCCTGCGCCGCCTGGGCCTGCGCCGTACGACTCTGCGGAGCCCCCTGCTGCTGGAGCTGCGCCGGGGCGGCGGGCTGCAGGTAGAGGTTCTCCAGGTCCTCGATGGAGGTGATCCGGTCGCCGACCTGGACGGTCAGGGACAGGTTGTCCTCGGTGAGACTGCCCGCGGGGATCGGCTGGCCGTTGGCGCGCAGCACGTCGGCGACCGCGGTCGGCGCCAGGCCGTGCTTGGCGAGCTTCTTGGTGTCGGGGGTGACCACCACGGTCTCGTCCCGGGTGCCGGTGACCGTGGCCTCGCGCACCCCGTCGACGCCCTGCAGCGCGGGCACCATGATCCGCCTGAGCCTGTCCGCCGTGGCCCGCTGGTCACCGCCCGCGGACACCGCCAGCACCAGCACCGGGATGTCGTCGGTGCCGCCTGCCAGGACCTGCGGGTCGACGCCGTCGGGCAGCTGGGAGCCGATCCGGGAGATCGCCTGCTGCATCTCGCTCACCGAGGCGTCGATGTCGGTGCCGTACTCGAACGACACCTGGACCTGCGCCATCCCCTCGCGGGAGGTCGAGGTCACCTCGGTGACCCCCTCAAGACCCTGGAAGCTGTCCTCGATGGGCTTGGTGACCTGCTCCTCGACGATCTCGGGGGAGGCTCCCAGGTAGGGGGCGACCACGAAGGCGCCGGGAAACGAAAGCGAGGGCAGCAACTGTTGTTTGAGCGAGGGGATCGCGAAGGCGCCGAACGCGCTCAACACGACCGCGATCATTATGACAAGGCTGCGGTTGGCAAGACTCAACCTGGCCAGGGCGGTCATGGGGGCGGACTCCTAAGGGCCTGAGGGGTACGACACAGTAAGTTCTCTCCAGCCTAACACTTCGCATTATGCGAATATTTAACGCTGTCTAGCTTTCCTGATAACCTTCTCAGGAAGCGAGAGGGTGAGTGTGGACGACGAACGCGACCGACTGATCAGCCGCATCGGTGAGCTACAGCGCGACCTGGGACGATTCCTCGCCCAGCGCAGGGCGCCCTCTCCGCTCTTCGACACCAACCTCACGATGCGCCAGCTCAAAGTGGTCATGCTCCTCGCCTACCGGGACTCCGCCTCGGGCCAGGACCTCGCGCACCACCTCGACGTCGGCCTCGGCACCGTCACCGGCATCGTCGACCGCCTCGTCGGCCACGGCCTGGTGACCCGCCGGGAGGACCCCAACGACCGCCGCGTGCGGCGGGTCGAGCTGACCTCCGCGGGCCGCACCCTCGTCGAGCGGATCACCGACGCGGGCCTGGCCGACTTCCGCCACCTCCTCGGCTTCCTCGACACCCAGACCCTCCGCGACGCGCTCAGCGTCATGACGAGGATCGAGGCGGCCACCGCCGCCTTCGACCGTCGGGACGTCCTCTGAACCGCGAACGGGGAGCCGCCCTCACCGCTCCCCGCCTGGCCGTGTCCTTCTTCTTCCTGGCGCTGGGCACCGTCTCCGGCGCCTGGGCCGCCCGCATCCCCGCCGTCAAGAGCGACCTCGGCCTCAGCAACGGGCAGCTCGCCTACGGCCTGTTCGCCCTCACCACCGGCCTCATCGTCGGAATGCGCTTCGCCGGACGCCTCACCGACCGCTTCGGCAGCGCCCGCGTCATCACCCCCGCCGCCGTCGTCACGGCCCTGGCCGTCATCCCGCCCGGCTACGCCCCGACCCTGCCCCTGCTCATCGCCGCCCTCTTCCTGTACGGCGTCGTCAACGCCTCCCTCGACGTCTCCATGAACGCCCACGGCGTCGAGGTCGAGCGCGCCTGCGGCCGCCCCCTCATGTCCGGCTTCCACGGCATGTACAGCGTCGGCGGCCTCCTCGGCGCGGGAATCGGCGGCCTGTTCGCCTGGTTCGGCGCCGGAGCGGGCCCCACCCTGGCCACGACCGGCGTCACCCTCGCCCTGGCGTCGCTCCTGGCCGGACGCCACCTGCTGCCCCCCGCCCCGCCCGCCGCGCCGTCACAGGACCAGGCCACCGCCGGGACACGCAGAAACGGCTGGATCGTCCTCATCGGCGTGGTCGCCTTCGCCGGGCTCGTCGGAGAGGGAGCCGCCGTCGACTGGACCGCCGTCTACCTCTTCGAGGACCTGCGCTCCTCGCAGGGCGTCGCCGCCCTCGGCTTCGCCGCCTTCTCCACCGCCATGACGATCGGCCGCCTCGCCGGTGACCGGCTGGCCCTGCGCTTCGGCCCGGTCCGCCTGGTCCGCGTCTCCGGCCTGCTGGCCGCCGCAGGCCTGGGCGCCGCGCTGCTCGTCGGCCAGGTCCCCGTCGCCGTCGCGGGCTTCACCCTGTTCGGCCTCGGCCTGTCCACGATCGTGCCCCAGGTCTTCTCCGCGGCTGGCAACCACGACCCGCAGCGGGCCGGAGCCTCCATCGCCCAGGTCGCCACCATCGGCTACGCGGGCCTGGTCGCCGGGCCCGCCCTCATCGGCGGGGCTGCGGAGATCGTCGGCCTGCCCGCCGCGCTGGGCATCCCCGTACTGCTCGCCGCGTTCATGTCCGCCTCGGCAGGCGCCCTGCGCCCGCCCCGCTGACCCCCTCCCGGAAAACTCCCCATATGGCGGGAAATGCCGCCAGAGTGATTTCCACAGGACGGAACGCACCCGGGAAACCCCGAATTACTCTTCCTTCACAGAAACGCGTCACCCTCAGTGAATCAACAGATTCAATATGGTGCGCAATCCATTTTGTCAAGCCGGTGGACAGCCAATCTCCCACAACAAGGGCCGGCACAATGACGCTACGCATCCACCTGGAAGCCAACCGTGTAAATCAAATTCACAGTTGATTTTCACACACATGATCGGCCTATGCTGACCCGTCGGCTCCCTTGGTTTCACAACAAACACCCATCGCGTGGGAAACGCGCCATTCGGCGTGCCCGCATGCCCAAAGTCACGAACACCGGGCGGCACCCACGCACCACAGAGGACGACGAGCAAGAAAAGAGGAGAATTCGGTGCCAGATCACTCCGCCACCCGGGGTCACGCGGGATCTCCCCCACAACGGCGAACCGGACGACGACTCGCCGCCGCTCTACTCGCCATAGCCGTCGGCGCACTGTCCGGCGTGGTCACCGCGGGCCCCGCCTCGGCCGAACCCGCCCCCGCCTACGACCACAGCAAGGACAAGGCCACCGCCCCCGGAACCCACGCCCCCCTGCCCAAGGGCTTCTCGACCACCCAGCTCACGGTGAAGTTCAAACCCGGCCTCACCGTACGGCTGCGCGGGCAGGGCCTGGTCGCCAAGGACTCCGGAAACACCGCGGACATCCAGAAGGTCCTGGCCAAGTACAAGGACGCCTCCATCAGGCCCCTGTCCTCGACCTCCGAGACGAAGACCACCGAACGGCGCCTCCAGCTGGAGAAGAAGACCGGCAGGCAACTGCCCGACCTCAACTCCTGGTTCGTCGTCACCGCCCCCAAGAGCGGCGTCGAAGGCCTGCTGAAGGACCTCAACGCCCTGCCCTCGGTCGAGATCGCCCAGGCCAGGCCCAACCTCGTCTCCCCCACCGAACCCCTGGCCTCACACCAGAAGTACCGCAACGCCACCGGCTCCCCGGCCGGCGGCGGCGTCGACGCCGACTACGCCAACGCCCAGACCGGCGGCAAGGGCGACGGCATCACCGTCACCGACATCGAGGTCCAGTCCCCGGTCATCCCCTCCTACGGCGCGCAGACGATCGCAGCGGGCGAGGACCACTCCCTGATGGTCTCCTGGTCACCGACACTCGGGCAGGTGTGGGCCTGGGGCGACAACAGCCAGGGACAACTCGGCCTGGGCAACACCACGGCCAAGACAGTCCCCTCCCAGGTCCCCGGCCTGACCGACATCTCCTCCGTCTCCGCCGGCGCCGCCTACTCACTCGCGCTCAAGAGCGACGGCACCGTCTGGGCCTGGGGCGACAACAGCCAGGGACAACTCGGCAACGGCACCCTGACCGACAGCACCGTCCCGGTACAGGTCGCCGGAATCTACAACGCCGTGGGCATCAGCGCCGGCATCGGCCACTCCCTCGCCGTCCTGTCCGACGGCACCGTACGCGCCTGGGGCGACAACAGCCAGGGACAGCTCGGCTACGCCGGCTCCGACTCCCCCGTCGCCATCGCCGTCCCCGGCCTCACCGGCGTGGCCGCCGGACCGGGCACGATCGCCGCGGGCGGCGTCCACTCCCTGGCCCTGATGGCCAACGGCACCGTCAAGGCCTGGGGCAACAACGGCGCAGGCCAGCTCGGCGACGGAACCACCACCAACCACACCACCCCCGCCACCGTCACCGGCCTGACCAACGTCGGCCAGGTCAGCAGCCGCGGCGACCACAACCTGGCCCTCATCACCGGCGGCACCGTCAAGGCCTGGGGCGACAACAGCGAAGGCCAGCTCGGCGACGGAACCACCACCACCCGCACCACCCCGGTCTCCGTCACCGGCCTGACCAACGTCAACGGCGTCTCCGCAGGAACCAAGCACAGCGTCGCCACCACCTCCTCGGTCTCCTCGACCACCTACACCTGGGGCGACAACAACCAGGGACAGCTCGGCGACGGAACCACCACCGACAGACACTCCCCCACCGCCACCACCGCCAACAGCGAGGCGGCCGTGGCGGGCCTGGCCCACACCATCACCAAACTCGGCCAGTGGTTCTACGTCTGGGGCATGAACAGCAGCGGCCAGCTCGGCGACGGAACCACCACCAACCGGCACAGCCCCGTCGAACTGAACGGGCTGACCAACCAGTGGAACCTCTGCCACGAGGACCTCGCCGGACGCGTCGCGACCGGCGAGATCGTCCAGGTGCCGTCCCTGTTCGGCGACCCCTGCTCTCATGACTCCTCCGTCGCCCACGGCACCGCCGTCGCCGGAGTGATCGCCGCCCAGGACGACAACGGCGTCGGCATGGCCGGCATCGCCCCGAACGCCACCCTCCACGTGTCCGGCACCGCCGTACCCGACAGCGTCGCCTACGCCACCGCCCACTCCGGACCGGGCGACGTCATCCTGTACGAGGTCGCGGTGACCCCGTCCGGCGGCGGCGGCCCCTGGTACCCGTGGGAGGTCGACGGCAGCGTCTACGACCAGACCGTCCTGGCCGTCGCCGCCGGAGTGACCGTGGTCGAGGCCGCGGGCAACGGCGGCAACAACCTCGACGACACCACCGACACCTACGCCACCACCATCATGGGCCGCCCCGACTCCGGCGCCATCATGGTCGGCGCCGGAGCACCTCCGAGCCCCGGCGGAACCAACTGCACCGGCTCAAGCCCGGCCGCCGAGCGGACCGCCCTGTCCTTCTCCACCTACGGCTCCCGCCTGGACGTCCAGGCCTACGGCGCCTGCGTGGCGACGCTGGGCGTCCCCGGCTGGCAGGAACTGACCCCCTCGGAGACCAACCCGAACAAGCTCTACAACGGCTCCTTCAACGGCACCTCCAGCGCCAGCGCCGTCATCGCCGGAACCGTCGCCGCCCTGCAGGGCGTCGCCAAGGCCAACAGCGGCGTGCTCACCCCCGCCCAGGTCCGCGACACCCTCAAGCTCACCGGAACGGCCCAGCCCACCGGCGACCCCCACCACATCGGCCCGCAGCCCAACCTGCACGCCGCCATCGACGACATCCTGACCCCCTGACCCACTGACCTTCTGGCCGGAACCGAAGGCCGGTGAACGCGCGGGCCACGGGACGACCCCGTGGCCCGCGCCTCACTCCGCGACATGCCCCCCGTAGGTACCGAACGACCACCGGTTGCCCTCAGGATCGGCGACGACGAAGTCACGGGAACCGTAGTCGGTGTCCGTGAGCTCGCGAACCGGACGCGCCCCCGCGGCGACCGCCCTGGCGAACAGCTCATCGGGCGCGTCCGTCACGACATAGGCGCCGAACGTACCCGGCACCAGCCCACACGGATCGTCCGCTACGTCGCGCGTCCCGCCGAGCATGACACCGCCGCCGAGCGGCCAGGAGAGCTCGGCGTGGTCGACCCGCTCGCCGTCGCCGTACACCACGCTCTCCTCGAAACCGAACGCCTCGGTGAGGAAACGGATGAGATCACGAGGATTCCGGGCACGCAACATGGGCCACACCCGGGGCTGTGAAGTGTTGTTGCTCATGAACCCGAGTCTTCCGCCAGCGCGGCACCCCAGGCTTGGACGTTTCGGAACTCCTCCGCCAGCCAGCGACTCGGCGGGCACCCCGCGAGCGCACCGAACTCCCTGGCCAGATGAGCCTGGTCGCAGTAACCGCACCCGGCCGCCAGATCCGCCAGCGTCAGCCTCTCCCCCAGCGCCGCAGCCCGCCGCAACCTCCGCCGCGCCCGGTCGAAACGCACGACCCGCGCCGCCTCCTTCGGCCGGAGACCGATCTCCGCGGCGAACCTCCGGCTCAGGTAACGGCCACTCCAGCCCGCCGCGCGGGCCAGCTCGGCCGCGCTCGCCGTACCACCGGAGGCCGTCAGCAGCCCCCAGGCACGCGCCACCTCGGCCGGCATCACCCGCTCCACACTCACCCGGGCCAGCAACTCCGCGTCGAGAGCCGCGAAACGCCCGGCCCAGCCGCCGGCCCCGCCTTCGAGCACCCGCTCACGCAACCGCCCCGCCCAGCCTCCCGCGACCTCCGACAGATGCAGGTCGGCGCCCGCCATCTCCCCCGCGGGAAGGCCGAGCAGCGCCCGCGCACCCCGCGGGGTCAACGCCAGCTGGATGCCCGACTGACGCCCGTCATGGGTGATCAGCGCCGAGCTGGTGTGCAGACCGCCGACGAACGCGTCGTACCGCTCCGGCCCCGCCCTCCCATCGGAACGCACCGCGATCACGAGCGGCTCGTCGAGGGTGACGATCAACGTGAGGTACGGCGACGGCAGGCCACGGTGAACCCTCGGCTCCGGCCCCGCCTCCCGATAGCCGGTGTAGCCCGCGACAAAGGGCCGCAAAACAGGCGGTGGCGCCTGCACGACGAACTCCATCCCGCCTCCAGCTTCCCGGCCTCAAGGCCAGTTTATTTGTGGTTTCCGCTGTGACGGGTTTGTCCGGACCCGGCTCCTTTACAAAGTAAATCAATAAGATGAACCGGTGAACGCTGGAGAGGCACGAGCGGTGGCGGAGCGGTGGGTCGCCGAGCTCTCCCCCTCCTCCGACGTCGACGTCATGGTCGTCCTCTCGGCCAGGCGGACCCCTCGCAAGCCCGGCAAGTTCCGCTACGGCGGGGCCCTGCTCGAAGTCACCTATCTGGGCTGGGAACCGATGCCCTCAGGTGAGGAGATCCTGGCCTCCTACCACCTCGCGGGCGCGTTGCGGGGAGAGACGGTCCTGGCCGACCCCACGGGTGCCCTGACCGCGCTGCGGGCCGCGGCCGCCGGGGACTACGCCAGGCGGAGGTGGGTCGTCAGGCGTTGCGAGGAGGCCGAGCGCAGGGTGACCGACGGGCTCGCGGCACTCGACGTCTCCGCTCCGCCGTACGACCGGGTGACGGGCTGGCTGTTCCCGACCGGTGTGACCACGCATGTCCTGCTCACCGCGGGGCTGCGCAATCCCACCGTACGGCTGCGCTACCTGGCGGCACGGGCGCTGCTGATCGAGTACGGCAGGCCGGAGGCCCACGAGGAGTTGCTCGCGCTGCTCGGCTGCGCGCATCTGACCCCGGAACGCGTGGCGCACCACCTGGGGACGATGACACGGGCCTTCGACGCCGCTTCCGCCGGGCCCGCCACGCCGTACCCCTTCGCCTCGGACGTCACGGCGGCGGCGCGGCCGATCGCGGTCGGCGGCGGTCACGACCTTCTGGCTCGCGGGCACCATCGGGAGGCGGTCTTCTGGATCGCCGCGACCTACGCCCGCTGCCTGAAGATCCTGGCCCACGGCGGCCCCGGGGCGGCCGAGGCGTTCATGCCCGGCTTCCTCGACCTGACCGAGGACCTGGGCGTCGGCTCCGCCGCCGGGCTGCGCGAACGGGCGCTGCGGGTCCGTGACTTCCTGCCGCGCCTCAGACGGCTCAGGGACCACGTCCTCGCGGCGAACCCGGACATCGAGGACTGAGCCGGGTCAGCGGACGGGGGCAAGGTCTTCGGCCCGCCACCGCAGGCGTCCGTCTCGCTTGACCTCCCGCGCGTCAGTCCGGCAGCCAGTGCAGTTCGTGCGCCAGGGTTTTGGCGACGGCACGGATGCGGCGGTGCAGCGGCGACGGCTCACGTGGGAGGACCAGGTGGATCGTCAGGCTGGGCGCGCCCCGCAACGGCCGCCAGGTGAGACCGGCCGGTTGTGCCGTGACCGCGGCTTCTCCGCCCGGGGCGAGGGTGACCCCGTCGCGCAGGTCGCGCAGAGACATGTCGACAGTGACCGCGGGCGTGTGGAACCGGGGGTGTGGCCGGGTGTCTCGGAACAGCGCGGACAGCTGATCGTAGATCACGGGGTTGGCCGCACGGTCCGGGAGTCGCAGCGGATACGCGGCCGCGTCGGCGATCTCGATCTCCGGGTGTTCGGCCAGCGGATGGTGCCGCGCCAGCAGGACCCCGACGCGCTCACGCCGCAGCAGGAACCGGCGCACGCCACGGCCCGGCTGTTCACCGCGGGTGATCCCGGCGTCGATGCGGCCGTCGGCGACCGCGGGGCAGATCTCCGGTGTCGCCATCGGGACCGCGCCGACCTTGAGTCCCGGGCTGCTGCGAATGAGCCTGTCCACCAGGGCCGGTGCCGTCTCGGCCCCGGCGGTGAGGCTGTATCCGATGCGCAGCGTGCCCAGCTCACCGGCCGCCGCGCTCCGGGCGGTGTCCCATGCCCGGTCCAGCGCCGCCAGCGCGGGCGGCGCGGACTCCGCCAAAGCCGCCCCGGCCGTGGTCAACGCGACGCTACGCGTGTTGCGGACCAGCAGGGCCGTACCGAGTTCCGCCTCCAGTCGGCGCATCCGGGCGCTGAGCGCGGGCTGTGCGATACCGATCCTTGCGGCCGCGCGGGTGAAGTTCAGCTCCTGTGCCAGCACCAGGAAGTACCGCAGGCTCACCGTGTCCGGCGCCATGTGCCCCCTGCCGATTGATAACGATCCGTTCTGAGTCTATCCCGGACCGGTCTTTCCCTCGGCCGCGCGTCAAGCCCTAACCTGCGCGTACGGCGATTCGGCCGACCGCGGTACCCGCCGCCGGGATCGATCGATCCGAGTGCCGATTCGAAGCCGGACGTGTCCGGCCGAACACAGGAGGTTTCCATGGCCAAGGGCTACTGGGTCAGTGTCTACCCTGCCGTCTCCGACCCTGAGAGGCTGACCGCCTACGACAAGCTGGCCGGTCTGGCTGTCCAGGCTGGGGGCGGGCGCAACCTGTCCCTCCTGCCGTCCCGTGGCGGTCGAGTCGTCGCCCACGAGGCCGGAATCACGCAACGCGTCGTTCTGATCGAGTTCGACAGCTTTGAACAGGCCGTCGCGGCATACGAGAGCGAGGCGTACCAGAAGGCGCTGGTGGCCCTCCCCGACGGCGTCGAGCGCGACTTCCGCATCGTCGAAGGCGTCGGCTGACCACACCCGCCCTCGCCCGGGGCGAACCGCTTCCCACGCGACAGATCGGTCCAGCGAACACCAGGCGTCGATGACCGGGGCGCAGTGTGCCCCGCCGGGGCTGCTCAGAGTCTGACTTCGAGGGGTTTCGACCTGCGGTTCCTCCGTCGCCGAAGTAGCCCGGGGGCGCGCCGGGATGGCGCACGCGGCGTCCGGCTCTCTCGCGAAGCGGTCGGCCACGCCGCCGCGACCCTCACGAATCCGGATCAGCACCGGCCGTGCACGACCACGTACGCCCGACGATCACGGAAAGATCCGTTGAACGGGTGTACCTGGTCGCACGGGTCCTACCGGCACTCCCATTCGCGCCGCAGGATCGCGTAGACGAACTCGTCCGTCCACTCCCCCTTGAACAGCTCGTTCTCCACCAGGTGGGCCTCACGGCGCATGCCGACGCGCTCCAGCACCCGGGCGGACGCCTCGTTGCGGGTGTCGAGACGGCCGATGATCCGGCGCAGGCCCAGGCCGTCGAAGCCGAGTTCGAGCAGGGCCATGACCGTCTCGGTCGCGTATCCCCTGCCGTGGTGGGCGGGGTGGAAGACGTAGCCGACCTCTCCGCAGCGGTGCTGTTCGCTCACCCAGAACAACATGGCGTCGCCGATCAGCTCGCCGGTCTCGGCCACCTCGACCGCGACGGTGAGCGGCTGGTTCTCCTCGGTCAGCGTCGTCTGCCCGATCCTGGCCTCCAGCGCCTTGGCGGTCTTCTCCAGGTCACCCGGCTCCCAGGGCACGTACCGTGCGACCTCGGGCAGCGACCGGATGACGTGCAGTTCCTCCAGGTCGTCGTGGGTGAAGGGGCGCAGGATCAGACGGGCGGTGCGAATGGGAAAGGCGGGGGAGAAAGGCTTCGGCATCCGGACAGAGTAGGGCAGCGGCCCTGCGATGGGCGACGGTTTTTCCTCCCGGCGTCTCCGCTGTTCAGACGCCTTCTCCGGGCTCCTCCCGGGGACCGTACAGGTCGCGGAGCCCGGCGGCCGTCTCGGTCATCATGGCGCGCAGCTCGGGTGGTTCGAGCACCTCGATGTCCGCGCCCATTCGCAGCAGCAGCCAGTGGGCGTGCCTGGTCGACTCGGTCGGCAGGAGCAGTGTGGTCCAGCCCCGCTCGTCCGGCGGCTCCGCGTCGGCCAGGGCGGTGTCGACGATCTCGGCGCCGACGGCGTAACGGAGCATCTTCATCGCCTCCGGCGCGACCCGCACCAGGGCGTGCCCGGTGTGCATGCGGGCACGGAACTCGGCCGAGTAGTCCCTCCAGAACGCGGACAGGTCGAAGCCCTCGGGCCGTTCGAAGCGGCCGTCGAGGATCTCGGCGGTCACGATCCGCGACACGCGGTAGGTGCGCGGGCCTCCCCCGTCGGCCGCCGCCACGAGGTACCACGTCCCGCCCTTGAGCACCAGGCCGTACGGCTGGGCCAGCCGTACGACCTCGCGAGGCCCCCAGCGCCGGTAGGTCATGCGGATCGGCCGCTGTTCCCAGACCGCCTCCGCGACGTCGGCCAGGAAAGGGGTCTCGTCGGCGTCGCGGTACCACCCGGGGACGTCCATGTGGAAGCGCTCGCGCATCCGGGTGGCGTGGGAACGCGGCTCCGGCGGCAGTGCGGCGAGCAGCTTCAGCTCGGCGTTCGCCGCGAGCTCCCCCAGGCCCAGTTCCGCCGCGGGCCCCGGCAGCGCCGCGAGGAACAGCGAGGAGGCCTCCTGTGCCGTCAGGCCGTTGAGGCGGGTGCGGTAGCCGTCCAGCAGCTGGTATCCCCCGGCGGGCCCCCGGTCGGCGTAGACCGGCACACCCGCCGACGACAGCGCCTCGACGTCCCGGTAGACCGTGCGGATCGAGACCTCAAGCTCTCCCGCGAGCTCGGTGGCCGTCATCCGCCCCCGGGTCTGCAGAAGCAGCAGCAGTGACAGCAGGCGACTCGCACGCATGCGCACCATTGTCCCGCAGCCGCCCCACAGCGTTCCCCGGTGTCCTCGATGCCCCCATGTGTCCCCCTGTGTCCCCCGGGCGGGTGCCCCTCCCCCACGTGTCCGGCGAGGACGACCCGCCGGAGCTCACGGCCGGCGTTCCCGCTGCCTGCGGTACGCGGTGAGCATCTGGTTTCCGACGTCGACATAACTTTCGAACAGGCCGATCACGTCCTGGAGCCGCCGTCGCGCGGGACCGGGGCCGACCAGGTCCTCTCCTTCTCGCAGGGCGGCGATCAGGGTCCCGGCGCGCGCGTGGCTGGCCTCCAGCAGGGACGCGATTCCGCCGGCGGCCTCGACCAGGAGCCTGCGGCTTCCCGGCTGGGGAATGGTCCTGGCCAGCCCCCAGGAGTCCAGCTGGCGCACGGCGGTGCTCACCGATCCCTTGCTCAGCGAGAGCTCGGCGGCGATCGTGTCCAGGGACTGCGGCTCCTCGCTCACCAGGAGCAGCCCGTAGACGCGGCCGGTGGCGTGCGGCAGGTTCCAGGAGGCCAGCAGGTCACCCACCGAGACGGTGAACGAGTCGCGCTTGTCGGCGTCCATCACCGCTCCTGACGGGTCAGCGTGTCGAGGAACGTCTCGATCGCCGCGTTGACGGCTCGCGGATTGTCCTGGGTGGACATGTGGCCCGCGTCAGGGATGACGATCTCTTCGACACCTTCGGCCTGAGCCCATCTGGGCATGGCCGAGGCGATGTTGCCGGTTCGGTCGTGCAGGCCGCGGATCAGGCACAGCGGAACGGGCGTGCGATAGCCGGGATCGGGGACGACCAGCTCGACGGCGGCCTTCCACACCTGGACGAAGTCCTCCTTGGGCATCTGGGAGAAGGCGCGCCGCGCGTCCGCCCGGGCGGACGGTGTGACCGCTGAGGCGTTGGCCATCAGCTCCGGGAGACGCCTGGCCGGAAGCGCCAGCAACATCGGCGCGGCCATCTTGAGCAGCACGCGTTCGCCCCAGGACAGCGGCCCGGTGTTCCATGCGGAGTCGATGACGATCAGGGCCCGCGCCAGGTGGCGGTCCCGCCGGACGAGGGCCTGGCCGAGGTTGCCGCCTAGAGACTGGCCTGCCAGCACGGGCCGGTCCAGCGCCAGGTGTTCGATGAGCGCGCGCAGGTCGGCCAGCGCCCGTTCCGCGGTGAACGGGCCGGCGGCCGGTTGGGACAGGCCGTGGCCGCGCATGTCCCAGACGACGACGCGAAACCCCCGGACGCGCAGATGTTCGGCCTGGGCGTCGAACATCACGTGGTCGGCCCCGGCGCCGTGCGTGAGGACCACCGGCACCCCCTCACCGCCGCTGTCGCCGTAACGCAGGTCACACCCGTCGAACGACAGCGCATCGGTCATATTTAGCATGTACTAAATATAGCAAATATAGCGATGCCACCCTCGCCGACCACCCGGCGAGGCGTCCGTTCGGGTGAGCGCGTGAAGGGCGCCACCAGGCGTCGCCAAGCGCCACCGAACTCCTCGGCACCGGTTTCCCGTCCGGGACCTCGTACGGCACGGCGGAGGAAATAACGACCGGCGAGGAGGTTGGGCACTTTCACAGCGGGCAAGGGCGAGTAATCAACCCGAGATCCCGACAAGGAGTCACAATGCTCACATTGACGGACACCGCTGCCCAGGTGATCAGGGACCTCAGTTCTCAGGTGGCGGAATCGGAGGACACCGGCGTCCGGATCGCCTCGCAGGCGGACGGCACGGGCTCACTGACACTGTCGGTCGTGAACGGCCCGGAGACGGACGACAAGGTGGTCGAGACGGACGGGGCCCGGATCTTCCTGGACCGCGCGGCCGCCGACATGCTCGACGACAAGGCGCTGGACGCGGACATCGGCGAGGGGGGCTCCGTGGCCTTCCTCGTCACCGAGCAGAACCGCTGACCGCTTCCTGGCCGCCGGGAGGCGCGTCCTGGACGGACGGGCCGCCTCCCGGCGTTCCCCGGAAAAAAGGGGGTGCGGACCCGGGAGGGTCCGGGCGCACCGGGGAAGACCACGACGGGATCGGGTGCCACGCCCAGGCGTGGCACCCGATCCGCGGACGCGGCGCCGGTCCCCCGCCGCCCGCGCGTCCCGCTGTGTCACCGGATGAGCGCCCGCCCTGGCACGGTGACTACGGGGTTGGCGCGGCGGAAGGAGACCGCCGCCATGGCGGGACGGCTGGCCGTCCCGCCCACCGGTCCGCGCTGCACCGGCCCCACGGTGCGCCGGCCGGAGTATCCGGCACCGGTGGCCGCGCGCACGCGGACACCGGTCATGACGGGCCGGCGCGTCAGACGCGCTGCCACAGGGCGGGGACGTTCGGCGGCTCCCACCCGGGGTAGGCGGTGTGGCCCTGGATGCAGCGGTAGTTCGAGCCACCGTAGGAGACGACGTCTCCGGCGGCGTAGCTCGTGCCCGCGGCCCAGGTGCCACCCGGGTTGCCGGTCGGGGTCGGGGTGCTGCTGTTGGTCGGGGTGGGCGTGGGGGTCTGCGGCGTGCCCGTGAAGTTGAGCACGAAGTCGTAGGTCCCCTCCCTGCCCGAGCCGACCGTCTTGACGTTCATCAGCAGACGCGAGTCGTAGATGGTGTCCGTGCTGTTGCGCGGCTCGCCCGGGAAGTACAGCTGCGTGGTCAGGATGCCCCGGCCGGGAGCCTGCACCTTCACGTGGATGTGACGGGTGCGGCCCGGGTACAGGCCCGGCACGATCGTGGTCAGCTTGTAGAAGCCCTGCGCGTTGGTGAACTGGTGACCGCGGAAGGTGTAGCCGGAGTTGTCGTAGTTACCGGCGTTGTCCGCCTGCCAGAAGTCCATCAGCGCGTTGGCGACCGGCTGGCAGGAGCGGTTGAACACGTAACCGCTCACGGTCAGCAGCGTTCCGGCGCCGGTCAGCGTGTCGCGCAGCGGGGAACCCGGCTTGAAGTACGGGCCCTCGGTCTGGGCGATCGTGGCGGGGTCGCCGGTGCCGCAGAACGGCGTCGGGTCGAGCAGCTTGCCCTCTTGCTTGGCGTCCCGAGCCAGGGCGGGCACCCCACCCATCAGCAGCGGGATCGGGGCACCTATGATGGCGGCCTTCAGCAGGGTCTTACGGCTGATGCCCCTGGTGTCATTCTCTTCGTCGAATTCCTCGACGGGGGTGTTCTCGGCGTCCACAATGGCCTCCTTGGCCTTCGGGGGGTCGTGCCTGGCCGCTCCTCCCGGCCGCGCACGGCGCCGACGAGGCCGGTGAGGGACCGGCGATGTGCGATGCCGCCGCGGGCGGGCCGAACGAACCAGGCAGCCTGGACTGGACCAAAGCTGACACCGTGCGGGAGTGGGTTGAACCCCACAGTTTTCTATAACTTCACGCTATGCACCTTTTTCCAGTAAACGAGCAGGTCAAGGCGTTCGCGGATGATTTTCATCTCGCGCCGCCCGTTTTCGGCCACGGGCGAATTGCTGGAATCGGCGGGTCCGTAATACCATGCCGAGCCGTTCGCCCTTCCCTGCTTCTGGCCGCGTACAAGGGGTTACGCCTGGAGAGCACACTCTAGACCGTTCCATCCTTCTTGTCGGCGACCTCACGACTCCCGCGGACACGAGAAGAGGCCGGGGGGATCACCCGAAGTGATGGCCATCCGGGGACGGACAGCCCAGACGTGGCGGCGAGGGGACAGATGTGACCGGCACCCGCCACAAGACCCGCCGCCTCCCGGGCACCGTCACCGGGGGACCCGCACGACCCCCGATCCGGACAGGAAAACGGCGGCCCGCGCACTCCCCAAACGGGATATTGACGCCCCCCAAGACCCGGTTTATCTTTTCTTTAAAGAAACTTTCCTAACCATAAGCGCGCTGACCTGCGACATCATCCTCATCTAATCGCCTTCGACGGCGACTTCGGCGCGCCCCGCCCCGGGGGCCGCCTTCTTGCCCGCCCAGGAAGGCCGCGACCCCGGCGCGGACCGGAAAGGCGGGCGGCACACCCGACGCCCACCCCCCAGGAGTCACGCATGAACGCCAGAAGCCGGGTCTCGGCCGTCTGCGCCACCGCGCTGCTGACCGCCACGATGGTGACCGGTACCGCGACGAGCGCCTCGGCGGCCCCAACGGGTTGCAGCTACCAGATCAACGGCCAGACCGCCAGCAGCTACTGCTCGGGTGGCACGGGCGAGCACCGTGTCTTCGTCCTGCAGAAGCACTTCCTCGCCGAGGTCGGATACATCCCGATCTACAGCGAATGGGCCCCGGCGGGCACGACCTCCTCGACCTGGATCACCGCACACCAGATCGTCTCCGTCCAGGTCCAGACACGCTGAACACCCTCTTTCCGTACGGCCCGCGCCCGTTGGCGGGGCCGTACGGAAGGGGATAGCGAGAACGGATACTTGGTCCTGATAAGCCATCCTGAGTGGTAATTCCACCAGTATGATCAACGCGCTGGCCTTCGCCGACGGAGGAGTCGCGGTGACCAAGTTGGAACGTGTTCCCCCGGGGGTCGATCCGACCGTGCCCAGCTCGGCGCGGGTCTACGACTACCTGCTGGGGGGCAAGGACAACCTCGCGGTCGACCGGACCTTCGCCGAACGGCTGCTCACGGTCGCCCCCGACGCCAGGACGACGGCCAGGGCCAACCGCGACTTCCTGGTCAGAGCGGTCCAGGTCATGGCCGAACAGGGCGTCCGGCAGTTCATCGACCTGGGGACCGGCATCCCGACCTCCCCCAGCGTGCACGAGATCGCCCACGCGACCGACCCGTCCGCCACCGTGGTCTACGTCGACTACGACCCCGTCGTACGGCTGCACGCCGAGGTGCTGCTGGCCGGCGGCAAGAACGTGACGAGCGTCCAGGCCGACGTCCGCAGGCCCGGTTACATCGTCGAGGACCCCGAGGTCACCCGGCTGATCGACTTCTCCGAGCCGGTCGGCCTGGTCATGGTCGCGGTGCTGCACTTCGTCACCGACGAGGAGGACCCGGAGGGCCTCGTCGAGGAGTTCGCCCGGCGGGTGGCGCCGGGCAGCCATCTCGCGCTCTCACACGTCATGGCCGAGAGCACGCCCGCCGCGCGGGCACAGCTGTCCTCGGGAACGGCGAACACCCCCATGCAGGTGACCTTCCGCCCGCACGAGCGGGTCCGCGCGCTCTTCGGCCCGTTCGACCTGCTCGCCCCGGGGCTGGTGCCCGTACAGGACTGGCGCTCCGACGACGACGGGCTGCCGCCGCTGCCCGGCGGGGGACCGTCCAGAATCAGAGTTGACGGAGGGCTCGGCCGTCTGGCGGGGCCTGTGAACAGCGGAGGTGCCCGATGAGAGTCGCCGTCGTCGGAGGGGGACTCGGCGGGCTGACCACCGCCCTGCTGCTGAGCAGGGCGGGGGTCGAGGTGACCGTCTACGAGCAGAGCGGTGAGCTGCGTGAGGTCGGCGCGGGCATCATCGTCGCCCCCAACATGGTGCGCCCCCTGGTCAGGGCCGGGCTCGGCGAACGGCTGGCCGAGTTCGCCGTACGCCTTGAGACCGCCTGGGAGATGCGGCGCTGGCAGGACGGCAGTGTGTTGTTCGCCCAGAAGATGGGGGCGGAGTGCCGCAAGCTGTACGGCGTCGACTGCTACGTCGCGCACCGGGCCGACCTGCTGGCCATGCTGGCCGAGGCGCTGCCCGAGGAGATCGTACGGCTCGACCGGCGGCTGACCGGCCTGCGGCAGGACGAGCGGGAGGTCGAGCTGACCCTCACCGACTCGGCGGGCCGGGAGAGCACGGCCGTCGCGGACGTGGTCGTCGGCGCCGACGGGATCCACTCCACCGTACGGCCCACGGTCGTGACCGAGGCGCCGCCGCGTTTCTCCGGGCTGTGCGCCTACCGGTGCCTGGTCCCCGCCGACGCCGCCCCCTCCCTGATGACCAGGCCGTCCCAGACGATCTGGCTCGGACCGGGCAGGCACTTCGTGCACTACCCGGTCAGCCGGGGACGGCTGGTCAACGTCGTCGCGGTCGTGCCCGCCGGCGAGTGGCGCGTCGAGTCGTGGACGACGGACGGCCGGCTTGAGGACCTGGCCCGGGAGTTCGAGACGTGGGACCCCCGGCTCGGGGAACTGATCGCCGCCGCGTCGGAGACCAAGCGCTGGGCCATGTACGACCGCGGCCCCCTCGACCGCTGGACCGACGGGCGGGTGACCCTGCTCGGGGACGCCGCCCACGCGATGCTGCCCTTCCTCGGTCAGGGGGCCTGCCAGGCGGTCGAGGACGCCACGGTCCTGGCCGGATGCCTGCGGGAGGCGACGCCGGAGACCGCGCCGCGGGCGCTGCTGCGCTACGAGGAGATCCGCAAGCCGAGAGCCTCCCAGGTGCAGCTCGGCAGCCGGGGGCGCGAGGTGGTCAACCACCTGCCCGACGGTCCCGAACAGCGCAGGCGCGACGAGGGCTTCGCCAAGGGCGACCCGCTGCGGCAGAACGCCTGGCTGTACGGCCACGAGGTCGAGGCCGAACTGGTGCACTGAACCGGTGCGCCGGCGCCCGGCCACGGGAAAGGGGACGGCACCGCGGCCGTCCCCTTTCCTTTTCCGCTCCGTCCCGCAGCCGGCTCAGCCGGTGACCTCGACGCCCTTCCAGAAGGCCACCCGTCCCCTGATCTGGGCGGCCTCCTCCTTCGGGTCCGCGTAGTACCAGGCGGCGTCGGGGTTCTCCGCCCCCTCGACGTGCAGCGTGTAGTAGTTCGCCGTGCCCTTCCAGCCGCAGACGGTGGTGGTCTCCGACGGCCTGAGGTACTCGGAGGAGACGGACTCGATCGGGAAGTAGTGGTTGCCCTCCACGATCACCGTCTCGTCGCTTTCCGCGATGATCTCGCCGTTCCAGCGCGCAGTAGCCATGGGCCAAGGTTCGCACACGCCCTCGCGACGGATCGCGCGGGCCTCGGCCCCGGCGGGCCTCAGTGCCGGAACAGGTCCAGCAGTTCCTCGCCCCTGCGGGTACGGACGATCCACACCTCACGGCCCCGCCGTTCGCGGCTGACCAGGCCCGCCGCGACCAGCCGCTCGCAGTGGTAGGTGATCGCGCTGGGCACCATCCCCGCCCCGGCGGCCAGGGCGCTCATCGTGGCGGGCTGGTCCAGGGTGTGCAGCAGCGCCGCGCGCACCGGCCCGATCAGCGCCGTCAGCTCGTCGGCCGCCCGGGGGTTGGGCCCGTGCCACAGCGTCTCGGCTCCGGGGACCGGATAGGCGATCCACACCACCTCGGGGTGGTCCAGCTTCACGATCACGGCGTCACGCCCGGCCAGCATCGGCACCAGGATCATCCTGCGGTCGCCGAGGTCGTACCGGCTCGGCTCCAGGTCCGCGATCAGCAGCCCGTCCTCGCCGTACTGGATCCGCTCGCTCAGGGAGCTCAGCAGCACGTCGAGGCCGCCCCTGACGACGGCGGTGCCGACCCGCTCGACCTCCCGGTCCAGCAGGGACGCGGCTCGCGCCCACACCGGCCCCGTCGCGTCCCACACGTCCCCGAGCGCCGCCGCGTACCCCGCCAGCCAGCGTTTCGGCCGGTCGGCGGCCCAGCGCCAGTGCTCGGGCACCCCCTGCTCGCCGAAGGCCTGTTCGAGGTCGGCGGTCAGCTGCTCCTCGGGTACCGCGCGCAGCAGCTCGGCCTGCGAGGCGACGGAGAAGCCCTCGATCGGGGTCTGGGGCACCACGCTGTCGGGGACGACCGAGTATCCCGGCGCGCCGAGCGGCCTGACCGCCTCACGTGCCTGCGGGCCGACCGACTCCTGGATCACCCGCCGCCACCGCTCGGGCAGCCCCCTCCGTCTGCCCGCCAGCGCGTCGGCGATCACGGCCAGAGCCGTCAGATTCGGCGAGATCGACACCGAGACCCTCGGCGCCGAGGAAACCCGCAGTTCGCTCCACACCCGTGTCCCCGTATCCGCCCCCACCCGGGCAACCCTAGTGACCGGCCCTCGGAAACGACGACATTTCACTAAAGCTGGAAACTTCGGTAAACCGGTCGCACAGAGGGCCTCCCGGACGGCGTTCGAACGGCGGGCGGGTGGTTCACGGTCGGCTCACGGGTGAGAGGAGCCGGCGCGGGGGCAGGGGCGGGGCATGACACACGCCATCCACCGGACGGCCCGCCCGGGCCGGATTCTGGTCGGTACGGCCTCCTGGACGGACAGGTCGCTGCTGGAGTCGGGCTGGTATCCCGAGGAGGCCTCGACCCCGGCCGCGCGACTGGCCTGGTACGCCTCGCGGTTCCCGATCGTGGAGGTCGACTCCACCTACTACCACCCGCCGTCACTGCGGACCGTGCAGGCCTGGCGGGACCGCACCCCGGCGGGCTTCGTCTTCAACGTCAAGGCGTTCTCCCTGCTCACCGGTCATCCGACCCGCCCCGAGGCGCTCTACAAGGACCTGCGGGACACGCTCGGCGAGGTACCGGAGCGCCTCTATCTGGACGGCGTCGGCCCGCGGATCGCCGAGGAGGTCTGGCGGCGCTTCCTCGGCGCGCTCACCCCGCTGCACGAGGCGGGCAAGCTGGGCGCCCTGCTGTTCCAGTTCCCGCCGTGGCTGCCCGCCGGGGAGCACGGCAGGCGGCGCGTCCTCGAATGCGCCCGCCGATGCGCGCCGATGCGGATCTGTGTCGAGTTCCGCAACCGGACCTGGATGGAGGGGGCCGGCCGCGCCGCGACCCTGGGCTTCCTCGCCGAGCACGACATCCCCTACGTGTGCGTCGACATGCCCCAGGGACACCCCTCCTCGATCCCTCCGGTGACGGCCGTGACCTCCGACCTCGCCGTGGTCCGCCTGCACGGCCACTCGTCGCGGTGGGTGGGCGGGAACGTCGAGGAGCGTTTCTCCTACCGGTACACCGAGACCGAGCTCAGGCGGTGGGCCTCCCGGATCCTCGCGCTCTCCCGGAGCGCGGAGACGACCCACGTGCTCACCAACGTCTGCTGCGGTGACACCTCGCAGCGCACCGCCGCCCGGCTGGCCGCCCTGATCGAGGAGTCACGACAGGCCGGGGACGCCGCGCCCTCCTTCCGCGCCGGGGTCCTCACCCACCCCGCCGCGCGCCGCCCCCGCTGAGGGGTACGGCCCCGTTCCCGTGATCCGTCACCTGGCCCCGCGTCTGGGCGCCGTCATCGCCGCCCTGCGCTCGTCGGGACTCGTCCCACCCCACACCCCGTACATCTGGTGGGTGTTCAGGGCGTACTCCAGGCAGCGGTGCTGCACCGGGCAGCGGCGGCACACGGCCTTGGCCTGCTCGTACTGCTCCCGCCCCGGCCCCTCCGTGGAGACGGGGAAGAAGAGTTCGGGGTCCTCGGTGAGACAGAGAGAACGGCGCGACCAGTGGATGATGGGGATGACGTTGCCCTGAAGAGACATAGGCGATCCAATGACGGTGAGGAAGCTCGACGGTTGGCGGCTCGGCTTCTGGATCGCGTGCCCGCAGGAAGTACATTCATACCTTTTCGGGGGAAAAATCGGGGCGTCTTGACCTCGGATTTCCCTGAGAAGCCGCCCGTCAGGGGCACGATCTCCAAACCTCCGCACTCCTTCCCGCCCGCCGATGACGGCCGCGGGAGGCCGGCGGCCCTCCCGGGCCGTCCGCCGAACGCCCTCAGGGCACCCGTCGGCCCGGCCGTACGACCACGACACGGCCACGACATGGATATGGCACAGGTCACGTTCCACCCGTCTCCCAGCCGGAGCGGGCCACGATCTCCGGCCTCGCACGGCGTACGGGACGCCGCCTGACGCGATCGACGTGGTCGATCTCGTCGGAAGTGTCGGGAAATATCCGTGCACCAATTCCCGCAAAGAGCTCGTTTGTCGCGCTTTTACGACATGTCAGTACCAGATACACCGGAGACAGAAAAAAGCGCCATCGATGACATATCGCTGTCGTCCCCAAAGGGCCAAAACGATCATATTCTATTTTTTGAGATAAACCCTCAGTACTTTACTTTCCAGTTGCTCGACAACGTTGAAATCCAGACCCTCGATGCACAATCATTGTCCCTGGCGATCCGCAGGGAGCCGAAAGGCACTCACGCTGATTCGCCCAGAATTTCCCATTAGTCTCCATGGAGGAATACCATGATCCGTCGCGTTATCGTCGGCGCGGCCGTCGCAAGCGCCCTGGCTGTCGCCGCCATGACGCAGGCCACCGCGGCCTCCGCTGCTACCGACCCCTTCCCGTCGCCCTACCACGTGCCGCCGTTCCACGTCGGCCACGACCAGGACGTCGACGTCACCAGCAGCGAGACCACCTGCTCCACCAACAACCAGGGTCTCGGCCTGCTCCTGGGCCTCGGCCTCGGCCTGAACCTGTGCGACGTCAACATCCCCATCCTCAGCCCTAGCAGCAACAACAACTAGGCGCCTGTGACGGCCGCTCATGTGCACAGCGGGCACCGTCATAGAGGCACGAGGATTCTCACGTAGCACCAACCCCTGACGCGAAGAGTGACTGGCCAGCGCTTTTCTCGTCAGGGGTTTTTCATGCCCCAAGCACGACAAACCGGGCGCGGCACGCCTTTTCATGTCACTTCTCAAACTTGAGACTTGACGGGC
Organism: Streptosporangium sp. NPDC049376; assembly: GCF_044466505.1. Taxonomy (NCBI): domain Bacteria; kingdom Bacillati; phylum Actinomycetota; class Actinomycetes; order Streptosporangiales; family Streptosporangiaceae; genus Streptosporangium; species Streptosporangium sp. NPDC049376. The sequence continues at coordinate 38,372 of NZ_JBITMT010000021.1, read as the reverse complement.
ATGCCACACCAAAAGGCGATAGCCCAGCTTTCCTCGCAATTCCCGGCAAGCTCGTAAATCACCGATGAGCCCTGCCCTTTCCCTACAGCAGCGGCCCGGGAAAGACCTCCACCGATGCGGGGCGGGCCCCTGCGGGCGCGGTCTGTATGGTCATGGCCATGACCCTGCGCGTGGTGATCGCCGACGACGAGGACCTGACCCGCACGGGGCTGCGGATCATCATCGACTCCGAACCCGGGCTCACCGTGGTCGGCGAGGCGGCCGACGGCGCCGGGGCCCTGACCGCCGCACGCGAACTGCGCCCCGACGTGGTGCTCATGGACGTGCGGATGCCCGCGGTGGACGGCGTCCAGGCCATCCGGCACCTGCTCTCCCTGCCCGAACCCCCCAAGATCATCGTGATCACCACCTTCGGCAACGACGACCTCGTCTACGAGGCGCTGCGAGCCGGGGTGAGCGGCTTCCTGCTCAGACGGACCCGCCCCGACGAACTCGTCCAGGCGATCAGGACCGTGGCCGCCGGAGACCGCCTGCTCTTCCCCTCCGCCGTACGCACCCTCGCCGCCCTGCACGGCGACGGCAGGACCGTCCCCGGCATCGGCAGGCTCACCGAACGCGAGGCGGACGTACTGCGCCTGATGGCACACGGCCTGTCGAACGGTGAGATCGCCGTGGAACTGGCCGTCGGCACGGACGTGATCAGCACGCACGTGAGCGACGTGCTGTCCAAACTCGACGCCCGGGAACGCCCCCAGGCCGTAATCGCCGCCTACGAGTCGGGCTTCGTCTCCCCCAGGTGACACCGCGGGCTCCGTGAGCCACCCGGCGGGACTCCTCAGATGGGGGAACCGTCGTCCTCGTCGCCCTCCCCCGGCCCCGGCCTGCCACCACCGCTCTCCGAAGGGGACGGCGAGGGGGTCGGCTGCCCCGGCTCGGTCGTCGCGGGAACCGGCGGCGGAGTCGGCACGAACGTCGTCTGCGGGCGCGGCCTCGGCGGCGGCGCCCCCTCCTCCTGCCTGCGCAGCAGCACCAGCAGCATCACGGCCAGCAGCACCAGCAGCACGGCGAGCGTGGCCGTTGCGAAAAGCACGGAACGACGCGTCTCGACGGGCGGCGGCGCTCCGACCGGCGGCGCGGGCAGCGCGGGCGAGCGATCGCTCACCCAGTGCGGCGCGAAGTCGGGGCCGTGCCGCTCGCCGATCAGTGTGCCGCGCACCAGCACCGGTTCGAGGAAGCGCTCCGCCCCCGCCCTGCCCGGTTCGTACGGCGTCGCCACCCACGGCGCGTCTCCGCCGTCCATCGCCAGAACCTGGGGCATCGTGTCCGCGACCGCCGTACGGCCGCGGGCCGCCCTGACCATCCAGCCCCGCATCCCCGAACGGCTCGCCGCCGCCTCGCGGATGCCGGTGACGAAGCGGTCGCGGGCCGCGGGGTCGTGCGCGGCGCCCCTGGTGAGCACCGCGACCGAGACCTGCCTGCCGTCGGAGCCCTGCCCGAGGTAGACCAGCCCGGCGGGACCGACCCCCAGCCGCGCCCGCAGCACGAAGGGCCCCAGGTGGGGCGGGTCACCGTGCTGAAGCGGACTGGCCACGCCTGCCATGAAAGCACACGGCGCGGACGTCCCTTCGTCCACACGGGCACCGCGTTGTGGGTAGGAACGGGAAATGGGCACCCGACCAGCCGTGCGACCCGGCACTTCATTTGGTGGAATGTCAACATGACCGTCGCGGAAGAACTGCCGAGCGAGACCGACGCCGGACTGCTGCGCGAGGCCCTGGCCGAGGTCCGGCGGGTCATCGTGGGCCAGGAGCACATGGTCGAACGCCTGCTCGTCGCCCTGCTCGCCCGTGGCCACTGCCTGCTGGAGGGCGTGCCCGGGGTGGCCAAGACGCTGGCGGCCTCGACGCTGGCCACCGTCGTCGGCGGTGACTTCGCCCGCATCCAGTTCACCCCCGACCTGGTGCCCAGCGACATCGTGGGAACCCGGGTCTACCATCCCTCCCGCGAGGAGTTCGACATCGAGCTCGGGCCCGTGTTCGTCAACTTCCTGCTGGCCGACGAGATCAACCGCGCCCCGGCCAAGGTGCAGTCGGCGCTGCTTGAGGTCATGGCCGAGCGCCAGGTGACGCTCGCGGGACGCACCCACCGGCTGCCGAGGCCGTTCATCGTGCTGGCCACCCAGAACCCGATCGAGTCCGAGGGCGTCTACCCGCTGCCCGAGGTCCAGCGCGACCGTTTCCTGTTCAGGATCCGGGTCGCCCACCCCAGCGCCCACGAGGAGCTGGAGATCCTGCACCGGATGAGCGTGACCCCGCCTGAGCCGAGGACCGTGCTCGACCCGGCCCGGCTGATCGCGCTGCAGGCCGCCGCGGAACAGGTGTCGGTGCACCACCTGGTCGCCGACTACGTGGTCCGGCTGGTGATGGCCACCCGCTCCCCCGCCGAGTACGGCCTGGCGGAGCTGGCCGACGACATCGAGATCGGGGTCAGCCCCCGCGCCACTCTCGGCCTGGTCGCCGCAGGCCGTGGCCTGGCCCTGCTGCGGGGCCGTGACTACCTGCTGCCCGACGACGTCCGCGACGTGGCCGCCGACGTGATGTCCCACCGCCTGATGCTCACCTTCGACGCCCTCGCCGACGGGGTGAACCCCGAGGACGTGGTCGGGCGGGTGCTGGCGGCCGTGCCCCCGCCCCTGGTCGTGTGGAACCAGGACTCACGGTGACGGGCGTCACCGGCGCCTCGGAGCGGGCGCTGCGGCGGCTCGAACTGACCATCGTCAGACGCCTGGACGGCCTGCTGCACGGCTCCTACCAGGGGTTGCTGCCCGGCCCCGGCGGCGAGTTCGGCGACAGCAGGGTCTACGTCCCCGGTGAGGACGACATCCGCAGGATGGACTGGGCGGTGACCGCCCGCACGACCGTCCCGCACGTGCGCGACCTGATCGCCGACCGGGAGCTGGAGACCTGGGCGCTGGCCGACCTGTCGCCCAGCATGGACTTCGGCACGGACACGATGGAGAAGAGGGACCTGGTGGTCGCCACGGTCGGTGCGATCGGCTTCCTGACGAGCCGGATCGGCAACCGGTTCGGCGCCTACGTCCTGCACGACGAGTACGTCCACCGGATGCCCGCCAGAGGCGGCAGGCCCGCCCTGTACGGCCTGCTGAACTCCCTGGCCCAGGCGCCCAGGGGCCGTCCCGTCGCGGACGCCCCCGACCTGGCCGAGGCGATCGAGGTGCTGGCCTCGGCGCGGCGGCGGCGCGGCCTGCGGGTGGTGGTCTCCGACTTCCTCGACGCCGCCCCGGTCCTCGATCCCGGCGCCGAGCCGCCCTGGGAACGGCCGATCCGCCGCCTGGCCGCCCGGCACCAGGTGCTGGCCGTCGAGGTGATCGACCCGCGTGAACTCGAACTGCCGCCGGTCGGCCTGGTCACCCTGACCGATCCGGAGACGGGCCACGCCCGCAGGATCCGCCTGACCGGCAGGGTCCGCGCGGCCTACGCGCGGGCCGCCGCCGCCCAGCGGGAGGCCACCGCGGTGGCGCTGCGGCGCTGCGGGGTCTCGCACCTGGTGCTGCGCACCGACCGCGACTGGGTGGCGGACATCGCCCGCTTCGTCCTGCGGCAGCGGCGCACGGCCCACCTGGCGCACCGGTCCATCGTCCCCGGAGCGGCCAGATGACCTTCCTCTCACCGGCGTGGCTGTGGCTGTTCGCGGTGCTCGCGCTGCTCGTCGCGGGCTATGTGGTCGCCCAGTTCGCCCGGCGGCGCTACGCGGTGCGCTTCACCAACCTGCCGCTGCTGACGCTGGTCGCCCCCTCCGGGCCCGACTGGCGCAGGCACCTGGCTCCGCTGCTGTTCCTGCTGATGATGGGCCTGCTGGTCGTCGGCGCCGCCCGGCCCGCGGACTCCGTACGGGTTCCGCGCGACCGCGCCACGATCATCATCGCGATGGACGTCTCGCTGTCGATGGAGGCCGCCGACGTCCCGCCGAGCAGGCTGAGCGCCGCCAAGGAGGCGGCCCAGCGGTTCGTCAGGGACCTGCCCGAGCGCTTCAACGTCGGCGTCGTCGCCTTCGCCCGTTCGGCCTCGGTCGTGGTCTCCCCCACCACCGACCACCAGGCCGTCGTCACCTCCATCGGCAATCTCACCACCAGGGCCGGCACCGCCATCGGCGAGGCGGTCTTCAGCTCGATCGACTCCCTGCGCTCCTTCGACCAGCAGGCCGTCACCGACCCGCCGCCCGCGGCGATCGTGCTGCTGTCCGACGGCGACAACACCTCGGGCCGCTCGGTCGGCGACGCCATCGACGCCGCGATGAACGCGCGCGTGCCGGTCTCGACCATCGCCTACGGCACCCAGGAGGGCACCGTCTCGATCGACGGCCGCGATGTGAACGTGCCGGTCAACAAGACCACCCTGCAGTCCCTGTCCGAGGGCACCTCGGGACGGGCCTACGAGGCGGAGTCGGGCAGCCAGCTGCGGGAGGTGTACGAGCAGATCGGCACCTCGCTGGGCTACCGCACGGTCAACCAGGAGGTCAGCCAGTGGTTCGTGGTCGCGGCGATCGTGACCGGGCTGCTGGTGGCCGTGACGGCGGGGCTGCTGGGATCACGGCTGCCCTGACCGGGTCTCCACCGTTGGTAACGTTCTACGACGTGGCCCACTACTTCGAGGAGCGTCCCCAGACCGCCAGCCGCCCGGGCTCGGTCACGCTCGTGCTCCCCGACCTGCACCTGAGACTTGAGACCGACAGCGGGGTCTTCTCCCCCGAGCGGGTCGACCAGGGGACCCGCATCCTGCTGGAGAGTGTGCCCGCCCCGCCCGCGACGGGCGACCTGCTCGACCTGGGCTGCGGTTACGGGCCGATCGCGCTGACGATGGCCTCACGCGCCCCTGAGGCGACCGTGTGGGCCGTGGACGTCAACCGCAGATCTGTTGAGCTCTGCGCGAGGAACGCCCGGACCGCCGCCCTTGACAAAGTAAGGTCGGTGCACGTCGACGAGGTCCCCTCCGAGGTGCGCTTCTCCGCCATCTGGTCCAACCCGGCGATCCGCATCGGCAAGGCCGCGCTGCACGAGATGCTGGCCCGCTGGCTGTCCCGGCTGACCCCGGACGGCCAGGCCCATCTGGTCGTCCAGAAGCACCTGGGCTCCGACTCCCTGCAGCGCTGGCTGAACGATCAGGGCTGGCCCGCCGAGCGCGCCGCCTCCCGCTCCTCCTACCGGATCCTCCGGGTCGGCGCCCGCCCCGCGGACCAGGAGCGGTGAGCGGGCCGATGGGCGAGACGAAGAACGACAACGGACGAGGAACGGTGAGCGACCGATGACCGCCAACCCGCGCAGGCAGCTGCGGCCGACCGACGTCAAGCGGCTCAACCGCACCTGGCGCAGGAACACCGGGGGACGCCTGGCCCTGATCGTCGAGTCGGTGACCGGCCCGTTCAACATCGGCTCCATCTTCCGTACGGCCGCCGCGTTCGGTGTGGACCGGATCTGGCTGGCGGGCAACGCCACCCCCCCGACCAACCCGAAGGCGCAGAAGACCGCCCTCGGCACCGACCGCCTGGTCGCCTGGGAGGAGCCGGTCCCCTCGGCGGAGGCGGTGCGGGCGGCCAGGGCCGAGGGGTTCACGGTGGTCGCGATCGAGCTGACCGGCGACGCCGTACCGCTGCACGAGGCCAAGCTGGACGGTGACGTGTGCCTGGTGGTCGGCGGGGAGGACCACGGCTGCTCCCCCGCGCTGCTTGAGGCCGCCGACGCCGTCTGCTACATCCCGCAGGTCGGCCGGGTCGGCTCGCTCAACGTGGCGGTCGCGACCGCCATCGCGGTCGCCGAGGCGCGCCGCAGGGAGTGGGCCGGGCTCCCGGCCGGGGGCGGGGTGACCGGAGGGCAGTGAGCGGCCCGCCGGAGGCGGGTGGTTCCCGAACGTTCAGCTTCCGGCGATGACGGGCCGTGCCCGTAACGGGCATACTCCTGCACGTGCAGCCCCGTTACGCCTTCCTCGACCATCCCGGCCCGCTCGCCTTCGCCCACCGGGGCGGGGCGGCCGAGGGCCGGGAGAACACCCACGCCGCGTTCGCCCGCGCCGTCGAGCTCGGATACACCTACCTGGAGACCGACGCGCACGCCACCTCGGACGGGGTGCTGCTGGCCTTCCACGACCACACCCTGGACCGGGTGACCGACCGGCGGGGCCGCATCGCCGAGTTGCCGTACCGGCTGGTGCGTCAGGCGCGGATCGACGGCGTCGACGAGATCCCGCTCATGGACGACCTGCTGGGCTCCTGGCCCGAGGCGCGCTTCAACATCGACGTCAAGGAGGCCTCGGCCATCGCCCCGCTGGCCGAGGCGATCAGGCGGACCGGCGCCTACGACAGGGTCTGCCTGACGTCCTTCTCCGACGAGCGGCTCGCCCGCGCCCGCGCCGCCGTCGGCAGGCCGGTCTGCTCCTCCCTGGGGCCGCGCGGGGTCGCGGCCCTGCGCGCCGCGGCCACCACCTCGGGCTACGGCCGCCTGCTGGCCCGGCTGGCCCGCGCGGGCGTGCCGTGCGCGCAGGTCCCGCTGGGCTTTCGCGGGCTGCGCGTCACCACGCCCGCGCTGGTGCGCACCGCGCACGCCCTCGGCATGCAGATCCACGTGTGGACCGTCAACGACCCCCGGGAGATGGAGCGCCTGCTCGACCTTGGGGTGGACGGTGTGATGACCGACAACATCTCCGGTCTGCGCGAGGTGCTCCAGGCCCGAGGGCAGTGGCACCCCGGCGCCGCCTGACCCCTCTCTCCGTGAGCGCACGACCCCCCGTCCCCCCGTGAGCAAAGGACGCCCATGACCGCAGGACAGGCCGTCGAGGAATCCCCCCTCGCCCGCCGCAGGCAGCAGCGCGGCTGGTACTTCTACGACTGGGCGAACTCCGCCTTCAACTCCACCGTGCTGACCGTCTTCCTCGGCCCCTATCTGACGACGATCGCCGAGAACGCCGCCGGGGGCAGGCCGTACGTGCCGGTGCTCTGGTTCGACGTACGGCCCAGCGCCTACTACTCCTTCGTGGTCGGGGCGGCGGCCGTCCTGCAGATCATCCTGATGCCCGTGGCCGGGGCCCTGGCCGACCACACCGGGCGCAAGAAGGAGCTCATGGGGTTGTTCGCCTACGTCGGCGCCGGGGCCACGGTCGGCATGTGGTTCGTCTCCGACGGGAGATACCTGCTGGGCGGGGTGCTGTTCATCGTGGCCAGCCTGGGGTTCTCGACGGCGTTCGTCGTCTACAACTCGTTCCTGCCGGAGATCTCGACCGCCGACGAACGCGACCGGGTCTCGGCGCGCGGCTGGGGCTTCGGCTACCTCGGCGGCGGCCTGCTGCTGGCCCTCAACCTGGCGCTCTTCCTGGGGCACGAGACCCTCGGCGTCTCCGAGACCGACGCCGTGCGCATCTGCCTGGCCTCGGCGGGCCTGTGGTGGGCGGGGTTCACGATCATCCCGATGCTGAGGCTGCGCAACCCGGGCTCGGCGGCCGGGGCGCACGGCACGGTCGTCACGGGCAGTTTCAGGCAGCTGGGCCGTACGCTCGCGGAGCTGCGCAGGTACCCGCTGACGCTGGCCTTCCTGGTGGCCTACCTGATCTACAACGACGGCGTGCAGACCGTCATCTCCTTCTCGGCCACCTACGCCGACAAGGAGCTGGGGCTGAGCCAGACCTCGCGGATCGCGGCGATCCTGATGGTGCAGTTCGTCGCCTTCGGCGGCGCCCTGCTGCTGGGCAGGCTGGCCTCCTCCTACGGGGCCAAGCGGGTCGTGATGAGCGCGCTGGTCGCCTGGATGGCCGTGGTCGGCGTGGCCTACTTCCTGCCGAGGGGCTCGGCGCTGCCGTTCTTCGCGCTGGCCTTCGCGATCGCGATCGTGATGGGCGGCACCCAGGCCCTGTCGCGTTCGTTGTTCTCCCATGTGATCCCGGCGGGCAAGGAGGCCGAGTACTACAGCCTCTACGAGATCAGCGACAAGGGTTCGACGTTTCTCGGTTCCTTCGCGCTGGGCGTGGCCCTGCAGCTGACCGACAGCTACCGGCTCGGCGTGCTGTCGTTGCTGGTGTTCTTCCTGGTCGGCCTGGTGGCGCTGGGAGCGATCAACCTGCCGAAGGCGATCAGAGCCGCGGGCAACAGGGTTCCCGAGCGCATCTGAGCGGCCCGAGAACGGCTCTCTCCGCAGACCGGGTCAAGAAGGCGCGATTGGATCACCCCGGGTGTGGGAATCCACACACGGTATCAAGCGTTGTACGCCGTGGGAGACGAACCCCTCACGACGGGGCCCTCAGGAGGCATTGAGACATGGGCGAGCGTGCGCTACGCGGTACCCGACTCGGGGCGACCAGCTACGAGAACGACCGCAACACCGATCTGGCCCCGCGCCAGGAGGTGTCCTACACCTGCCCGAAGGGCCATCGATTCGACGTTCCCCTCGCCGCCGAGGCGGAGATCCCGGCGACCTGGGAGTGCCGGATGTGCGGTGCGACGGCGCTACGGGTGGACGGAGAACTGCCGGAGACCAAGAAGGTAAAGCCCCCGCGGACCCACTGGGACATGCTACTTGAGCGCCGCACCATCGAGGATCTGGAGGAGGTCCTCAACGAGCGGCTGGCCATCCTGCGCGCACAGCGCCGCAAGAGCGCCTGACCCGGCCCGCGCCCTTCGCGTCCCCCCGGTTCCTCGGTCGAGGAGCCGGGGGTCGGCGTCTCCGCCCTTTTTTCTCACCTTCTCGTCTCACCTTCCGGTCCTTGCGCCCCGTGCTCGGCACCCCCTGCCTGCGCCGATACTGAAAACGTGCTGAGCAGTCAACGCCTGCGGGTGCTCCTTGAGGTCTTCAGGACCGGGAGCATAGCCGGGGCAGCGCGTGTCCTGCGGCTCTCGCCGTCCGCCGTGTCCCACCAGCTGTCGAAGCTGGAGGAGGAGGCGGGTGTCGGCCTGGTCGAGCGGGGCGCGCAGAGCCTGCGGCTGACCGGGGCAGGACGGCGGCTGGCGACCAGGGCCCAGGAGGTCCTGGACATCATCGAGGCGGCGGAGAAGGACCTGCTGGCCCAGGCCAGGGCCGACGCGGGCCAGCTGCGGATCGGGTTCTTCGCCTCCGCCGGATACCGGCTGCTGCCGCTGGCGCTGTCGACCTTCACCGCCCGTCATCCCGCCGTCGAGCTGGACCTGGTGCTCGGCCAGCCGCACGAGCTGCTGCCCGACCTGGAGCGCGGCGCCCTGGACGTGCTGGTGGTCTTCGAGCACGCCCTCGACCCGTGGAAGGCCCCGGAGGGGGTCGAGGTCACCCACCTGTTCGACGAGCCGCAGCTGCTCGTCGTACCGCTCGGCCACCCGGCCGGCCAGCGCCCGCGGGTACGGCTGGCGGACCTGGCCGATGAGCCGTGGATCACCACCTACGGCACCGACACCCCGGTCTCGGTCCTTGAGCGGGCCAGCGCCCTTGAGGGGTTCAACCCGACGATCCGCTGCCGCAGCGACCATTACGAGGTGACGCTGGGGCTGGTCAGGGCCGGGCTGGGGGTCGCCCTCGTGCCCAGTCTCGGCGCGCAGGGCGCCTCGGGCATCCAGATGTGCCGCCTGGACGGCCCGAGGCTCTACCGCAGGATCGGGGCGGCGGTCCGGCCGACGAACCCCAACCCGGCGCTGCGGTCCTTCATCGACTATCTGCGCGACGCCTCGGCCCAGATCCGCAACGCCCTGCGCTGAGCGCGGCTCAGGCGCCCGTGAAGACGCCGGGGACCCGGCCCCGCCAGGGCAGGGCCTCCTCCAGGTGGGAGGCCAGCCGCAGCAGCAGGTCCTCACGGCCGTACGGCGCGACCAGCTGCACGCCGATCGGCAGCCCGTCCCGGCTCCAGCCGAGCGGCAGGCTGACGGCCGGCAGCCCGGCGATGTTGAACACCACCGTGAAGGGGCCGTACTCGAAGAGGCTCTCGTGCCAGCTGGTCATGGTGTGGCCGGGGTCGTCGTAGCGCAGGGTTCCGTGCGGCGCGGGCAGCTGCCCCAGGGTGGGGGTGATGAGGAGGTCGTGCCCGGTGAAGAAGGCGCCGACGGAGCGGCTGATCCGGTTCTGCGCGGCGAGGGCGCCCATCAGGTCGAGGGCGCCGAGGTCTCCGGCGACGTCGAGGGCGTGCCTGGTGACCGCCTCGAACCGTTCGGGGTCAGGGGGCGTCCCAGGGGTCGTTCCCGGGGCCGCGGCCGAGGCGACGCAGGCGACGGCGACCGGCACGACGCCGCCGATCACGAGGTCCCAGTCGACCTCGGGGCTCGCCTCGGTGACGAGGTGGCCCATTCCCTCCAGGGTCCTGCCGGTCGCGACCGCCGCGGCGGCCACCTCGGGGTCGACCGAGGCGCCCGACCAGGCCGTGGTGGTGACGGCGATCCGCAGCCTGCCGGGGTCCGCGCCGATCTCCTCGGTGTAGCGCCTGGCCGGGGGCGGCGCGGTGTACTTGTCGCCCGCGGCGGGGCCGTGGACGGCGTCGAGCAGGGCGGCGGCGTCCCTGACGGTGCGGGTCAGCCCGAAGTCGCAGGACATCCCGAACGTCACCTCGGCGGCGTCGGGGCCGCTGGAGACACGGCCCCGGCTGGGCTTGAGCCCGACCAGGCCGCAGCAGGAGGCGGGGACGCGGATGGAGCCCGCGCCGTCCGTGCCGTGCGCGAGGGGCACGGCGCCCGCGGCGACCAGGGCGGCGGCGCCGCCGCTCGATCCGCCGACGCCGCGTTCCAGGTCCCAGGGGTTGCGGGTCGGCCCGTGCTTGAGCGACTCGGTGGAGAAGCTGACCACCATCTCCGGCACGGTGGTCAGGCCCAGGGTGACCAGGCCCGCGGCCCGCAGCCGGGTCATCAGCTCGCTGTCGTGGCCGGGGACCGTCTCCAGGCCCCTGCTGCCCAGGAAGGACGGCACACCCCGCGCCATCGGCCCGCTGTCCTTGATCAGGAAGGGCACGCCCGCGAGCGGCCCGTCCGCCGCGTGGTCGAGCGCCGGGGAGAACGGCGGCAGGGCCAGGGCGTTGAGTTCGGCGTCGGCCGCCTCCAGCGCCCTTCTGGCGGCCTGTTCGACCTCGGCCGCCGTCACCTCGCCCGCCGCGATCAGGTCCCGCAGCCCGACGGCGTCGTGACGTGCGTACTCGTGGAGCTCCACTGGCGTTCCTCCCGTCGGCGGGCCCGTGTCATGTCGTCCCGCTCCTGCCTTCGAACAGTGTTAGCGCGTTCCAGCGATGGATTTCCACTGTTTACTGGGCTTTTCTGGCGAAGAGCGACAAATAGCCGGGGTTCCCTGCCCGTACGGCGGACGGAGGAGCCGCCCGCCGTACGGGGCCTCAGGAGTCCTGTCCGGTGAGCCCGGCCAGGGCTCCGACGCGCAGGCCCGCCTCGCGGACGCGCCGGACCAGGGCGTGCTCGCTCCCGGCGGGGCCGTTGGCCAGCACGGCGTAGCCGATCCTGCCGCCGGGGCCGATCATCACCCCGACGTCGGTCCGCACCCCGGTGTCGGTTCCGGTCTTGTTGGCCACCCACACCATCCCCCGGGGAGGCGCCTGGGGAACCTCACGGTCCTCGGCCTCGTGCGGCAGCAGGGCCGGGACCAGGCTCCGGTCGCCGTTGTGCGCCATCCAGCGCAGCATGAGCCGGGTCCACTCCGTGCGCCCGTCGAGCCCTGCCGCGAACGCGGCCAGCTCACCCGCCGTGCCGACGGCGAAGGTGGGCGGGTGCGAGGGCAGCCGGGGCTCGCGGATGCGGTCGAGGACACGGGTCCGGACGAAGCCCAGTTCGGCGGCGCCGCGCGCCACCTCCTCCAGGCCGACGCGGCGCAGCAGCGCGTTGGTCGCGGTGTTGTCGCTCACCGAGGCCACGAGCACGGCCAGGTCGGCGACCGTCCAGGAGGGGGCCGACAACAGGCCGAGCAGCCCCGAGCCGCCGCAGCGGTCCTCCTGGCGCAGTTCCACCGGTTCGGCGGGGTCGAGCTCCCCCGAGACGATCCGCCGGGCGGTCACGGCCAGCAGCAGCAGTTTGCCCGCGCTGGCGAGGACCATCTCGGTGTCCTCCCGGAGGGCGAGCAGCCCGGGCACCGAGACCGCGAGGGTGCCCGGTCCCTCCTGGTCCACCACCTCGGCGCTCATGCGGCCAGCACCCTTCCCGGCCTGGCGCCGGTCTCCGCGCCGTCGCGGACCACGGTCCGCCCGGCGACGACCACCCGGTGCACCCCGGCCGGCGGCAGGAGCGGGTCGGTGAAGGTCGCGTGGTCGGCGATCGTGGCGGGGTCGAAGACGACCAGGTCGGCGTGGGCGCCGTCGGCGATCACACCGCGCCCCCGCAGGCCGAACCTGGCCGCGGCCATGCCGGTCATCTTGTGCACGGCCGTCTCCAGGCTGAGCAGCCCCAGGTCCCTGGCGTAGTGGCCGAGCACCCGGGGGAAGGTCCCGGCCCAGCGGGGGTGGGGACGTCCGCCCGGCTTGGGCACGCCGTCTGAGCCGATCATCGAGTACGGCGCCGCGAGCACCCGCCGTACGTCCTCCTCGACCATGGAGTGGCTGATGATCGTGACCTCGCCCTGCTCGGCGACGAGCAGGGCGGCGGCCACGTCGAGGGGGTCCTGGCCGCGGGTGACGGCCAGCTCGGCGATCGTGAGCCCCTCCGTTTCGGAGTGGCGCGGCGCACAGGCGATCGAGATGCGATCCCAACCTCCGTTGCCGACGGTGTTCTCCCATCCGGGGACACCTTCGGCGATGGCAAGGCGCATCAGGTCGCGCTGGCCGGGGTCGGCCAGGCGTGCCGTCAGCGCGGAGATCCCGCCCTCGGAAGCCCATGGCGGAAGCATCGCGCCCAGCGCCGTACTCCCCGCAGTATAGGGATAGACGTCACATGTCACATCCATCCCGTCTGCACGAAGAGTGGAGATTCTGGGGAGAGTGCGCTCCGTACGGCCCCATGCGTACTTTCCCGCCGTCTTGTGGTGGGAGACGTGCAGCGGGGCGCCGCTCCTGGCGGCGATCTCGACGGCCTCCTCAAGCGCCTCCTCCACCCGGGACATCTCGTCACGCAGATGGGTGACGTACGGCTTGCCGTGCCGGGCCGCGACGGCCGCGAGCGCGACGACCTCGTCCGTGCCCGCGTAGGTGCCGGGGGTGTAGATCAGCCCGGTGGAGAGCCCTGCCGCCCCGGCGGTCAGCGCCCGGTCGAGCAGCAGGCACATGGCCTCAAGCTCCTCGGGGGTCGCCGCCCGGTCGACGGGGCCCATCACCCCGCTGCGCAGCGTGCCGTGCCCGACCAGGGAGGCCAGGTGGTTGGCCCTCGGCACGGCGGCGTGCGCGGCGCCGAACTCCGCGAACCCCTCGTACATGCCGACGTCACCGCCGAAGTAGACCCGGTTCTCCGCGCCCATGGCGGCCAGCCGTCCCGGCAGCGCGGGGAACAGGCTCGAACCGCAGTTGCCGGAGATCTCGGTGGTCACACCCTGCAGCACCGAGGCCATGACCATCTCGCGGCCGAGCTCGCCGTCGATCAGGGTGACGCCGTCGGAGTGGGTGTGCACGTCGATGAAGCCGGGGGCGACGGCCAGGCCGGTCACGTCGGCGACCTCGTCGGCGGTGGCCGGGGCTCCCGGGGGAAGCAGGGTGAGGCGTCCGCCGGCGACGCCGACGTCGGCCGGGCGCGCGGCGTCCGGGGAGTCCGTCCCGTCGATCACGAGGCCGCCGCGCAGCAGCAGGTCGAAGTGGTTCACAACACCTGCCCGAGGAAGGCGCGGAAGCGGTCGTTGGCCGGGTTGGCGAGCACCTGCCGGGGGTCGCCCTGCTCGACGATGACACCGCCGTCGATGAAGACCAGGTTGTCGCCGACCTCGCGGGCGAAGCCCATCTCGTGGGTCACCACCATCATCGTCATGCCGCTGGCCGCCAGGTCCCGCATGACCGCCAGGACCTCCTGGACCAGTTCGGGGTCCAGGGCGCTCGTCGGCTCGTCGAAGAGCATGAGCTTGGGGTCCATGGCCAGGCTGCGGGCGATCGCCACGCGCTGCTGCTGGCCGCCGGACAGCTGGGCCGGGTAGTGCGTGGCCCGCTCGGCGAGGCCGACCCGTTCGAGCAGTTCCATCGCCCGTCTTCTGGCGGCCTCTCTGGGGACGCCCTTGACGACGACCGGGCCCTCCATGACGTTCTCCAGCGCCGTGCGGTGCGGGAACAGGTGGAAGCGCTGGAAGACCATGCCGATGTCCTGCCGCTGGGCGCACAGCTGGGCGGGACGCAGGTGGTGCAGGCGTTCGTCCCGCTCGGTGTAGCCGATCAGGTCGCCGTCGACCCAGATGCGGCCCGAGTCGATGGTCTCCAGGCGGTTGACACAGCGCAGCAGCGTGGACTTGCCCGAGCCGGAGGGGCCGACGACGCAGACCACGCCGCCGACGGGCACGTCGAGGCTGATGCCCTTGAGCACCTCGACGGGGCCGAAGCACTTGCGCACCGAACGGATCCGCACCATGGGCCGCGTGGACGCGCTCCCGGTGACTGCCGCGGCCATCACACACTCCCCTTGCCGAAGGGCCGCAGGTTGCGGCGGACCCTGGTCTGCAGCGCGTGGTGGCCGCGCTCGAACCGCTTCTCGATGAAGTGCTGGCCGACGCTCGCGATGGTGGTGAGCACGATGTACCAGATGGAGGCCACGATGAGCATCGCGATGACCTCGAAGTTGCCCAGGTAGATGCGCTGGGAGACGGTCAGCAGCTCGGCTCCGGCGATGACCGAGACCATCGAGGTGGTCTTGAGCATCGAGATGAACTGGTTGCCGGTCGGCGGGATGATCACACGCATCGCCTGCGGGAGCACGACCCGGCGCAGCACCTGCCGGTGCGACATGCCGAGCGCCTCGGCGGCCTCACGCTGTCCCGGATCGACCGAGCGGATGCCCGCCCTGACGATCTCGGCCATGTAGGCGCCCTCGTTGATGGCCAGGCCGAGCAGCGCCGCGGTGAAGGGCGTGATCAGCTCGTTGGCCTGCCACTCGATCAGCTTGGGGCCGTCGAAGGGCACACCGATGCCGAAGGAGGGGAAGACCAGCCCGATGTTGAACCAGAAGATCAACTGGACCAGCAGCGGGGTGCCGCGGAAGAACCAGGTGTACAGCCCGGAGGCGGCCCGCAGGACGGGGCTGCCGGACAGCTGCATCACGGCGGCGAGAACGCCCAGCGCCAGGCCGATCACCATGGACAGCACGGTGAGCTGGATGGTGACCCACAGACCGCCGAGGATCCTGCCGTCGGTCAGGTACTCGACGATGACGTCCCAGTGCAGGTTCTCGTTGACGATGATCGTGTAGAGCAGCCAGACCATGGCGAAGACGGCGACCACCGCCGCGATCCACCTGCCGGGCCTGGGCGGGCGGATCGCGTCGATGGGCAGGTGCGGTTCGGGCGCCGTCCGCGCGCCGGTGGCCACCTCGGGGGCGCCTGTCACTTCCACGGCTTGGTGTTGACCATCGTCTCGGACACGGCGTTTGAGGTCACGCCGTACCTTTCGAGGACCTCCTTGTAGCCGCCGTCGGCCAGCAGCTCCTGCATGGCCTTGGCGACGGCGTCGCGCAGGCCCGCGTTGTTGCGGTCGATCGCGATGCCCCAGGGTCCGGCGTCGTACTGCTCGGGCAGCACGTCGTACTTGCCGGTCTCCTTGGCGTACATGGCGGCGACGGGCGAGTCGACGATGGTGGCGACCGCGCGGCCCGAGTCGATGCTCAGCAGGCCGGTCGGCGCGTCCTCGCTCTGCATGATCTGCATCTTCTTGGCGCACTTGTCGTTCTGCCGCTGCCCGATCGCGAGGTTCGAGCTGCCCTTGGCGAGCACGACGACGCGGCCGCACAGGTCCTCAAGGTTCTTGACGCCCTCGGGGTTGCCCTTCTTGACCATGACGGCCCCGCCCGCGTTGAAGTAGTCGACGAAGTCGACGGCCGCGCGGCGCTCCTCGGTGTCGCTCATGGAGGACATGACGATGTCCCAGCGCTTGGCCTGCAGGCCGGGGATCAGGCCGTCGAAGGCGGCGTTGGTCACCTTGATCTTCAGGTCCAGCTTGGCGGCGATCGCGGCGGCGAGGTCGGGGTCGACGCCGATGAGCTCCTGGGTGCCCTCCTTGTACATCTCCATCGGGGGGTAGCCCTCCGAGGTCGCCATGCGCAGCTCACCGGTCTTGCGCACGGCCTCGGGCACCAGGTCCTTGGCGGTCTTGCCCGCCGCGGCGGCCGCGCCCGTGTTCGCGTCCGTCTCCGACGCCGAGCGCCCGCAACCGCCCGCGAGCGCCGTGACGATCAGGGCGGCAGCAATGACGGAATAAGTCCTTTTTGTCATTTAAGCTCCTGTTTTGCGAATAGTTGAGCTTATGCTGCCGACGGCAGGTAACGGTCCCAATGCAGGTGAATGCTTGCGAGTCTGAGCATCGAAAACTTCGATGCTCAGACCGGACAAATGCCTTAAAGCCCTACCTTCGACCCCATGACCTTGGTGATCGAGAACGGCTGGCCGCGCACCACGACGTGGGCCGGTGAGGAACTCCACATCGGCGGGGTGGGCGTGCGGGAGCTCGCCGCCGAGTTCGGCACCCCCGCCTACGTCCTCGACGAGGAGGACTTCCTGGCCCGCTGCGCCGAGTGGCGCCGGGCGCTGCCCGACGGGGAGGTGCACTACGGCGGCAAGGCCTTCCTCTGCCCCGAGGTGGTGCGCTGGCTCGACACGGCCGGGCTCTGCCTCGACGTGTGCACCGGAGGCGAGCTCGCGGTGGCCGTGGCCGGCGGCATGGACCCGGCGCGGGTGGTCTTCCACGGCAACAACAAGTCCCCGGCCGAGCTGCTCCGCGCCGTCTCCTGGCGGGTCGGCTGCGTGGTCGTCGACTCCTTCGCCGAGATCGGGCGCCTGGCCGCCGTCGCCGCCGAGGCGGGGGTACGGCAGAGCGTCATGATCCGCGTCACCCCCGGGGTCGAGGCGCACACCCACGAGTTCATCGCCACCGGCGGCGACGACTCCAAGTTCGGCTTCTCACTGCGCGCCGGGCTCGCGGCCGAGGCCGTCCGCCGGGTCCTGGCCGAGCCGTCGCTCGAACTGACCGGGCTGCACTCCCACATCGGCTCGCAGATCACCGACCTGGCGGGGTTCACCCTGGCCTCGCGCCGGATGGCCGCCTTCCTGCGGACCATGGAGGACGAGAACGGCGTGACGATCCCCAAGCTCGACCTCGGGGGCGGCCTGGGCATCGTCCACCGGCCCGGCGACCCGCTCCCCCCGCGTCCCGCCGAGGTGATCGCCGCGGTGCGCGAGGCCGTACCGGCCCACGTGCGGCTGGCCGTCGAGCCCGGCCGCTCCATCGCCGGGCCGAGCGCCGTCGCGCTGTACGAGGTCGGCACGGTCAAGGAGATCCCCGGCGCCCGCACCTACGTCAGCGTGGACGGCGGGATGAGCGACAACCCCCGCCCCGCCATGTACGGCGCCGCCTACACCGCGGTCCTGGCCTCCCGCTCCTCCTCGGCCCCCGCCCGGGAGGTCACCGTGGTCGGCAAGCACTGCGAGAGCGGGGACGTCCTGGTCCGCGACCTGCCGCTGCCCGCCGACGTCCGGCCGGACGACCTGCTCGCCGTCCCCGCCTCCGGCGCCTACCAGCGCTCGATGGCCAGCAACTACAACCACGTGACGCGCCCGCCCGTGGTCGCGGTCCGCGACGGGTCCGCCCGGGTGATCGTGCGCAGGGAGACCGAGGAGGACCTCCTGCGGCTGTACGTCTGAGCCTCCCGGCCCTCACCGTGCTCTGGGTGCCCGTTACCGGCCGAATCCGGCCAGATACGGCGTCGGCACCGTAGCGTGCAGAAGGATTTCCCTGAAAGACCGCTCACGGACAACCCAGCACGGACCCAAGGGAGGTCTGCCATGTTACGCAAGACCCATCTGGCCCTGATCGTGGCCCTCGGCGCCGGCGTCGTCTCCGTCGGCGCCGCGGCGGCGGCCGAATCGGCGTCAGGCCACTCCGGATACCAGGCGTACACCGTGATCAAGAACGCCGAGGGGGCGGCCGTCGGCACCCTCAGGATCGACCACGAACGCTACGGCAAGTCCAGGGTGACCGTGGCCGTCAAGGGCCTGACCCCCGGCTACCACGGTTTCCACATCCACACCGCCGGGATCTGCGACCCCAAGTCGACCGATCCGGCGACCGGCAGCCCCTTCTTCAGCGCGGGCGGCCACTTCAACCTCGGCACCGGCGGCCACGGCGACCACACGGGCGACCTGCCCGCCCTGCTGGTCGGCGCGGACGGCACCGGGAACGCGTCGGTGGTGACCGACCGCTTCCGGGTCGGCCAGCTCCTCGACAAGGACGGCAGCGCGGTCATCGTCCACGGCCTGCCCGACAACCTCGCCAACATCCCCTCCCGTTACGCCGACGCCAACGGCAAGACGGGGCCGGACGAGGCGACGCTCAAGACCGGTGACGCGGGCGGGCGGATCGGCTGCGGCGTGATCACCGGGCGCTGACCCGTTCCCCGGCCCGGTCCTCGCCGGGACCGGGCCTGGGAGGGGTCTCAGGCGATCAGGCCCCACGGTTCCGAGATCCGCGAGGCCAGGCGCGGCTTGGCGTCGGCCCACCACAGGACGGACCTGGCCAGGGTCGCCGCCGGGTCGGTCACCTGACGCGTCGGCTCGAACGGGTCGGCCATGCTGGTGTAGCTCTCGAACATGCCCAGCAGCCGCACCGCCTGGAGCTGGATGGGCGACAGGTGCTGCTCGGCGAAGGGCAGGAAGAAGCGGTGCCAGCGCCTGGGCGAGATGAACGGCGGCACGGCCACCGGCGGGATGCCCCGTTCCGCGCGCCAGCCGTTGAGCGTGCCGCAGGTGACGTCCAGGAGCGTCTGCAGGGTCATGCAGGCGCCGCCGCCCGCGATCGTCTCGACCCTGAGGCCCTCCGGCGGCGGCCCGGTGACGGCCTCCGCGATCACGTCGGCCACCAGGTCGACCGGCGCCACCTCCGCGTATCCCCCCGGTTCGCCGATCACAGCCGCGGCGAGCCCGGAGACCAGGGTCTGCAGCAGCGTGTACGGGCCGGAGAAGCGGGCTATCGACCCGTCGTCGTCCCGGCCGAGGATCAGCGGCGGCCGTACGATCGTGACCGGGCCCCGGTGGCGTTCCCGCACCAGCTCCTCGCACCTGGCCTTGGACCACTCGTAGCCGTTGCGGTAGCGCCCGAACCCCTCGTCCTTGGCGTAGGGGTCGTCGGAGCCGCCGACGTAGGCCGTCGAGACGTGCACCAGGTGGGTCTCCGGCGTGAGCAGGCCGAGCACCGCGTCGAGCGGCCGGACGTTGGAGTCGAGCGCCTCCTGCGCGTTCATCGTCCACCGGGTGGAGGCCGCGGCGTGCACGACGACGTCCCAGGGGCCCCGCAGTTCCTCGGGGGGCGGCCGGACGCCGATCTCCCAGCCGATCTCGCCCTCCCCCTGGGGGCGTCTGGCCACCCGGACCAGCTCGACGGGCGCGCTCCCGAGGGCACGGCACAGCTCGGTGCCGACCACCCCGGTCGATCCCGTCAGCAGCACCCGCCGCGCGCCGCCCACACGGTCGCTCATACGGCGGCCCGCAGCACCAGGGACACGTTGTGCCCGCCGAAGGCGAAGGAGTTGGACAGCGCGACCGGCGAGCCGATCCGCCTCGGCGCCCCCGCGACGAGGTCGATCCCGTCGGCGCACTCGCTCTTGCCGAAGTTGGCCACCGGCGGCACCAGCCCCGCCTGGGCCACACCGAGCGAGATCACCGCCTCCAGTGCCCCGGCCGCGCCGATCAGATGACCGACGACGCCCTTGGGGGCGGTCACCGGCGGGCAGCGGTCGCCGAAGCAGGTGGCCAGCGCGCGGGCCTCGGCCCGGTCGTTGAGGTAGGTGGAGGTGCCGTGCGCGTTGACGTGGCCCACGTCGGAGAAGGACAGCCCCGCGTCCCGTACGGCCATGGCCATGCAGGCGGCCGCGGCCTCGCCGTCCTCCCGGGGCGCGACGATGTGGTGGGCGTCGGAGGTGCTCCCGTAGCCGAGCACCTCCCCCAGTACGGCGGCGCCCCGCCGTCTGGCGTGCTCCCAGTCCTCAAGAACCAGGAACGCCGCGCCCTCCCCCATCACGAAGCCGTCGCGGTCGGCGTCGAAGGGACGGCAGGCAGCCGCCGGGTCGTCGTTGCGGCCGGACAGCGCGCCGATCCGCGCGAAGGAGGCCATCACCATCGGGGTGACCGGAGCGTCGACACCCCCGGCGACCATGACGTCGCACTCACCGGAACGGATCTTGAGCATGGCCTCGCCGATGGCCGTCGCCCCGCTGGCGCAGGCGGTGGCGTAGGTCAGCGTGGTGCCCCTGGCCCCCAGCCGCATGCCGATCCTGGCGGCCGCGGAGTTCGACATGATCTGCGGCACGGTGAACGCCGGAATCCTGGCCGGGTCGTGTTCGCAGCGCCGCAGCACCTCCTCGGTCGCGCCCAGGCCCGCGACCCCGGTGCCGACCGCGACCCCGACCCGCTCGGGCGCGAGGTCCTCAAGCCCGGCCCCCTCGGCGGCGTCCGCCGCGGCGGCCAGGGCGAGCGTCGTGCCGCGGTCCATCTGGCGCCGCTGGCGGAGGGTGAGGTAGTGGTCGAGGTCGAACTCCGGGACGGTGCACGCGAACGTCACCGCGACCTCGTTCCTGACCAGCTCCTCGACCGTCGCCGCGGTCGGCCGGGCCTCGATCAGCCGCCCCAGAAGCGCCTCGACGGTGTTGCCCGCAGGGGACTTCACCCCGAGGCCGGTCACCGCGACCCGTCTGCGGCCGCTCATGCCGGGTGCGCCGAGATCCGCGCGGCCACCAGGTCGACGGCGTGACCGATGTTGCGCATGTCGAGGAGGTCCTCGATCTGCATCCGGACGCCGAGCGCCCGTTCGAGCCGTGCCCCGATCTCCATGAGTTCGAGGCTGTCCACGGCGTACTCCGCGCCCAGGTCCGTCTGCTCGCCGATCTCGGCCTGGTCGACCCCCAGGACCTCGGACACCTTCTCGATCATCAACTCGGATATTTCGGCTCGGTTCATCGTCGTTCTCTCATCAGGTGTGGTGCTTGGGGGCCAGGGACGGCGCGCACTCGTCCAGGTCGAGCGAGGCGGGCACGCCCAGCGCGCGCCTGCCGAGGAACTGCCGGGTCGCGACGGGGGTCGGCGGGTGGAAACGGACGGCCTGGGCGTCCCGCCACAGCCGCGCCAGCACGCCCCCTCTGGCGTAGGACGCCCCGCCGCACGCCTCGGCGATCGCCGAGACGAGGTCGGGCACCGTACGCACCGCCTGCTGCTTGACCGCGAGCGCGGCGGGCAGGAGCCGCTGCGGGTCGGCGCCGGCGTCCATCCCGGCGGCGACGGCCGCGCAGCCCGCCTCCAGGGTCAGCAGCGCCGCGTACGGGTCGCCGAGCGCCGCCTGGTAGCTCGGCAGCCGCGCCCTGGTGCTGCCCAGGTGCGCGATCCGCTGGGTGCCGAGCAGGTCGCGCCCGGCACCCAGGGCCGACTCGGCCAGCCCGAGGTAGACCGCGGTCGCGGTCAGCGAGAACCAGATGACGCCCGCCGCCAGGACGTCGTCGTCCTCGGCGCCCGCGGGGGCCTGGTAGAAGACCAGTTCGTCGGGGATCACACAGCGGTCGAGCACCAGGGTGTTGGAGGCGGAGCCGCGCATGCCCATCGCGTCCCAGTTCTCCACCACGCTCAGCCCGGGGGCGTTGGTCGGCAGCATCGCGACCAGGACCTGCGGGGCGGCGCCGTCCTGGCCCGGGGCGGCCACCTGGAGGCAGACCAGGTCCGCCTCCGCGGCCAGCGAGCACGGGTACTTCCTGCCGGTCACCTCCCAGCCGCCGGGCACCCGCTCGGCGGTCAGTGTGGACCTGGTCGCCGAGCCGCCCAGGTTGGGTTCGGCGAAGGCGGAGGCGACCAGCCGGTTCTGGGTCGCGATGGCCTCGATGAGCAGCCACGACACGTCGGTGTTGCGCCGCCAGTGCTCGACCGTCAGGCCGATGGTGAAGATGTGCATGTTCACCGCGACCGCGAGCGCCGGGTCGGCCCTGCCGAGCAGGCGCTGCGCGGCGCACGACTCCAGCAGGCTCGCGCCCTTGCCCTGGAAGTCCGTGGGGATCGCGAGGGCGGGCCAGCCGATCCTCCGCAGCAGGTCGAGGCTCGCCGGGTCGGGGCGGCCGCTCTCGTCGGCCGCCGCCGCGCCCGCCGCGATGCTCTCCAGGGCGTCTGCGGGCATGAGGGCGCCGACGTCCGGCCACAGCTCACCGGACGGGAGGCCGGTGCTCGCCGTCGTGCTCACCCGCGTCCTCCCCATGCCGCCCCGGCCTCCTTCAGCGCGTCGTCGAGTACGGCCATCGCCCGTCCGACCTCGGCCGGGCCCGCCACCAGCGGCGGGAGCAGCCGAAGGGTCCGCGGCCTGCTCAGGCACGGGGAGACCAGCAGGCCGCGTCTGGCCAGTCCCATCTGGACCTCGCCCGCCAGTTCGGTCCCGGCGAAGTCGACGCCCCACAGCAGTCCTCTGCCGCGGACGTCGGCGACCAGCCCGGGATTGTCCTCGCGCAGCGTCCGCAGGCCCTGTTCCATCAGCCGGGCCAGCTCGGCGCCGTTGTCCGCCGCGGCCTCGATCTCGGCCAGCGCGGCCGGGACCGCGGCCGTCGCCAGGGGGTGTCCGCCGAAGGTCGCGGTGTGCCGGAACGGGTCCTTCAGCAGCGGCTCGTAGAGGGCGTCGGAGCAGACCAGGGCGGAGACCGGCACGACGCCGCCGCCGAGCGGCTTGCCCAGCAGCACCGCGTCCACCTCGATCCCGGCCGCGAGCGCGACCGAGGGGTCGCCGCAGCGCCGCAGGCCGCACTGGATCTCGTCGGAGACCGTGAAGGCGCCCGCCCGCCTGGCGTCGGCGCTCCAGCGCCGCAGCACCTCGGTCTCCAGCGGGCGCACGCCGTTCTCCCCCTGCACGGGTTCGAAGACGATCGCCGCGACGTCGGTCTCGGCCGTCACCCGCGCCACCGCCTCCGGGTCGTCGGGGGCGACGTGCAGCACACCGTCGAGCAGCCCGGTCAGGCCGTCGCGGAAACGGTCGTGGTGGGTCAGGCCGAGCGCGCCGAGCGACTTGCCGTGGTAGCCGCCCTCGACCGCGACGACGACGCGCCTGCCGGTCGCCAGGCGGGCGAGCTTCACCGCGGCCTCGACGGCGTCGGCGCCGTTGATGCCGAAGTAGACCCGGTTCAGGCCGCCGCCGAGATACTCGCTGACCTGTTCGGCCGCCAGGGCGGAGACCGGGCTGGCCAGGCTCCTGGTGGAGGTCGGCATGACGTCGAGCTGGCGCCGTACGGCGTCCACGACGGCCGGGTTGCGGTGGCCCAGGAGGGTCACCGCGTAGGAGCCGAAGTCCAGGACCGAGCGGCCGTCCGACAGGAGCACCTCGCAGCCCGAGGCGCTCTCCTCGACCGCGCCCTGGCCGGCGAACTTGCCGCTCAGTGCGATCCCCGGGGACATGTGCCGCTGAATCCTGCGGAAGGTGACCCGTGCGATGTCGGGAGCCGCGGCCCCCGGCGGGGCGGACGGTTCCAGCACGTGGCGATCCAACGTTTCCCTTTCCTTACCTTCTGCGTGCCCGGTGAGAACACGGACCCGCGTTGTGCCGTGCGGTCAGGCGCGGTCAGGCGACGGGACTGACGTCGCTGTTGCGGGTGCTCAGCCGGGTCAGGATGGCCCTGGAGTTCTCCTCAAGGGCGCGGGCCGCGACCGGGTTGAGCATGTCCGCCATGAGCGGGATGCCGATGTCGAACTCGACGTGCAGCTCGATCGTCGTCCGTCCGGCGCCGTCGTCGGTGACCTGCCAGTAGCCGTCGAAGTAGGCCAGGTCCCCCTCGATCTGCTCGAACTCGATCCTGCGGCGCTCGTGGTCCACGTTGTCCCGTTCGACCCACTCCAGTTCGGAGCCCTTCAGCAGCACCGCCCATCGGCTGGTCCTGCCCGTCTCCGACTGGTCGAGGATCGTCACGTCGACCACCTCGTCCATGTAGGTGGGGTAGTCCTCGCAGTCGAGCAGCACCTCCCAGATCCGCTGGGCGGGCTCGGCGCTCGTGTGCGTCGTCGTCACGGTGGGCACTGTCGTCTCTTCTCTCTTCGGCGGGCGGGTTCGGGGGCGTCAGGACCAGGCCGCGGGGAACGCGGTGGGCAGTCCTGAGGCCTCGTTGAGGGGCAGCAGCGTCCTGGTGAGCCTGAGCGCGGGGAACAGTCCGGAGGGCCCGCGGATCGAGGCGGGGGGCGTGGTGAAGCCGAGGTCGCGCTCCAGTTCGGCGACGTAGTCGCCCACCCTGGCCGCGGCCTCGCGGGCGGCGGGGACGTCGGCGGCCAGCGCCACGGCGCGGGCCGCCGACAGGCCGCGCTCGATCTCCTCCTCGTCGAGTCCCGCGTACGGGTCGGCCAGCACGTCGTGCTCGTCGGGCGGCAGCCCCTCCCGCAGCAGGGACCGTACGGCCAGCGCGCGCACGACGGTGTCCCTGGCGACGAACCTCGCCACCTGCAGGAGCCCCTCGTCGAGGGTGCCGAGCAGGTCCTCGTAGCTGGCGTGGACCTCGAAGAGCAGCTCGAAGACGCCGAAGCACTCGTGGGCGGCCCATCTGCGCGGGTCCCGCACCGGGGTCAGGCCCGTCTCGCGGCTCTCGTCGTTCACGTCGTGCTCCAGTCGATCGAAAGCCACAGCAGGTCCTCCCGTGCCAGCTCGCGGTGCGTCCGCGTCATCTCCGTGCTCGCGCCGGTCCAGCTCCAGCCGGGTTCGCCGAGGGGGGCGAGCTCCCGCTCCGGCCCCTCGGCCCCGCGCAGCGCCCACCGGTGGACGAGGGCGCGCCCGCCGTGGGTGTGCCAGGTCTTCAGCCCCGCGGCGGGGGTCAGGCACACCGCCGGGTCGTCCGGCAGGTCGAGCCTGGCCGCCAGCCCGTCGAAGAGCTCCCCGGTGCGGCGCAGGTAGTCGTGGGCGTCCCCGGTTCCGGCGGGCAGGTCGAGGAAGCGCCCGTACAGCGCGGCCAGTTCGGTGTCGCCGAGCCGGTCGAGTTTGGCTCCGACCCACTTCTGCCCGAAGCACAGCTCGCCCCTGGCGGTGGCCAGCGCGTCGAGCGCGGCGACCCCGGCCCTGCCGAGCCGTTCGGCCGCGGCCAGCGGCCTGGTCTCGCGCAGCAGTTCGCAGGCCAGCCGGTAGCGCACCGCCTCCGTCCGCCACCAGCGGACCGTCGCGTCGGCGACGGGCTTGCGCCGCTCGCGCTGCCAGTCGAGCCAGTCCTGGTCTCCCCGCAGCGGCAGGCCGAGGATCAGCCGGTTGAGCTGGGCGAGCTTCCTGCGGTAGTCCCGCCAGGCGGAGCGGTCCGCCTTCGCCGTTTCGCCGGGGGCGCTCAGGGCGTCGGCCGCGCGCCGGATCGAGTCGGCCCTGATGTAGTTGACGTCGACGGCGACGCCGAGGCTGAAGGAGGTGATGGGCAGGCCCGTCACCTTCGTGCTCTCGACGACGACGTGGACGTCGACGTCGCTCATCGGGGTGCCGAACCCGTGCACCACCGAGCCGGCCGCCGACATCAGCAGGGGCTCGCCGAAGCTGGTGTCCACCTCCGCGACGAGGTCGCCGGTCGTCCTGCCGTGCGCGGCCAGGCGCGCGCCGAGATATCGCGCCATGTCGTCAGGCGATGTCAAGGGGTCTCCTTCTAGTACAGGTCGTATTTCTGGCGCCGGTAGTCGAAGGCCGTCGCGGCGACGGCCCCCAGGACCACGGCGCAGCAGCCCAGGACGCCGATCGACTGCAGGACCGGACCCCACTCCCCCCGCCCCGAGGTCGCCTCGTCCAAAGCGCGCAGGGCCCAGTGGTGCGGGGTCAGCACACCGACGGCCCTGGACAGGGCGGGCAGGTTCCCGTCGGGCACGATCGCGCCGCCGACACTGCCCGCGGTGATCAGGAAGATGTAGAACAGGCTCTCGAAGGTCGAGGTGTCGGCGGTGACGAGATAGAGCACCACCCCCATGGCGCAGCTGACGCTGAGCAGCGTGACCGCGATCGCGAGCAGCTGCCACACCGAGCCGTGGACGGGCGTGCCGTAGAAGACGACGGCGATGGCGGTGAACAGGCTCAGCTGCGTCAGGCCGATCCCCGCGATGGGCAGGATCTTGCCGAGCAGGAAGGCGCCCCTGGGGGGCCGGTGGAGCGCCTGCCGCACCCAGGTGTTGCTGCCGAACTCGCGAAACAGCGCCAGGCCCGTGTAGTGGGTGGTGGTGAAGCTGAACATGACCGCGATGCCGAGCATGGCGCGCCCGTGGCTGCCCTCCCCCGCCACGGCGGAGCCGAGGGTCAGGGCCAGGGTGGCGGGCACCGCGAACATGAAGACCAGCGGGGTGCGCATCCGCCACAGCACGAGCAGTTCGGTCGTGGCGTAGCCCGCGGCGACCGACCAGAACCCGGCCCTGTCCTTGGTAGAGCCCTCAGTCGTTCTCACCGACGCTCCCGCGTAGTTCGGGGTCCAGGGAGATGATCTCCCGCAGGTTCCTGCTGGTCAGCCGTACGGACTCGACGGCGGAGGCGGCGTGGCCCTCCCGCGCCCAGCGGGCGAGGGTCTCGGCGGCCTGCCCGACCGTCCCGGGGGCCGGGGCGCGCAGCGTCAGCGGGCCGTCCTCGCCGCCGACCCGCATGAGCAGCTCGCTGTGGTAGCCGCCGAGCAGGTCCCGCAGCGGGCCGACGCCGACGACGGTGCCGCCGGAGACGACCGCGACGTGGGTGCAGGTCTCCTCGATGTCCTCGGGGTAGTGCGAGGTGACGATCATCGCGTCGCCGTCCTGGCGCCACCGGGCCATCAGGGCGACCAGCCTGGTCCTGGTCTCGAAGTCGAGCGCGCTGGTCGGCTCGTCGAGGAAACGGAGCCTTGGGGCGTGGACGAAGCTCGCCGCGATGTGGGACAGCCGCTCCCACCCTCCCGAAAGGCGGTGCACCGGGGTCCGCGCGACCTTCGCCAGGCCGAAGTCCTCGATCGCCCGTTCCGTCGCGGCGGCGACCCGCCCGCGCGGCAGGACGAGCCTGGCGGCGTGGGTGAGGTTCTCGGCGACGGTGAGCTTCTTGTAGAGGGAGATGCGCTGGCCGGCGACGCCGACGTGCCGCCGGGTGTCCCCGCCCGTCCCCTCCTGGCCGAGGACGACCTCTCCGGCGCGCCTGCCGGGCACGATGTCGAGGATCGCGTTGATGAGGGTGCTCTTGCCCGCGCCGTTGCGGCCGAGGACGCCCAGCACCTGGCCCCCGCGCAGCCGCAGCGTGACGCCGGTGAGGACCGGCGGGGAGTCGCCGTAGGCGAAGGACAGGTCCGTGACGGCCAGCAGGTGGTCCCCGGTGGCCTGGTCCGCGGGGGTCCCGCCCTCGCGGGTGAGGCCGCTCATGACAGCCGCGCCGCGACGACGCCGGCCACCCTGTGGGCGTTCGCCATGGCGGTCAGGGACGAGTTGGTCGCGCCCGAGGTCGGCATGAAGCTGGAGTCGGCCACGAACAGCCCCCTGGCCTCGAAGCACTCGCAGTCGCGGTCCAGTACGGCCTGCGCGGCGTCGTCGCCGAAGACCGCGCCGCCGTGGTGGTGCGCGGAGACCAGGTCCTCGCCGGAGGGGACGGGGTGCACCCGGGTCTCGACGGCGCCGAGGGCACGCCCGATCCTGGGGAGGATGGCGGTGACGCGTTCCTGCAGGAGCAGGTCGGCCGGGTGGGGGGTGTAGGTCACCGTCGGCACCCTGGCGCCGAAGGCGTTCCTGCGGGCGCTGAGTGAGACGAACTTGCCCGCCGAGGGCAGTGACTCGCCCTTGAAGCTCACCTTGACCACGTAGTGCCCGCGTTCCGCCCGCAGGAAGCGGGCCAGTTCCGGGCCGCGCATCCGCAGGTTGCGGACGTGCCTGGCCGGTGACTCGGCGACGTAGGCGTCGTAGAGGGCGAACTTGCCGCCCTTGCGCAGCGGGCCCGTCTCCCCGAGGTCGTAGAAGTCCTTGATCACGACGTTTCCGTAGAGTCCCGCCAGTCGGTCGGCCAGGTCCCGCTCGCGCGGTTCCGCGGTCACCAGGTAGGCGGTGCGTTCCAGGGTGAAGGTGAAGCGCCTGCCGAGCAGGCCGTTGCGGTCGGGCAGGTCCGAGCTGAGCAGGATGCGGTTGGTCTCCAGGGCGCCCGGGGCGAGCACCACGGTGCCGCACCTGATCCGCCGGGTCCGCAGGTCTCCGGCGTCGTCGCGCTGGAGGTACTCCACGCCCTGGACGACTCCCCCGTCGACCAGGACGCGGGAGACGTAGCAGCCGCCGAGCAGGCGCACCCTGGGGTCCTCGCGCAGCGTGCCGTACAGGTCGACGTACCAGTTGGGGCGGGCCAGCATCGGTCGGCCGCGTTCGGCGGCGCGCCCGGTGACGGGCGAGACCGGGCAGGTGTCCCAGGCGCGCCCGCCCAGGCAGCTCTGCCCGACGTAGGCGTTCAGGCCGTCACGGCCGAGCCGGTCGACCATCAGCCGTTCGAGGTGACTCGGCCCCGGCCTCTCCAGGTACGGCCCGCCGTCGAAGTCCCGGTAGGCGGCCTCGGTGTGGCCGTAGGCGCAGCCGAAGGGCCGCAGCCTCCCCTGGATGTGGGCGTAGGCCCGGTCGAGTTCGGCGAAGTCGATGGGCCAGTCGCGCACCTCGGGGCCGAGGGCGCCGCCGTACGCCGAACGCATCCGCAGGTCACTGGGGCGGAAGCGGGACAGCTGGCCGTACCAGAGCCAGGAGCCGCCGCCGGCGAGCCGGGAGGCCCACCACTTGCGCAGCCGCGCCGGGCCCGCGCCGGGGGTCCGCAGGAGCACGTGGTCCTCCCGGGGGTCGACGGTGAGCGGGCGGTCGAGGATCAGGCTTCGCTCGCCGGGGAAGGCGTGGCCCTCCGGCTCCCAGAAGGCGCCCCGGTCGAGGACGGCGACGTCGCCGGCGCCGGAGGCGCCGAGCAGCCGTTCGAGGACGGGGGCGCCGGTGAGCCCGAAACCGACGACGACCGCGTCAGCCGAGCTCGTCCATCGGGTGCTCATAGCCAACCTCCCTCCGCCAGCGCGGGGATGAGAACAGCACGTCGTTGACGCAGGCGCACACCGACTCGGCGGACGCGCGGGCCCGCTCGTCGGGGCCGTCGAGGACGCGCCTGAGGTCCTCCCAGCCGCGTACGTCCGCCCCGGCCAGGTCCGCCGAGCCGAGCCCGCGCTCCCGCGCCGCCGTGAGCACCTGCCCGGCGAGCGGCTCCAGGGACGCCTCAGGCAGGCCGTAGGCGTCCAGTACGGCCGCCACGACGTCCGCTAGAGCGTCGTCGCTCGCCATTTCTTCTCCTGTTCGGTGGGCTCGTCGGCCAGGGAGCCGTGCGCGCGCAGCCACGCCAGCGTCTCGCGCAGGCCGTCGGCGAGCGGGGTGGCCGCCCCCGCTCCCGTCCGGTCGAGACGGGTGGTGTCGAGCGTCAGCTCCAGGTCGCGGAAGGGGAAGTAGGCCCGTGCCGGGACCTCCTCGTCGTGGACGTGCACCGCCCTGTGCCCGGTCCCGGCGATCTCCGCGAGCAGGCCGAGATAGTCGGTGAAGGAGCAACTCCCCGGCCCGCCGACGTTGTAGACGCCGGGGGGAGGCGTCCCGGCGCACGCCGCGGCCACGGTCTCCGCCAGGTCGCGGACGTGGCAGAACTGGATCCCGGTACGGCCGTCGCCCGGCACGAAGATCGGCTGCCCGGTGAGCATCCTGGCCCACAGGAAGCTCTCCCTCGGCTCGGTGTTGCGCGGGCCGTACACGTAGGGCGGCCGCAGGACCGTCAGGCCGGGCAGGCCGGACAGCAGCCGCTCGCACCGCGCCTTGTCCTCGCCGTAGCCGCCCCAGGCGGGGTCGCCGTCCGCCGGGTCGTCCTCGTGGAAGGGCGGGCCCGCGTGCCCACGCCGGTAGACCGCGGCCGAGCTGACGTAGACGTACCGGACGGCCCCGGCCACGGCGGGCGTGTCCAGGACGTTGCGCACGTGGACCGGCTCGGTGCCCGAGACGTCCACGACCACGTCGTAGCTCCCGCGCAGGACGGCGCGCGTCGAGGCCGCGTCCCGCCGGTCGGCGACGACCTGGACGATCCTGGAGTCCCACAGCGGCCGTGTCCCCCGGTTGAGCACGGTCACCTCGCAGGAGGGCAGCAGCGCCTCGACCACCGCCCGCCCGACGAACCGGGTGCCGCCGAGCACCAGTGCCCTGGTCATGGGCCCGGAACGGTGACGGGTACGGCGGCGAGCCTGCGCCAGGCGTCCTGGAGCAGGTGGTCGATCCGCTCTGCTCCCTCAAGACGCAGGATCGGCACCCTGGAACCGACGCCCGTCAGGAACGCCTCGGCCCGCGCCCTGAGGTCGGCGGCCAGGTGCTCGCCGATCCCGGACCACCAGTCCTCCTCCGGGTTGTCCGGGGTGTAGACGTTGGGCCGCATGAGGGAGGCGATCTCCCCGGGGTCCGTGACCTCGCGCAGCAGGGGGTCGCGTCCCCTGGCGACGTCCGGCAGCACGATCATGCCGAGCGGCGCGCTCAGCTCGAAGTCGGCGCCGGTGATCGAACGCAGGCTGGTCAGCGGGACGGTCACCTTGGAGTCGCTCTCGCCGCGCCACAGGCGCTCCTCGTCGACCCCCCGGTAGTCCTCGGGGATGAAGGTGTCCCAGCTTCCCGGATACTTCTGCAGCGTGCCCGCCAGGACCCGCAGGCGGGTGGGGATGCCGAAGACCCGCAGCCGCCCGGTGGCCGGGTCCTCGGCCAGGTGGACCTTGTCGACCGACAGCGGCCTGGCGCCGGTCCTGACGATCGCGTCGAGGAAGCAGGTCGTCTTGCCCGAGCGCTTCGGCCCGGAGAACAGGACGGCCCTGCCGTCGACGACGACGGCCGAGGCGTGGACCTGCAGCTGCCCGCGAACCTCCAGGGTGCGCTGGATGACGTGCAGGATCAGCAGCGCCAGGTCCTTGTGGACGGTCGGCGCGGCCGGGTAGGCGCCGCCGACGACGAACGTCAGGCGGGTGTAGCCCGCGTCGGCCAGCAGCCAGGTGGGGGTCTTCACCGTGCGCAGCAGCACGGCCTCCCCCGCCCGCCAGTGCTCGACGGGGAGCCTGCCCTTCTCCGTGCTGCAGTAGGAGATCATCGCGGGCGCCGGGGCGGCCAGCCGGGCGGCGGCCTCCTCAAGGCGCCGCACCAGGGCGTCGTCCGCGACGAACGTCATCTCGACGTCGGGACGTCCCCCCGCGGGCGGGCCCGTGTGCGAGCCGAGGTAGGCGTGCAGGGCCTCGAACAGGGTCTGGTCACCGCAGCGCACGTCCAGTTCGAGGCCCGCGACGTTCCAGGCCGCGGCGACCTCGCACCGGGCCTTGGCCGCGGCGTCCTCGACGTCGCCGAGCAGTTCCTCGGCGCCGGTCAGAGCACTCACTTGTCTCACTCTCCGAACTCGGGACGGTCGGTGGTCACGCGGGGGCCCGACGGGCGGCGCAGCACGGTGTGGGGTGTGGAGAAGCCGTTGAACTGCGAGGAGTAGGCGGTGGTGTACGCGCCCGCCGAGCCGACGAACAGCAGGTCGCCCTCGGCCAGGTCCTCGGGCAGCTCGACGCCGGTCGCGAAGGTGTCCTGGCTGTCGCAGGTGGGCCCGGTGACGTTGTACCTGCGCGGCGGGCCGCTCTCCCGCTCTCCGGAGATCGGGTAGACCAGCGCGCCCGCGGTCTCCAAGACCTCCATCATCCCGTTGAAGACGCCCAGGTCGGTGTGGGCCCACCAGGTCCCGCCCCTGCGGACGACCTGCAGGACCCGGCAGACCATGACCCCGGCCTCGGCGACCAGCGCGCGTCCCGGCTCGGCGACGACCTCGACGGGGTACGGCAGCGCACTGAGGAGACCGGTTATGTGCCGTCCGAATTCCCCGATGCCGGGGACCGGCTTGTCATAGCGCGCCGGAAATCCGCCGCCGATGTCGAGCATGGCGATTCTCACGCCTTTTTCGGCGAGCCGTTCCATGATTTCGGCCGCGTCGCGCAGCGGAGCGTCCCAAGCGTGCGGATCCGTCATCTGGGAACCGACGTGAAAGGCGATTCCATGGGGTTTCAACCCCATTTTTCCGGCGCCGAGGAGAAGGTCGCAGACATCGTCCTTCGAGACGCCGAATTTCCCCTCGCTCGGCACGACGCTGGCCGCCTGGCCGGTGCCGAGCCTGGCGTAGACGTGCGCTCCCGGCGCCGCCTGTGACAGTTTCGCCATTTCGTGCGGCGAATCGACACAGAAACGCCACACTCCGGCGTCGTGGCAGCGGGAGATGTGCTCGCGGGGCCGTACGGGATTGCTGTAGAGCACCTCGGCCGGGTCGACGCCCACGCTCGTGAGCAGTTCGAGTTCGGGGTGGGAGGCGATCTCGAAGCCGCAGCCGAGCCCCCGCAGGTGCCGCAGCAGCGCCGGGTCGGGGTTGCACTTGACCGCGTAGTGGACGCCGACCGAGGGGAAGGCCGCGCGGAAGCCGGTGAAGGCGGCGGTGACGAGGTCCTCGTCGAGGATCAGGCAGGGGGTGGCCAGGCCGGCGTCGCCGGAGACGGGCACGGCGGGTGTCAGGTGCGCGGGGATCGTCACGGGCCCTCTCCCAGGATCTCTCCGAGGAGGGCGCGCGCGGCCTCCAGGTTCTCCAGGTGCCGCCGCGGGGAACGGCCTCTGACCAGGACCTGGAAGTTGTAGGTCCGCAGGTGCCACAGCAGGCGCAGGATCGCGATCTGCCGGGTGAAGACGGCCCGGTCCCTTCCGGATCGTTCCAGGTAGCGCGACAGGACGGTCTCCTCCTGCGCGGCCGTCAGCCAGTCGGCGCGCATCTGGTTGAAGTCCGCCGCCGCGACCCGGAACCGCGCCGCCTCCCAGTCGAGCGTCCACAGCTCCCCCGACCGGTCGACCAGCCAGTTGCCCCGGTGCACGTCGCCGTGGCACAGGCAGGGCCGTTCGTCCTCGAAGCAGGCCATCGCGCCGGTGAGCAGGTCGGCCGCGCCGGTGAGCTCGCCCGCGTGGTCGGGCAGCAGCTCGCACTCGCGCCGCAGCAGGCCGAGCAGGTAGGCGGGCACCGCCGTACGGCTGAGCGGCCCGCCGACGTCGCCGAGACCGTCGGCGGGGATCGCGTGCACGTCGAGGAGCCGGTCGGCCAGCGCGGTCAGCACCTCGGGGTCGTCCCAGTCGGGGGTGTGACCGTCGACGAACTCGAAGACGGCGAACCGGTCGTCACCCTGTTCGTCCGGGACGACCTGCAGGATCTCGGGCACCCTGATCCGGCCGGGCAGCAGGGGACCGACGAGGCGCTCCCCGGCGAAGGTCTGGCCGTAGCAGGGGTCGTCCAGGACCCGGTGCCTGACGAACACCGCTCTTCCGCCGAGGGTCGCGGCGTAGGTGTTGTTCAGCGGCCCCTTGGTGATGGGCCGCCCGGCCGCGCAGAGCCGCCGCAGGTCGTGATGCGTCCACTCACCCACGGGCGAACTCCTCGGGCGAGAGCAACCGGGGGAGCTTGTCGACCGACTTCACCCAGTAGTGGCTCTCCCTGATGGGGTTCGCCGCGGGGCCGGGCAGGCCGTGGCCGCCGTCGAGGGCGAGCCTGCAGTACAGGTCGGGCATGTTGACGCCGAGCGTGGCCAGGAAGTAGATCGACGAGTAGAACCTGGCGGGCTGTACCTCGGTGGGCAGCGCCGTGCCGTCGTGGCCGTAGGTGAAGTCGACGCCGATGATGCCGTGCGGCCGCGCGCAGACCGCCCGCACGCACCGCAGCGCCAGCTCGTGCAGTTCCTCGTCCCAGAAGGTGCGCTGCGCCCCGGTGATGCCGGTGACGCCGGAGACCGACAGCGTCGCGTACTTCCAGGAGACCCGTTCCCTGAGCTGGGAGCAGACCAGCTCACCGTCGTTCCAGAGCCCGCTGAGCGTGGCGGTCCGCTTGGACAGGTGCTCGGCCGCGGTGAAGTGGCCCCAGCCGGAGTGCTCGTCGAGCCAGGCCGTGGCCAGCGGCATCGACCCGGTCGCGATGGAGCCCGCTCCCCCGCTGCCGCTGCGGCGGCGCAGCCACACCTTGGGGTGGCGCGCCATGATCTCCTCCAGGTCGGCCGGTGAGTCGACCAGGACGGTGTCGGGAACGGGCAGCTCCGCCTGCCTGAGGGCCTGCCAGGTGGCCCACTTGTCCTCCATCCTGTGGTGGTCGTCCCGGTCGGGAAGGAGGGTGGGCGCGACGAGGTCGTCTCGGGACTCGGCGACGGCGAGCAGTTCGGGGCTGGTGTCGGCGGCGTAGATCAGGTCGGCCGACTCCCGCCCGGCGATGTCGTTGACCTGTTTCACCAGGTCGGCGGGGTCGTTCCAGGAGACGAGGTAGCGGGCGTCCGCCTCGCTGGCGTGGAAGTCCTCAAGGGTGGTGTCGACGCCGACGGTCCGGTATCCCCCGGCCAGGGCGAGCGAGCGGGAGAAGTTCAGTCCCGTGCCGTCGCCGGAGCCGACGATGAGGACGGTACGGAGGTCAGAGGACGGGGACATGGGGGAGTCCAAAGGTCGCCGGGTGACTGCGGATCTTGTCACGCAGGTCGGCGGGGGCCTCGCCCTCGGTGCGCACCCAGGGGTAGAGGGGCTCGGTCAGCTCGGGGTTGACGAAGTACATCAGGGACATGCGCCGGTCGAGGCCGAGGTTGCGCACCTGGTGGTCCAGCGCGCCGACCTTTCCCCCGGTGAGCTCGGCGAAGACCGAGCCCGGCATCAGGACGACCTCGTCGGGGGCCATCTCGACCGGCAGGCACTCCCCGTCCGGCCAGATCTCAAGGCCGGGGGCGGTGGTGTGGATGACGGTGACCAGGTGGCCGTCCTCGTGCCGGTCCTGGAGCAGGTCGCGCTCCCCGTCCGCGTGGGTGTAGTTGTTGACCTGCAGGTAGGAGGCCGCCTCGAAGGAGGGCGCCTGCGCGTCCCCGATGATTCCCGCGACGTGGCCGACGACGTCGGAGACGAGCGCGGACAGGTGGTTCCGCCAGGCCAGGAGCGCGTCCGTCAGGGAGGTCAGCTCCGCGGAGTTCGGCACGAGGTCGAGCCGGTCCGACCACAGCGTGAAGCAGTCGTTCAGGTCCGGCCGGTCCGCGGTGATCGAGTACTCCATGCCGAGCGGGCGGTAGCCGAAGTTGCAGTCGGCGCTTGAGTAGCGCGCCTTGGTCGCGTCGGGCAGGGAGAAGAAGCGCCGGCACTCGTCCAGGGCGGTGGCCAGGAGAGCGGCCTCCTTCGCGCCCAGTGTTATGCGCGCATAGCCGACCCCGAGTAGTTCTCGAGCGTAGTCAAGGGTCTTGTGTGGCATTTCGAGGATGTCCCCCGTCGTACGAAGGTTTGGCGGTGGCAAATGCCAGGCAGAGCGCGATCGCGCGGCCGTCGGTCACTGGTCTCCCGACCAGCGCCGCGAGCGAGTGTATAGGAGGTGATCAAAGCAAATAAATGGTGAATTTTCAGATTAAAGTCACCCAAAGTTGCGACTTCGCTACGCACCTAAATGACCGCAGACCAACTCGGATGTGCCGTACGCGAGGGGAACTCATGTTTTTGGGTTACGGACGCAAGCGGAGAACTCTCCAGATAACGCTCTCTCAATTCCGGACACGATACGACCGAGGCGTTCCGGTCGGTCCGGAACTGCGTCCCCACCCCTCACGGCATCCCGTACCGCCACCCGGACCGCCGGTTTCGGACAGGACTTTAATAATTTATTCGCGTCACTAATGAGAACGGTCCAAGGGAGGGAACAAAGCGTTTTCCCCATGGTCAACGGGCTTCCGGCATGGCACACTGATCGCGCGCCGGGCCCCTTGAGGGCGAACCGAGGGTGAACCGAGGGCGGACCGGCCGACGGCGTGCCCGCGCGCATCCACGCGTGTCCCGGGCCGTCCATGTCACGGACCTTCCACCGGCCCGGCGATCTCCCCGGCGGTGTGGAGCGTTCCGGACCTCCCCCGCGACCCGCGAAGGAACCGACCGTGGACCACAGCCTCTCCCCCGCATCCGGGGACATCCCGGGGCAGGCGCCGGTGATCGCCGTCTTCGACCTGGACGGCACCCTGGTCAGGGGCGAGTGCGGCGAGTGGTTCCTGCGCTGGCTGATGCGGCGGCGGCCGTGGCGGCTCGCGCTCCTGCTTCCCGCCCTCCCGGTGATCGCCACGTTGCGGGCGCTGCCCAACGTCAGGACGCGCAGGGCCGCCCTGTCGGGGCTCTGCTGGTTCGCCACCGTCGGCAGCGACGACGCGGAACTCGACCGGCTGGCCGGCGTCTTCGCGGCGGGGCACGCGGGAGCGGGTTCGGCCAACCCGATGCGCGCGGGACTGGACCGGCTGCGTGAACACCTCTCCCGGGGCGACCGGGTCGTGATCGCCAGCGGCTCGGGGGCGCGCGTCGTCAGGGCGGTCTGCGCCGAGCTCGGGCTGGACGGCGTGGAGATCGTCGCCACCCGGGAGAGGCGGCGGCTCGGCGGGCTCGTGGTCGGCGAGCGCTGCCTCGGTGAGGGAAAGGTGCTCATGCTGCGGGCGGCGGGGGTACCGGTGCCCTTCGGCTACGCCTACTCCGACAGCGCGGCCGACCTGCCGCTGCTGCTCGCCGCCCGGCGCCGGTTCGCGATCAGCCCGTCGGCCCCCCATCTGAGGCGCATCATGGCCGGGACCGACGGCGACTGCGCGGTCCTGCCGTGGCGAACGGAGCCGTCAGGCCGGTGACCGCCCTCCGCGGGGAGGGTCTCAGATCCCGTACTCGACGGTGAGCACCGCGCGGGCCAGGGCGTGGTGGTTGATCGTGCCGGAGAAGATCGCGGCCGTCTGGCCGGGGGTGACCTCGGCGCTCCGCACGCCGAGGGCGTGGACGGCGAAGACGTAGCGGTGCGGTGGCCCGGGAGGCGGGGCGGCCCCGCCGAAGTCGAAGGTGCCGTAGTCGTTTCGTCCGTGGATCGCGCCGCCCGGCAGACCCTTCATGTCGCCGCTGCCCGCTCCGCGCGGCAGCTCGGTCACCTCCGCCGGGATGTCGACCAGCAGCCAGTGCCACCAGCCGCTGCAGGTGGGCGCGTCGGGGTCGAAGCAGGTGACCGCGTAGCTCACCGTCCCCTCGGGGGCGCCGGACCAGCGCAGGTGCGGGGAGAGGTTGCCGGACTCGTAGACGTGCGCGTCGGGCAGGACCCCGCCGTCCACGAGGTCGTCGCTGACGACCTCGAACGCCGGAACCCGGCGCAGATGGGCATAGGGCAGCGGCGCACGCTCGGCCATCGTTCTTCCGTTTCTCCTCGGGAAGCGCCGGCCTCCCGCCGGACGTCATCCGGCAGTGGATTGTTTCTCCGCCCGGAACCTTTGTCAAGGGTTGACAATTGTATGGGACCTGAGGGCATACTCCGCTTTTGGAGCATCAATGGCAAAGCGGGGTTGCCAGTCGGCACCCGGCGTCACGCGACGATCCTGCGCCCGGCCGACCAGACGATTCACAAACCCGCATCCGACAGCGCGGAGTTTCCATGAGCAATCCATTCGAGGATGGAAACGGCATTTCCTCCCCCCGGCCCTCGGCGCGGTTCCGCGCTCTTCCCGGCCCTGTCCTCAGAAATTCCGCGCGTCGCAGGTGCCGTACGGCCTCGCCGCCCTCCTGAGCGACTCCCCGGTCTTCTCCTTCCGGCCCCACGCCGCTCGTATCGGGCGGCCGTACGCCCGGTTACCAGGGGTGACCGTCCGGGCGGACACGGGACGGACTTCTCTGACTTTCCTCTCGCGGGCGAATCCGAATTCAAACGCGAGCTTACCGGGGGCGGTGTGGTTCATGCCCTCCCGGCGTTCCACCGATGTCCTTCCGGCGTTCTCCCGGCGTCGGCGCCAAGGACCACACCAGAGTACGGAGTTTCCATGAGCAATCCATTCGAGGACGAAGACGGGCGCTACCTCGTCCTGGTCAACGGTGAGGGCCAGCACTCCCTGTGGCCTTTTTCCCAGGAAATTCCCAGGGGATGGGAGGTGGCGCTCGGGGAAAGCAGCCGCCGGGACTGTCTTGAATTCGTCGAGGCGAACTGGACCGACATGCGGCCCCGCGGCCTCTCGGCGTCGCGGGAAGGTCTCCCGGCCTTATGAGAAGAGCCCCCGCTCCCGGTCGTGCCCGGCGTGTTCCGTCCCGTCGGCGGCCGGGCGGCTCCCTGGTCGCCGTGTCATGAACCAGGAGGCCCGATGAACCCGCTTTCCCGCCGTGAGAGTCTCGCCCGGTTGTTCGAGGCGCGGGTCGCGGCGGACCCCGGCGCCGAAGCCGTGGTCTGCGGCACCACCCGCCTGACCGCCGCGGAGCTCAACGCCCGCGCCAACGCCCTGGCCTG
>NZ_JBITMT010000020.1:0-120434 GCF_044466505.1 Streptosporangium sp. NPDC049376 | reverse complement strand
ATCCGTTGCCAGGCCTTGTCGGTCAGTTCACCTCGTCGCACCACGAACGATCATCTAACCGCACCTGCCGTGATCATTTATCAGACATCGCCTAGAAGCGCGGCTCGCGGCGGTGGCCCGGGCCGCGGAGCGGCTGGGCGTGAGCCCTGCGGTGCTGGCGTCTTACGGGCAGCGGGCCCAAACCCGTTCGGATCATCTGGTGAAGATCGCCGAGTACCTGGAGTGGAAGAGTGCCCCGGCCGGCGGCCAGGAGATGAAGGAGCTGGAGCAGTTCCTGCTGGACCGGGCGATGGAGCACGATTCGCCGTCGCTGTTGTTCAACCTGGCGCGCGAGTATCTAATGGCGGCGAAGGTGATCCGGACGTCCCCCCCCCGTGAACGCGGACACCCTGCGCTTCATCTGACCGGAATCCATGATCTGGTCCAGATGGTCACGCCCGAACACCGGGATTGAACGGGGATCACTCCCGGTGTTGGATGCGAATCATGGTTCTCGAGGAGCTGCGTGATCTGCTCGACCGTCATGCTCGTCCTGATCTCAGCACTCCGCTGGAGGATGTGCTGATCTTCAAGGCGGAACGGCCGCGCCCACCGGTGCCCACGACGTACGGCAAGGTGCTGGCCGTGGTGGCCCAGGGCACGAAGCGGTTCGCGCTCGGCGAACGCGTGTACGAATACCACGCGGGCCAGTACCTCGTCGCCTCGGTCGACCTGCCGGTGACCGCCCAGTTCGCCGAAGCCAGTCCCGGCGTGCCTGGGCTCGGCATGGGGCTGACCCTGCACCCGGCCGCTGTGGCGGAGGTGCTGCTGCAGGCAGGGCCGGGAGATCTGCCAGAGCTCGACGAGGACGCTCCCTCGGGTCTGGCGGTCAGCACCGCCTCCGCCGAACTTCTGGACGCGGTCATCCGGCTGGTGCGGCTGCTCGACCGGCCGCAGGATCGCGCCGTACTGGCTCCACTCATCAAGCGTGAGATCATCTGGCGGCTGATCACGAGTGAGCAGGGCGCGATCATGCGGCAGTTCGGCCTGCCCGACAGCAGTCTCAGTCACATCGCCAGGGCCGTGCGCTGGATTCGCGACCACTATGCCGAGCCCTTCCGCGTCGAGGAGGTCGCCAAGCTGGCAGGCATGAGTGAGTCGGCCTTCTACCGCAACTTCCACGCGGTGACCGGGATGAGCCCGATCCAGTTCCAGAAGCAGATCCGGCTGCAGCAGGCACGGCTTCAGCTTTCGTCCGCGCGCAGCGACATCGCCGCCGTCAGCCGCCGGGTGGGGTATGACAGCCCTTCGCAGTTCAGCCGGGAGTACCGTCGCCAGTTCGGCGCTCCGCCCAGCCGGGACTCTCCTCTAGCACCCGGTCGAGGCGAAGAGGCAGGGAGCGTTGTCTGACGCCGGTGGCGTGCCAGACGGCGTTGGCGATGGCGGCAGCCGTGCCGACGTTGCCGATCTCGCCCGCGCCTTTGATTCCCATCGGGATGCCGGGCTCGTGGTCGGGCACGAAGTCGGCCTCGATGTCGGGCACGTCGGCGTGCGTCGCGATGTGATAGCCGGCGAAGTCGGCGTTGACGTGGCGGCCGGTGACCCGGTCGCGGAAACCCTCCTCGTGCAGGGCCATCGACAGTCCGCCGATCATGCCGCCGATCACCTGGCTGCGGGCGGTGAGCGGGTTGACCACGCGGCCGATGGCGTACATCCCGAGGAGCCGGCGCACGCGTACCTCGCCGGTCGCCGGTTCGACGCTCACCTCGGCGAAGACGGCGCTGAAGGCGTGCCGTTCCATGGAGGGAAGGTCGCCGAGCAGCTCCGTGGTGTCGACGGTGACCGTGCCTGCGCCCTGCTCGCGCATCCTCGCCCCGGCCTCTGAGATCGCCCAGGCCCAGGAGGTGGTCCCCCGGGAGCCGCCGGCGCCCCAGGCTGGGCCGAGCGCGCTGTCGGAGATCCGCAGCCGGATGCGCTCGGTGCTCACCTCCAGCGCGTCGGCGGCGATCGCGGTCAGTGCCGTGCGGGCGCCCGTCCCCAGGTCGGCGGCGCCGACCGCCACGGTGTAGGCGCCGTCGGGCTCGGCCGTGATGGACGCCGTCGAGGCGAACGCCCCGGCGCTGAAGGAGGTGGCGGCGAGCCCGGTGCCGATCAGCAGACGCCCTTCGCGCTGTTGCCGGGGCTGGTGGTCGCGGCCGGCCCAGCCGAACCGTCGCGCGCCCTCCTGGAGGCACGCGACCAGGTTGCGGCTGCTGAACGGCAGGCCGGACACGGGCCCGACCGCGGGCTCGTTGCGCAGGCGCAGCTCGAGCGGATCGATGTGCAGCCGTTCCGCCAGTTCGTCCATGGCGCATTCGAGCGCGAACGAGCCGGGCGCGGTGCCCGGCCCGCGCATCGAGCACGGTGGCAGGATGTCGAGAGGGACCGCGCTGAGGCTGGTTCGGATCGCGGGCGCCGCGTAGAGCGTCTTGGTCAGCTCCGTGCACCCTTCGATGAACTCCGCCAGTGGGGAGATCTCGAAGGCGGCATGGTGCCAGATCGCTCGCAGCCGCCCGTCGGCGTCGGCGCCGATCCGGATCTGCTGGTCGGTGGCCGGCCGCATGCCGGTCGACAGGAACACCTGCGTACGGCTGAGCGTGACTCGGATGGGCCGTCCGAAACGCTGGGCGGCTATGGCGGCGAGGATCAGGTGCGGCCCGCATGGTCCTTTGGACCCGAAACCGCCGCCGATGTGCTCGGTGCGGACGCGCACCCGGTCGAGCGGCATCGAGAACAGGGCGCTCAGGACACCGGCGACGATGAACGGCCCTTGGTTGGAGTCGATGGCCTCCAGCCGGCCGTCTTCCCACCATGCGGTCGCCGCGTGCGGCTCCATGGCGCTGTGGTGCTCCTCCGGCGTTCGGTAGCGCTCCTCGACCACCACCGCTGAGGCGGCCAGTTCGGCCTCGACGTCGCCGATGTCGACGGGCCCGTCGAAGAACGTCACCGCCGGACGGCGTGCCGGGTGCTCGGCGGTGAACCCGGTGTCGTGCGGCTCCGCTTGGTAGGTGACCGGCAGCGCCGCGGCCGCGGCCTGAGCCTGTTCCAGCGTCTCGGCGACCACCAGCGCGACCGGCCGGCCGGAGAACGGAACGACGTCGTCCTGCAGGAGCTGGAGCTGACGGTCGGGCCCGAAGAAGCCGAGCGCCTCAGGGTTGAGGCGGGGCGCGTTGCGATGGTCGAGAACCCCCACCACTCCGGGCATGTCCAGGACGGCTGAGGCGTCGATGTCACGGACGCGCCCGCGCGACACGGTGGCCAGGACGGCCACGCCGAAGGCCAGGTCGTCCATCGGCACGTCAGCCGCGTAGCGCGCGACCCCGGTGACCTTGTCCGGACCTTCCACCCGCGGCCGGGCAACGCCTATGGCGCTCATGGGCGCACCTCGTTCAGGACGGAGACGATGAGATTGCGGGCGAGCGTCAGCTTGTAGCCGTTACCCGGCAGCGGCTGGGCGGCGGCGAGCTCTGCCTCGGCGGCCCCGTGGAAGTCACCCGGGTGCTCCAGCAGGACGGCTTCGGCCCGCTGGGCGCGCCAGGGTCGCGAGGCCACCCCGCCGAGCGCGATCCGCGCGGAGCCGCCGTCGAGACTCGCGGCCGCGGAGAGGGTGGCAAAGGCATAGGACGCCCGCTCACGGACCTTGCGGTAGCGCGAGTGGGGGAAGGATCCGCGGAGGCGGACAGCGGTGATCAGTGCGCCCGGCGGGAGGGTGGTCTCCACGTGGGGCGTGTCCCCGACCGGCGGGTAGAAGTCCGCCAGCGGGATCTCGCCTGGCCCTTCCAGGGTTTCCACGTGCACGATCGCGTCGAACGCGAGGAGCGCCACGGCCATGTCCGAGGGGTGCGTCGCCACGCAGCTCTCGCTCCAGCCGAGGATGGCGTGGTTGTGGTGCTGCCCCATGATCGCGGGGCATCCGGTGCCCGGCACCCGCTTGTTGCACTCCTGCGTGGCGAAGTAGCCGCACCTGGTTCGCTGCAGCAGGTTGCCGGCGACCGTGGCCATGTTGCGCAGTTGGCCGGACGCGCCGGCCAGCACCGCCTGGCTGAGCGCGGGGAAGCGCCGCCGTACCTGCGGATGGGCCGCGAGGTCGCTGTTGGTGGTGGTGGCCCCGATGACGAGTTCGTCGGCGGTCTGGCTGATCCCGGACAGCGGCAGGAATCGCACGTCGACCAGCCGGGTGGGCGCTTCGACGCCGGTCTTCATCAGGTCGACGAGGTTTGTGCCGCCGCCCAGGTAGCGAGCGCCCTCGTGCGCCATGGCCAGTGCTTCGCGGACGTCGGCCGCCCGATGGTAGGAGAACTCCCTCATTCGGCCGCCTCCAGGACGGCACGCACGATCGACGGGTATGCCCCGCATCGGCACAGGTTGCCGCTCATCCGCTCGCGTACTTCGGCGGCGTCCAGTTCTGGCGCGGGGCCGGCCACGTCGGCGGTGACCGCGCTCGGCCATCCCGCCGCGTGTTCGGCCAGCATGCCGACGGCCGAGCAGAGCTGCCCGGAGGTGCAGTAGCCGCA
This sequence comes from Streptosporangium sp. NPDC049376, assembly GCF_044466505.1. NCBI lineage: Bacteria > Bacillati > Actinomycetota > Actinomycetes > Streptosporangiales > Streptosporangiaceae > Streptosporangium > Streptosporangium sp. NPDC049376. Next base: position 115,902 of record NZ_JBITMT010000020.1, on the reverse strand, counting down.
CTGGAAGCCGTCCAGGCGGATGAACGCCTCCTGCAGCGCCGTCAGCTCGCCGTCGCGAGCCAACCCTTCCACCGTCGTGATTTCGGCCGCTTCGGCGGCGACCGCCAGGGTCAGGCACGAGACGACCCGTCTGCCGGCGATCAGCACGGTGCACGCGCCGCACTGCCCGTGGTCGCAGCCCTTCTTCGGTCCGGTGCGACCGAGCCTCTCGCGCAAGGCGTCCAGCAGGGTCGTGCGGTTGTCGACGGTCAGCCGGTGGGCGGTGTGGTTGACGTGCAGGGTGATCTCGCTGTGGTGCTCGTTCGTCATCATGTGTCCTCCACCAGCAGGGAATCAGTCGTGCGGGGCCGGGGACGAGCCAGGAAACTCGCGCGTCCTTGCCCATTCCTCTGGGCCTCCACCACGATCACCACGGTCAGGACGGCGAGGACACCGACCGGGGCGGCGAGCGGCGGCAGCATGGCGGCGACCGGCGCGATCAGCAGAAGGGCGCCCGTCGCGGCCAGGTGCGCGCCGCTGAACACGTGGTGGATCCGGAGCCGGAACAGCAGGTGTCCCAGGAGATACAGCGCGGCGCCGCCGTACAAGGCGAGCGTGGAGAAGACGCCCAGCGGATCGGTGTCGCCCGCGTGAGCGACCACTCCTTCGATGCCCAGGGCGGCGAGCACGATCCCGGCGATGATCGGGAAGTGGCCGTATGTGTAGGCCTCCACCGCCAGACGTAGCCGGCCCTCCCCGTGCAGGCGGCGGGCCGCGGCCCGTGACACCGCGTCGAAGTACGACCACCACAGGGCGACCGCGACGGCGATTCCTTGGATGGCCGCGAGCAGGAGCGCGGCGCTCAGGGGCTGGCCGGCGGCGCCCGCCCCGACTGCCACGATCGACTCGCCGATGGCCAGGATCATGAACAGCCCGTGCCGTTCAGTCAGGTGCGCGGGGCTGCGCAGCCGCCAGTGGCCGTGCCGGGTGGTCACGTAGATGCCCACCCAGTCGACCACCAGTGCCAGGGCGAACAAGACCGTCTGCGGCCGGCCACCGAGCAGGGCTCCGCAGACCAGCAGCACGGCGCTCACCGCCAGCGGCGTCCAGGTGACCGCTACCTGACGTCGCAGGCCGGGGTCATCCCGCGCGGCCACGGCATAGATCGCCAGGTGCACCCATCTCACCAGCAGATAGGCCACAACCAGCACCAGCGAGCCCGGCCCGCCGCTCCACGCTTCCGGGATGGCCAGGGCGAGCACGAACATCGCGGCCATGGCCACGATCATCCCGGCCCTGGGCGCGCCCTCGTCGGCGCGAGAGTGGTTGCCCAGCCAGGTGTAGCCCGACCAGGTGCCCCACAGCAGGGCCAGGGTCATCAGGCCTTGGAGGACGCCCTCGGCATCCCGCTGCCGCGCCATGTATCCGGTGATCTGTGTGATGGCGAAGACGTAGACGAGGTCGAAGAACAGCTCGAAAGGCGTGGCGCGGTGATCCTGGCCGGTCGGCCTGGCCTTGCTCCGCAGAGTTCTCATGGCCTCGGCCGCCTGCAGATGTAGGCGAAGGCAGGTGGAAGGTTCGCCCACACGGTCCGGCTGAGGACGACCTCCTCGAACCGCTCGGACAGTGACCGCCGCAGCCTCCGGGCGGGCGGCGCCCACCGGGTGTAGGTGTAGGCGAAGGTGGTGAACGCTCCGCCGGGGGCGAGCGTGCCGGTGATCGCTTCGAGCAGATCCCGCTGCGTGCCCGCGGCGAATGCCGCCCACGGGAGCCCGCTCACGATCACATCGGCCTGATGGCGGCCGCGCACCCTGAGCAGCTCGCGTAGTGCGCGGGCGTCGGCCACCTCGACGTCCACCCGCGGGTAGCGCGCGGCCAGCTGCCAGGTGAACCGTTCGTTGATCTCCACGGCCAGGTGATGGCCCCGGCCGCCGAGCCGGCGCTGGATGGCCGCCGTGAACGCGCCTGTGCCGGGCCCGAGCTCGACCACAACAGGGTCACCCTCGCGCGGCACGGGCGCGACGACCAGGTCGGCCAGCGATTTCCCGCTAGGGGCGACGGCTCCGACGGTGAGGGGGGCGCGGACGAACTCGTGCAGGAATGCCGCGTGATCGCTCATGGTGAGACCTGCAGGATGCGGGCGAGCCAGTCGTTTCTGGTACGGCGAGCGGCGATCGAGAGGCGCGCCTTCGGGAAGAGCGCGTCGAAGCCGTGGCAGCCGCCCGCCCACACGTGCAGCTCGGCCTGACCTCCGGCCTCCCAGATCCGGGTGGCGTAGGCGACGTCCTCGTCACGGAAGACCTCGGCCGTTCCGGCGTCGATGAAGGCGGTCGGCAGGCCGGACAGGTCCTCGGCGATCGCCGGCGACACGTAGGCGGAAACCTCCTCGCCGCCGGTGACCGATCGCCAGGCGAACGCGTTGGTCTCGTGGGTCCACACACCGGGCCCGCCGGAGTGTTGTCGGCTGGAAGGGGTGTCGTTGCGGTGGTCGAGCATCGGGCAGATGAGCATCTGCGCGGCGATCCGCGGCCCGCCGCGATCGCGGGCCAGCAGCGCGAGCCCTGCTGCCAGTCCGCCGCCGGCGCTGGTGCCCGCGACGACGATGCGCTGCGGGTCGATGCCGAGTTCACCGGCGTGCTCGGCGACCCAGAGCAGCCCGCGGTAGCAGTCCTCGACCAGGGTGGTACCGATGGCCTCGGGCGCCAGACGGTATTCGACGGAGATCACGACGGCGCCGAACAGGTCGAGCCACTCCAGCGGGATGTCGAGCTGCGAGTAGCGGTCGCCCATGATCATGCCGCCGCCGTGGAGCCAGAGGACGGCGGGCGCTCCTGCCGGATGGCCGGGCGGGCTGAAGACCGACAGCGGGACGGTTCCTGAGACTTCTCGTCGCTCCACGGCGCGGCCGTCCAGGTCAGGAGGCGGCGACGGGACGAGCCTGAACTGGGCGAGGAGCTCGGGCGTGAGCTCGGGCACGAGCGGCAGGCCGCTGAGCAGCTCCCGCAGTTCCGGGTCGAGGCCCGGGCGGGCGGTTGAGGCGTTCACAGGACGGCCTTGCCGCCGACGGGGACCTCGTCGAAGTAGGTCGACTCGCCGTCCAGGAGGAGCTGCAGCTTCGCCACCAGCTTCTGCGCCGGCTCGGTGGCGAAGAACGCGGCGTGGGCTTCGGCGCTGACCCAGCCCTCGGTCACGTGGACGGTGTCGGGGTCGGCGGCCGAGCGTCCCACCAGGAAGACGACGCAGTCGTCGTGCGGCAGGGACGGCGCGTTCAGCAGTTCGCCGATCAGCTCGCCGCCCAGGCCGGGTCGGGCTTTCATGACGGCGTGGAAGCCATGTCCGATGGTCACGAGGGTCGCTCCTCAGCTCGTGCGGGCTTGTCGAAGCCCACTCTCGGACCGGCCGCGCCGCACCACATCGGTCATCCGACTCTGCACTCGCCGGCTGGCGGCATTAGGTCGAATGACTGATGCGCCTCAGTGCCGCGGCGACGGATCATCGATGCGTGACGAGTCCGTGAGCGCGGCACTGAGCCCGGCTCGCGTCGCGACGCCGAGCTTGGGGAAGATGCGATAGAGATGAGCGCCGACCGTGCGGTGGGACAGGTGCAGACGCTCGGCGATCTGCTTGTTGGTCAGCCCGGTCGCCGCCAGCCGGGCGATCTGCAACTCCTGGGCGGTCAGGGTGGCCGGACCGGCCGACCCCTCGGCCGGCCGGTGACCGGTGGCGCGGATCTCCCGCTGGGCCCGCTCGGCCCATGGCCCTGCGCCCATCGCGGCGAACCCGTCGTGGGCGGCGTCGAGCACGCGACGAGCGCAGGCGGTGGCCCTGGCGCGCCGCATCCCCTCGCCGAGCACGAGCCTGACCCGAGACGCCTCCCAGAGCCAGCGCCCCGAAGTGGACAGCAGAGCCTCCACTCTCGCTGGTCCCTCGTCGAACGCGAGGTGCTCTGCCGCCGCCTGGATCAGCGCCATCCGGTCCGACAGAGCGGCCACGTTCGCGGCCCGCATCGCCTCGACATGCGCCCTCGCCTCCCGCACCCGCCCAGTCCGCATCGCCGCCTCGACCAGGTCGAACATCACCCAGGTGCAGTGCGGCACGTGCGAGGCGAGCACCCCGGGCGGGCTCATCACCGAGGCGTGGTGAAAGGCGGACTCGTAGTCGCCCTCCCCCAGGGCCGCAAGCGTGCGCGGATGCTGGGCGAACAGGGCCGCAGCCCTCACCCCGCGAGGCAACGCCCAATGCGTGATCTCGTCAGCCAGCTCCCGCGCCTGGTCGAACCGGCCTCGCCCGGCGGCGAAGACGGCCCGGCTGTACAGGAAATACCACCTGAAGAAGGGATACCCGGCCCTGTCGCAGACCTGCTGCCCTTCCAGAGCGAGCGCTTCGCCCTCGTCCCACTGCCCGGAGAGATAGTCGTCCAGGCACAGATGCATCAGGGCGCCGAGATGCCGTCGTGGTGGGCCGCCCTCGCGGCCTTGCCGTACCAGCCACCACGAGGAAGCGCGGCAGTCACTCAGGCGATCGAGGTACACGGACGCGGTGCCGATCCGCACGATCCGCGAGGGGTCGCTCTCCTCGGCGAGCGAGGCGAGCACGGCGCGGCTGCGCTCCCGTGCCGCGACGCCGGTGCGGACCGGATCGGGGAAGGTCATGCTCGCCAGGGCCAGCACGTCCGGGGCCCGCGGCTCCAGGCGCCGCAGCACTCGGGTGAAGGGCTCCCAATACTCTGGTGTGCCGCCGTACCAGCTCAACAGCATCAAGGTGTGCATCGCCTCGATGAGCGCCGCATCGTCGGCTCGGTAGCCATGGCCAGCGGTCTCGATGGCGCCGGTCAGCAGCCGGTGGGCGGTGGCGACATCGCCCTCCCCGTTGAGCAGCAGGAAGGCGGCGGCGTTCGCGGAATGGAGCGAACCTGCCGCGTCAGGTACGGCACGGCGGGCGTCGTCCAGCAGAGATTTCGCGTCCTCGATCGCTCCACCGGCCTCTGCCCCGATATAGGCGGCTTCGGAAAGTCTGCGGCCCCGATCAGCGCTGGTCTCGCTCAGGTCGGCGGCGCGCACCAGCGCCGCCACCGCGGCAACGGCGTCCCCGCGGAGCATGACGCGGTGCGCCGCGTTCTCCAGCAGCAGCGCGACGGACTCGTCCGGGCCGGTGACAGCAGCCGCGAGGTGCCATGCTCGGCGCTCCTGGTCGTGAGGAAGCGCGGCGGCCAGAGCGAGATGCGCCTCACGGCGTTCCTCGTGCGTGGACCCGGCCACGAGAGCCGAGCGGATCAGCGGATGGCGGAAGGCGATGCGCGCCGTGACATCGTCCACGCTCACGAGTTGCGCCCGCTCGGCTGGAGCCAGAACGGCCAATCCTGCACCGCCGGTCAAAGCGGCGCGCACGACCCGGACGTCGCCGGCGCCTTCGAAGGCCGCCAGCAGCAGGGCGCTGCGCGTGGCCTCCGGCAGCCCCGCGATCCGGGCGGCGAACATCGCCTGGAGCCGTTCGCTGAGCGGTACCACCTCTGCGCGTGCCACCTGCGGCACGCCGGTCAGTGTGGAGGGCAGTTCGGCGAGCGCCAGCGGATTGCCTTGAGCCAGATCGAGCAGACGCTGCCGGACCGGCGGCAGCAAGGCGGGGAAGCGGGCGTCGACCAGCCAGCAGGAAGCCTCATGATCCAGAGGGCCGATCACCAGCTCGGGCAAGCCACGAGGATCGAGAAACGCGGAAGACTCAGTACGCGTAGCCACAAGCAACGAGGCCCTGACTCCATGCAGACGGCGGGCGAGAAAGCCGAGCACCGTGGCGCTGGCGCGGTCGATCCACTGCACATCGTCGACCAGCAACGCCAGGGGCGTGTCGGCCGCCACGGACTTGATCAGCAAGAGCGCCGCGTTGCACACCAGGAAGGCGTCCGTCGGCGCGCCAACCGCGAAACCGAGCGCCACCGACAGCGCTTCCCTCAACCCGGAGGGCAACCGCTCGACATCCGCGTGCACCGGGAGGAGCAACTGGTTGAGTCCGGCGTAGGCGATGTCCGCCTCGAATTCCGAGCCGGAGGAACGAAGCACGCGCAGGTCCGCAGCGACGGCGAGACCGGCCGCCGCGGACAGGAGCGCGGACTTCCCGACCCCCGGCTCGCCTCGGATCAGCCGCGCCTCCCCCTGAAGGTGCGCACGATCAAGGAGCCCTGACAGCTCCGCCAGCTCAGCACGGCGGCCGAAGAGTTCATGGGTGGACACAGATACCTCGCGGCGTCGGCTGCTGCGAGGATAACCGCGATCATCCAGCTCACCTGGCGAAAGCGGAATCCAGCAAGCGTTCGTGACGATCAGGCAAGTCGGCCGACCCTTGATGAAAAGGGATCCGGGAGGACCGCGGTAGAGACCGATCCAGACCCAGCAGGACCTGCTCGACCGCTTGTCCCGTACCGGGTTCGAGCGCCTGGCCGACGCCGTCGCCGCTTCTCTGCGCCAGGCGCTGCTTTGTCGGTTCCGCTTGAGGCGGCGTCGGCCCCGTGATCACAGGTGGAGCGCAAGCCGTACAGGGTTGCCCGCGCGGAGTTCCTGGAGGTCGGGGATGTGGTTGTACAGCGTCCCGACCGACACACCCAGCAGCTTGGCGATCGAGGTGACCGAACGCTCCGGGTTGGGCAGCAGATCGCGCGCTGCCCGCAGCGGCGGTGCGGGCGAGCCTGGGGTGCGGTAATCCGGTCAACGTTGCCTCGCTGCATGAGGGCGAGACGGTTCTGGACCTGGGCTCGGGCGGCGGCATCGACGTGCTGCTGTCGGCGCGCCGCGTCGGCCCGGCCGGCACCGTGTACGGGTTGGACGCCAGCCTCGACATGATCGCGCTGGCCCGCCGCAACGCCGAGCAGGCCGGGGTGACCAACGCCGAGTTCCTGCACGGCACGATCGAGCGAGTGCCGCTGCCTGACCACTGGGTGGACGTGGTCATCTCCAACTGTGTGATCGACCTGTCCGGCGACAAGGCGGCGGCGCTGGCCAAGGCGCTCAGGGTGCTGCGGCCGGGCGGCCGGTTCGGAGTCAGCGATGTCGTGGTGGACGGCGAACTCGATTCGGAGTGTCGCCGGGTGGCCGGGCAGCGCATCGGCTGCGTGGCCGGGGCGCTGCCGGTGGCCGCCTGCCGCGAGTTGCTGGTGGGGGCCGGGTTCGTCGGCATGCGGATCGCGCTGACCACCGATCACGGCGACGGGGTGCGTTCAGCGATCGTCCAGGCGGTCAAGCCCGCCGCCGGGCCGGGCCTGGAGATCCGGCCGATGTTGCAGAGCGACGCCGAGCAGGTGCTGGCCATCTACCAGGCGGGCCTGGATACGGGACAGGCCGGTTTCGAGACGACGGCGCCCTCCTGGGAGGGGTTCACCGCGGGCAAGCTGGCGCACCTGCGGTATGTGGCCGTCGACACCGCGACCGATCAGGTCGTCGGCTGGGTGGCCGCCTCGCCGGTCTCGGCCCGGCCGGTGTACGCCGGGGTGGTCGAGCACAGCGTCTACGTCCACCCGGGGTGCCAGGCGCACGGCATCGGCCGGGCGCTGCTGGAGGAGTTCATCGCCGCCAGTGAGGACGCCGGGATCTGGACGATCCAGGCCGGGGTCTTCCCCGGCAACACCGCCAGCCTCGCCCTGCACGACAGGCTCGGTTTCCGCGTGGTCGGCACCCGCGAACGCGTCGGCTGCCACCGCGGCCTCTGGCGGGACGTGGTCCTGCTGGAACGGCGCAGCGCCGTCACCGGACAATAGCCGGGACGCCTCCGGAGCGGTGTTCACTCGCTCGCGGAGGCGTGACGAGACAGCTTGATCGCTGAGATCAGCAGAACGGCGGCCAGGACGGGGATGAGGACCAGATCGGGGACCACACCGAGCAGCAGGCCGCCCAGCAGGGCGCCGGTGATCGACCCGGCGGCCATGACGGCGACGAATCGCCGGTTGGCGCCCAGGACGGCGAAGCTGCCATCTCGGCTGTAGCGGGCGAAGGCCACCAGCATGGTGGGTAGCGACACCAGCAGTGACAGGCTCCCGGCGGTCTTGATGTCGACGGTGTACAGCAGCACGATCACGGGGATCAGCAGTTCACCGCCGGCCACGCCCATGATGGCGGCCACCACGCCGATGCCGAACCCGGCCGCGACCCCGGCGACCGTCTGCACCGGGCCGGGCAGGGCCGGTGAACCCAGGGCGGTGAAATGGGTGAACAGCAGGGCGGCGGCCATGAACGTCATCAAGGCCGTCAGCACCGTGTACAGGGTGGCGGTGCGCATTCGTACCGCCCAGGACGCTCCGGCCCATGCGCCCAGAAGGCTTCCGGCCAGCAGGTTGGCCGCGACTGTCCAGTGCGTGCCCAGGTCGGCGAAGGAGACGGCGGACAGGCGGGCGGGTAGCGCGGTGAGCACCACGACCAGGCTGATCGCCTTGTTCACGATGACCGCCGACAGCGCGGCGAATCCGAACAGGCTGATCAGGAGCGGTAGCCGGAACTCCGCGCCTCCCAGGCCGATCATTCCGCCAAGTGCGCCCACCACCGCCCCGGCGGCGAAGGCCAGCGGCATTGAGCGCACCGCCTGGGCGGGTGCGGTGTTTTCGTCCAGGGTCATGCCGGTTGCGCTCCTTCGTTTCTGCGCTGTCGCACTTTTGTGTGCGCCGGATCTCCAGGGTCTCGGGCCGTTCTTTCCAGAGCCAGGCTTCGCCCTCACGTGTGCGCGGAAGCGGGGAACATTCGGCGGGCGATGGTGGTTGAGGATGGCGTGGCCGGTGTGCCCAGTGTCCCCGGGCCTCACCTATCGCCTTCGCGGACTACCGTTCGGCTGGAGCCGCGTTGTGCCTTCCGCCGAGAGGCGACCTGCACACCGGTACGCACTCGTTGAACCGAAGGCCCTCGCCGTTGGCGAGGGCCTTCGTCATGCCCAAGCCCTCCCGGACGGATGGGTGGCCGCTCCGTGGCAGGCGATGGCGGATCAGGGAGAGGTCGGTTGTTCATCGGCCGTTTACCCATCTCGGAATCGATAGATGTCAATATTGGCTTCTGTCGAATTAGACAGATATCGATTCCATGTGTTGCCGTTCCAGGAGCCGATCATGAACCCCACCTACAAACGCGCCGACCTCAACATCGACCAGAACCTGGCGCTGACCAGCTCCGCCCGCCGGCTGGGCGAGGAGTTCGCCGGTACCTTCTCCGCCGAGACCGTCGAGCGCTTCCTGCACACCAGCTACGACCAGTTCGCCTCCGCCGCCGCCATCGCCACCTTCCTGCCGCTGCTGGCTGAGCGATTCGCCCGCCAGCGCCTGTTCGCCCTGGCGCGGGTGGAGGGCCAGGGCGACGGGCGGCCGATCGTGCTGTTCCTGTGCGTCCACAACGCCGGCCGCTCGCAGATGGCGCTGGGCTTCTTCCGGCACCTGGCCGGTGAGCACGCCGTGGCCTGGTCGGGCGGCTCGGAGTTCACCGACCGGATCAACCCGGCCGCGGTGGCGGCGATGGCCGAGGCCGACATCGACATCTCCGGCGAGTTCCCCAAACCCTGGACCGAGGAGATCGTGCGGGCCGCCGACGTCGTGGTCACCATGGGCTGCGGCGACGCCTGCCCCCTCTTCCCCGGCAAGCGGTATCTGGACTGGGACATCGCCGACCCGTCCGGCCTGAACGTCGAAGCCGTGCGACCGATCCGCGACGAGATCGAAGGGCGGGTGCGGGCCCTGCTGGGCGAACTCGGCGTACCCGCCGCCTGACACCCATGCGCCAACCGGCCACCTCATCGTCACCCCCCGCGTCAACCATCCATAGATAGATGTCAATATAGATGAGAGTGGAAACCTGCTGCTCGTTGACATGACCGAAGGGGAGACGATGGAACCGCTGGAGATCCTGGACTGTGACTCGCCGCTGGTGCGTGAACCGCTGGACGCCCCACGGTCGGCCACGGTGGCGCGGGTGTTCAAGGCCCTGGGAGATCCGGTACGGCTGCGCATCCTGTCGATCGTGGCCAGCCACGCGGGCGGTGAGGCGTGCGTGTGCGACATCACCGGAGCCTTCGATCTCTCCCAGCCCACCATCAGCCACCACCTGAAGGTCCTCAAGGACGTCGGCCTGCTCACCTCCGAACGCCGCGCCTCCTGGGTCTACTACCGGGCCGTGCCCGAACGGCTGGCTGAACTGTCCGACCTACTCAGCGTCCCGGTCACGGCCTGACCCGTACGCCCTGTACGACACATCCAAGGACACCGCATGTCATCACCTTCCACCCGCCCTCCGGCCGCCGCCCCGGCCGTGCTCAAGGGGCTGTCCACACTGGATCGCTTCCTGCCGGTGTGGATCGGCGTCGCGATGGCCGCCGGGCTGCTGCTCGGCCGGGCCGTACCAGGCCTGAACACGGCGCTGGAGACGGTGAAGGTCGGCGGGATCTCGCTGCCGATCGCTCTGGGCCTGCTGCTGATGATGTACCCGGTGCTGGCCAAGGTCCGCTACGACCGGCTGGGCACCGTCACCGGCGACCGCCGCCTGCTCCTGTCCTCCCTGCTGCTGAACTGGGTCGTCGGCCCGGCGCTGATGTTCGCCCTGGCCTGGACGCTCCTGCCCGACCTGCCCGCCTACCGCACCGGGCTGATCATCGTCGGCCTGGCCCGCTGCATCGCCATGGTGCTCATCTGGAACGACCTGGCCTGCGGCGACCGGGAGGCCGCCGCCGTCCTGGTCGCGATCAACTCCATCTTCCAGGTGGTCGCCTTCGCCGCACTGGGCTGGTTCTACCTGCAGATCCTGCCCGCCTGGCTGGGCCTGGGCGAAGGCACCGCACTGCAGGTGTCGGCGTGGGACATCGCGCAAAGCGTCCTGATCTTCCTGGGCATCCCCCTGGCCGCCGGATACGCCTCCCGCAAACTCGGCGAAAGAAGCAAGGGCCGCGACTGGTACGAGGAGCGGTTCCTGCCCAAGGTCGGACCCGTCGCCCTGTACGGCCTGCTGTTCACCATCGTCATCCTGTTCGCCCTCCAGGGACACACCATCGGCGAACGGCCCGGCGACGTGGCCCGGATCGCACTGCCGCTGCTGGTCTACTTCGCCGTGATGTGGGGCGGTTCGTTCCTGTTCGGGCGGGCGATCGGCCTGCCGTACGACCGCACCGCGACGTTGGCGTTCACCGCGGCGGGCAACAACTTCGAACTGGCCATCGCGGTGGCCATCGGCGTGTTCGGCGTCACCTCGGGCCAGGCCCTGGCCGGGGTGGTCGGCCCGCTCATCGAGGTGCCCGTCCTGGTCGCCCTGGTCTACGTCAGCCTGTGGGGCCGACGCCTGTTCACCACCACCGCCTCGAAGGGGCCGGCCCATGTCTGACACGCCCAGCGTCCTGTTCGTCTGCGTCCACAACGCCGGCCGCTCCCAGATGGCCGCCGGCTGGCTGACCCACCTGGCAGGAGACCGCGTCGAGGTCCGCTCCGCCGGTTCGGCCCCGGCCGAGACCATCAACCCGGTCGCGGTGGCCGCGATGGCCGAGGCCGGTATCGACATCACCGACCAGAAGCCGAAGATCCTCACCCCCGAGGCGGTCCAGGCCTCGGACGTGGTCGTCACCATGGGCTGCGGCGACGCCTGCCCGTTCTTCCCCGGCAAGCGGTACGAGGACTGGAAGCTGGAGGACCCTGCCGGTCAAGGCATCGAGGCCGTCCGGGCTATCCGCGACGAGATCCGCAGCCGGATCGAGAAACTCATCGCCGAGTTGGACGCCGCTTAACCGACTCCCCTCCCGCGTAAAGGGAAGTCCGGAGTCCTCCCGGCCTGAACGACACCGCCTCCATCGGTCGTGCAAACCACGTCGAAAGGTTCTCGCGGCCGGTGGAGCGCGGCGTCTAGGGAAGCTCGCGGACGATGTCGTTGACGGCGTCACGGGCGGCCTGGGCGGCGTTGTTCTCCATGTACCGCAAGACGGTCACCTCGAGATGGGGGCGAGCGCTGGAGACGATCTGCCCGGTCAGTTCCTTGGCCGCCTCCCTGGGGGTCCCGGTAGCAATGAAGAAATTTCCAACGAAGTACCTTCTGACCTGCGCTAACGAAGGCGCCGCAGAAGCCGGGGTTTCGGCCGTGGATAGTCGTGCCCGGCGTGGGGCCGGATTGGCTCCCGCAGCGCTTCCACTGCGCTGACCTGGTCAGACGGAATCCCAAGAACCGGATGGAACAAAGGTTCTGTCTGGTCTTCGGCAGGTCCGTTGGATTTTCCGTGATTACTACTGGAACCCCCTTCAGGGAGCGGAGGAGTCACAGATCTGTCGCTGTTCGGCTGAGCGGGTGGCCGACCGCCGTGCCCCGCCGTTTGGGCCGTTGACCGGCTCGGACGCGCTTCTTCGCGGCCGGTGACGCCGACCCGGGCGCCGGGCCTGGAAAGCCGTCGTTCGTGAGAGAGCCACGTCGACGTCCGCCCGGTGTCGTGACCCGCTGTGACGATCATCTGGCTTATCGTGAAGGCATGCCGAGTCGGGCCGTGACCCTGTCAGGCGTCCCGGCGTGAGCGCGACGTCGGACGCCGGGCTGCGCCGTGCCGTGTCCCCGCTGGAGCTGTTCTTCGACCTGGCCTTCGTCTTCGCCCTCAGGCAACTCGCGGAGCATCTGCACGCCGAGCTGTCCTGGCGTGGCGCCGCCGAGACGGCGGTGATGCTGGTCGCGGTCCTCAGCACCTGGGTCCTCACCAGCTTCGACGCCACCTTCCTGGACATCACGCGGCCCCGGACCCAGGGGCTGGTGCTGGCGGTGATGGGCCTGGGCCTGTTCATGAACGCCCAGATCCCGCACGCGTTCGCGGCCCGCCCGTGGGCGTTCACGGTGCCTCTGGTGGCGATCCTGCTCCTGACCGGCGCGACGGCCGCCCTGACCACCTCGGTGGCCGTCCTGCGCAGCCACTACCACCGGGTGCTGGTGTGGGCCGCGGTCTCGATTCCGCTGTGGCTGGCCGGGGCCGCGGCCGATCCCGGATCCCGGCTGGTCTGGTGGGCCGGTGCCGCCGCGGTCGACCTGGCCGGGACGTGGCTGAGGCACCCGCTGCCCGGCAGGGTCTTCCCGTCCCGGCACTTCGTGTTCGACGCCGAGCACATGGTGGAACGGATCCGGCTGTTCCTCATCCTGCAGCTCGGTGAGACGGTGCTGACCATCGGGTCGGCGATCTCCGACGCCCCGGTCGACGTGCCGACGACGGCCGCCGCCTTCGGGGTGTTCGTCGCGCTGGTGTGCCTGTGGGCCACGTACTTCCTCGGCGGCGAGAAGATCGTGACACGGCAGATCGCGATCACAGCCGACCCGATGCGATCGATCCACCGCGCGGTGAACGGCCTGTACGGCACGCTGACAGGCCTGGTGATCGGCGCGGTCGGCTCCGAGCTGGTGATCGGCCACGCCACCGGCCCCGGCAACGCCCAGGTGGGCCTGCTCCTGTGTGGTGGCCCGATCCTGTACCTGGTCGCGCAGGCGTGGTGGTACTACGTCACCACGGGACGGGCGTGGGTCGCACGGCTTCTCGCGTGCGGCGCCTGCGCCGCGGTCGGGTTCGCGGCGCGGTGGCTGCCGCCGCTGGTCTCGGTGCTGATCCTGGACGTCGTCCTCGTGGTGCTGGTCGTCGTGCTGACCCGGGTGCACCGCCAGGTGGTCGAGGCGCTGGACGCCGGAGGCGGAGACCGGCGGCGCGGTTGACGTGCGCTCGTCAGGCCTTTCCCGTGATGGTTTCGAGCCCGTCGTCCCAGCGCCAGCGTACGTGGCGGCCGCTCAGGTGGACGCCGCCGATCCAGCGGTCGAGGCCGTTGAGCGCGACATGGTCGGCCTCGCCCGCGAGTACCCGTGCTCCGGTTTCGGTCAGGCGCAGGCGGGTGGTGTGGCCGACCCGGCGGCCCCCTCGCTCGGCGTCGAGCAGCGGAACCGGAGCACGGACCATCCGGTCGATCATCGCGAAGTACCAGATGTCTCCGAGGTACGGGCGTGTTTCCCGCGCCGCCGCGCGGATGAACACGGTTCCTGCGTCGGGCGCGCCGTCGGCGGCCGCGGCGAGTACCCGTCGTTCGGCCAGCGACAGCCCGTCGCGGGTGGCCGGGTACTCCCTGCTGAGCCGGTCGAACGCCTCGCCGAGAAAGCGCAGCTCAGCCGAGTGGCTCGCGGCGACGGCGCCGAGGCCGTCGGGGGTCGGCGCCCGGAAGGCGTCCCAGGCGTGGGTGGCGAGCCGCAGCGCGTCCGGGGTCAGCCGGGCGCACGCCCTCGTCGCGGGCAGCTCGCGCAGCTGTTCCACGGTCAGCTGGCCGAGGCCGCCGAAGCGGGCGATGCCGGGATGCTCGCCGATGCAGATCAAGGTGATGCGCCGTGCGGGAACACCCAGGTCGGCGAGGCGGGCGAGGATCTGGATGATCTGCAGCTGGTCGTACAGGTCCGCCTCGAACCACAGCACGTACTCGCCGTCCCGGTTGTCCTCCAGGACGCGGTCGCGTTCGGCGAACATCGCCGCGGCCTCACCCCGTTCGTCCGCGCCCGCCTCGGCGAGGAAACCGGCCCTGACACGGCGGAGCTCCCCGGCCCCCACCGCGGGCACCGGGCCGTCGTGCAGGACGTCACGCCAGAACAGCACGCGCCGGGCGAGCCCGGTTTCCGGCAGGGCCGTGCCGTCGCCGTTGCTGACATGCAACGCCGTGGCCATCCGGTCGTCGGCCGGCCGTTCGGCGAGGAGCCTGCCACGGGCGGCGGCGTACGACTCGCCGGTCTTGGTCATCCGGGCGCGCACGCGTCGTTTGAAGTCGGGCTGCTTCGTCATGGTCGTCTCCCACGCGGCCAACCGTGGATCCCCCAGCGACCGGTACGGCGGGCACGCGATCGGCAACGAAGCTCCGGCCGAGAGGTGGGCCTCCCTTTGCCTCCGTGGGTGACCCGGCTGGGGCGGGTCGCCGGAGGTTCGGCGCGGACGGTCGCCGTCCCGCCAAGGTATCCCATCTCCCCGTGAGAGTCGCGAACCGGCCGGGCCACCTCAGACCGAGTCTCCCGTCTGCCGTCAGGGTTCCAGGTCGATCACCCCTCTGCCGGTCGCGATGTCGAACGGCACGGAGGCCTGGTCGTGCACGATCAGCCAGTCGCCGTCGATCTTCTGGAAGCAGAAGGTGCCCCTGACCCATATGCCGCTCGTCGCGGTCCCGTTCCTCGACGTGCCGCTGAGCCGGCCGAAGCCGTACCCGAACGCCACGTCGTCACCCACGACGAGTCTCAGGTCGCGCACCTCGTAGGTCACGTCCGCGAAGAACGCGAACACGTTCGCCCAGTTCCTGAGTTTCGCCTCCGCTCCGACGTGCCGCAGCGGAGGTTCCACGTCGAAGGACACGACGTCCGCCGCGTAGAGACGTTCCAGGCCCTCAAGGTCCTTGGCCTGGATCGCCTCGACCAGCCTGCCGAGGTGCCTCCGGAGAACGGTCTCGTCTGTTTCGCGTCGCGTGGTCATCGCCGCCCGCCCCTTTTCTTCCGGTGTGGATTTCCTGTCCCTCACCGTTACGACGGCGTGGCCGCTTCGAATGTCAGGTCGATGTCAGGTCGTGGTGCCGAAACGTCTGCGGTACTCGGTGGGCGTGGTGCCCAGGTGGCGGGCGAAGGTGCGGCGCAGGGTCTCGTCGCTGCCGAGACCGCTGTGCCGTGCCGCCGAGGTGATGCTGTGCCCGTCGAGGAGGAGCTGCTGGGCGCGGTCGAGACGGACACGTTCGACCCAGCGGGCCGGAGTCGTGTCCAGCTCCGCCTGGAACAGCCGGGTCAGGTGCCGGGTGCTGACCGACGCGGAGGCGGCCATGGCGGGCAGGCTGTGGTCGGCCGCCGGGTCGGCGAGTACGGAGGCGGTCAGTGAACGCAGCAGGTCGCCGCGTGCCGGTGGGGTCGCCAGCGCCGTGGAGAACTGTGACTGGCCGCCCGGGCGCTGCATGAACACGACCAGTTCACGGGCGATGTCCCGGGCCGCGCCCGCTCCGTGGTCGTGTTCCACCAGCGCGAGGGCCAGGTCGATGCCCGCGCTGATCCCCGCGGAGGTGACGTAACGGCCGTCCCGGATGTGCAGGGCGTCCGGTTCGACGCGCACGAGGGGGTGGCGGCGGGCGAGAGCCCGCGCGTGCCTCCAGTGGGTGGTCGCCCTCCGGCCGTCGAGCAGGCCGAGCGCCGCCAGGACGAAGGCGCCGCTGCAGACCGAGGCGACCCGTGCCGCCCGGTCGGCGAGGTCGGCGACCGTCGTCAGCAGTTCGTCCTCGGGGCTCCGCTCCGCGAGGTGGTCGGCTCCGGCGACCACGACCGTGTCGACAGGCCCGGCGTCGGCCGCCGTCGTCGTCGCGGCCAGCGCCGGTCCGGAGGCCGTCCGGACGTCGCCGCCGTGGGGGGAGACCAGGACCGAGGTGTACCGGCCCGCCTGGTGCAGCACCTCCAGGGGGCCGCTGACGTCGAGCAGGGTCACGCCGTCGAACACCACAAAGGCCACTCGATGCGTCATGTCGGAATCTGTGGTTCACATGGCCGTATGGACATGGTGTCAGGGTATGGCACCGGGTGAATCTGGAGGAGTCAACCGATCGAGGGTGAGGAGAGGCAGTCATGACGGGTGAATCGATCGCGGGTGTACGGATCCCGGACAGCGCCCTGGCGCGTGAGGCGACCGAACTGGTGCGTGAGGCCGCCTCCCCGCTGCTGTTCGACCACTCCCGGCGGGTGTTCCTGTTCGGGGCACTACGCGGCCGGGAGCAGGGGCTGGACTTCGATCCGGAGCTGCTGTACGTGGGGGCCATGTTCCACGACCTGGGGCTGACCGAGCGCTTCCGCCGTACCGACCAGCGTTTCGAGATCGACGGCGCCGACGAGGCCCGCCGCTTCCTGAACGCCCACGGTGTCACCGGAGAGCCTGCCGACCGGGTCTGGACGGGGATCGCCCTGCACACCACCCCGGAGATCCCGCTGCACATGGCGCCCGAGGTCGCCCTGATCACCCGTGGCGTGGAGCTGGACGTTCTGGGCATCGGCTATCACGCGGTCTCCGACGAGCAGCGCGAGGCCGTGGTCGCGGCCCACCCCCGGCCCGACTTCAAGAACCGGATTCTCGCCGCCTTCACCGAGGGCGTCAAGGACCGCCCGGAGACAACCTTCGGCAACGTCAAGGCCGACGTACTGGCCCACTACGTTCCCGGCTTCCGGCGCGGTGACTTCGTCGAGGTCATCAAGGACTCCGACTGGCCCGAGTAGTCATCCGCCCGTGGCGCGGATCAGCGCGGCCACGCCGTCCAGGATCCGGGCGAGCCCGAACCGGTAGTCCAGCCGCCGCTCGTCCGCCGGGGTCTCCGCGGGGTAGTCGTAGGCGCCCGCGTCGACGGCGGCGCGCAGCGCGGGGAAGCGCCGCCCGTCGACCAGGCCGCCGAGCAGGTCGCTGTAGGCGGCGATCGACTCGCCCGAGGCGGCCTGCCCCAGGTCGGCGCTCAGCCGCGCCACGGTGTGCATGTGGCTGGCGACCAGCAGGGCGACCCCCACCTTGTCGGCCTCACTCAGCCCGGTGTCCTTCAACGCCCCCAGGGCACGGTCGGTCCACGCAAGCTGGTTGGGGGTGATCGGTGGCCCGGTGATCGGCAGGCGCACGATCCAGGGGTGGGTGTGCAGCATCTCCCACTGCGCGCGGCACCAGCGCTCCAGGCCGGGGCGCCAGCCGCCACAGGGTTCGTCCAGTTCGGCGGGCAGCGCCGCGACCTGGTCGAGCATCAGCAGCAGCAGCTCGTTCTTGCTCCTGACGTACCGGTAGATCGACATCGTGGTGAAGCCGAGCCGTTCGGCGACCCGCGCCATCGACACGGCGTCGAGGCCGTCGGCGTCGGCCAGCTCCACCGCCGCCTGGACGACGCGGGACAGGGTCAGCCGGCTTCTCCGCTCCGGTTCGGGCTCGTCGAACCGGGCCCACAGCGCGCTGAGACCCGCGGGCAGCTCTTCTTCCGTCACCCACGAAGTGTATGACATAGATTTATGTGTATGACATACACTTCACTGATCGTGGGCGGCGGCATCGCGGGCACACTGAGCGCGATCGCTCTCCGCAAGGCGGGCATCGAGCCGGTCGTCTACGAGGCCTACGAGCACGGCGCCGACAACGTGGGCGCATTCCTGACACTCGCGGTGAACGCGCTCGCCGCGTTACGCACCCTCGGCGTGGATGTCGGCGGGATCGGCTTCGAGACGCCGAGGATGACCCTCACCAGCGGCTCCGGCAGGAAACTCGGTGAGCTCCGGTACGGCGAGCCCCTGCCGGACGGCACCGTCAGCAGGACCGTCAAGCGAGCCGACCTCTACCGCCTGCTCCGCGAGCACGCCGTACGGCAGGGCGTGCGGATCGAGTACGGCAGGCGGCTCGTGGACGCCCACGGCGGGGGAGGCGGGGTGCTGGCGAGGTTCGCCGACGGCAGCACGGCCGAAGGAGACCTGCTGATCGGCGCGGACGGCCTGTGGTCGCGTACCCGCAAGATCATCGACCCGGCCGCCCCCGGCGTCCGCTACTCCGGGCTGCTCAACACCGGTGGCTACACGCGCGGCGTCCGGACCGGCGCCGAGCCGGGGGTGATGAGCGCGATCTTCGGCAGGCACTGCTTCTTCGTGCACCTCACCCATCCGAGCGGGGAGGTCTGGTGGGCGGCGAACCCGGCCAGGAAGGCCGAGCCGACCCGCGCCGAGCTGGACGCGATCGACCCACAGGAGTGGCGGGCCCACCTGGTCGAGTTGTTCCGGCGCGACGCCGGTCCCGCCGCCGACCTCGTCGCGGCCTCCGACGAGATCTTCCCCGCCTGGAAGACCTACGACGTCCCCTCCGTGCCCCGGTGGCACCGCGACCGGATGATCGTCATCGGGGACGCCGCCCACGCCACCGCCCCCTCGATCGGGCAGGGCGCTGCCATGGCCATCGAGGACACCGTCGTCCTGGCCAAGTGCCTGCGCGACAGCCCCGGCGTCACCACCGCCTTCACCGCCTACGAACGGCTCCGGCGCGAGCGCGTGGAACGGGTCGTCGACCAGGGCAACCGCACCGGAGGCTGGAAGGGGCTCGGGCCCCTGGCGCGCATACCGCGTGACCTCGTCATGGCCGCGGGGATGAGATTCATGGCCCGCAGGGGCGCGGATCCGAGTCGCTGGATCTACGACTACCGCATCGACTGGGACGAACCGGTGACCGGCCTGTTTCGTAGTGCGTGACGGCACCGGGGGCGGTCACCGGTTCGGCGTGTCCGCCCGCAGGACGGTCCGGGGCAGGCCGGACCTCTCGATCAGGCCCTCCATGTCGGTGTGCAGCCTGAAGATGGGGTTGTCCTGCTCCTCGGGCCGGCCGTCCACGCCGATCGACGACAGATAGACCAACCGCCGGGCGTGCCCGCCGATCGCCTCCAGCACCGCGGGCGCGCCCTGGGTCGTGAAGGGCCAGATCAGGAAGACCGTCCCGACCCCGGTCAGCGCCTCGTCCAGCCCGCCGGGCGCGTCGAGGCTCCCGGGCACGACGCGGTGACCGGCTCCGGCCTTCCCCACTGCGACGCCGACGACCTTCGCCTGCTGAACGTCCTGGCCTACGACGGCCGTACCGGACTGACCGAGCTCGCGGCGGCCACCGGCTGGTCACCGTCGACCGTCCGGCGGCGGATGGACGACCTCCAGGCCCAGGGGGCGCTCCACTTCTACACCGAGTTCGACGTCGCCTACCTCGGCTATCGCGCGGGGACGCGACTGTGGGCCTCGGTCCCGCCCGCCGAGCTGACCGCCGCCGGAGAGGCTCTGGCCTCCCATCCCGAGGTGGTCTTCGCCGCCGCCACCACCGGGCCGACCAACCTGGCCGCCACGGTGATCTGCACCGACGCCCACGACACCTTCCGGTACCTCACCCAGCGCCTGGCGGCCCTGCCCGCCATCACCCATGTGGAGACGACCCCGATCATCCAGACCCGCAACGCCTCGGCCGTCTCCTGCGGCCCACCCTCGACGGCTGAGGCCTGCGCCGGCGACCGGTTCCTACGGCCGGGCGAACGGGATTCCGGATCCCGCTTGACCTTCACACGGTGACAAGGTCTTCACTGCTGCCGAGGAGGTGGTCCCGATGACCATTCAGGAACAGGACGCGGTTCTTCGAGGACTGGAGGACGGCCGCGAGTCCGTACGGCTGCGGGCCGCGATGGCGATCGGCACGACCCCCGACCCGCTGTTCGTCGGCAGGCTCGTCGAGCGATGCGCGATCGAGCCCGAATTCTACGTGCGCGATATGCTGACCTGGGCACTTACCCGCCACCCGGCATCGGTGACGATCCCGGCGCTGCTCAAGGAACTCCGCTCCGAGCGCGCGCAGGCACGGAGCCAGGCGCTGCACACGCTGTCCAAGATCGGCGATCGGCGGACATGGCCGGCGATCACCCAGGCGCTGCTGACCGACTCCGACGACGAGGTGGCGCGAAGCGCCTGGCGGGCAGCGGTCATACTCGTGCCCGAAGGGGAGGAGGCCGGGTTGGCCGCGGTACTGGCGACACAGCTCGGGCGCGGCGGACGCCAGACGCAGCTGAGCCTCAGCCGGGCGCTGGTCGCGCTCGGTGAGGCGATCGTGCCGGCCCTGCGCGCAGCGGCGACGGACCCCAGGCCGCGCGTGCGCGCGCACGCGATCGCCACGGAACGGCTGTTGAACGACCCGGAAACCGGATTCGAGTTCGCGATCGAGGAGGCCAAGCGCGTCGTAGCCCTCGGCCCGACCGGCAGGGAGGAGTGACAGGCGGTGTTGATCGGTGATGTGGCACGACGGTCGGGGGTCAGCGCCCGCATGCTCAGGCACTACGACTCGCTCGGCCTGGTACGGCCGACGGGCCGTAGCGGCGCCGGCTACCGGGAGTACTCAAGCGAGGACGTCCGCCGGATCTTCCACATCGAGAGTCTTCGCTCTCTGGGCTTGTCGTTGCGTGACGTCGGGCGCGCGCTCGACGATCCCGACTTCACGCCCTCGGATCTCGTCGACGACCTCATCCGCCAGACGCGGGAACGCATCGCGGCCGAGACCGAGCTGCTCACGCGACTGCGTCAGATCGACGCCGTGGAGCCCGCGGACTGGGAGGAGGTCCTCCAGGTCGTCGCGCTCCTGCAGGCGCTGGGCTCGAAGAGCGCGGGCAGGCGACAGCGCGCGGCCCTGTCCTCGGTGTCCTCGGTCGAGGAGGTCGCGGTGCCGGTCGAGGCACTGGTCGAGGCGGCGCTGAGCGAAAAGGACCCCCACGTCGCCGGAGCCCTCCGCTGGGCTCTGGCGCAGTCGGGCGACGACGTTCTGGCGCTGCTGGCGGAGGGCCTCGGCTCGCCGGTGGCGGAGGTGCGCGAACGTGCCGTCCAGTCCGTCGCCGAGATCCAGAACGACAAGGCGACCACGCTGTTGAGAGAGGCTCTCACCAGCCCCGACGGCGTGGTCCGCAGGCACGCGGCGCTGGCGCTCGGGGCACGTGGGGTGGCCGCCGCGATCCCCGCGCTCATCGACGTCGTCGTCGAGGGGACGAACGACGTCGACGCGGCCGACGCCCTGGGGGCGCTGGCGAGCCGTCCCGCCCTGGCGGACCGGATCGCCACCGGGCTCGTCGATCGCCTCGCCCACGGCGCCGCCGGACCGTCCGTACGCCTGCGGCTGGCCCAGGCGCTCGCGGACGTCCCGGGAACCACGGCGTCGAAAGCCCTCACGGATCTGTCGCACGACGAGGACCGCGCCGTCGCGCTCACCGCGACATACATCCTCGGCATACGCGACGCCCGATGACGGTCCGTCCCCAGGGCTGTACGCGTATCGTCCGAGACTCCGGCCGGCCCGGCCCAGTCTAGAATGACGGGTTCGGTCTATATGGTCGCGGCATGAGTTCCCCCTCCTCGAATGTCTTAGGCCCGTGGTCGGAACAACTGACCGGTGCCTTTGAGATCCTGCTCGGTCGTCCGTTGGCGGGTTTCGACGCAACGCCGTCTACGCGACGTTCTTCGGCGGCGACCTCGTCAACGAGCTCGGCTTCACGCGGGACTCCATCTGGATGAGCCCGGCCGTCCTCCGCGGTGCTGAGCCGGTTGTCTGGGACTGCCCGGTCTTCGACCTGGAGGAGCCGCTGCTGGAGTTCGACGCAAGCCGGTCGGTTTTCGAGTTCGACGAGGCGGGGCTTCCGCCGGAGTTCGAGACGGACCTCGCGGCGGCGTGTTTCTCCGGCCGTCTCGTCCTGGGTGGTGACCTGGCTCCTGTGTTGGCGCGACACGGCCTCTCCGCGTCCGATCTGCGCGGCACCTGGACCGTCTGCTACCCGCGGCTGGTCTCGGACGACACACTCTTTGACACGATGCGGGTCGCCACCGCGCTCGGCACGGGCCCTGAAAGCCTCCTTCCCCTTGAGGCGGAGGCGGCCGAGGAGTGGCGGGAGGCGCTGGCCGACCGCACGTCGCCCGAGTTGTTCGCCCACTTGAGCTTCTTCTGCACCGAGGGCGAGGAGGGGCTGATGTACCTGCGAACCGAACGGTCGGGCGGTGACCTGCTCGCCGCCTACACCGAAGAACTGGTCGGCGAGGACGACCCCACCGCCCTGGCGGCGGCCCGCGAGGCGCTCAACCTCGCCACCTCACCTCACCTCGCCTGCGGGCGGCGGCCATCCAGGTCCTTATCCGCGGCCATCGCGGCCTGCCCGAACGCGACGACCTCTGCCGCGAACCGGTGGCGATCGGCACCGAACACGACCTGCCCGTCTATCGCGTCACCGGGCCGCCGAGGCCCCGGTAGCAATGAGGAAATTCCCAACGAAGTACAGCCTGACCTGCGCTAACGAAGGTTTCGCAAGCCGGGTTTCGGCTTCCGCCGCCTGACGTGCGGTCTCCAGCGGACGCGACCCGTTTCCGCCGTATTCCGGCGGCACCTCAAGACGAGCATGACTCGGTGGACACACGGGCGACGCCGGACATTCAACAATTGCCTTGCTCGCCGGGTTTCAAGATCAGTTAGTGTCCACGGAGGCAAGATCCCTCCGGAAGGAAAAACCCTTTGCCTCTCGCATGGAAGCGCAGACTGACCCTGGCCTGCGCCGCACTCACCCTGCCCCTGACAGCGACGGCGATTCCCGCCCAAGCGGAGGCGGCGGGTCTGGCACCACTCCTCGTAGCCGGCCCGACGGCCGTCGGAGGAGACCACTACATCGTGGTCGTCAAGGAGTCGGCGACCCTGTCCGGGGAGTTACGCGCGTCGCTGGAGCGTGACGCGGTCGTCGAAGGCGGCCAGATCACCCACCGCTACGCCAAGGCCATCGCCGGTTTCGCCGCCGTCCTGCCCGACGACGCCCTCGACGCGGTCCGTGCCAACCCGGCCGTGGCCTACGTCGAGCCCGACTCGGCGATCAGTGGCCAGACGGTCCAGCCCAACCCGCCGAGTTGGGGTATCGACCGCGTCGAGCAGCACAACCTGCCGCTGGACAACAGCTTCACCTACACCACGACCGGTGCGGGCAGCACGGCGTTCATCGTGGACAGCGGCATCCGTACCACGCACACCGAGTTCGGCGGGCGGGCGTCCTTCGGCGCCAACTTCGTCGAGGACGGCAGGACCGACGACTGCCACGGTCACGGCACGCACGTGGCGGGCACGGTCGGCGGCGCCACCTACGGCATGGCCAAGGCGGTCAACCTGGTGGCCGTGCGCGTGCTCAACTGCGCCAACAGCGGCCTGACCAGCGACCTGGTGGCGGCCATGGACTGGGTCGCGCTCAACCACCCGGCGCGCTCGGTGGCCAACTTCAGCCTCCAGGGCTACGGCACGGCCGCCAACGACGCCGCCGAGGGTCTGATCGACTCTGGCGTCCAGACCGTGTTCATCGCCAACAACTACAACACTGACGCCTGCACCAACGCGCCGCGCTCGCCGCGCGGAATCGTGGTCGGGGCGACGGACATCACCGACCAGAAGGCGACGTTCTCCTCCTACGGCACCTGCGTGGACGTGTTCGCGCCCGGTGTCTCCATCACCTCCTCGGTCAACACCGACGACAACGCCTCGGGCTCCTGGTCCGGCACGTCCATGGCCGCCCCGCACGTGACCGGCTGGGTCGCCCGCTACCTCCAGGACAACCCGACGGCGACGATGGCCGACACCAAGGCCGCGCTCATCAGCAGTTCCACCAAGAACGTGCTGACCAACATCGGCGACGGCTCGCCCAACCGGCTGCTGTACGCCGAGCCCGGTACCACCCCGGTGGAGGATGTCCCGCCGAGCACGCCGGGGACCCCGGTGGCGAGCAACCTGACCTCCCGCACGGTCACGCTCACCTGGACCGCCTCCACCGACAACGTCGGTGTCATCGGCTACGACCTGTTCACCGGCTCGGGCCAGCCCGTCGGCACCTACCCCAGCGCCAGCGCGGCGCTCACCGGCCTCAGCCCGAACACCACCTACACCTACTACGTACGGGCCCGTGACGACGCGGGCAACGTCTCGGACCCGTCCGGCACGGTCAGCCTGACCACCCCGGCCGATCCGGGCGTCGGCGCATGCAAGGTGACCTACAACCTGGCCTCGGAGTGGTCCAACGGCTTCAACGCCGACATCACCTACACCAACACCAGCCTGAACACGGTCACCGGCTGGACCATCGCCTGGTCCTTCTCGGCCGGCCAGCACGTGAACAGCGGCTGGAACGCCGTCTGGGGCCAGAACGGCGCCAACGTGACGGCCGACAACCTGACCTGGAACAAGACCGTGGCTCCCGGCGAGTCCGTCTCGGTTGGGATCAGTGGCAGTCATACCGGCACCAACCCGGCGCCGACCGCCTTCACCGTGAACGGCTCGGCCTGCACGGTGGGCTGACGGCACGGCAGTGAACGAGGGAGGCGGCGGGCCACGGTGCGCGCCGCCTCCTGCCGTGTGCGGGGTCGGGGCAGCGGCCTGCCAAGCCTCAGCCGAGGTTCTGACGCCCGAGATGTCGAGCTGCTTCTGTCACGACCCGGCGGAGGCGGCCCTCACGCACGCGTCGATCCTCGCGTGGGCCCCCGACCACAAGGCGCTCGTGATTCCGGCGGGGCGGGAGCGGTGAGGTCGGAAGAGGCGGCTCCCGATTCGCCGTACGACGTTGGACGGGTCACGCCCTGAGCGGTCGCAGCGCCGTACTCCAGGAGACGACCTGGTCGAGCAACCTGCCCAGGGTGTCCTCCTGGTGCGCGGCGGGTTTGAAGGTGGTGAAGTTCTCGAAGTCGGTGTGCAACAGCAGCTCCACGCCCACCTGGACATCGGCCACCTTGACCTGACCGAGCACCTGCCGCAGGTGCTCGGCGGCCCGCACGCCGCCGCTGACGCCGTAGCCGACCACGCCCGCGGCCTTGTCGTGCCATTCGGCGAACAGGAAGTCGATGGCGGTCTTGAGTGCTCCGGTGATCGAGTGGTTGTACTCGGGTGTCACGAAGACGAAGCCGTCGAGGTTCGCGACGGTCTCGGACCACTTCTTGGTGTGCGGGTGTTCGTACACCCCGGTGGCCGCGGCGAGAGGTTCGTCCAGATGGGGCAGGTCGTAGTCCTTCAGGTCGACCAGTTCGTAGTGCGCGTCGCCACGTCTGACCGCGTGGTCGTGGACCCAGCGGGCCACGGCCTCGCCGTTGCGTCCCGGACGCGTGCTGCCGACGATGATGCCAATCTTGATCATTTACCCACCTTCAATACGATTTTTCCGCGAATAAGGCCGCGCTCTGCTTCGTGGTGCAGAGCAGCCAGGGAATCCAGCGGGCGAACGTCCACCGTGACGTCCACCACGCCCTCGTCGATCAGCGCCACGAGTTCGGCCAGCTGGCCCGGGTCGTTGCGGGCCACGAACCGGACGGCGCGCGGGTGCTCGATCGACCGGGTGATCGAGACGAACTCCTCGGCCAGCTCCGTCGCCGAGGCGGGCACGTCGGCCACGAGGTTGATCAGCACGTCGTTACCGCCCGGCAGGGGAGTGGTGGTGTAGTCGACGACCTCGTCGGCGCCCAGCGCCCGGACGGCGGCGGCGCTGCGCGGCCCGGCGGTCGCCACCACGTACGCGCCCGCGTGCTTGGCCAGCTGCACGGCGAACAGCCCGACGCCGCCGCCCGCCCCGTTGATCAGCACCCGGCTGCCGCGACCGATGCGGGCGTGCTCGAAGACCGCCTGCCACGCGGTGAGCCCGGCCACCGGCACGGCGGCCGCGTCCGCCAGCGGAATCCGCCGCGGTGCCTTGGCCAGCGCGTCCGCCTTCGCGACCGCGTACTCGGCGGCCGCCCCGCCGATGAGCCCGATCACCCGATCGCCGGGGGTGAGGTCACCGGCCCCGACGACCACGGTGCCCGCGACGTCCCAGCCGAACGTGTGCGGAAGCGTGACATCGAGCACGTCCCGCAGCAGACCCGTTCGCAGGCCGACCTCCGACGGGTTGAACGACGTGGCGGCCACCCTGACGAGCACCTCGCCCGGCCCCGGCCTCGGCACCGGCACCTCCTCCAGCGAGATCACCGAGGCGTCGCCGTACTCATGGATGCGGGCGGCCCGCATGGTGCCGAGGAAGTCGGCGGCGTGCTCGCTCGCCCACGTCTCGAAGGTGCTCGCGGGCACTCCGGTGACCTTCTCCACGGTGTCGGTGGCCGGGCCCGGCTCGGCCAGGCCGCGCAGCATGCCGTCCACGGCGGGAGCGGGCCATCCGAGCCCGAGCAACCGCAGCCTGGCCTCCTCCGGAGGCTCCTCCTCCCAGCGCACCGGCAGGCCGATCGCGTCACCGATCGCCCGCGTCTGTTCCCGCTGGGTCAGCGGCCGGGGCCCGGTCAGTGTGTGGACCACGCCGTGGTGCCCCCCGCCGAGCAGCGCGCGCACCGCGACGGCCGCCACGTCCCGCTCGTGGACGGGAGAGAAGGCCACATCACCGTACGGCTGCCGCACGACGCCCGCCCGAACCTGCGCGGCCCACCGCAGGGCGTTGGCCGCGAAGGCGTGCGGGCGCAGCACCGTCCACTCCCGGGCGGTCCCGGCGATCAGGCGCTCGATCTCGACCTCGTGCGGGCGTGCGGCGGCCGAGGACAGGTAGACCACCCGCCGCGCTCCGATCAGTTCCAGCACCTCGCGGGCGCCCTCCGCCGAGGCGAACGGCCACAGCAGGAACACCGCGTCGACGCCGTCGAGGGCCGCCCCCAACGCGACCGGATCGGTCAGCTCCCTCGTCACCGTGCGGACGTCGGCGCCCGCGTCTTCGAGTTGGTTCACCAGAGGGCGGCCGATCGTGCCGGTCGCCCCACTGACCAGTACTTTTGTCACGCCGTCAACGATATGAGCCACAGCCGAGACAACCAATGCGCCTCTGTCTGTGTTTAATACGCGATCGTCTTCGGCATTAGACTCATGTCATGGACGTGCTGAGCGACGTGGTCGCCTTCATGCGCTTGGGTGTGCCCCGCTCGGCGCGTGTCGAGTGGCCGGCCCGGTGGGGACGGCGGTTCCCGTCGGCGCCCGGCTCGGCGGGCTTCCAGGTGGTGCTGCGGGGCTCGTGCTGGGTGATCCCGCCGGAGGGGGAGCCGGTTCCGGTCGCGACGGGGGACGTGCTGTTCTTCCCCCACGGGCACGGCTACGCGCTGGCCGACTCGCCCGCGACCCCCGTCGAGGAGCCCGACTGCGACCCCTACGCCGAGACCGAGCTGTTCTCTTCGGCCTCCGTCGAGGGCGCCGGGCCCGTCACCGTGACGCTCTGCGGTGGCTACCGGCTGGACTCCAGCCGGGCGCACCCGCTGCTCAGCGGGCTGCCCGAGATGATTCACCTGCCCGCCAGGCTGGGACGCGACACCGAGCTGCGCGCCGCCGTCGAGCTGCTGGGCAAGGAGATCGAGAACCCCCGGCCAGGCGCGGACCTGGTGGTGTCGGCGCTGCTGGACATGCTGTTGCTGTACATCCTGCGGGCCTGGTTCGACACCTCGACGGAGCACTGCGCGGTCGACAGCTGGGCCGCCGCGCTGGCCGACCCGGCCGTCGGTGCCGCGCTCGACGGCATCCATCGCGACCCCTCCCACCCGTGGACGGTCGAGTCGCTGGGCCGTCGTGCCGGACTGTCCCGTGCGGCGTTCTCCAGCCGGTTCACCCGGTTCGTCGGGCAACCACCGCTGACCTACCTGACCTGGTGGCGGCTGGGCACGGCCGCGCGCATGCTGCGCGACTCCGATGCCGCGCTGAGCGAGATCGCCCCCGCCGTCGGCTACGGCTCGGAGTTCGCCTTCGCCAACGCCTTCAAACGCGAGTACGGCATGGCCCCCGGCAGATACCGCCGCCTGGGCTGCCCGCCGGACCGGACGACGACAGCCCCGCAACCCTGAACGGGGCTTGGGGAACGGCGGAGCGGAAACCCCGTCGTACCTGGTAGGCCAGAAGCAGCGGCGCCTCGCCTGCGATCGGTTCCGCTGCCATGCCCTCGGATCGAGGAGGACCCTGCCGATCGGGCGGTCCTCGACGACCCGGCGCTGCGCCTCGGCGGCCTGCTCCAGCGGGTTCCTCCTCAAAGACGCCTCCGGAGCCCAACTGGCCGAAGCCGTACCCCGCAGCAGTACCCGGACCGCTATCGCGAGGTGTCCCCAACCTCTGACATTCGCGCCGGCCTGCCCCGCACCCTGCTCGTGGTCGGGGACCGCGACCGCGGCGCCCGCCCCGAAACCGTCACCGGCTTCGGCGACGCGCTCAGGAAGAAGGACGTCCATGTCGAGGCCGAGGAACTGCCCTTACCGAGCACGCCTTCGACGACGCGTACGGCAGCCTCACCTCCCAGACCAGCCGACGGATCCTGCTCGATTCCCTCATCAAGGACACACGCTAGGACCTGCCTGCCAGCCGAACCCCACCAAGGTCGGATCGTTGCCACCCAGGCCAGAAACACCCCCCGAACGGCGCAAACCCCAGTTCAGGCGCGTCAGAACGACCATCCGCACCACACCGGCTCCACCAGGACCGCCAACGCGACCATTCGTTCCGATGCGATGCCGGCATATCCGCCGTCCAGGTCCGCCGCGGTACGTCGCGATCCAGAGATCCGCGCCGGTCCCCGGTTCGTCAGTCCCCGGTTCGTTCCGAACGCGGGCGGAGGCCGTCCAGCAGGACGGTGAGATAGGCGTCGGCGAGGTCCTGGGAGGGGGGCCGGGTGCGAGCGACCGCCAGGGCTGTCTGGCCGATCAGAGTCGTGGTGACGACAGGGTCGATGTCGGTGCGAACCGTACCCTCACGGCGTGCCCCGTCGATCATTTCCTCGACGGCCCGGACGAGGTCGGCGCGCAGTGCCGTGGTCGCGGGCAACTCCAGGCCGCCCAACTGGTCGTTGACGGCGTGGTGCGCCGCCTGGAAGGCGATCAGTTCACGCAGGAAGACCCGCAGGGCTCGCGTGGGCGTGGTCTCGGCGAGCAGGTCACGGGCGCGTCGCACCACCGGTTCGAGCAGGCGTGACACGGCGGCGTCCAGCAACGCGTCCTTGCCGCCGAAGGCGCGCACCACGGTCGCCGCCCCCAGGTCCGCCTTCTTGGCGATGGCCTCGACGGTGAGGGACGCGCCGGGTTCGGCCATCAGGGCGGTGGCGGCGTCCAGGGCGAGCTGACGGTTGCGGACGGCGTCGGCTCGGCGTCGGGATCCAGCGGGCGTTGACAAATGGAATGCCCCTTCCACATAATAAATGGAACATGCATTTCATTTATTCTAGCGTGGAGGCGTCCTGTGAACGAACGCATCCTGATCTCCGGTGCGAGCATCGCCGGCCTGACCCTGGCCCACTGGCTGGCCCGGTACGGCTTCAGACCCACCGTGGTCGAGCGCGCCCCGGCACCGCGCTCCGGCGGCAACGGGGTCGACGTGCGCGGCAACGCCACCGAGGTGGCCGAGCGGATGGGAATCCTGTCGCGGATCCACGAGTTCGCCACCGACGTCCACGGCATGAAGTTCGTCGACGCCGCCGATCGGGCCGTCGCCCGGATCGACACCAGGGACCCGGCCTCCATCGAGATCATGCGCGGTGACCTGGTGACCCTGCTGCACGAGGTGACCGATGTGGAGATCCTGTTCGGTGACTCCATCCTCGGCCTGGAACAGGACGACGACGGCGTGTCGGTCACCTTCGAGCACGCCCCCGCCCGTCGCTTCGACCTCGTCGTCGGCGCCGACGGAATGCACTCCAACGTCCGCAGGCTCGTCTTCGGGCCCGAAGAGCGGTTCGTCCAGTTCAAGCACCACTACTTCGCCTTCGCCGACACCGACGCCTCACTTGGGGAGAACCGCTGGGTGACGATGTTCAACACGCCGGGCAGGATGACCGGGATCTACCGATCCGGCAACCACCCCCAGGCCAAGGCGTACTTCATGTTCCGCTCCGCGCCGCTACGGTACGACCACCGGGACGTCGCCGAACACAAGCGCCTGATCAGCGAGGCGTTCGGGCGAGAGCCGTCCTGGCGGACCAGGGAACTGCTCGACGCGGCCCTCGCCGACCCCGATTTCTACTTCGACGCCCTGGGCCAGGTGCGGATGAGCTCCTGGTCCGACGGCCGTGTCGCCCTCGTCGGCGACGCCGCCTGGTGTGCCTCTCCCGTCTCGGGCGCGGGTGCGGAACTCGCCCTGGTCGGGGCCCACCTCCTCGCCGGGGAACTCGCCGCGTCGGGCGGCGACCACCGTGTCGCCTTCGCCCGCTACGACACGGCCCACCGCCCACTGGTCGACGCGAAGCAGCGGATCGGCCCCAACGTCCGCCTCATGGTGCCCAGGACCGAAGGCGGCCGGTGCGTCCGCGACGTCGTCGCCCGCCTGCCGCTGATGAAGGCCATCGGCGCCGTTGAGCGCCGGGCACAGGCCAGGAACGCCCGCCCCCTGCCGGAATACGCCCTTGGGCGACGCGGGAACGGCGCCTGAACCGTCCTCACCAGGTGACGGGCAGGTCGCGGACTCCGTAGAAGACCGCGTCGGGTTTGAAAGTCAGCTCCTGTGGCGGTACGGCCAGCGCCAGCGTGGGAACACGCCGGAACAGGGTGCCGAAGACGACCTGGAGCTCCACACGGGCCAGCGACTGGCCCAGGCACTGGTGGGCGCCGTAGCCGAAGGCGACGTGATGGCGGGCGTCGCGGTGGACGTCGAGCACGTCGGGATCGGCGAAGACGGCGGGGTCGCGGTTGGCGGTGCTCTTCACCGCGATGACGCCCTCACCCCGGCGAATCAGCCGCCCGCCGATCACAAGGTCCTCGCGGGCGACACGACGGGCCTCGGTGTGGGTGATGGACAGATAACGCAGGAGTTCCTCGACGACGCCCGCCACCCGGGCGTGGTCGGCGCCGCCGCGGACCGCGCTCAGCTGCTCCGGATGCGTCAGCAGCGCCGCCGTACCCAGCGCGATCATGTTCGCGGTGGTGTCGTGCCCGGCCACCAGCAGGAGCTGCCCCAGTATGGCGATCTCCCGCCGGGTCATGGCACCGGTACGGTACTGCTCGACGGCAAGCCCGCTGAGCATGTCGTCGCCCGGCTCCGCGTTCTTCTCCTCCAGCAGTCTTTCGAGGTAGGCGTTCAGTTCCTCACTGGCGGCCAGGGCGTGGGCCGGGTCGCCCTCGTCCATGACGAGCTCACCGGCCACCCGCTGGAAGAAGCCACGGTCGGCGTAGGGCACGCCCAGCAGCTCACAGATCACCAGCGAGGGAACCGGAAGGGCGAACGCCTCCACCAGGTCGGCCGGGTTCGGCCCGGCGAGCAGGTCATCGACGAGACCGTCGACGATCCGCTGAATCGCGGGCCGCAGCGCCTCCATCTTCCTGACCGTGAAGTCCGCGGTCAGCCGACGCCGGTGAACGATGTGCTCCGGCGCGTCCATCTGCATCAGCGTTTTCATCCGCGCGTCGCGTGCCTTGCTCACCGCGTTGGTGTGCGGAAAGCCGGGCTCCGCGACATCGACGCTGACCCGCGGATCGGCGAGCAGCGCGCGTACGTCGGCGTGGCGGGTGACCATCCACGCGCCGCTGCCGTCCCAGAGCCGCACGCGCGAAACCGGACTCAGCTCGCCACGGCGGCTCAGCTCCGGAGGCGGATCAAAAGGGCAGCCCATCGCACGGGCCATCGGGAACATCGGCGTCTCGGACAGGTCGTCGGGCATGGCGTCTCCATCGGGTCGTACACGGACATGGTCGAGCCGCGGTTCAGCTCGCATCGATGGGCGGGACAGGTCGCGGAGCGGGCCGACCGGCCGGTGCCGAAGGGCTGAGGCGAGCCGCCGTACGGGCGGTGACGGCGCCGACCGCGCAGACGGCCGCGCACCCGAACAGCATGTAGCGGGCCGAGTCGAGCACCGAGGCGCCGCCCAGATTGACCAGGACCCCGGCGACCGCCGTACCGAACGCGATCGACAGGCTCGTCACCGTGGCGATCGCGGCCGCCGCCCGGCCGCCTTCCTCCGGATCCCGGGTGCTGGACATCACCGCCACCGACAGATGCGGATAGGCCAGCCCGATGCCGGCACCGGCGACGAACAACACCGGCACCCACACGAGGACCAGCCAGACCGGCGAGTCCTGCCGCTGTAGCAGCCCCTGGACGAGGAGACCGGACGCCAGCAACAGCGGGCCCGCGACACGCGACCGGAGAACCGTGCGTTCCTTGACCGCCGAGGAGCTGACGATCTGGGCCGCCGACCAGCCCAGCGAGATGGCCGCGCCGAAGAACCCGGCCGCGGCCGGGGCCAGCCCGCCCAGCCGCTGGCCGAACAGCGGCAGGAACGACTCGACCGCGACGCCGAAGGCCAGCAGCGCCAGGGTCAGATACAGCCACTTCAACGGCGAACCCGGCCGGTAGGTGGTGCACGGGAAGACTCGTGGCCCACCGCGCCGCTCATGAGCGACGAACGCGACCACCAGCAGCAACGCGACCGCGACACCGACCGCCATGGCCAGGGGGCCGGACAACACCCCCGCCACGCTGACCGCGGTGGTGGCGGCCGTGACCAGCAGCAACGACACGACCGGGACCGGCGCCCCGGCTCCACCCCGCTCACCGGCGGGCAGCACCCGGTGCACGAACGAGGCGCACACCGCCGCGATCGCCGCCATCGTCACGAATGCCAGCCGCCACCCGCCGAACTGGGCGAACAGCCCGCCAAGCGCAGGGCCGACGAAGTTGCCCACGCCGTACATCGCCGACATCAGCGCGTTGCCGCGCGTCCACAACCGCCTCGGCAGGGCGGACCGGACAACGGCGAAACCCAGCCCGGACAGCAGCCCCGCCCCCAGTCCCTGAACACCGCGACCGGCCAGCAACACCGGCATCGCCGGGCTCACCGCGCAGGCCAGCGAACCCACCAGGAACACGGTGAAGCCGAGCAGGTAGGCACCGACGTTGCCCCAGCGGGTCAGGAGGCGGCTGACCGGCATCGTCGCGACCACCATCGCGACGAGGTAGATCGTCATGTTCCACGCGTAGAAGCCGGCGCCGCCGATCTCGGCCACCGCGGTCGGCAGCAGGCTTGAGGCCAGGTAGATGTTGACCGCGCCGACGAGCACCCCCGCGGCCAGCACGATCGCGGCACCGGCGTGCTCCGGGCCCAGCAGTTCCCGCCACGAGGGCGGCACGCTCGTCACGCCGTCACCCTTGTTCCACCGGGTACGGCACGCCCTACGGGGCCGTGACCACCCAGGTCCTTGACGAGGGTTCGTTCTCTGTCGCAAACACTCATGACATCAAGGCTGTCGTTGAACGAATCCCGGAGACTTCCGTCCCCTGCCACCCGTTCCGGCCAGCGGACGACCCGCGAGAACCCTCAAACCAAGGGAGAGCCCGCACGCCGACGTGTCATCCGGTGATTTCCGAGCAGCCGATGGTCATCATCGGGCGGTGGTACCCGGCGAGCCCGGGTGAGGACCGCCCGGATGCGGTGTGGCCGCAGCCGGGCCAGGGCCCTGTCGCCGAACACCTCCAGCAGCTCTCCGCCGTGGCGGCGCGTCCCGGCGTACCGCTCAGTGACGTACCCCCTTGGGGGAACGGCTCAGCAGCGGTTCGGGCACCCACCACCGGCATCGGCTCCGGGCGCCGCCGTCATCGCCGCGAGGACTCCGGCCTCCGCGTGGCCGTACGGCCCGGCGGGCTCAGCCGCCGCCGAAGAGGCAGGCCACCGGGTGCCCGGCGCCGCGTTCGGTGAGTTCGGGGAAACGCTCGGCGCAGGCGTCCACCGCGTGCGGGCAGCGGGAGCGGAACGCGCAACCGCTCGGCGGGTTCATCGGGCTCGGCGGGTCACCGCGCAGGATGATCCTCTCTCCCCGGTGGTGGGGGTCGGGCACCGGGGCCGCCGACAGCAGGGCGCGCGTGTAGGGGTGCGCGGGCCGTTCGAAGATCTCGGAAGCCGTGCCGGTCTCCACGATCCTCCCCAGATACATGACCGCGACGCGGTGCGAGATGTGCCGCACCACGGCCAGGTCGTGCGCGATGAAGACGTAGGCCAGTCCGAAGTCACGTTGCAGCTGCCTCAGCAGATTGATGACCTGGGCCTGGATCGACACGTCCAGTGCGGAGACCGGTTCGTCGCACACCAGGACGTCGGGACGGAGCGCGAGCGCGCGGGCGATGCCGATGCGCTGACGCTGCCCGCCGGAGAACTGGTGCGGGTAGCGGTCGATGTGCTCGGGGTTGAGACCGACCGTCCGCAGCAGTTCCCGCACCCGGCCGCGCCGGTCGTCGGGCGCCGCGTCACGGTGCACCGCGAACGGCTCCGCGATGATCTGGCCTACCGTCATCCGGGGGTCCAGTGACGAGTACGGATCCTGGAAGACGATCTGCACCTTGCGGCGCAGGTCGCGTAGCCCGCGTCCGCCCAGCGTCGCGATGTCGGCGCCCCGGTACCGGATGTGCCCGCCGGTCGGTTGCTCCAGCCGGATGAGCAGCTTCGCGAGCGTCGACTTGCCGCACCCGGACTCTCCGACGACTCCCAGCGTCTCCCCGGCCCGAAGCTCGAAGGACACGCCGTCGACGGCCTTGACCACCCCGGCCCGCCGTCTGACGACGTGCCCCCGCCGTACCGGGTAGTGCTTGGTCAGGTCCTCGACCGTCAGCAGTTCCTCACCGGTCATGACACGCTCCGGCGGAAGCCGTACGGGTGGGAGGTCATCGGCGTGGTGTCCTTTCGGCGGTCAGGTGCAGGCAGGCGGCGAGGTGCCCGGCGGACACCGGGCGCAGGCCGGGCTCGCTCTCGGCGCACTCGGCGGTACGGCTCGCGCAGCGGGGCGCGAACGCGCATCCGGACGGCAGCGCGGTCATCGTCGGCGGAGAGCCGGGGATGGCCCACAGTTCCTCCTCGGCGGGCCGGTCCAGGCGGGGGACCGACTCCAGCAGGCCGCGGGTGTACGGCATGGCGGGACGGTCGAAGACGTCCGCGGCGGTGCCGGTCTCCACCAGGCGGCCCGCGTACATCACCGCGATCCGGTCCGCCACCTCGGCCACGATGCCCAGGTCGTGGGTGATCAGCAGGATCGCCGCCCCGGTGCGTTCCCGTACGGCCCGCAGCGCCGCGAGCACCTGCGCCTGCACGGTCACGTCCAGCGCGGTGGTCGGCTCGTCGGCGATGATGAGGTCCGGGTCGTTGGCGATGGCCATGGCGATCACCACCCGCTGACGCATCCCGCCGGAGAACTGGTGCGGGTAGTCGCGCAGCCGGTTGCGGGCGTCGGGCACGCCGACGATGTCCAGGAGTTCGGCGGCCCGGTCGCGGGCGGCGGCCCAGGAACCCCCCTGGTGCACCCGCACGGCCTCCGCCACCTGGTCGCCGATCGTGTGCACCGGGCTGAGGGAGGACATCGGGTCCTGGAAAACCATCGCGACGCGCCGCCCGCGCAGCCGCCGGTACCGGGACTCGGCCAGCCCGACGAGCTCCTGACCGGCCAGGCGGATGGAGCCGCTGACGGTCGCGGCCGGCGGCAGCAGCCCCATGATCGCGGCGGCGCTGACCGACTTGCCGGAACCGGACTCCCCGACCAGGCCGACCACCTCGCCCCGGCGCAGGTCCAGGTCGAGGTGGCGGACCGCGGGCACGTCGTCCCCGGGGGCGGCGAAGACCACTCTCAGGTCCCGGACGGACAGCAGCACGTCGTCGGGGATCACGTCGGTGCGCTCGACCGGCCGGGCCAGGTACCGGCGCCTGCGTGGCCCCCGGGTCTGCGCCGGGTCCAGCGCGTCGCGCAGCCCGTCCCCGATGAAGTTGATCGACAGGGCGATCAGCAGGATGACCACGCCGGGGGAGTAGAACAGCCAGGGCCGGGTGCCCACCGCGGACTGGGCGTTGGCGACCAGGAGACCGAGCGAGGTGTCCGGCGGCTGGACACCGAAGCCGATGAACGACAGCGCGGTCTCGGCGAGGATCGCGCCGGCGACCAGGACCGTCACCGAAACGATGATCGGTCCTGCGATGTTGGGCAGGATGTGCGAGACCATGATCCGGGTGTTGGAGGCGCCGAGCGCGCGGGCGGCGGCGACGAACTCGCGTTCCCGCAGGCCCAGCACGACCCCCCGGACGACCCGGGCGACCGTGGTCCACATCAGGGCGGCGAGCACCGCGGCGATGAGGAACCAGCCGCTCTCCCCGGCGAAGTTGTGCCCGAGCACGGCGGCGACCGCGATCGTCGGGACGGTGAGGAACAGGTCGACGACCCGCATCAGCAGCGCGTCGGCGCGGCCCCGGTGGAACCCGGCGACGACGCCGACCAGGGTGCCGATCAGCGCCGCGCCCAGGGCCACGCTCAGCGCGATGAGCAGCGACTGCTGGGTGCCGCGCATCACCTGGGCCAGCAGGTCGTGGCCGAGCGAGTCGGTGCCCAGCGGGTGGGCGGCCGACGGCGGCCGGGAGTTGTCCGGGGTGATCTGGTCGTACCCGTAGTGCCACAGCGACGGCCCGACGAAGGCGAACAACGCCACGAGCGTGAGTACGGCGAGCGCCGCGACGGCCGGCCGGTGCCGCAGGAAACGGGCGGCGACGGTGCGCCACCGGCCGGGTTCGGTGCCGGTCACGGGTGCCGGTGAGGAGTCAGCGGACATGACGGATCCTCGGGTCGAGGGCGGCGTACAGGATGTCGGCCACCAGGTTGAACACCATCACCGCCAGAGCCGCCACGAGCAGCCAGGCCATGACGGCGTTGACGTCCCGCGCGTTGATGGACGACAGCAGGTAGTCGCCCATGCCCCGCCACTGGAAGACCGTCTCGGTGATCACCGCGCCGGCGAAGACCGCGGTGAAGTCCAGTGCGATGACCGTGATCAGCGGGGTGAGCGCGGTGCGCAGCGCGTACTTGCGCAGCACCGTGCGCCGGGGCAGCCCCTTGGCGGTGGCCAGCCTGACGTAGTCGCTGTTGAGGACTTCGAGCATGGACGAGCGCTGGAAGCGGCTCCACGCCGCGAAGTGGATCAGCACCAGGGTGACGGTCGGCAGGATCATGTGCCCGGCGATGTCGGCCAGCTGTGCCAGAAGGGTTGGCGGCGGCGGCACCGACCTGTCGCCGATCATGTAGAAGGTGTCCGTACCGGTCGCCCGGTTGAACTGGATGCCTCCCTGTTTGAGGAGGATCGCCAGCCAGAACGACGGCATCGCGAGAAACAGGAACCCGGCCGAGGTGAACAGGTGGTCCAGCCAGGAGTACTGGCGGACCGCGCTGACGACCCCGACCAGGATCGCCAGCACGGCCGCCACCAGCATCGCGACGAGCACGAAGCGCATGGTCACGCCGAGGCGTGTGCCGATCTCCACGGCGATGGAGGCGTTGCGGTTGACCGACGGCCCGAAGTCGCCTCGCAC
The DNA here is from genome assembly GCF_044466505.1 of Streptosporangium sp. NPDC049376. Taxonomy (NCBI): domain Bacteria; kingdom Bacillati; phylum Actinomycetota; class Actinomycetes; order Streptosporangiales; family Streptosporangiaceae; genus Streptosporangium; species Streptosporangium sp. NPDC049376. The sequence goes on along the minus strand of NZ_JBITMT010000020.1, from coordinate 78,152 downwards.
GACCCCGGTCAGCCAGTGCCAGTACCGCTCCAGCACGGGGTGGTTCAGCCCGAGCCGTACCTCCTCGGCGGCGATCGTCTCCGGAGGGACCGGCGGTTGACGCTCCCGCAGCTCGGTCAGCGGGTCACCCGACCCGGCGACCGTGAGAAAGATGAGGAACGTCGACACGAGCAGCACCGGGACGGCGACCAGCAGCCGCCTCAGGGCGAAGCCCAGGATCTCCATGAGAGTCTCCGTGCCCGTCGTCCGTCAGTCCTCGCCGCCGGCGATCCTGCGGATGCGACCCCAGTGCCAGAACGGGACCCGGAAGTCGATCTGGTCGGCCCATCCGAAGAACTTGTCGCTGCGCAGCAGGTAGATGCAGTACCAGAAGAGCGGGACCACGCTGACGTCGCGGGCCCACACCTCCTGCAGCCGCCGGTAGTGCGCGACCCGTTCCCGCCGGTCGACGGTCGCCCTGGCCGCGGCGTAACAGGCGTCGGCCTCCGGGTTCGACAGCTTCAGGTGGTTGCGCTGCCCGCCGGTGGACAGTCTGCTGGCGGTGATGTCCGGATCGGGCATCATGTTGCCGCCGCTGATCGTCAGGTCGAAGTCTCCCTCTCCGGAGATCTGGCGGCTCCACGTCTCGGAGTCGAGGCCGCCGTGCTCGACGCGGATGCCGACCGCGGCGAGGTCCTCGGCGACGCTGGCCGCCAGGCCGCCGTGCCCGTCGAAGGTGGCCATGTAGTACAGCCGCAGCGACATCCGCCAGCCGTCCGCGTCACGCGGGTAACCGGCCTCGTCGAGCAGTTTCTCGGCCTGGGCGGCGTCGTGCCCGACCGCGGTCACGTCCTCGGCCACGGCGAAGCTGCTGCCGGGGAGGAAGTTCGCCCACGGCTCCGACCAGCCGGGTTCGGCGAAGCGGCGCAGCCGTTCACGGTCGACCGCGTGGGCGAGCGCCAGCCGCAGCCTGCGGTCCGACCAGCGTTCCTGGCGGTAGTTGAAGCCGAGCAGTGCGATGCCGGGTCCGCGCTCGCGGTACACCTCGGCGTGTTCCGCGCCCTCGGCCAGCGGCAGCCGCTTCATCGTCAGCACGTCCTGCGGCGCGTAGTGCGCCCGGCCGTCCGCGATCATCCGGACGCACTCGTCGAGATCGGGTTCGATGAGCAGGGTGACCCGGTCGACACCGGCGGGCGGCCCCCAGTAGCCGTCCCACCGTTCGAGGACGATCCGCTCCCCGGGGACGTGTTCGGCGAACCGGAACGGTCCGGAGCCGACGGGGTGCTGGTTGTGGGGGTTGTCGGCCCAGTCGGTGCCCTCGTACAGGTGCCTGGGCAGCACGTGGGTGGCGGCGAAGTTGCCGAGCTGGGTGAGGAACGCGGCGTTGGGCTCGTGCAGGACGTACTCGACCAGGTGGTCGCCGAGCACCGTGATGTCCGCGATGCCGTGCAGGAACGAGGCGGCGTGGTAGCCGTTGGCCAGCGCGGTGAGGTGGGTGTAGGCGACGTCGTGCGCGGTGACCGGACGGCCGTCGTGCCAGCGGGCGTGCCGGTTGAGCGCGAACCGCCAGCGCTGCCCGCCGTCCAGGCACTCCCAGTGCTCGGCCAGGTCCGGGTAGGACGCCGCGCCGCCGACCTCGGTGACGACCAGGCGGCTGTAGACGTTGTTGGCGACGAAGTAACCCGCGCCTCCGACGACGTTGCGGTACGACTCGTTGATCTCGGTCGCGTCCACGGGTACGACGACGATGTACTCGTCCAAGTCCCTTTTCCTCTCCTTCGTGAAATGCCTGGATCTCAGGCGGGAAACGGTTGGTCAGGGGGTGGCGGGGCGGATGCGGCCCCAGTGCCAGAACGGGACCCGGAAGCCGATCTGGTCGGGCCAGCCGAAGAAGTCGTCGCTGCGCAGGTAGTAGGCGGCGTACCAGAACAGCGGAACCCAGTCCACGTTGCGTGCCCAGACCCGCTGCAGTTCCCGGTAGTGCTCGCCGCGCCGTACCCGGTCGACGCTCGCGCGGGCGGCGGCGTAGCAGGCGTCGGCCTCGGGGTCGGACAGCCGGGTGTGGTTGCGTCCGCCGCCGGTCTCGAACCGGCTGGAGGTGATCTCCGGGTCCGGGATCATGTTGCCGCCGCTGATCGACAGGTCGAAGTCCGCCTCCCCGGCCACCTCACGCGACCAGGCCGGTGAGTCGAGCCCGGCGACCTCGACGTCCACGCCGGCCGCGCGCAGGTTCTCGGCCACCACGGCGGCGATGCCCGCGTGCCCGGTGAAGGTCTTCATGTACACCAGCCGCAGCGGCGCCGTACCGGTGACGCCGCACTCGCCGAGCAGGCGACCGGCCAGCTCCGGGTCGAAGGCGGGCGCGGTCGCGTCGTCGGCGTAGGCCCACTCGACGCTGCGCGGCAGGTAGTGCGCGTACGGCTCCGACCAGCCGGGGTCGGCCAGCGGTTCGAGGTCGCGCCGGTCGACGGCGTGCGCCACCCCGGCCCGTGCCCGGCGGTCGCGCCAGCGTTCCCGGGTGTGGTTGAAGCCGAGTACCGCGACGCCGGGGCCCCGTTTGCGCCACAGCGAGGCGGTCGTGCTGTGCTCGGCCAGGTGCAGCCTGGGGAAGGTCAGCACGTCCTGGACCATGTAGTGCGCCCGGCCGTCGGCGACCTTGCGGACCGCCTCGTCGAGGTCGGGTTCGATGTCCAGCACCACCCGGTCGACGCCGGCGGGCGGCCCCCAGTAGTCCTTCCAGGCTTCGAGGACGATCCGTTCCCCGGGGACGTGCTCGGCGAATCGGAACGGTCCAGAGCCGACCGGGTGCTGGTTGTGGGGGTTGTCGGCCCAGTCGGTGCCCTCGTACAGGTGCCTGGGCAGCACATGGGCGAACACCAGGTTTCCGAGCTGGGCGAGGAACCCGGCGTTGGGCCTGCGCAGCGCGTACCGCAGCGTGTGGTCGTCGATCACCTCGATGTCCTGCACGTCCTGCAGGAAGGAGGCCGCGTGGTAGCCGTTGGCCAGCGCGGTGAGGTGGGTGTGGGCGACGTCGTGCGCGGTCACCGGGTGCCCGTCGTGCCAGCGGGCGTTCCGGTTGAGCTGGAAGCGCAGGGTCCGGGCGTCCTGCGCCATCTCCCAGTGCTCGGCCAGGTCGGGAAAGGCGGCCGGTGAACCGGTGTCGTAGACCACCAGGCGGCTGTAGACGTTGTTGGCGACGAAGTATCCGGCGGAGCCCACGAAGTTGCGGTAGACCTCGTTGAACTCGACGGCCGGGGCCGGGACCTCGACGACGAAGTCCAGGCTCGGCCGACGGTCAGCCGCCATTCTTGACACCCCATTCCTGGACGTTGTAGCCGGTGCCGAAGCGGGTGGGGTTGACCCGGATGTTGCCCAGGTCACCGCGGTAGGCCAGCAGGGTCGGCGTCTGGTACAGCGGCAGCGTCACGGCCTGGTCGCTGATCCGTTCGTCCACCTTGTTCAGCAGGTCGACGACCTGCTTGGGGTCGAGTGTCTGGGCCGCGTCGGAGAGCCAGCCGTCGACCTCGGAGTCCTTGTATCCGGTGTGGGTGCCCTTGGAGCCGAACACCGACTGCGCCGTCGCGGTGGGGATGACGTCGAGGTTGGTGCCGAAGACGATCAGGTCGAAGTCACCGGTGTTCACCGTGGTGCCGAGGCTGTCGGTCTCCTGGAGCTGGAGCGTGATGCCCAGCTGCTTGAGCTGGTTCTGCACGAGCACCGAGGTGTCCAGCCGCATCTGGTTGCCCTTGCTGTAGCGCATCCGCAGCGTGGGAACCGGCTTGCCCTTGGGGTCGGTGAGCCCGGCGTCGCCGATCGTGTATCCGGCGTCGGTGAGGATCTTCTTGGCGGCGTCGATCTGGCCGCCACCCAGGCCCTTGCCGGTCACGTTGTCCTTGTAGGCGTCGGTGCCCTCCAGTTTCTGACCCGGCATGAAGTTGCGGTTGCCCAGCGGTTCGGTGTTCGGGGAGAACTGCCCGATGGTCTTGTCGACGATCGCCTTCCGGTCGATCGCGGTGAAGACGGCGCGGCGCAGCGCCTGGTCGGACAGGGCCGGGTGCGCGGTGTTGATGTCCAGGTGCTCGTAGAGCAGGCCGGAGGCCATCATCGTGGTGACGCCGCCGATGCCCTTGAGCTGCTCGACGAGGTCGAGGGTCGGGCGCGGCGCCACGACCTGGATCTCGTTGTTGGCCATGGCCGTCACGGCCTGCCGCTCGTCGGTGAGGATCCGGAAGATGAGCTGGTCGAGCCGCGGGCCGTCGCCGTACCACTTGGGGTTCTTCCTCATGGTGACCGACTGGTTCGGCACGTGCTGCTCGATGAGGTACGGCCCGCCGGACCAGGTCGGCACGGTGGTGGCGAAGAAGTCGTTGAAGGAGGCCGCCAGGTCTCCGTGCTGGGCGGCGATGTGGGCCGGGAGCAGGTACGGGAACATCAGCCGCCACGGCTGGTAGGTCTTCTCGAAGGTGACGGTGACGGTCTTGCCTTCGCCGCCGGTGACCGAGGCCACCTGGTCGTATCCGGCGGTGGTGGCGGGCTGACAGGTCGAGCACTGCCCGGGGTCCTGGACCTGCCAGGTGTACTTGAAGTCCTCGGCGGTGATCGGTGTGCCGTCCGACCAGGCGGCCTCCGGCCTGATCGTGTACTCGACGGTCTGCGGCGACTCCTTCACGACCTTGGCGTCGAGCAGCAGCGCGTCGTTCTTCGCCATCGTGAAGTCCGGCATGGAGATCATCGCGTGTGGCAGGACGGGGTTGAGGATCTGCCGGTAGCCGAAGACGTCGCCGGTGGCGTGCAGGATGTTCCAGTTCTTGACGTCGACCTCTATGGAGTAGGTGACCGCGCCGCCGTCCCGCACCTCGGCCTGGTTGGCGTCGAGCTGACCGGCCTGCATGCCGGTCGCCACGGTCTGGCCGCCCTCGGTTCCGTCTGTGGTGCCGCACCCGGCGAGCACGGCGACCGCGGCCAGCGCCGCGCCGTATCTGATCCGTGCACCTTTGATCCGCGTCATCGCGCTCTCCCTCGTGCGCCTCGCCGGCGACAGGTCGTCGGCCTGGGCCGGGCATCGGCCACCGTGGGGGGTGGGGCCGACCCGGAGTAAGCTCGGACCGTACGGAACGTACACACAGCACGTCAATGCACTTATGTACACGTACATATACGCGACAGCCCGATCCGGAACGGGGGGAGCGTGGAGCCCGACGAGCTTCGCAGGCTCATCGCGACCCGGACGCCGCTGCACAACGCGAGCGTGCTGGCGCGTACCGTGCTCGAACTGATCGCCTCCGGTGAGATCCCGCCGGGGACGCGGCTGCCCACGATCCGCGCGCTGGCCCACGAGCTGAGGATGAGTCCGTCGGCCGTCGCGCAGGCCTGGCGCGTCCTCGCCGACCGCCGTGTCGTCGAGACACGCCGCAGGGGCGGGACGATCGTCACCGGGCCACCGTCCGTCCCCCGTGCCTCACGGCTTGAGCGCATGTTGCGGGCCGGCGCCGGGATGCCCGTCGACCTGGGGAACCTCAACTACGACCCGGAGCTGCTACCGGACTCGCGGGCGGCGCTGCTCGCGGCGGCGGGGACGCCCAAGCTGCACCTGCTCGAACCCGAGCTGATCACCCCTGAGCTCCGCGACGCGGTCGAGCCGATCTGGCCGTTCCCCGCGGAGGATTTCCTGGTCGTGCACGGCGGAATGGACGGTGTGGACCTCGCGCTCGGCACATCGGTCAAGGCAAGTGACCGTGTGATGGTCGAGGAGCCGTCGTTTCCCCGCATTTTCGACATCGTCGAATCCGTCGGGGCGACGCCCGTCTCCATTCCCTATGGCGATGGAGGGCCGGATCTCGACATTCTCGAAAAGGCACTGGCCGACAAACCGAGTGCCTTTATCTATCAGCCGTTCGGCCACGTCCCGCTGGGGCGTTCGGTCACTCCGGCCTGGCTGGAGAGGGCGGCCTCGTTGCTCGCGGAATCGTCCGTCACCGTCATCGAGGTCGTCATCATCCCCTTTCTCGCCGAGAACGGCGTGCCGTCGCTCGGGCCGTATCTGGGCAGGCAGATCGTCCAGGTCCAGAACTTCATCTTCTCCCACGGTTCCGACTCCCGGGTGGCGGTCGTCGGTGGAACGCACCACCACGTCGAGCGGATGTGGTTTAAGATCACCTATTCGAGCAGGTGGGTGAGCCGGATTCTGCAGAACGCCCTCGCGTTCCATCTCACCGACGCCGGTTCCGTCGCGGCCGTCACCTCCTCGGCCGCCACCTACCGGCGAAGGCACGCCGATTTCGTCGAGGCGTTGAGAGAACGCGGATTCGACATCGGAAGCGACTCGGGAATAAGCGTCTGGGTGCCGGTTCCCGATGAGCACTCGGTTTCGACGCGGCTGGCCAGGAAAGGCGTCTCCATATTGCCGGGGTTCCTGTTCAGGAAACAGCCCGCCGCCCCGGACCACATTCATGTGAACGGCGGTACGGCCGCCCAGGCGACCGAGTACTTCGCGGACGCGATCGCCGACGCCGCCGACTTCGCCCTGGGGTCAGGCCCTCGATCCCGCCGGAGGCGGTGACCCCGCCCTTCACGGTCGTATGCGACCGCGTCCGGCCGTGGCGTCGAGGCGTGGTCGCCTCGACGCCACGGCGGGGTCAGGTCGCTCGCGGGAGGTGGCTCGCGCTTGATGACAGAGCGGGCGCAGGGGGGCTGCCTGCCGCACGATCGGCGCCTCTTCGAGAACTTCCCTCATGCGTCAACCCGGGTTGACACATGGGCGGCTGTCAACCCAAACTGACAAACACCCGGAGGCGACACGTCCCGCTTCTTCGCCACCGGGTACACGAAGCCGCATCGTCACCCATTCCCAGAGGGGCAGTGCCATCCATGTCAGCGCGAACACGTTCCCGATTGGCCGAGGCGGCACGGACCGCCCCCCTCCTCGCCTGCGGGGTGATCGCAGGCCCGCTGTTCGTCCTCACCTTCCTCGTCGCGGGCGCCGCCCGAGCCGGCTACGACCTGTTGCGCCATCCGGTCAGTTCACTCGCCCTGGGTGATCTCGGGTGGGTACAGGTGGCCAACTTCCTCGTCGCGGGCCTGCTCACCCTGGCCTTCGCCGTCGGGTTACGGCGCGCGCTCCAGCCACTCGGGGGCTCGACCTGGGGGCCTCTACTGGTGGCGGTCTGGGCGTTGGGACTGCTCGGTGCCGGGATCTTCGTCACCGACCCGATCAACGGTTATCCGCCGGGCACCCCGGCCAGGCTCACGCACTACGGCAGTACGCACGCCGCCCTGCACGACGGCATCTCGTTCGCCACCTTCGTGGCCCTGGTGGCGGCCTGCTTCGTCTTCACCCGGCGCTTCGCCGGCTGGGGAGAACGCGGATGGGCGGTCTACTCCGCGTTCACCGGGATCGCCTTCACGGTGGCGATGACCCTCTCCAGCCTGGGTTTCGAGCAGGCCGAAGGACTGGCCGGTCTCAGCGGGCTGTTCCAGCGTGTGGCGATCATCATCGGGTGGTGCTGGCTGAGCCTGCTGGCCCTTCACCTGCTGCTCCGGAGCGGGGCCTTTCGCCCGCTCTCCGAAAAGGCGTAGCGGCCTCGTTGCGGAGATCTGGAAGTAGGTACTAATCTCCATTCTCACTATGAATGACGTACACAACTACGGGCACGACGAGGACGGGACCCTCTACGACCCCCGCGTCAGAGAGGCGATGGCGCGGTTCGCCGAAGACGGCGACCAACTGCTCGCCTTCGAGGCGGGCGCCGCCGTCCGCACCGCCTACCACTCCGTGGAACGCGTGCGCGCCCAGGGCTCCGAGGGCAGGGGGGTCAGCGCGGGCGCCCTCGACCTGCTGATCCGGCTCGGCGCGGCCGGCCAGGGCATCAGCATCGGTGACCTCGCCCGCGCCGCCGGGGTCAGCTCCCGCAACGTCACCGGCCTGGTGGACACCCTGGAACGCGACGGGCTTGTCCGCCGCGTCCCCGACCCAGAGGACAGGCGCTCGGTCCTGGCCGAGATCACCGCCGAGGGACAGGCGTGGATCGAGGCGTTCCGCCAGCCCGCGCGGATGGCGATGCGGGCCATGTTCCAGGGGTTCACCCCCGACGACCTCGTCACCTTCCGCGACCTGTGCCTGCGGCTCGCCGCCAACCAGCACCGCCTCACCGGCCACCTCCGCCAGACGGGACCCCGCTCATGACCACCTCCTCTCCGGAACGAACCCGCCACGCCGTACGCGGCTATCACGAGGCGCGCTTCCGCGGCGACGTGACCGCCGCCGCCGAGCACCTGGGGGAGCCGTTCCACTTCCAGAGCCCGTTCATCAGCTCCGACGACCGGACGGGCCACCTGGCCACACTGCCGGGTTTCGTGTCGATCGTGACCGGTGTGGAACTGATCAGCGAGCTGTACGGCGAGGCGGAGGCGACCCTCGTCTACGACGTGCACACCGCCACACCGGTGGGCACGCAACGCACCGCCGAGCACTTCCGCCTGGAGGACGGCAGGATCGTCTCGATCATGCTGCTGTTCGACGCCTCCCCCTGGCAGTCGATGAAGGCCCACATCGAACCGTGACAGGTCGGCGGCCACGGGCAAGAGCATGCCGACCGAGTCCGGCCGTCGAGCAGAGCCGGGCAAAGCCTGTTCACACACCATCGGCCAGCAGCTTCGCCACGATGGCCGGGCCGGGACCGGCCGCATGCGCACCGCGTGTCCGTGCGGCCCGTCGGCCCCTTCGACGTTTCGGCCCTGGCCGAAACGACCGGATCCTAGGCTGCCACCATGAACGCGGCATCTCCCCACACCCTGCCCGAACAGACGGTCGTGACCCACCTGGAGATCGAGCCGAGCATCCTGTACTTCGGGACGCCGGTGGTGCTCCTGACGACGGAGAATCCGGACGGCTCGTTTAACCTCGCCCCGATATCGTCCGCATGGGCCCTTGGGCAGACGGTGGTGATGGGACTGGGGCTTGACGGGCAGACCGCGTCCAACCTCGGCAGCCGCCCCGACCTGGTCATCAGCCTGCCGGCCCCCGCCCAGTGGCCGGCCGTGGAGCGGCTGGCGCCGCTGACCGGCCGGAATCCGGTTCCCTCCGGCAAACCCAAGGGCTGCCGCTTCGAGCCGGACAAGTTCGCCGCCGCAGGCGTGACCGGCGAACCCTCCCATCTGGTCCGGCCGCCTCGCGTCGCCGGATGCCCAATCCAACTGGAGGCCCGCGCCGAGCGGGTACGGCCGGATCTCTTCGAGGACTTCCTCATCGTCGAGGCCGTCGTGTGCAAGGTGCACGCCGACTCCCGCATCGTCGTTCCGGGCACCGACCACATCGACCCCGCCGCCTGGAGCCCCCTTATCTACAACTTCCGCCACTACTTCGGGCTCGGCCCGGAGCTCGGCCACTCCTACCGCACCCAGACACCCCGCACCTTCGAGGGACCTGCCGCGCTCACCGACACGGTGCCCAGCTGAGGCGGGCAGCGGGTCCTCCATCGAGACAACCGGCCCCGCTTCCTGACACCACCGCCGCGCGCCGCGCCGGGCTCCCAACGACCAGGACGGCCCTCAGCGGCCCGGCGGGTCGTCCACCTCGACGGGGAAGCTCCTGTTCAGCAGGGGCATGAGCAGGTCGTCCACCAGGCCGGTCAGGAATTCGTGGTCGAGCGGGCCGTTGAGGATCATCCGGCGCATGATCTGCCCCTCCGCCACCTGATGCGCCAGCTCGGTCGATGTGCTCGCGGGCACCTCGCCACGGGCCACGGCGCGTTCCACGATCACCCGGAAGGGCCCCTGGTCCTCGTCGGCCACGTGCGAGCGCAAGGTCTCGGCCAGTTCTGCGTCGGTCCGCATCGCGTGGATCAGCCCGGTCATCATGGTCAGGTACCGGTCGTCGGCCTGGGCGCACAATGTGTCAAGCGCCGCCAGCAGGTCACCGCGCAAGGTGCCGGTAGAGGGGATCTCGGCCACCTGTACGGCGTCGCGCGCGTCCAGCGCGGCCTTGACCAGCTCCGGTTTTCCCCGCCACCGGCGGTAGATGGTCTGCTTGCTGGCGCGTGCCCGCTGGGCCACCGCGTCCATCGTCAGCGCCTGGTAACCGATCTCGCCGAGCAACTCGATCGTCGCCGTCAAAATCGCCTGTTCGCGCGCAATTCCTCTGACCATGCCCACCTAACCGAACGAGACCGTACCGTACACTTCATATCCTAGCCGTACCGGTTCACGTGCGGCAACGACGTCTGTTTCCACCGAGGACGGGGCGAATGAGCGGCAGGGCGGAGATCGAGTGGCATGACGACGTGGTGACCTCCGCGGACGGGACGACGATCGCGTTTCTCAGCCAGGGAAACGGGCCGGGGCTGGTGGTGATCCCCGGGAACAACCGGCGCGCCCACCACTACGGCGTCCTGGCCCGGGAGCTTTCGGACACCTACGCGGTGCACGTGATCGAGCGACGGGGGCGTGGCCTGAGCGGGCCGCAGGGCCCGGGTTACGGTGTCGAGACCGAGGTCGACGACGCGGTCGCCGTCATGGAGCGCACGGGCTCGGACCTGGTCTTCGGGCACAGCTACGGAGGTCTGACGGCCCTGCATCTCGGGCTGCGCAGAAGGGTGGCCGCGTTGATGGCGTTCATGATGCTGAGCGGGGCCGAGGGACGCGACATGCGGGCGATGATGGCGACCACTCCGGCGGAGATCGGCGAGATCGGCCGCCTCGACTCCGACGGCACGAGATACGCGGGCATCGCCTCCCCGGCGTTGCTGCTGGGCGGGGAGAAGACGCCCGGCTATCTGACCGGCGTGCTGCCCCGCCTGGCGGAGGTGATGCCCGACGCCCGGTACGTGATCTCGCGCGGGCTGGACCACAACGCCCCCGACCTGAACGCGCCCCAGGCGGTCGCCGGGCAGATCCGTGCCTTCCTTCGCGAACGTCTGGTCACGCCCTGATCGGAGACCGCTCCGGCCTCCGTTTCCGAGGCCGGGGCGGCGGTCGTCCTACGGTGCTTCAGGACGCCTCGGGGGTTCCGGGCGTTCTGAGGGCGGGTTCCATGTGCGGGGACCGGTCGGTTCGCGCAGTGGGAGCATGCGGCGAATCACCCTCGGAGCGAAGAACGACGACGGGTAAACGGATCGGCGGGCGTACGTGGCTCGCCCGCCGATCCGGGCTTGAGAGGGTTGGTGCCTCACGCGCCACCGTACGCGAAAGGTCTCGCGGCGGGACCGTTCATGAACCGATGGGACCGGCCTCCTGGGTGCCCTGCCCCTCGCTCGGAAACAGCTTGTGATTAGTTTGTCGGCTTATAGCCGGTATGTCATTGACGGCTGCCGCACCGGTTACTGATATTTCCCGCCCGGCCTCACGGGAGAACACGCTCTCCGGCGGCGACAGTGGTCTCCCACCTCCCCGCCGGTCACGGCCGTGCCACACCCATTCGCGCGACGAGCGATAGCCGGCGGGGGACAGACCGTAGGCGGCGCGGAAGGTGCGGCTGAAGTGGGCGTTGCTGGCGAACCCCCACCGGGCGGCGATGGCGTGGATCGGCAGGGAGCGCTGGGCCGGGTCGGCCAGGTCGTGACGGCAGCGTTCCAGGCGGCACCGGCGTATCCAGGCCGCCACGGTCAGGCCCTGCTCCTCGAAGAGGTGGTACAGGTGGCGGACGGAGATCTGGTGGGCGGCGGCGACGGTCTCGGCGCACAGTGCCGGGTCGCTGAGGCTGCGCTGGATGAAGGCGTGGATGCGCGTCTTCAGCACCTGCCGGTGGGTCTCGGGCGGCAGGGCCTCGGTGGCCTCAAGGTGGTGGGCGCACATCGCGGTGAACAGGGCGACGGTGACGGCCGACAGGCGGGAGGCGTCGGCCATGGTGTAGCCGGAGGCGTTGCGTATCAACTCCTCCAGATAGCGGTGCAGCAGGGCGCCGACGCCGTCGCGGGAGGGCAGGCTGACCGAGGCCAGAGAGGTGAGCGCGTCGGCGGGCAGCGACAGCGCGGCCTTGGGGACCTGCAGGACCAGCCCCTCGAAACTGCCGGTTTCGTCGGCGACGATCTCACCGTGACAGGGATGTGAGTTGTCGTAGAACACCATGTCCCCGGGCCCCGCGGTCGCCTGCCTGCCAAACTGGGTGATCTGCGTGGTGCCGCGCCGAGAGAGCGACAGGCAGTACGTCTCGGGATCGGACCCGCGAACCTGCGCCGAGGTACGGCGCGACCGCAGGGACGGACAGGTCACCGCGTACACCTGCGTCGAGCCGAGATCGAGCACACGCATGGTGGCACGGAAGTCGGCCCCGTGGTCGCTGTGCACCACGGTGGGCATCAGGGACCGGTCCGCCGTCTCATGCCACCGGCCGAACCGGTCGGAGGCGGGCAGGTCCTCGCTGTGGGACACGGCCTCGTTCATCGCTGGTTTTCCATGACAGAATTCGCCACTGTCAAAAAAATTGTTATCGGTCTCCCGTATTCACTGACACACACGAAACGATCCTTTCGCGTCCCAGATTGCGCGGGTCTCCTGCGACTGTTTAGACACGGGTGGCCGGTGAATTGTTTGGAGAACCGGCACCGGACATGAGAAAAGGCGCGATACACGCCGGCGGAGGCCACCGCCGGACACGCCCGAAACCGCCCCATTCTTCGTGAAGCCATACGGTGCGTGGCCAGAACTGCCCCAACTGTCTCTGGCGTCACATCTTCATCGCCCTGAGACAACTATAAGTGACTTATGAATCACTGTCTGTGGTGGCAGGATGAAAAGGCGCGCGAGGGTTCCCGAACGACCCGACCGCGTCTCCATCTTCAACCGAGCGAAGGAGACAACAGTGGCCAGGTACAACACCGAGATCCACACGGGTGGCGGCGGATGGCAGCAGGACACTCCTCTCATCCTGTCCATCGCCAGTCGTGGCCAGGTCGTCCCCGGCGACGGCCGTCCGGCCACGGGCACCACGGTCACCTGGAGCAGCGACAACGCCGGCAACGGCTCGGTGACCTTCTTCGACGACGGCACCAAGTTCGAGGGGACCGCCCGTTTCCCCGGTGAGGGGCCGGTCGGGTACCGAGGGCAGATCGCCTGATCCTCCGGCACGGACGGGCATCGGCGACCGGCCGGTGTCACATCGCTCCTCCATCGGGCCGCGCGGAATCCGCGCGGCCCGATGTGTTCGTGGCGGCCGGAGCGGCGAACCGGTCTCATCGGACGGGCGGCGGCCGGAAAGTCATCTCCGGCGGACGGATCCGAGCCGATGCCGCCGAGGGTTCCGGCGCCGCAGCCCTCCCACCGCCCCTCGGAGACGGCGACCACCGTCGCCCGGCGAAAAGTCTCAGCCTTGGCCAGCAGGAGAGAACGCGGTGCCCTCGGTGAGCTGGGAGTGAAGACGCTTGCACTCGTGGACGAAGCGGATCCTCCGGCGGCTGCGCGCGAAAACGGCGACGACCGGAATCTCTCCGCTCGCACCGGTCCAGCGCGCCACGTCGGTGGCGAAGGCGACGAGTTCTGCGTGGGTCACGGTGATGCGCTGTCCCTCGCCCGGCAACATCCCGGGCAGCAGAGCGCACAGGATGTTCCACACCTCCTGGTGGCCACCGGCGTCGGCCAGCCCGGTCAGGGCCGCGATGGCGGAACGGGTGTCCAGCCAGGTACGGCGCAGCACCAGCGCGAGCTGACGGCCGATCGCCTCGGCGGGCAGTTCGCCCCTGGCGGCCATGCTCAGGACCAGCGGGATCACACCGGGCACGCCGCCGGCCAGGAGGTAAGCGAGGATCACCGCCGTGGACTCGCCCATCGGGCCCTGGGCGATCTCCAGGCCGGTGATCTCCGAGGGGGTCACCTGCGTGCTCCAGTAGCCGCCCAGCAGGTAGGGCAGGTAGTTGACAGCCGCGACCTCGCGGTGTGAGGGCAGCATGGCGGGCCACGCCCGGAGCGTGCTGCCGGCCCCTTCGACCGTCCAGTCGAACGGCTGACGCAGCAGCACCTCGTCGATCAGCCGATGGCCGGTCGGGGCCGTCACCCGCAACACCGGCTGCAGCCTGACATCGGTGAAGTGCTCCGGTTCGCCGTCGCCGAACTCGACCATGGACGCGTTCACCATGTGGCGCCACACGTGGCCGCACTCGGGATCGGCCATGCCGTCACCGGCGAGCCAGCGGGCGGCCGAACGCGCCGCCTCCGAGTCGACCTTGGCGGCCCGCTCTGCCGCGGCCTGATGGCTGCCCCGGGGCAACCGCAACAACGCCTGCGCCAGGTCGGCCGGAGGCGGCTCGACCCCGGCGGCGGCGCAGGTCTCCAGCCGGTCGACCAGCGCGTCGGGATCGAGGTGGCCGCTCATCCAGGTCGGCGTGGCCAGCAGCACGGGCGGCAGGGTGTCGTTTCGGAGGGCTTCGGCGAGTTCCGCGTAGCGGTGCAGCAGGAAATCATGGGGCGGGGAGACACGATTGGGGTGGGGCAGGTGGTTGCGCCGCCGCCACTCGTCGTGCTCGGGCAACTCCTTGGGCATGAAGGAACGCAGCCGGGACGGGACGAAGACGACGGTCACCTCCACGAGCGGCTCGTCCGGGCCTGGCGGGGGTACCCGCTCGCCCGCCCGCATCGCCGCGATCCTGGCGGGGTCCAGACCGAGCTCCGCCATGCGCTCGTAGGCGTGGTCGAGGATGAAGGACGGCATGGCTTCGTCGGAGTCGTCGTACAGGACACCGGGTCTCATCCGCGCCGGATGGAGGTGATCCGGCAGTTCGTCGTCGTTCTCCTCGTCGTTGAAGGCGTCGGAGGGACGGGGCAGCTCGTCGTCGGCGGGGGAGTCGTACAGGTGGATCCGGCCCCCGCTGAAGGGGACCCGCTCATCGCCCTCGCGGGCAGTCGCCCCGTCCGGGCCGTCGTCGCTGTTCCAGGTGATGAAGAAGGCGCGCAGCGGGGTGTCGTCGTCGAGGTAGCGGCCGGGCCGGTAGACGCCGCCTATCGTGATCCGCCGAGGCCCCGGCTCCGGATCGGGTTCCTCTCCACGGGTGAGGACACGTACTCTCACGGAGTGGTTCGCGCTGTCCCAGAACTTCTGCGGCTCGACCGGCGGCAGCTTTGGAACGCTTCCGGGGGTGACGAGCTCGGCGGACAGCGCCGACTGCCAGTCGTCGGGGTCGAGACGCGCCTCCCTGGAGCGCCAGTACCCCTGGTTCTGCTCGACACGAGGCTTGAGTCTGCGGCATAGTTCCGCCCGGTCGTCGGCGATGCCGGTGACGAAGGCCGCTAGCCAGCGCTCCTGGCCGACCCAACGCTCATCGTGGCCGGGGGAGATCGACGGCTCGGGGAACCTCCGCGCCTCCGGAGGCGCGGGCAGCGGCGGGAACTCCTTGCGCTCCAGCGGTTCCTCAACCGGAACCTCCCCGCCGAACCGCTCGGCCAGCTTCACCCCCAGATCGACGGGCAGGTGGTGGACGCCGTCGAGGATCGCCTCAGGGTGGTCGGCGAACAGGCCTGCGTGCTTCAGGGCCAGCTCAACCGCGCGGTTGCGCACGTCGAAGGACTTGTGCGCGTACGCCGTGGTCAGCGCGGTCACGAAATCGGCGGCCGTCTCGGGCGTGGCCCGGATCGCCTGGTCGAGCCAGCGCAGGCCCGTGGCGGCGAGCTTGGCCTCATCCCGGAAGGTGAGCGCCTCGACGGCCTCGACCAGGTCGGCATGGTCGAGCGGCATCGCCCCACGTACCTGCTCGGCGGCCAGTTCGGCGACCGTGCCCGGAGCCGACGGCAACAACCGCAGGTAGTCACGTAGCCGGGGCGCGGACTCCTCGGGAGTGGGGGCGAGGAGCGTGTGCAGCCGGACGAAGAACCGCAGGTCCTGCACCTCGCCGCCACGCAGGAAACGGCTCACACAACCGTCGAGCGCCTGTTTCCTGGGCAGTTCGCGGGCGGCGGCGGCCAGCCAACGGGTTGGCCGGGGCTCCAACCGCTCGTCACGGAGGGCGCGACCCGCGCCGTCGGCGTCGAAGACACGAGGCAGCAGCACGGGGGTCAGCGGGTCACCGGCCACGCTCGGCGCGGCCAGCCAGGCGGCCACCAGCGGGTCGTGGTCGGGCGGCACCGCGCCGGACTCACGCAGCAGCGCCACGGCCAGCGGCGCGATGCGGTCGCCGGGACGGCGCACCCGCTGGACCAGCCGGACCGCGACATCACGACGCCACTCTTGGGGGCGGGTGGCCGCCACCCGGCACACCTGGGCGACGTCAACAGCCTCGGCCCAGCGGCGGTTGACGTCGCGGCCGGTCATCCACGTCACCGCCGCCGCAGGGCCGGTGATGACGCCGACCCCGGTCAGCAGCAGCCCGCCCGCCAGTCTGTCGAGCAGTTCACTGATCTCCCAGAAGGCCGTCTCCTCGAAGTCGTCGGGGTGATCGGCGCGCACCCGCTCGGTGAGGGTACGACGCAGTTCCTTGACGAGGCCGGGCAACCGCCCGCCCAGTTCGGCGCGCTCCTCCTCGGTGAGCGTGACCAGCCGGGCGGCCAGGCGGGTGACCTGGTCACGGGCGACCAGGTCACAGATCTCCGCCCAGAGAGTCATCGGGAGACCTCCACGGCGGCACGGGCGACGATCCGGGCGGCCAGCACGTGTTTGCACGGCCCACGGGAGCCGCGATGGTCCCACCACCACTCACAGGTGCAGGACCCGTCGGTCAGCGAGACCCGGCGCGCTCCGCCCGAGGTCCGGACGGTGGCCAGCTCGCCTTCGAGGTGTACGGCTCCCGCGTCGACGAGCTTGCGCGCCTTGGCCAGCCGTGGGTTGAGCAGGATCACGTTGTCCTTGTCGTAGGGCAGCTCACGGTGGAAGTGGGCGGCCTCCGACAGGTCGTAGCCGACCCGGCCGGCGACACCGAGCTGCGTCAGCGCGGCCCGCACCCGGCCGGCGGGGATGCCCGCGCGGTCGGCCAGCAGGCCGATCTCGATCTCGGGCTCGAAGTTGAGCAACATGCCCACCACGTCGGCGTCGTTCTCGGCCTCGTCGGTGGCCAGGTCGTCGAGCACCGCGCCCTCACCGGAGAAGCCGCGCCAGCGCTCAGGCGAGAGAGTGAGCGTGTAGCGCATACCGGGGAGCTCCAGTTCCCAGGCGCTGCAGGCGGCGTCGGCCGGGCCGTACACCCGCAGGGACTTCGCGAAGCGCAGCAGCGGCAGGAGGGTGCCGAGCCGGTTGGGGCCGGCGAGCTGGACCGAGCCGGGAACCCTGCGGTCGGAGACCTTCAGCTCCCGTCCCACCTGCGCCACCCACACCGTGCCCTTCTTGGGCAGCCCACGCAGGAACCGCACCGCCGCCATGCCGGTCAGCTCACCGCGCTGGTCCATGTCCGAGGCGATGACCTGCACCTCGGCGAAGCCGCGTAGCCAACGCTCGGGCAGCGGCACCTTCTTCTCCACCACCGCGCCGTCCATCGTGGTCACGACCAGTTCGTCGAGCCCGACCCCCAGGTGCAACGGGTCACGCGCGCCGATACGCGCCAACGCCTCCCGGAGCGGCGCGTTCACATCGACGTTGGTGGTGCCCCGGTCGAACACCTCACCGTCGAGCGCGCCGCCCAGCAGGTCAAGCCGGGCGTACACGCCACCACAGGCCGAGAACGACTCGAACCGCAACCGGTCTCCGTTGCACGTCACCACCGGGTCACGCACCCAGCCGGGCCGCGCCTGCGGCTGGTGGTAGCGGGCCAGCGCCACGTCGGCGACGCCGAGCAGGGCAGCCGCGGCGGGGGCCGCCTGGGTCACCACGCCGCTGAAGAACCGGGGGGCCACGGCCGGGCCGGACAGGGCCCGCCCGCCGGAGGTCGCCAATCCGAGACGGCCGTCGACAAGGGAGGAAGGCGCGGCGTACGTGTACGCCTGCGTCGCTGAAGTCATGGCCGGGACACTAGATCACCCCACCGACAACCCCAGGGACGGCGAACCCGGCCAGGCTTGAGCCCCGTTTGCGAAGGAGCCGCCGCCCCGCTTCGCCGAGGCGACCGCCTTGGCCGGGTGTGGGAGGCACCCGACGTGACGGTGCGGATCGCGGTGGTGCGTGACGGCCTGTCGCCGCGGATACCGCGAGGTCCGGAGGCCGCGGGCCGGGGTGATGCGCACCTTGACAGGGACCAGCGAGATGTGGAGGGGGCTTTGAGATGATTTCCCCATGTCCTCTTCGCAGGTCGTCCTCGTCATCGTGCTCGTGTTGCTGATCGCCACGAACCTTCCACGCCGAGGCCGGGCGACGTCGTACAGGGACGCCGACCACAAGGGCGTGGTCGTCTACTGGCGCCCCGGCTGCAGGTACTGCATGAGGCTCCGCACACAGCTGCGCTTCACACGGCTGCGCCACAGCGAGGTCAACATCTGGAAGGACCCTGACGCGGCGGCGTTCGTCCGCTCGGTCGCGGACGGGAACGAGACCGTGCCGACCGTGACCGTGGCCGGGGAGGCGATGGTGAACCCCTCCAGGAGTCGGCTGTTCGAGGCGGTCAGGGAGCACGCCCCACACCTGATGCCCGGCGCCGGGAGGTCAACCGGAACATGACCGGCCCCGGAGATTCCGATGTTCGTCTGGGCGGGTCAGACCCGCCCAGACGGTGGAGACGGGTGCGTCAGGCGTGGTCCCCCGCGGGGATCGAGCCCAGACGGCCTGCCTTGTAGTCGTCGAAGGCCTTGACCAGCTCCTCGTGGGTGTTCATGACGAACGGTCCGTAGTGCGCGACCGGTTCGCCGATGGGCTCGCCGCCGAGGACGATGACCTCCAGGCCCGAGGTGGGCGAGGCGGTGATCGTGATGGTCTCGGCGTCGGTGGCCAGGCCGGGCCGGTTGCCGAAGCCCTCGAAGACGGCGAGCTGCCCGCCGGTGATGGACGCCTTCTCCGCGCCGACGCTGCCCTTACCGGACAGCGCGTAGGCCAGGGCGTTGAAGTCCTTGCGCCAGGGCATCGTGAGCTGCGCCCCGGGGCTGATACTGGCGTGCAGCAGGGTGATCGGGGTGTGGGTCGCACCGGGCCCGGCGTACCCGGCCACGTCACCGGCGATCAACCGGACCAGGGCACCGCCGTCGTGACTGCTGAGCAGGGCGACGTTGGAACGTCCGATGTCCTGGTACTTCGGGGTGAGCATCTTGTCCTTGGAGGGCAGGTTCACCCAGAGCTGGATGCCGTGGAAGAGGCCGCCCTGCTGGACGAGCCACTCCGGCGGGGCCTCGATGTGCAGCAGACCGGATCCGGCGGTCATCCATTGGGTGTCGCCGTCGGCGATGACACCGCCGCCGCCGTGGGAGTCCTGGTGGACGAAGGTGCCGTCGATGATGTAGGTGACGGTCTCGAAGCCGCGGTGCGGGTGCCACGGCGTGCCCTTGGGCTCACCCGGCGCGTAGTCCACCTCGCCCATCTGGTCCATCATGATGAACGGGTCGAGGTATTCGAGCTTGATCGCCGCCAGGGCCTTGCGGACGGGGAAGCCCTCGCCCTCGAAGCCGCTGGGCGCGGTCTCGACGGCGAGCACCTTCCGGCCGATCCCCAGGTCCTGCGGGATGCGGGGCAGGGCCAGGACGTTGTCGACGGTTACGGCGGGCATGTCTGCGCTCCCTTCAGCGTGGTTCGCCACTCACAACTCAGTTGATGTTTCAACTATTCCGGGGCGGTGGACCGCCGCGCGCAGTGATCGTCCGGTGGCAAGGTTCGACGCCAGGTGATCTCCGGGCACAAGCATGCCGTGAGGCACGGCTCTTGACGGTGCGGTTACCGGCCGTGGGCAGGAACCCGCCGAGCCGGCCCGAAGGCCTAGCCTTGCCGGCGTGCGCGTTTTCCGAGGTCGCGACCGGCCCGGGCAGGCGGCGCGCGCGTGCCCTCGGGACGAGAGGAACGAAGAGACTCCGTGGACATGAGCCGAGCCGTGGAGTGGTGGGACAGGCACCAGATCCCCCTCTATCTGATCGCGATCTCCGCCGGTGCGTTCGCGGGGCTCGCCGTGGTCGAGGTCACCCCGTTCCTGGAGGCGTTCGGTGTGCTCATCGCCGCGCCTCTGGCCGCCGCGGCGGTCGTACAGGCGCTCGCGCGCCGCCACCGGGCCGGCCGGATCGTCGAGGAGGTCATGGCCGGATCCATGGTGCCGCTGATGATGGCCACTCTCGCCGTCGTCGTCGGTTCCCAGATCTCCGCGGTCGGCTCCCAGGCCCTCGCCCTGCTACGCCTGGTCCCGCTGTACGCCGCCTTCGTGGTGCTCGCCGTCGCCGTCGCCGTCGGCAGGCTCGCCGCCCGGACGGCGAGCCTCGATGTGGCGGCCACCCGGGCGGTGATGTTCTCCGCCGCCACCCGCAACTCCCTGGTCGTGCTGCCGCTCGCCCTGGCCCTGCCCGCCGTACTCGACATCGCGCCGCTGGCGGTGGTCACCCAGACCCTGGTCGAACTGGTGGCGATGGTCGTCCTCGTCCGCCTCGTCCCCAGGCTGGTTCCCGAAGCGCTGCCGGCCTGAGCGAGGCTCCCGGCACGACGGAACCCCCGGCGCGCGCCGGGGGTTCCGCCTTCGCTCACAGGGGTGGATCAGGGGTTGTCGTAACCGATCCAGTTGATGTACCAGCCGTACTGCTGGGCGATGGCGGGCGTCAGCGGCCTGCTGTCCTTCCACTGGACGTAGACGCGGAACTTGCTCGCCGTGGCGTCGTAGACGGCGCTGGGGCCGACCAGCGACCACTGGTTGCCGCCGGTGCTGCCGATGGAGGTGACGTAGACGGGGGCTCCGGTGAAGTGGGCCGCGGTGGTGTCGACGTCGATGTAGATGCCGTTGGGTCCGTAAGCCTGCCAGCCCTGCCCGGGGGCGGTGTGTCCGGAGGCGATGCGCGCAGTCGGCATGATGCGTCCTCTCGCGAGATACGAACTGTCGCGCTAAGTGTTCATTCAATGACTATGGGTGTCTACAGATGCTTCCCTGCCCCTTCCGCCACACACACCCCACCTTTCCGACAGGTGTCCGACGGCGGGCGAACGGGGCACGTGGTCAGGGGCTCGCCGGGCGTTCGGGGGAGAGGCGGCGCAGGAGGAGGCCGATGAGGGGCGGAAGGGCGAGCAGGATGGCCAGGACGGCGTATCCGTGGGTGAGGGAGGCCGCGGTGGCGACGGCGGCGACGAGCAGGGGGCCTCCGGCGTCGCCGAGTTCGCGGCCGAGCTCGGCGGCTCCCATGGTCTGGCCCATGCGTTCGGGAGAAGTGCGGGCGGCGAGAGCGGCGAAGCCGAGCGGGGTGATGAGCCCGGTCCCGACGCCGATCAGTACGGCGGCGACCAGGACGCCGGCCAGGCCGGGCAGCGTCGCGCCCGCCAGGCCAACGGCGGTGATGAGCAGCCCGGCCACGATGCCGGCTCGGGTCGTCAGGCGCCCCTCGTCCAGCGCGCGTCCGGTGCGGGGCTGCACGATCGCCGCGCAG
Organism: Streptosporangium sp. NPDC049376; assembly: GCF_044466505.1. Taxonomy (NCBI): domain Bacteria; kingdom Bacillati; phylum Actinomycetota; class Actinomycetes; order Streptosporangiales; family Streptosporangiaceae; genus Streptosporangium; species Streptosporangium sp. NPDC049376. Next base: position 56,798 of record NZ_JBITMT010000020.1, on the reverse strand, counting down.
GCGGCCAGGACGGAGACGGCGGCACCGGTGGCGACGGTGCCCAGGTCGGCGGCCCTGCCGGAAACGGGCAGGAACCCGACTCCGACGGACAGTGCGGCGGTGGCGGCGGCCAGCGCCGCGGTGGGCGCGAGGAAGGCCGGGTCGGCCAGACGCCTGACCAGGTCGAGGACCGTCTGACGGCTCTTGGGCAGCGGCGGTACGGCGGGCACGGCCAGCGCGGCCCACACCGCCACCACCACACCCAGCACCGCGAGGACCGCGAACAGCGACCGCAGTCCGCCCGCCCACACCAGCAGTCCGCCCAGCAACGGGCCGAGGGTGTAGCCGATCGACTTGTGGAAGCCGTATCCGCCGAAGGCCCGCCCGAGCTTCGCCGCCGGGTTGAGGCGGGCCACCAGGGCCGAGGCCGACGGGGAGAACGCCGAGGCCGCCGCGCCCTGTCCCAGGCGGGCGGCCCACAGCCATCCGGGGCTGTCGGCGACGACGTAGACGGCGGAGGCGAGTGCGAACGCCACCAGGCCGCCCAGCAGTACCGGCCGGGCGCCGATCCGGTCGGCGACGCTGCCGAAGAGCGGCTTGAGCAGCACCTCGGCCCCGTCGTAGAGGGCGAGCAGGCCGCCGAGGACGAGCAGGGAGGTGACGGCGTCATCGGAGAAGCCGCCGAGGTTGGCGGCGATCCCGTGCGCGCCGAACGCGGTGGTGAACCCGGCCGCGTACAGCGGCCACATCTGCCGGGCCGGAGCGGCCTGGGCCTGTCCTGTCACCGCGTCCGTCCCGGTTCCGGCAGTTCGTGCAGCGCGGCGAAGACCCGTTCGGCGTAGTCCTCGCACGCCGCCGCGCACTCGCGCAGCCGCCGTCCGGCTTGCGCCGCCTCGGGCGCGCCGAAGACGTCCCGCGCCGTCAGGTCACGGTGCCAGCGCCGCAACCGCTCCAGCGACTGTTCCTCCTCCTCAAGTTCGGCCAGGGTGAACTTGCCGATCCCGATCTCCTTGGCCAGTTCCTGCTCGAACTTGCCGCAGTCGGCCAGGAACTCCGTCCAGTCCGCCGAGCGCGCCGCGGTGAACATCTCCCGCAGTCGTTCGGCGTCGCCGCTGTCGCGCCCGGCCGCGACAAGCGTGACGAACTGGCCGCCCGCCTGTCCGGTGAGTTCGCCCGCCCGGGTGACACCGTCGGTGAACACGGGGACGTCCGGTACGGCCCACACTCCTTGCCCGAGCGACAGGGCGCCCATTTTGCGCAGTTCCCGCCATACGGCCACCCGGTGCCGGGACGGTTCCGCGGGGATCTTGACCAGGAAGACGAGCCACCGGCCCGCCTGCTGAGAGTCAGACACATCATGGAATGTAGCAGCCGTTACAAGCCATCAAATCGTATGAGCGCTGTTATATTAGCGCTGTGACATCTTTGGACCCCACCGCGTCGCCCGGTCGCTGGGACGCGCTGCACACCCTGCTGGGCGACCTGGACCGCCAGATCGAGACCTTGTACACGGATCGGGGCATCGAAGGCGTCCGCTCCCGGTTCGTCCATCCGTTGATCCGCCTCGCGCACACCGGCCCGCTGACGATCCGTGAGCTGGCGGAATCCCTGGGCCGCTCGCACTCGGCGATGAGCCAGACGATCTCGGTGATGCGCCGCGAGGGCCTGGTCAACTCGGAACCGGGCACGGACGCCCGCACCCGGCGCGTCACCCTCACCGACCGCGCCCGCGACCTCATCCCCTTCCTCGAAGCCGAGTGGCGCGCGACCGAGGCCGCCGTCGCCGAGCTCGACGACGAGATCCCCCACCGGCTCAGCGCGGTCGTCGCCGAGCTGGAGAGCGCGCTGGCCCGGCGGTCCATGAAAGAGCGGATCCTCTCCCATCTCGGTGAGTTCCCGGCCGCCGAGACCGCTTCCGCGGAGGCTTCCACAGTGGCTCCCGCGGAGGCTTCCGCGGAGGGGGAGACCCGGCCGTGAGCTGGCGCGAAAGGCTGATGGACGTCCGGCCCCTCCGCGACAGCCGGCACTTTCGCGACCTGTGGATCGGTTCCTCCCTCTCCTCGATCGGCCGGCAGATCGCCGTCGTCGCCGTACTGCTACAGGTCTGGGACCTGACCCACAGCTCGTTCTGGACCGGGGTCATCGGTCTCGCCACGGGTCTGCCGCTGCTGGCCCTCGGCCTGGTCGGCGGGTCGCTGGCCGACACCGTCGACCGTAGAAGCCTCGTCCGCCTCACCACCGTCGGCCAGGCCCTGACGGCCGCGGGGCTCGTGGCGCAGGCCGCCGCGGGGAACCGGTCGGTCGCGCTGCTGCTCGCCCTGGTCGCCGCCCAGTCCGGCTGCTCGGCGCTCGGAGCGCCCGCCCGCCGTACCTTCCCGGTCCGGTTGCTGCCCGCCGACCAGGTCGCCGCGGGGCTCGCCCTGCAGAACATCGCCTTCCAGGCGTCCATGCTCGTCGGGCCCGCCCTCGCCGGTTTCGTGCTCGCACGGTGGCACTATCCCGCCGCGTACACGATCCAGTTCCTGGCCGGGCTCGCGTCACTGGCCGCCGTGGTCAGGCTGCCCCCGATGCCCGCCCTCACGGCGGAGGACGGGCCGGAGACCGACGGCGGATCGCGGAGCAGGCGCGGGCCGGTCAGGGGAGGCTGGCGGATCAGCCTCCAACGCCCCACCCTGTGGGGTTCCTTCTCCGTTGACCTCGCGGCGACCGTCCTGGCCATGCCGGTCGCGCTCTTCCCCCTGGTCAACGAGATCCGCTTCGCGGGCGACCCGCGCACCCTGGGGTTGTTCCTGACCGCGCTCGCGCTCGGCGGGATCGGCGCGGGCCTGTTCTCCGGGACCGTCACCCGTCTGCGCCGCGGCGGCCTCGTCCAGCTCGTCGCGGCCACGGTCTGGGGGCTCGCCCTGGCCGGGTTCGGCGTGGCCGGGCCGATCTGGCTCGCCCTGCTCTGCCTGGCGGTCGCCGGTGCGGCCGACACCGTCTCCGTGGTCACCCGGGGCGCGCTGGTACAGCTTGAGACCCCCGACCAGTACCGGGGGCGGGTGTCCTCGGTCGAGCACGTCATCGGCATCGCCGGTCCCGAGATCGGCAACTTCAGGGGAGGGGTGCTCGCCTCCCTCACGTCGGCTCCGGTGGCCCTTCTGGTGGGCGGGCTGACGGCCGCGCTCGCCGTCGTCTCCGTCGGCCTCGTCAACCGCCCCCTGCGCGCCTACCGCGTCCCGGCCGAGCATGAGGCCGTACGGCAGGCCGAAGTGGGTTGAACACTTGAATTGGTTCCAATACATGCGTATAGACTCTTGGACGTGCGACCAATATCCGAAGAGGACCTGACGACACGGGCCCGCATCCGTGACGCCGCGCTCGGGCTGTTCGCCGAGCAGGGCGTCAGGGCGACCACGATCCGGGGGATCGCCGCCGCGAGCGGCGTCTCACCCGGCCTGGTGCAGCATCATTTCGGCACCAAGGAGGAGCTGAGGCAGGCGTGCGACGACTACGTCCTCGGCTACATGCGTGAACAGGTCGACGTGGGCATCACCGGCCGCAACCTGGAGAGGCCGGAGTTCATCGAGAACGTCCACCGCACCGCGCCCCCGCTGATGAAGTACCTCGGCCGCGCGCTCGTGGACGGCTCGCCCGGCGCGGCCGCCATGTTCGACGAGCTCGTCGCCATAACGGAGGAACACCTGGCCCGCGAGGGGCACGCGGAGGCGGACCACCGCGCCCGCGCGACCGTGCTGACCGCGATGAAACTCGGCATCACGGTGCTGCACGAGCACGTCTCCCGCGCGCTCGGCACCGACGTCTACTCCGCCCCGGGCACCGTACGCGTCGGCAAGGCCCAGCTCGACCTGATCCGGCCGGAGTTCCTCGGCCGGGAACTGTTCGAACAGGCACGGACCGGGCTGGACAAGTTAGAGGAGCGACGATGAGCGCGGCGGTGCGGGTCGAGGCCCTGGTCAAGAGCTTCGGGCAGGCCAGGGCCCTGGACGGGCTGGACCTGACCGTCAGGACAGGGGAGGTGCACGGCTTCCTCGGACCGAACGGTTCGGGGAAGACCACCACGACACGCGTCCTGCTCGGCCAGATGCGCGCCGACTCGGGCAGGGCCGAACTCCTCGGCGGCGATCCCTGGCGGGACGCGACCGAGCTGCACCGGCGGCTCGCCTACGTGCCCGGCGACGTCACCCTGTGGCCCTCGCTCACCGGCGGTGAGGTCATCGACCTGCTGGGCAGGGTGCGCGGAGGCCTGGACCCCCGGCGACGCGCCGAACTGCTCGAACGCTTCGAACTCGACCCGCGCAAGAGATGCCGCGCCTACTCCAAGGGGAACCGGCAGAAGGTGGCGCTGGTTGCCGCCTTCGCCTCCGACGTCGAACTGCTGATCCTCGACGAGCCGACCTCGGGCCTCGACCCGCTGATGGAGGCGGTCTTCAACGAGTGCGTCCTGCGGGAGAAGCGCGACGGCCGTACGGTGCTGCTGTCCAGCCACATCCTGTCCGAGGTCGAGACACTGTGCGACCGCGTGAGCATCATCCGCGCGGGCCGTACCGTCGAGTCCGGCAGCCTGGCCGATCTTCGGCACTTCACCCGGACCTCGGTCACGGCCCAGCTCGCCGGACCCGTGCCCGGCCTGGCCTCGCTGCCCGGCGTGCACGACCTCACCGTGGACGGCGCCCTGCTGCGCTGCCAGGTGGACGGAGACGCGCTCACGGCCGTGCTCGGCGAGCTGTCCAGGGTGGGCGTGCGCATGCTGACCACGCGGCCGCCGACGCTTGAGGAGCTGTTCCTGCGCCACTACGAGGGAGCCGCGGCGTGACCGGGACCTGGACGTTGATCCGGCTCATCCTGCGCAGGGACCGCGTGCTGCTGCCGGTGTGGATCATGATCAGCGCGCTGCTCCCGGCCGGTGTCGCCTCCGCGACCGCCTCCCTGTACACCGACCAGGCCGCCCGCGACGCCTTCACCGCGGCCTCGATGAGCAACCCCGCCCAGCTGGCCATGCGCGGCCCCGTCCACGAGGCGAGCCTCGGCGGCCTGACCGCCTGGACGCTCGGCTCGTCCGGGGCGTTGATCGGCGGCCTGGTCAGCATCCTGCTGGTGATCAGGCACACCAGGGCCGAGGAGGAGGCCGGCAGGCGCGAACTGCTGTCCTCGGGCGTCGTCGGCCGTCACGCCCCGCTGGCCGCCGCGCTCACGGTCGTGCTGGCCGCCAACCTGCTGCTCGGCCTGCTGTCGGTCCCCGGCCTGGTCCGCGAGGGCCTGCCCGCCGGCTCATCGGTGCTGTTCGGGCTGTCGACGGCCTCCGCGGGCTGGGCGTTCGCGGCGGTGGCCGCGCTCACCGCGCAGCTGACCGCGGCTTCGGGTACGGCGCGCGGCGTCGCGGTCGCCGCGGGCGGTCTGCTGTTCGCGGTGCGTTCACTGGCCGACGCCGGTGGCGTCTCCTGGCTCGCGTGGCTTTCGCCGTTCGGCTGGGCCAGGCTGACCAGGCCCTACGCGGGTGACCGGTGGTGGGTGCTGGGAGTCGCCGTGGTGTCCGTCGCCACGCTGACGGCCGCCGCGTTCGCGCTGTCCACGCGGCGCGACGTGGCCGGTGGTCTGCTGGCCGCCCGGCGGGGGCCCGCCGCCGGAACACTACGGGGCGGGATCGGCCTGGCCTGGCGGCTGCACCGGGGCACGATCGTGGGTTCCGGGATCGGGTTCTGCCTGCTGGGCGTGTTGCTCGGCATGGCGGCGCGCGGGCTGGACAGCCAGGTGGACACGCCGCAGTTCCGGGAGCTCGCAGCGACGATCGGAGGTCCGGGAGCGCGCGTCTCCGAGGTGTTCTTCACGTTCGTGATGTACGTGCTCAGCCAGATCGTCACGGCGTTCGCGCTGGTCTCGGCGCTGCGTGCCCGGAGCGAGGAGGCCGCGGGCAGGGCCGAGCTGCTGCTGGCCGCCCCGGTCGGCAGGTTGCGCTGGGCGCTGAGCCACCTGGTGTTCGCCGTCGCGGGCCCGGCGTTGCCGCTGGCCGTCCTGGGGGCGGGTGCGGGGCTCGCCTACGAGGGCGACGCGCTCCGCATCGCCGGGGCGACGCTGGCCTATCTGCCCGCCGTCTGGACCGTGGTCGGGTTCGCGACGCTGTTGTTCGGCGTGCTGCCCCGGCAGGCGGCGGCCGCGAGCTGGAGCGTGCTCGGCCTCATCCTGCTCGTGGACCTGCTGGCGGAGTTCAGACTGGTCGGTGGGGGCGTTCAGGACCTCTCACCGTTCGTGCACGTGCCGCCGGCGCTGCTCGGAGACGCCTCCTCCACGGTCGCGCCGCTGCTCGGGCTGACCGCGGTCGCGGGCGCCCTGGTCGTCGCGGGGCTGGCGCTCCTGCACCGCCGCGACCTGGCCCCTTCAACCTGACGGACTTTTCGGATATATCGCGATAATGAGGCATGGAGTTCTTCTGCTACCACCGTGACCGGCCCGGTTCGGTGGTGTTGCGTCACGAGCTGCTGGAGGAGCACTGGTCCTATATGGACCGGTACGCCGCCGAGATGATCGCCCGTGGCCCGACCTTCGACGACGACGACACCCCGACCGGGAGTGTGCACATCGTCGACCTGCCCGATCCCGCCGCCGCCCGCGCGTTCGCCTTCGACGAACCCGGCCACCAGGCCGGGGCGTACCGCGACGTCCTGCTGCGCCGGTGGCGCAACGCGCTGGGACGCACCATGTGGGACTTCCCCGGCGGCCGGACCGGCGGCGACCGATACCTGGTGCTCGGCCTCGGCTCCGGGCAGCCTGCCGACCTCGCCGTCCCCGCCCCCCGGGACGGGCTGATCGCGTACGGGCCGCTGCTGTCCGACGACGGCGAGAGCTGGCTGGGGACGGCGGCACTGGTCCGAGCTCCGGACGCGGACACGGCGCGCGCCGTACTGACCCCGGACGGATACGCCGGCATCGAGGTGCACAACTGGTGCTTCGGCGGACGCCGGTCCTGAGCGCACGAAGCCGGTTTCGAGGAGACGAGAAGCGTTGGCAGAGGAACCGAACCGGCTGTTTCGCACGGCCGCCGACCACGCCACCGGTTACCGCCGGTCCTTGCCCGGCAGGCCGGTGGGAGTGCCGGTCGACCAGGAGGCATTGACCAGGGCGTTCTCCGGCCCGCTGTCCCGGGACCCCTCCCCACCGGAGCGGGTGCTGGCCGAGCTGCTCGCCGCGGCCGAACCGGGCCTGGTCGCGAGCGCGGGCCCGAGATACTTCGGATTCGTCGTCGGCGGCGCGCTGCCCGCCGCGACCGCGGCCGACATGCTGACCGCCGGCTGGGACCAGCTCGCGACCAACGCCGTCACCTCACCCGCGGCCATCGCCGCCGAGGCCGCGGCGGGCGCCTGGCTGAAGGACCTGCTGGGGATCCCCGCGTCGGCGTCCACCGGATTCGTCACGGGCTGCCAGGCGGCCAACACCGCCGGGCTCGCCGCCGCCCGGCACCGGGTGCTGGCGGAGGCCGGGTGGGACGTGGAACGGCGCGGGCTGCTCGGAGCACCACCGATCCGGGTGATCGCGGGGGAGGAGCGGCACGGGACGATCGACCGCTCGCTGCGGTTGCTCGGTTTCGGGACGGACGTGATCGAACCGGTACCCGCCGGACCGAACGGTGCCATCGACATCGAGGCGTTGCGGATGTCGCTGCGAGCCGCCTCCGGGCCGGCCATCGTGTGTCTCCAGGCGGGCAACGTGAACACCGGTGCCTGCGACCGGCTCGGGGAGGCGTGCGAACTGGTCCACAGGCACGGTGGGTGGGCGCACGTGGACGGGGCGTTCGGGCTGTGGGCCGCGGCGAGCCCGGCGACCCGGCATCTGGTCGACGGAGTGGAACTCGCCGACTCCTGGGCCTGCGACGGCCACAAATGGCTGAACCTTCCCTACGACTCGGCCTTCGCGTTCTGCGCCCGGCCCGACGTGCACGCGGCGGCGATGTCCTACGCGGCCGCCTATCTGACAGGTTCCGGCGGCGCGCCCGTGGGAGCCGACCTCACCGCTGAGTCGTCGCGCCGGGCCCGGGGATTCGCGGTGTGGGCCGGACTGCGGGAGCTGGGCAGGGACGGAGTCGCGGCGCTGGTCGAGCGCTGTTGCGCGCTGGCCCGCCGGTTCGCCCAGGGACTGGCCTCGGCCGGGTTCGAGGTGGTGAACGAGGTGGTCCTCAACCAGGTGCTGGTGGGGTTCGGGGACGACGCGCACACCGAACGGGTGATCGCCGCGGTTCAGGCGGGCGGCACGTGCTGGGCGGGCGGCACGACCTGGCGGGGACGGCGGCTGATGCGGATCTCGGTGTCGAACGCCACCACGACGGAGGCGGACGTGGACCTGTCGGTCGCCGCGATCACCCGCCTCGCCGCCTGACCGATCACCGTACGGCCCTGACCCGGCGCGCGGCGACGGTGATGACCGTCCGCCCGGCCGGATTCGACCTGCTCGCCGAGGGCCCGCCCGTGACGGAGTGGGCCGATCGGCAAACGGGCGGAGGTCCTCAGTCGTCGTCCTCGGCGTCGTGCCTGCTCGCGTCGTCGCGGCGGTCGTCGTCGGCCTTGCCGGTGACCAGGGAGCCGGTCTCGGCGTCGACGACGAACTCCCGCTCGCTGCCGTCGCCGCCCTTCACCTCGATCTGCCAGGTCCGGCGGCCGTGTTCGGTCTCAAGCTCGGCGGAGGTCACCCAGCCCGAGGGGACCTGCTCCAGGGCCGTCTTCTCCGCCTGCGAGCTGAGGACCTTGGGTGCCTTGGCGGCGCCGTGGTCCCCGGGGGCGTCCGACGTCGTGGCCGAAGGGGTGGGCTCGGCGTTGGCGGCCGTCATGGCGGCTCCGCCGCCCGCCACGAGTACGGCCGCCGTGGCGATACCAGCGATGATCATGGGCTTGCGCATCCGAACCTCCGGTGCGGTAGACGTCCTTGCTGACGTCTCCAAACCTGCCGTGCTGGGTGATAGCGCGGGCCTGTGGCAGTCCTAAACGCGGGTTAACGCGGACCGGGCCCGAACTCCACGGTGACGCGGGCGCCGCCTGCGGGGCCGTCGGCCAGCGTCATGGAGCCTCCGGAACGTTCGGCGGTACGGCGGACGATGTCCAGCCCGAGGCCGGTCGAGGACGCGCCGCTGACTCCGCGCGTGGCGGCGCCTGGGTGCAGGAACCCCGGCCCCCGGTCGGTGACGAGGAGTACGGCTCCGCCGCCGTCACGGGCCGACAGCCGTACCTCGAAGTCCGTGCCCTCGGGTGTGTGGGCGAAGACGTTCTCCAGCAGGGCGTCGACGCAGGTCGTCAGGGCCTCCTCTCCGACGCCCACCGGCAGGGGAGGATCGGTAAGCTCCTGGCTGACCAGGCGGTCCTGGTCATGGGCCAGCATCGACCAGTGCTCCAGACGTTCGGCCACGACCCGGGCGGCGTCGCATTCCCCCGGTGCGTCATGGCGGGCACGCCGCGCCTCCTTGATCACCCGCGTGACCATGCGTTCCATCGACTCCACGGCGGCGCCCACGCGGGCGGCCTGCTCGCTTTCCGGCAGCCCTTCGGCCTCCAGCCGCAGCACGGTGAGCGGGGTTCGCAGCTGGTGGGACAGATCCGCCACCGCCTCCCGTTCCTGGGCCAGCAGGACACGGATGCGCTCGGCGAGGTGGTTGAGCGCTCCGGCCACCTGCCGTAGTTCTTCGGGGCCCTCTCCAGGTGCTCTGGCGGTGAGGTCTCCGGCCGCGAGCCGGTGGGAGACCCGCGCGATGCCGGTGATGAGACGTATCTGTGAGCGGGCGAGCCGGTCGGCGACGAGCAGACTGACGGCCAGCACACCGGCTCCCACCAGCGCGAGGATCAGCCAGGCGCGCCTGACCCCTCTGGTGAGGTCGGCGTCGGAGACGAAGGCGCGGATGACGGTCGTGCCCGCGGAACGGCCCGCGACGGCGACGAGGATCTCCCTGCCGCCCCGCGCCTGGGCGGTCAGGCTGCGCCCGGTGAAGGCCAGCCGTACGGCCTCGGAGCGGGGGGCGGGCTCACCCAGGACCGCACCGGTGGGCAGGAAGACGGTCAACGGGTGGCCGTTGGTGCCGTTGGCCTGTTCCACGGCCAGCTCCAGGGCGGGGCCCGTACCGACCGAGGCCACAGGGACCAGCGACTGCGCGCGTACGAGCGCGTCGGCGGTGGCGCGGTCGGCGGCCAGCATGAGTGCCAGCAGCGCCAGCGGCACCAGGAAGGCCACCAACGCCAGGGACACCATGGAGGCGACCAGGACGAGCAGACGCCGCCTCATGTCGCCGGGTCCACCAGCTTCACGCCGACGCCGCGGACGGCGCGGATGTAGCGCGGCTGCTGCGCCGACTCGCCCAGTTTGTTACGCAGCCAGGACAGGTGGACGTCGACGGTCTTGTCGGCGCCGCCGTAGGGCAACTGCCACACCTGCGTCATCAGTTCGCGTTTGCTGACCACCTGGTCCGGCCGGGCCGCCAGGTAACACAGCAGGTCGAACTCCTTCGGCCGCAGGTCCAGGGGGCGGCCCGCCAGCGTGACGTGGCGACTGCGCGGGTCGATGCGCAGTTCGCCCACCACCAGGGGCTGCGAGGCGTCGTCCTCCCCCTGCAGGCGGCGGAGCACGGCGCGGATACGGGCGTCGAGCTGGACCGCTCCGAACGGTTTGACCAGGTAGTCGTCGGCCCCGGCGTCCAGAACGCGGGCGATCTCCTGCTCGTCGTCACGGGCGGTGGCGACGATGATCGGCACCGGGCTGACCGCTCGCAGCATGCGAACGACCTCGTGGCCGTCGATGTCGGGCAGGCCGAGATCGAGGATCACCAGATCCGGACGATCCTCGACGGCCCTGTGCAGCCCGGACATGCCGGTGACGGCCGAGGTGACCGCGTGGCCGCGTTCGGTCAGAGCCCGCATCAGCGCGGAGCGTACGGCGGCGTCGTCTTCGACGAGGAGTAACTGTGCCATCACCTCCACCGTATGAGCATCGGAAGGCGTCGCGGCCGGTTCCTCCTTGGCGTTGAACCGGCGTTAGGCAAGCGTTAGGACTCGGCATGGCAGGCTGGCCGGGTGAAACGTCGCTCGCTTGCCGCGGTGCTCGGCTGGGTGGCGGTCGCCTGCGCCACGACGGCGACCACCACCTGGGCGATCGCCCTGCTGGGACAGGGGCTGAGCCGGCAGGTCGTCTCCCCGATGAGCCACGCCGAGATCACCCAGGCGCTCGCCGCGGCCACGGCGGCCGGGGAGACGGGCGGTCCGCCCTCTCCCTCCGAGGGAGCCGGGGGAGTCAGCCGGGCCTTCACCACCCCCGGAGGGTCCGTCGTCGGCACCTGCGTGACCGGCCAGGCGTCCCTTCTCGCGTGGAGTCCGGCGCAGGGGTACGCCACCGACGATGTGAGCGAGGGGCCGGGGCCCTACGCCTCGCTGGAGTTCGAATCCGAGAACGACAAGGTCACCGTCAGGATCACCTGCGTCCGGGGCGCTCCCACGATGACCCTCAAGGAGGACGGGGACCGCGACTAGGTTCCCGTCGATCTTGGCAACGTGGTCGTGACGTCACCAAGGATGTCGGCGGGGCCGGCCCGTGATCGATCCCACGCGTGGGTGTTTCCGCGTTACCGCAAGCACCACCGTCGGCCCCTCCGTGCGTCTCGGCCATGAGAGACGGGGTTAACGGTCCTGCCGGCCGTACAGCGCGGTGAGCTGGGCGGCCAGTTTCGCCAGCTCGTCCTGGACGGACCGTGGTTCCTCCACGACGACGAGGTCTCCCCAGCCCGCGAGCTGGCGGGCGATGTCCAGCGCGGTCGGGGCGGTGAGTGTGACCCGGACCCTCTCGCCGTAGGAGATCACCTCGCAGTGGCGGCCGAAGCGGTCGCGCAGGACGCGTAGGTAGCGGGCCTCGACGGTCGCGGTGGCGGTGGTCGTCGAGCGTCGTGCCTCCATCGCGGTGACGACCTCGTCCCAGGCCGCCGCGAGGTCGAAGCGCTCCGGGCGTTCGGCCGGTTCCTCGGTGATCTCGGCGTCGGCGATCCGGTCGACGCGGAAGGTCCGCTGCCCGTCGGGGGTTCCGGCGATCAGATACCAGGTGTCGTCCTTGTCGACGAGGCCGAGCGGCTCGACGACGCGCTCGCGTCCGGAGTAGGTGAGGCGGGTCCTCCGGCGCCGGACCACCGCGTCCTCCAGCAGGTCGACGAGCACGGGCCGCGTACGGCGGTGCTCGCCCCAGCGGGCGGAGTCGACCACGACCGCGTCCGCCGCCGCCTCGGCCTCCTGCCGGAACGTCGTCGGCAGGGCGCGCACGAGTTTGCGCAGCGCCGCCTTGGCCTCTGGCGCGATCGCAGCGGCCGGGCCGAGCAGCAGGAACAGCGCCCTGGCCTCGGAGGCCTTGAGCCCGGACAGGTCGGTGCGGGCACCGCCGAGCAGGGCCCAGCCGCCGCCGCGTCCGGACTGCGGGTACACGGGGATGCCCGCGGCCGACAGGGACTCCAGGTCACGGCGGGCCGTGGCGACCGAAACCTCCATCTCGGCGGCGATCTCCGCCGCCGTCACCCGGCCACGTGACTGCATCAGCAACAGGACGGCCACCAGACGATCTGCTCTCATACTTCGATCCTGCCAATAAAAGCGCTCATTCCATGAGCACTTTGGCTGACAGGATCGATCTCACAAGCCACCGAGCGGAAGGCAGCAGGACATGCTTCGCGGACTCACCACCATCAGCTTCTACGCGCACGACGTCGCCGCCGCCCGTGACTGGTACGCCGAGTTCCTCGGGACGGAGGCCTACTTCCAGCGGCCCGAGCAGGGCGAGCCGGTCTATGTGGAGTTCCGGGTGGGTGACTACCAGCACGAGCTGGGAATCATCGACGCGCGTTTCGCCCCGCAGGGCTGGAGCGCCGAGAACGGCGGGGCGATCGTCTACTGGGCGGTGGACGACCTGGAGGCGGCCTGGGAGCGGCTGCTGGAGATGGGGGCCGTCCCGTTCGACAAGCCGACCGAGCGCGGCCCCGGGTTCGTCACCGCCTCGGTGCGCGACCCGTTCGGCAACATCCTCGGCATCATGATCAACAACCACTACATGAACGTCCTCGCGAGCCGGAAGGGCTGACGCCGCCCCCTCCTGCGGGCGTTACCGCAGCTGGTCGCGGCGGCGGGTCAGGTAGGCGGTCTCGGCGGCGTTACCCGCCAGGTCTATGGCCCTGTCGTAGGCCGCGCGGGACTCCCGGCCGCGGCCCAGCCGGCGCAGCAGGTCGGCACGGGTGGCGTGGTAGGCGTGATAGCCGGCCAGCCTGTGCTCAAGACGCTCGACGATCGCCAGCGCCACCTCCGGGCCGTCGAGCTCGGCGACCGCGATGGCCCGGTTGAGGGAGACGACCGGTGAGGGGTCGAGGCGGACGAGCTGGTCGTAGAGGGCCAGGACCTGCGACCAGTCGGTGTCGCGCATGTCGCGGGCGGAGGTGTGCACGGCGTTGATCGCCGCGAGGATCTGGTAACGACCCGGTGCCGCTCCCGTGGCCGCGGCGGCCAGACGCTCGCGCACCAGCCGGTGCCCTTCGGCGATCAGCGCCGTGTCCCACGCCTCACGGTCCTGCTCGTCGAGAGCGACCAGTTCGCCGTCGGCCGAGACCCGGGCGGGCCGGCGAGCCTCGATGAGGAGCATCAGCGCCAGCAGCCCGGCCACCTCACCGTCGTCCGGCAGGAGGGCACGGATCAGGCGGGTGAGCCGGATCGCCTCGGCGGTCAGATCGTGACGCAGGGGGTCGGTGTCGGGACCGGTGGCCAGGTAACCCTCGTTGAAGACGAGGTAGAGGACGGCGAGCACACCGGAGACACGGGCCGGGAGATCCTCGGCGGACGGCACGCGATAGGGGACGCGGGCCGCCTTGATCTTGGCCTTCGCACGGGTGATCCGCTGCCCCATGGCGCTCTCCGTCACCAGGAAGGCGCGGGCGATCTCGGACATGGTCAGCCCGGCGACCATGCGCAGCGTCAGCGCCACGCGGGTCTCCATCGACAGCGCCGGATGGCAGCAGGTGAAGATCAGCCGGAGCCGGTCGTCGTCGATGACGCCGAGAGGCTCGGGCGGGTCGCCGTAGGCCATCTGAGCCTTCCTGTGCTTGTCGTCGCGCTTGTTCTCGCGCCGGATCCGGTCGATGGCCTGCCGGTTGGCGGTGGTGGTCAGCCAGGCCCCCGGGCTGGGAGGCACGCCGTCGGCCGGCCACCGCTGGACGGCGGTGGCGAACGCCTCGGCGGTCGCCTCCTCGGCGATGTCGAGGTCACCGAAGCGCCTGGTCAGGGAGGCGACCACCCGCGCCCATTCCTCACGGTGGGCCCGGGTGATCGCCTCACGGACGTCGATCCCGTTCACAGGAACGGCCGCACCTCGACCTTCCGGTTGCAGGCCTTCGACCCCTCGGCCGCCAGCTTGAGAGCCACGTCGAGGTCGGCCGCCTCGATGATCCAGAAACCGGCGAGATACTCCTTGGACTCCAGAAAAGGCCCGTCGGTGACCATCTCCTCGCCACCCCGGTTGTCGATGACGGTGGCCGTGCCGGGCGAGGCGAGGCCCCCGGCGAAAACCCAGTGGCCGTCGGCCTGGAGTCGGTCGTTGAACACGTCGATCGCGGCGTCCTCGTCCGGGGTGGCGAGGTCGGCCCGGTCGTGGATCACGGAAACCAGGTATCGCATCTGAAGATCATCTCCTGTGGTGTCGGGGCTGTGCGGTGTACCGGTCGGGAACTTCAAGGCGTCGCGTACCGCGGGCGTCCGGCGGGCCGGTAGACCTGGATCGCCACGCCCTTGGAGTCGACCCGCGACTCGACCAGGTCGAGCGCGAGATCCGGGCCGACCTCCGGGAACAACCGCACGCCCTGCCCGAGAACCACGGGGACGACGATCAGGGTCATCTCGTCGACCAGGTCGTTCTCCAGCAGCCAGCGGATCAGGACGCCGCTGCCGTGCACCTGCAGCTCACCTCCCGGTTCGGCCTTCAGGTCCGCGACGGCGCTCGCGAGGTCGTCGGACAGGACGGTGGTGCCCGGCCACGCCGGATCGGTGAGCGTGGTCGACGCCACGTACTTGGGCCGTGTGTTCAACGCCCGCATGACAGGCTCCCAGGCAGGGGCGTCCTGAACCGTCATGGTCCCCCACGAGTCGGCGAACAGCTCGTAGGTCCGCCGCCCGAACAGGAACGCGTCGGCGCACTGGTAGGTCTGGTTGATGAACGCGCGGGTCTCGTCGTCACCCTTGCCCAGGGCCCATCCGCCGCGCTCGAACCCGTTCCTGCGGTCCTCGTCCGACGCGCCGCCGTTTCCCTGCATCACTCCGTCGATGGTGACCTGAGTCATGGTCGTCAGCTTCATGATCGCGGTTCCCCTGCCCTGACTTGCCTTGGCACCGTCCCGTATGAACGGCCTTACCCCTGCTACGAACACCACCGCCCCGATCCGACACCGCCTCCGGGATTTCTTCGAAGAACTTTCCGGGACACCGGTCGCCCGTGATCCGACAACACGGCTTCCTCGCACACGCGGGGAGTCTGGGCGCGGAAGCCGGCGACGCGCTGGATCCGCCGGCTGCGGCCGAGCCCACGTCGCGCAAGGCGGCCCGCACGACGGCCTCGGCGACGAAGACGCTTGTGCCACCGATGGAGGTGTGGAGGACGACCGAGCCGATCACCGGTTCACGGCGGTCGCCGGTCCACCACCGTCAGGCGTCCTGCGGACGGTGACCGAGCCGGAGGTCCCTGGAGAGGTGCGGCCTGGCGGGCGCTTCGCGGCCGGGCCATGCAATGTCGTCAACGGCGAGGAACGGCTCGCCGGCCACGGTCGCGGGGGTCGTTCCGGTGAACGCCATGACATCACGATGCAGATGGGACTGGTCGGCGTAGCCGGCGTCGGCCGCGACCTGGGCCGCGCCTTCACCCGCGACCAGGCGGTGGGCGGCATGGTCGAAGCGGACCAGCCTCACGGCACGCTTGGGCGGCAGGCCGAGTTGCGACCGGAACCGGGACCACAGCCGCTTACGGCTCCACCCGACCTCGGCCGCGAGCCCGTCGACCCGGGCCAGACCACGGCTGCCGACGATCCGGTGCCAGGCCCAGGCCACCTCCGGATCCACCGGCGGCCCCGCCTCATACCGGCGGACGAGCAGTGCGTCCGTCAACGCGAAGCGATCCTGCCACGACGGGGCATCGCACAGTCGCTCGCGGATCCGTGACGCCTCCCGGCCCCACAGGTCGCCCAGGGACACGACGGCACCGTCGAGGTCGGCGGGGGAGACGCCCAGAACGGCGCCTGCGATCACCGGGGACAGACGCACCTGCACGCACTCGACGTTCTCTCCCCGCGCCAGGACCGCGCCTCCGGACCCCAGCCCGGGCCCGGCGACGACGCTTCCCCGTTGCTGTTGCCCCGCGGCGCCGTCGAGGACGGGCGAACCGGCGCCGAACTCCAGAAGCAGCGTCACGGCCGGGTGCGGGACCATCCGGAGCGTGTCCAGGTCACGGACACGGAACCCGGCCATGGTGACACCGGCCACCCGGCTGGGCCGTCGCGGGCACGCGACGTCCCAGACAGCCGCGCCATGCACGAACGTACGCACCGTCCCATGCTACGAGAGCCGGTTGAGGGAAACATTCGTCCAATCCACCGGCCCACGCCGGCGGAGACAGTGGGCTCATGACTGTTTCCGACGGCCGGCCGTACGCGAACGACGGCGCCGAGAGTTCGACCCTGTCGCTGGACGGCTGCGACATCCACGTGTGCCAGGACGGCCCCCGCGACGCCCCCGCGCTCCTGCTCATCCACGGGTCCGCGTCCTCCACCCGCTCGTGGGACCCGATGGTTGCGCTGCTGACAGGGCCCCACCGCGTCATCCGGATCGACCTGCTCGGGCACGGCCGGTCGGCCAAACCGGCCGACCGCGACTACGCGATCCCGGAACAGGCACGCCGGGCCGGCGCGGCACTGGACCGGCTCGGCGTCGAGCACGCCGTGGTCGTCGGTCATTCCAGCGGCGGTGTGGTCGCCACCGCCCTCGCCGAACAGCGGCCCGACCTGGTGACCGCGCTCGCGCTCGTCAACACCGGACCCAGCCTGGACGCCTTCGTCGCATCGGAGTCCGTCACGATCGACCCCTCGCGGTGGCCACCGACCGACGAGCAACTCCGCCGGTTCGCGAGCACCGGTTTCAGCCGCGCGGGCTACCGGATCCCGGAAGAGCTCCTGGACGAGGTGCGCGGTATGACCTACCACACGTTCACCGCGACGATGCGGGCCACCCGCTCCTACATGGAGCAGCGGGCGCTGCCGGACCGGCTGGCCGTCCTGGGCAAGCCGCTACTGGTGATCTTCGGCGAGGACGACCGCAGGTGGCGGTCCTCATCCGCCTCCGCCTACCGCGTCGTTCCGGGGGCGAAGGTCGAGTTGCTGCCCGGTCTCGGGCACTCGCCCTGCTTGAGGATCCGCCGCGGACCGCCGCCTCCCTGCTGACCTTCACCGCGGCCCACGCCGTACGAGTGACCGGATGAGAAGGAGGGACACCGTGCGGATTCTCGTCTCCGGCGCGAGTGTCGCCGGTCCGGTGCTGGCGTACTGGCTCACCAGGCACGGCTTCTCCGCCACCGTCGTCGAGCGTGCGCCGGCTCCGCGCAGGACCGGCGGTCACGCGGTCGATCTTTTCCTGCCTGCGGTGAACATCTCGGAGAAGATGGGCGTGCTCCCGCGCATCGAGGAGCGGACCACCGGCGTGAACCGGATGGTCGTCCACCGGGAGGGCGCACGGCGTCCCGTCCGGGTGGACCTCTCCAGGATCTTCAGCGTCACCTCCGACCGGCACGTCGAGATCATGCGCGACGACCTGAGCGAGATCTACCACGACGCCACACGTGACGACGTCGAGTATGTCTTCGGTGACTCGATCACCGCGATCTCGCCGGACGGCGAGGTGCGGTTCGAGAACGCCGCGCCGCTTCGACCTCGTCGTCGGCGCGGATGGGCTGCACTCCAACGTGCGCCGCCTCGTCTTCGGTGAGGAGTCCCGCTTCGGTGCCTTCATCGGGGCCTACCTCGGGGTGCTCACCCTGCCTGACGTCTCCGGCCGCGATGGGGAGATCCTCATCCATGTCGGCGCCGGCCGCACCGTCGGCATGTACGGCTCGCGGCGCCTCGGTGGCGCGCGGGCGTTGTTCCTGTTCCGGAGCGAGCGTGAGCTCGACCACCACCACCGTGACGTGCCACGGCAGAAGGAGCTGTTGCGCGGTGCGTTCAAGGGCATGCACGCCGACGTGGACCGCTGGCTGGACGAGCTTGACCACACCCCGGCGTTCTACTTCGACTCGGTCACGCAGCTCCGCATGGACACCTGGACGCGGGGGGAGGGTGACGCTCGTCGGCGACGCGGGTTACAGCCCCGGCCCGGCCGTAGGCGGCAGTACCAGCCTGGCCGTCGTCGGCGCGTACGTCCTCGCCGGGGAGCTGGCGCGGGCCGGCGGCGACCACGAACGCGCCTTCCCCGCCTACGAGCGGGCGATGGCCGAGCACGTGCGCGGCAGCCGCGCGGCCGCGCTGAGCGCGGCGAGGACCCTGGTCCCCGCATCCCGCCTCGGCGCGCTGGGACTGGCCCAGGGTGCCCGCCTGATCTCCGCCCTGCCCGCAGGACCCCGCCGAGCCCTCCTGCGCCTCACCACCAGAAGCGCACGCCTCTACAACTCCATGGCCGTCGACGACTACCCGCCGTCTGTCACGTCAGCAGACCGGATCCGCCTCATGGGGAGCCTCGGGAACCGGCTCAAGTGCTCGTCCTGCTGCAGGCCCGGCCTGCGGAACCGGTGAGCAGCAGCCCGGCCGACGTTCAGCGAGCTTTTCCGTTCCGCAAGAGCTCCGCTCCGCACGCAGGTCGCTCCGTGGTCGGCTCTCCGCTCGGATCGGCACCACATTGAGCAGCAGGCGTGAAGCCTACGGGGGCACCGCGCCGATCGTCGGCGCCGTCGTGGGCCGGGCCAGCCAGGATGCTGCGACCGTGGCAGGGCCCGGTGCGCCAGCGATGACGCATCTGTACGGAAGGCGGCAGGCCCGCGCTTCGTCTACGGCCCGGCTGGTGTCTCCGGCATCAATCAGGTCGTCCTGGCCGTCGACAACGGACTTCCGGGCCTACGCCCGCGCACCGGCTCAGCCACCCGGCTGCCCGAGGGCGGCACCGAACCCGCTCAGGTCCAGGCCCTGCTCGGGCATTCCTCTGTCGAGACCAGCGCCCGCCACTTCCGCGCTGGCGCGTCCGAGCAGACCGCCGTCGTCGACCAGGTCTTCGAACTGTAGGAAACGTCCCTGCATGGAGACTCACGGTGATTTCCCCGGATCACCCGCCGTGTTTCAAGCGCAGAGACGTCGGTCGGGGTGTGTAAGAGCAGCACGCGTCGTTTCGCGGGGGACGACGAAGCGCCTCTGGGTACACCAGCTCAACGATAAATCAAGCAGGAAAAAAAGTGGTAAATGTCACTATGGTATTGCGTTTGACTTATTTGTTACTTATGTAGTTCTTGTTCGCTACAAAAATCCATGTGTACCTTCTGATGGTCTAACGAGACGCATGCTCTGAACCGCCAACCTTGTCCCTTATGCGAGCTTGGGACCTGATGGGGCGGGTTGTTGGGCTGCCTATTGATGGTCCGGAGGGTGACGGCGTATGCGCCGTACTTTGTCATGGCCCAATTCGGTTCGCTTTGTCTCCCTTGTACTGCTTGCTTCTTTTCCCGGCTTGATGCAGTTACCTGCTCAACCCGTATACGCGGGGCAGACGGCGCCTGTTGCGCGACGGGTGGTGGAGACGCCGAAGCAGATGCAGGGGTCGGCCGCCGGGCTTTCGCACTTCGTGGACACGAAGGCCACCCAGTCGCAAAGCGGTGCGGGTACGGCGAAGGCTTCAGCCTCGGAGCCGAAGCTCCCCAAGGGGGCGTTGCCGCTTGATACCCGCAGCGAACCGAAGGCCACGTGGACGTCGCCCAAAAGGCCCGGTTCGGGGGTTCTCCTGCCCAAGGGCCGTAACACGCTGACGCTGTACAGCCCATGGATCGCGACCTACTTCCCCAAGAGCAATGAGCAGGTGGACACGCTGACGCCGTACCTGCGCGCCAATGCCGCGGGGTCTAACGCAGGAGGCGGCAATGACGAGTACCGCTACAAGGTCTGCCCGGCGGGCAGCAGCACCGGCTGCGCCGACTCCGGATGGCGCAGCTGGATCGAGGCGGGATGGAGGGTGCCCGCCGGAGTGCTGCAGTGGGGCAAGGCCTACACCTGGAGCGCCTCGGTACAAGACACCGTAACCGGCGAGGCGAACACACTCAGCAACCTAGTCTTCGTCACCGGAGTCCGGCAGCCCGTCATCGGTTCACAGCTGGCGACCCGAGGCGTCAACGGCCAGGAGTTCCACCAGCTGGCCGGGAACTACACCACCGCCTTCACCGACGCCACCGTCGCCACCCCCGGGCCGCCGCTGTCGATCGTGCGTTCCTACAACAGCCTCGACGGACGCCTCGACGGAATCTTCGGCGCCGGGTGGTCGACCCGCTACGACATGAAGATCCAACCCCAGGGCGGCACCCCGCAGACCCTCATGGTGACCTACCCTGACGGCCGCAAACTGCGCTTCGCCGCCAAGGCAGCCGCCGCGGGAAGCCCCGTCTTCTTCCAGCCCCCTCCCGGAATCCACGCCACCCTGGCCACGGTCACCGCAGGCGGCTGGAAGCTGATGGACAAGTCCTCCACCTCCTACCTCTTCGACGCCCAAGGCCGTCTGACGAAGGTGACCGACCAGCGCGGCCGTACCCAGGACCTCACCTACGACACCGGCGGCAAACTGACGCAGGTCACCGCGACGGGCGGCCGCTCCCTGTCCTTCACCTGGAGCGGCGACCACGTCGCGTCGGTGGCCACCGACCCGGTGGACGGCCAGCCGCTCACCTGGACCTACACCTACGACGGACAGCGCCTCGCCCAGGTCTGCTCCCCGCTGGCCGCCCCCAACTGCACCACCTACGGTTACACGACCGGCTCCCGCTACAAGGACGTCGTGCTCGACGATCTGCCCGTCGGCTACTGGCGGATGGGCAACACCCTGTCCGGATCCGGCGGAGAAGGCGGACCGTACACCTGCTTCCCCGACGAAGCCGACATGGTCGGCTGCGCCAACCTCCCCGCAGGCGTCCAGACCGGCAAACCCGGCGCACTGAGCGGCACCTCCAACGCCTCGGCCAACTTCCAGGGCAGCGGCACCTCCTCCGGGATGGAACAGCCCGAACTGCTGCCCCAACTGGGCACCAGCATGTCGGTCGAATCCTGGTTCAAGACCACCGACTCGGGATTCCTGTTCTGGGCCGGATCCAACTCCTGGAACCCATTTGATTCGGGCATCAACGTTCCCGGCCTGTATGTGGGCGTCGACGGCAAGCTGCGCGGACAACTGAACGCCTGGTTCGGGGGAACGCCGATCACCTCCACGCAGACGGTCAACGACGGCCAGTGGCACCACGCCGTCATCACCGCCGCCGACGACACCACCAAGCTGTACGTGGACGGCGCGGCCGCGGGCACGCTCAACGACGGCGTGGACACCGGGACCTGGTTTCCCACCGCGATGATCGGAAGCGGCGCCGCGGACTCCTCCCTTCCCGGCTCCCCGGCCGGACGGCCCAATCCGGCCGAATTCGGCTTCAAGGGCCTCATCGACGAGTTCGCCGTCTACGACCACGCACTGACCCCTCAGCAGGTCAGCGCGCACTACAACGCCCGCGCCGAAGAGTCCTCCAAACTGAACAAGGTCACGCTGCCCTCCGGCCGGGTGTGGATGTCGACCACCTACAGCACGACCACCGACCGGGTCGCCACACACACCGACCAGAACGGCGGCACCTGGACCCTGGGCGAGGCGGACCACGTCGACGGCGACGGCCTGTCCACGATCACCGTGACCGACCCCAAGAACAACACCCTCAACTACACCCACGACGCCTGGCGCGGCGACCGTCTGGTGAGCCGGAAGGACCAGCTCGGCAAGATCACCGCCTACGAGTACGACACCGGCGGGTTCCTGGCCAAGATCACCGACCCCAACGGCAACACCGTCAAACAGGCCAACGACGCCCGAGGCAACGTCACCGCGGCCACGACCTGCCGGGCAGTAGGAAACTGCCAGACCGCCTACCGCTCCTACTACCGCAACACGAGTGACGAGTTCGACCCACGCAACGACCAAGTGATCACCGACCGGGACGCCCGCTCGACCAGCGGCAGTGACAACACCTACGCCACCACCTCCGAGTACACCACCTACGGTGAGCCGGCCAAGGTGACCACCCCGGCCACCCCAGACTTCCCCAATGGTCGCTCGGTGACCTACACCTACACCGACGGCACCGAGTCCGCGGTCGGTGGTGGTGACACACCGGCCGGGCTGGTGAAGTCGGAGAAGGACGCCAGGAACAACGAGACGACCTACCGCTACACCGCGGCCGGGGACCTGGCCGAGCAGACTGACGCCTCGGGGCTGGTCGTCAAATATCAGCGTGACGCGCTGGGCCGGATCACCTCGCGGACCGAGGTCTCCACGGCGAACCCGAACGGGGTGGCGACGACCTTCACCTACGACGCGGCGGGCCGCCTGGCCACCCACACCGGTCCGGGGGTCAAGAACGAGGTCACCGATGTCACCCACACCGCGCAGACGCGGTACACCTACGACGCCGACGGCAACAGCCTCAGCGACACGGTGGTGGACCTGACCGGCGGAGACCCCGAGCGTAAGACCACCTACACCTACGACGACCACGGCCGTGCCGCGTCGGTGACCGGCCCGGAGGGCGCGGTTGTCCGTTACACCTGGGACGAGGTCGGAGCACGGACCAGTGTGACCGACGAGGTCGGCAATCTCTTCCAGTACGGCTACACCGTCCGGGGTGAGCTGGCCTCCCGTACTTTGAAGAACTGGACGGGAAGCCCGGTCAGCCCGCAGGCGCCGCAGGACAAGGTGCTGGAGTCCTATGCCTACGACCCGGCGGGACGCTTGGCGGCCACGGTGGACGCGATGGGCCGCAAGCTGACCCAGACCTATTTCACCGACGACCTGCCCGCACAGGTCATCGCCGACGACGTCAAACTCAACGGTTCCACCACCCCGCGGGACGTGGTGCTGGAGTCCAACAGCTACGACGCGGCCGGAAACCTCGTCTCGGTCTTGGACTCGGGCGGCAGGGAACGCACCGACTACGTCTACGACGCCGCGGGCCGGGTGACGTCGGAGACCTTCGACCCGAGCGGGCTGGCCCGTAAGACGGCCTACGTCTACGACGCCAACGACAACGTCGTCAAGACCACCCTCACCGGGGCGGGAAGCACTCGGCAGGAGGCGACGGAGTTCTCCTACAACTCCGACGACATCCTCACCCATCGCACGGTGAAGAACGGCGCCGACGACATCATCACGACCCGGACGGTGGACGAGCGGGGCCTGGTCACGGCCGTGGTCGACCCGCGTGGACACGTGAGCGGAGCCGATCCGGCCGACTTCACCACCACCTACCGTTACGACCTGGCCGGACAGCTCGTCGAGGCCCGCTATCCGCAGGTGAGGGTGGAGAAGAACGGGACGGTCACGACCGCCAGGCCCGCCACCAGGAGCGGTTACGACAGCGCGGGCCGCCAGACCCATTCCGTGGACCCCGAGGGCGGCACGGTGGTTACCGCCTTCGACAAGGTGGGCCGGGTCACATCGGTGACCGCGCCGTCCTACACCCAGCCCGGTGGGCAGACGCTGGTACCGAAGGTCAGCTACGCCTACGACGCGGCGGGCAGGCAGACCAGCGTCACCGATGAGCGTGGCACGGTCCGCACGGCCGAATACGACGCGTTCGGCAACCCCGTCCGGTTCACCGATCCGGCCCCCGGCGGGCAGCGGACCCTGGAGTATGACCTCCTCGGTGAGCAACTGGCCGAGACCGACCCCACGGGTGCCCGTACCGAGGCGACCTACGACGATCTGGGGCGCCAGATCACCCGCACGGTGATCGAACGCAGGCCCACCCCCGTGGCGCTGACCACCCGGACGGAGTACAACGACGCCGACGACCTGACCAAGGCTGTCGCCCCCGGCGACAAGATCAGTCTGTACGGGCTCAACGCCGCGGGCGAGGTGACGTCGCAGACCGACCCGCTGGGCAACGTCACCACGACGGCCTACGACCTGGCGGGCCGTACGACCAAGAGCACCGATCCGCTCGGTAATGCCAGCGCCGTCGAATACGACCTGGCGGGCTGGCAGATCGAGGCCAAGGACCTGGGCGGCAACGGTTCCACCCTGCGCTCGACCACCTTCGGCTATGACGCGGCGGGCAACCAGGTGCGCACCACCTCCGGCGAGGGTCGTGTCACGACGATGCGCTATGACGCGCTCGGTGAGCTGGTCGAGCTGGTCGAGCCGGTCGCCGCGAACACGACGATCACCACGACCTACGGCTACGACGCCACCGGCGCGCTGACCCGCACCACCGACGGGCGCGGCAACACCGTGTGGACGACCTACAACAGCTGGGGTCTGGTCGAGTCGGTGATCGAACCGTCCACCCAGGCGCACCCGGCGGCGGTGGATCGAACCTGGACCAACGTCTACGACGTGGCGGGCGAGCTCGTCTCGGTCCAGCAGCCGGGAGGAATCCGGGTCGACCGGCAGTACGACGCGCTGGGCCGGCTGACCAAGCAGACCGGTACCGGTGCGGCGGTGACGACGCCGGATCGAACCTTCGGCTACGACGCCGCCGACCGTCAGACGGCCATCGGCGACTACACGCTGGAATACAACGACCGTGGCCTGCTCACCAAGGTCAGCAAGGCGTCGAACCAGATCGCGACATTCGGCTATGACGCGGCAGGCAACCCGGTGCAGCGCGCCGACGCCTCCGGCACGGCCACGTTCGGCTGGGACAAGGGCGAACGCCTGACCACGGCCGCCGACCCGGTCTCCGCCCGGTCGTTCACCTACGGCTACGACGGGGCCGACCGGCTGACCACGCTCACCTCGGCCACCCCCACCACCACCCAGGGGTTCGGCTACGACGCCATGGACCGGCTGACCTCGCACACGCTGAAGAACTCAGCGGGCACCCAGCTGGCGAAGATCGTCTATGAGTGGAACCGGGACGACGACCTCGTCTCCAAGACCACCGAAGGTACCGCCGGAGCGGGCACGAACACCTACGGCTATGACCAGCTTGGCCGACTCACCTCGTGGAAGGCGCCCAACGGCAACACCACCTCCTACACCTGGGACGCCGCAGGTAACCGCACGTCGGCGGGTGACAAGACCTTCACCTACGACGAGCGCAACCGGCTGGTCTCCGGGGGCGGAACCGACTACACCTACACCCCGCGCGGCACCCTCGCCAGCGAGACGACCGCGGGCGCCACCAAGAACCTGACGTTTGACGCCTACGATCAGCTGATCTCCGACGGGGACGTCACCTACGGCTATGACGCGCTGGGCCGGGTGGTCTCCCGTAACCAGGCGAACGACGACCAGCGGTTCGTCTACTCGGGCATGGCCAACGACATCGTGGCCATCACCGACGGCGCTGGCACGGTCAAGTCGCGATACGGCCGCGGCCCGTCGGGAGACCTGCTGGGCATCGAGGAGGGCGGCCAGCGGCTGGGAGTGATGAGCGACCTGCACGACGACGTGGTCGCCACCTTCTCCGGTACCGGCCTGGTCGACTCGGCCTCCTACAGCCCGTTCGGCGAGGTGGTCGCGAGAACCGGAACCCAGCGTGCACTCGGCTATCAGGGCGAGTACACCGACCCGGCCACCGGCAAGGTCAACATGCACGCCCGCTGGTACATGCCGGGCACAGGCGGGTTCGCCTCCCGCGACGACTGGACGCTGTCGCCGTATCCGTCGATCAATCTCAACCGCTACACCTACGGCAACGCCAACCCGCTGGCCAACACCGACCCCAGCGGACACTGCCCGATCTGCATCCCGCTGCTGATCGTCGCGGTCCGGGTGCTGGCCCCGATCGTGATCCGGGCAACGGTCCGGGTGGCGGCCCGGGCGCTCCCGCGCGTGATAGGGGCGGCCGCCAAGGTCAAGCCGAAGCTCAAACCTCCGGCGATCAAACCCGCCTCTCCCAAGGTTCCGGCGGCCAAGGCACCGGCGAAGCCGCAACCGGCAAGGCCGCAGGTATCCAAGCCACAGACGAGCAAACCACAGGCGTCAGCGAAGGGTGGCGGAGGAAGAAAAGGCTCGTCCGGCACAGGCAAGACCGCCCGTCCAAGCACCAGCAAAACGGCACGCCCGGGCACCGGCAAAACGGCCCGTCCCAGCACGAGCAAGACAGCGCGGCCCGGTACGGGCAAGACAACCCGCCCGGGCACCAGCAAGACGACGCGGCCAAGCTCAAGCAAGTCGACCCGTCCGGGTTCGGGCAAGACAACACGAGCCGGCTCCACCAAGACAACCCGATCGGGTTCGAGCAAGACGACCCGTTCAGGCACCGGCAAGACCGCGCGTCCAGGAACAGGAAAGGGTTCGGGGTCGGGTGCAAAGGGCCCGACTCACAACACCACCAAACTGGACCTCGCCACAGAGGCCTTCGAAGAGTCCGCACGCTTCACAGGGGTCGACCTCCCCGACCTCGGCGGCTTCGACGGCTGCTCCAGCCTGCGAAGCTGCGCCAAGGACGTCGTGGAGGAATTCGTCGACAACACGATCGACGAATTCGTCGACAACGTCCTGGACCAGGTGACTCCAGACCTGCCGATGACGGACCCGCCAGGCACCACAGGAGCGACCTGCGGACCCGGCGGCAACAGTTTCGTGCCGGGCACCCGGGTGCTGATGGCCGACGGCTCGACGAAGCCGATCGAGGACGTCAAGGTCGCAGACCGGGTCGTGGCGACCGACCCCGTCTCCGGCGTCACGGCCACCAGACCGGTCGTCACCCTGATCACCGGGGATGGGGTCAAGAACCTCGTCGACATAACGGTCGACATCGACGGCGACCGCGGCAAGGCCACCGACCTCATCACCGCCACCGACGAACACCCCTTCTGGATCCCGTCCCTGCGGACCTGGGTGAAGGCGGCCGACCTCCAGCCCGGGATGTGGCTGCAGACCTCAGCCGGCACCCACGTCCAGATCACCGCCCTCAAGAAGCGAACCGCCACCCAACGCGTCCACAACCTGACCGTTGACGGCCTCCACACCTATCATGTCCTGGCAGGCAGCCGGGCGGTTCTTGTCCACAACGACGATGCCTTCGGCATCTGCGAAAAGGGCCTGAACCCTGATTATGAGCGTCGCTTCTATAAGCGGCCCACTGTGAGGGTTAGAAGTGACGCCATTTCGAAGGCTCCCGTGTGTCCGTACTGTGGACAGGGTCCGTCCACCGAATTCGAGCATGTCGACCCACAGAAGAGGGACTGGGATTCTGGCGGATGGCTTAACGACAGGGATACTCGCTCTAAGCGGGTGAATCGTCCAGGCAACACAACCGGTGCATGTAAGCCATGCAATTCCAGCAAGCAGGATAAGCCTCTCGGTGAGGGGTCGGGACAATGGTGGCCGTCAGCGTGGCCGTCGGGCCAGTGGTGGCCATTTGGGGGTAGTCCGTGAATCATTATGAAAGCGTCCGTGATTATTATTCGGACAAGCTGGGGGATCCCGTTCGTGAGGCGTCATTCGCTAAAGGAAAATTCAGGGTTGACATCCTGAAGTGGGACCCCTCTCCTGTAACCGATGGAGTTAACATTTATGCGACGCTGGGAGCGAGCGACCATTCGATCCCCGGAGGCGATCTACTTCACCGCCAAGAGTTCTTCGTGGGCCTTGCTCCGGAGCGAGACGACATTGCCGAACCCTTGGCCAGGCTGGGTGGTTACTCCAGCTTCACCGGGAGAAGACTAGACTCAGGACATATTATTCGTCTCTCAGAAAATCTGGTGGACGATTCTGAAATGAGCGGATTCCTCGTGGTCGCCCCTCTTGGGGATTTTTTGCCGGCCGCGTCCATGGCCGATGGAAGACACGTTGAGTTCTTAATGGCGATACCCGTTTATCCCGAAGAGCTTGACTTCGCGGCCCGGAATGGAGTCGAGGATCTGAGAGAGGTCATGGCTTCCAGGAACATACCGTTCTGGAGACTGGAACGAGGATCCACTTTCCGCTGATGCTTCAGCCCTGATCACCCTTCGCTCCCAATCCGATAAATTCTCGCCGAGAGGCGGGATTGTCTTGATCTTGCGGGTATCCGGGGCTATCGGCGAGCGCACCTGCTATTTTTTCGATGGTGTTGCGTTGAAGCCAGACATGAGCGTGGATGCCAGCAGTGATGGAGATGGGGGCGCGGCCAAGCAGTTCCTTGTTCACCATCTTCTGCACCACTTCTTCTACTGGATCGGCGCCAGTCGACTGAGTCAGGACACGTCTTGTCCTGACTCAGCGAGAGCGGCGCAGACGCGAGGCTCTGGCCTGTGGTTCGCCACTTCCACTGAACCGTTCGTAGGGGCTGATCGGCTCAGTGGAAGTGGCACGCACGGAACTCTCGAACGCGAGACGAGACGGCGCCACATGGCGATGTGCCACCTTCGCTGAGCCGCGCGCCACGTTCACCGCCTTCCGCACCACTTCTATTGAGTCGGTGCCAGTTCGACTGAGCCAGGACACGTCTGAGCGTGTCGGTTGGTGTCGGCCCGGTTGTCTGGCTCCTGATAATGCGCCTTCTCAAGAGCTAGGGTGATCTTTGTGATCTTCCTTCTGAGTTCAGCCGGAAACGACAGTCATGAGTGAGTCGCCCTCCCCGATCACCCTGCGGGTCACCGTTGCCGGAGACAGCCTGGAGGATCTGGCCCACGAGGCGCTCAGCCGCGGCTGGGAGTTCTTCGGAGACGACGCCGAAGTCTGCATCGTCAACGGCAAGGCCACGATGATCCAACGAGACCCGCACCTCTACACCGCCTGTGTCGTTGTGCGACAGGTTGGTACCCGCCCACCCGACGACACCCCCGATGACGGTTCACACACCTACGCCAGATCCTGGGACACCCGCGGATCAGCCGAGCACAGTGGGCAGGAAGACCGGTGAACACCCTGCAGTCCCCAGCTGCGTCCAGCCGGTTCCGCCACCGCAGTCACCGGTTTCCCGGTCTCCCACACCGCCGTCGACCACACCCTCAGCCTGGCCACGCGTCGCCGTCGACTGGTAAGGACTCACCACCTGATGCGCGAACGCAGGGAGGATTGTCAAGCTTTCTCGCTCGCGTCGTCTGCGACCAGGTAACCCCTACCGTCGGACGTCATCTCCAGGTGCCATCCATCCGGCCACACATGATCATCCATAGGAACAGCCGTCGCGTCGACGAAATCAACACCTTCAATGAAGGTCACTTCATCAAACCGGGCGTTCTCAGCGAAGGTCGTCTCATGGAACCCGATTCTCTTGGTGAAGGTAGCCCCAAAGAACAAGGCGGCCTGGGTGAAGGTCACCCTGGTGAACTCAGCGCTCCCGGTGAAAGTTGCTCCAACGAACCAGGCGACCTCGATGAAGGTCGCTCGGAAGAATGTTGCACGCCCGGCGAAGGTTACGTTGCTGAAGTCGGCCTCCGTGACGTGGCAGTTGCGGAAGTTCAGGCTAGTGAGGGTGACGCCGGTCAAGTCGATGCATATGCCTTCCCAGAACTGGGGGCCGGCCGGTTCGGCGGTGCGTTTATCCGGTGTGCGGTCGTCGCGTAAGTGCTCACCCAGAATGCGCTGGGCGGTGAGGCGGACCTGGAGTTCCTCGTGCGGGTTGCGCCAGTGGCGGGGGTGGAGGCCCCGGCGATGGCCGCGCGCGGGACAGCCGGCGCCAGGTCCTGCTGGGCATCGTCGGGTGACACCCAGGGCACGCGCAGGTAGGCGCAGATGACGTTGACGATGGTCTGCCGGTGGCCGGGGTTGTCCTGCGCCAGGCGTTCCAGTGCGTACAGGCCGCCCAGCCGTACCGCGGACGCCTCATGACCGAGCTGCTCGACCGCCTTCGTATACAGGTCGGTCACCCGGCGCTCGACGGCATCGTGGGTGGTATGCGCGGCGGTGACCTCCTGGTGGTGCTGGCGGCGGAAGGCCAGCACCAGCGTGACCGCCGCCCCGACGGCGGCCCCGGCGGCCAGTGCGGTGCGTAGCACCTCTCCTCGCGCGTTCCCCGATCCACCGGTGCTGGGGTTCGAGATGGGAACGGTCGCGGCCGGGTCGGCCAGGAGCCACCACAGCGTGGCGGCGACCGCGACGGTCACCAGCACGGCCACGCAGGCAACCCACCAGAGGGCCGACCGGGGAGTGCGCAGTGGCGGGAGTGTGACGGCCTGCCGGCGGGAAGGACGACGGCGCGGAAGGAACGGCATGCCTGCCATTCCCGCCATCCGGTACCGCCGTTACGGATGCCGAAGCCACCAGTCAGGAGACACCGGCTTTCGCGAACTTTGCGAGCCGCGTGGGAGGCGATCTCGGGGCGGGCTGCCCCTGCCCGGTCTGGAGGACAGCCGTCGTTTGCCCACTCGCTCCGCCGTACGGGCCGGACGCCGATTCCTCGGGGACTTGCGGGCGGGCGGCGCCGACAAAAGGATGCACCGCGGTCCCAGGGAGGGCACCGCCCGCAGGAGGAAGGCCGGACCGGGGACGGCGATGGCGTTGCGGCGCGGGCCGTCTCGATCAGCGCCGCGAGCACGGTGAACACCCAGCCCGTCCCCGCCGGCGAGCGGTCGAAGAGGTCGGCGCCCCGGAGACGGGCGGTCCCCGCACGGCCAGACCGAGCGCGCCGAGCAAGGCGACGGCGAGGTTCGCCGCACCGGCCACGAGTACGGCGGCCGCCGGAGGCGCGTGACGGCCGACCGTCCCGGCACTGATCGGCTCGCCGATCTCCTTCTCGGTGCGGGTGTGCCAGGTGGCGAACAGACTGGCGAGGACAGCGGCGGCGCCCGCCACCCATCAGGCGGTCAGGCCTCCGGCGGAGGGCGGATCGAAGATCGGCCCGGTGAGCGCACGCAGAGCCGGGTCGGCGCCGATGGTGGGCCCCGGCGCGAGCGTTCGGGTACAGCTCGATGATCACCGAAGCGGTGGCCGTCACGGACCGGACG
Organism: Streptosporangium sp. NPDC049376; assembly: GCF_044466505.1. NCBI lineage: Bacteria > Bacillati > Actinomycetota > Actinomycetes > Streptosporangiales > Streptosporangiaceae > Streptosporangium > Streptosporangium sp. NPDC049376. The sequence continues at coordinate 25,702 of NZ_JBITMT010000020.1, read as the reverse complement.
CTCCGACGTTGGCGGTAACAGTGGCGAAACGCATCGGCCAGAGGCATTTCGCGGGAGTTCGCCCGTTTTCGGGAGGGGTCGGTGAAGCGTTTGATCCGGCGGCGGTCGCCGGTTGGTCAGCCGCTGTGGGGCCGGCGCGGAGTGAAGCAGACGAAGGGGATGCGTCTGCCCACCTCGCGGTAGTCCTCCTGGCTGCCGTCAACGGCGAAGCCCATGATCTTGCAGAGCCGACGGGCCGCGGCGGGGTGGCGGGGCGCGTACCGGGCCATGATCTCGGCCCCCGCCTCGGTCTCGACGGGGGTGGCCGTCACCTGGAGGACGCGGCCGCCGACCTGGATCGTCACTTCGGGAGCGGCCATGACGTTGCGGTACCAGTCGGCTTTGACTCCGAACCCGGAGGCGGCGAAGTAGCCGTGCTCGTCGTGATGGACGACCTCGATGACGGCTTGGCGACGACGTCCTGAGACCCGTCCGGTGTGGGTGAGCAGCATGACGCGGTGGCCCATCAGCGCCCCCAGACCCGCCCGGTACAGCAGGATGGGCAGCCGCCACAGCCTGCGACGTATCCCGGTCGGCGGGGCGGGCCTGTTGACGATCTCCATGATTCAGCCTCTCTCGAATTCGACGCTGGCCGGGGGCAGGAAACTGTCCGCGCAGAACTGCCGGCGCAGGACGGGTGCGAACAGGTGACGTGTGATGAGCCGGTTGGCCAGGCTCTGGGCCGTCAGCCCGGCTCGGGTGACGGGCAGCAGCATCCGGGCGAACAACAGCGCGTTGCGCTGGCGACGCCGTACCTGGGGACGCATCCGCGCCTGGTAGCGGGCGAAGGCTCTTTCGTGGCCGGGCTCGGACGCCAGCGCTTCGGCCAGCACGTACGCCCCGGCCATCGCCATGGACACGCCCTGGGCCGAGACCATGGTCATGCAGCCGCACGCGTCGCCGACCAGGGCGACCCGGCCACGATGCCAGGCGGGCATCACGACCTGGGCCATCGTGTCCATGAAGATGGACTCCCCTGCGGGGGCGTCGTCCAGCAACGACGGCGTGAGCCAGCCCGCGCCGTCGAACCGCGCCCGCAGCAGGTCCAGGCGCCGCTCACGCGGAACGCTCTCGCCGTACGACGAGCGGAACAACAGCAGGGTGACCAGGCGACCGGGCTCATCATTGGGATAGACGACGACCTGACGTCCCGGCTCGGTGTAGTGGGCGCGCACCCGGCCCCAGCCGTAGCGGTCGGTCACCGGGTAGGAGGCCAGGCGGCAGCCGAGGTGACGGACGAACCGCTCCTCATGGCCGAAGACGAGTTCCCGGGTCCGCGAGTGAATGCCGTCGGCCCCCACCAGCAGATCGAACCGTTCCCTGCCACCGCCCGTGAAGCCGACCTCGACGGCCGTGCCGGTGTCGCGGACCTCGGCGAGGCTCTCCCCGAAGCGGATCTCCACCTCGGCGGCGACGGCGTCGAGCAGGGCGCCCTCCAGCGTGGAGTGCATCAGCGGCAGGTGTGGCCCCCGGATGATCCGCTCCAGCAGCTCCGGCGTCAGACTGGCCTGGGAACGCCCTGAGGCGTCGACGAACTCGACCGCGTCGACCGGCAACCGGTGCGGGGTCAGCCGGTCGAGGACGCTCATGCGGGTGGCCACGTCGTATCCGGTGCCGAAGAAGTCGATCCCGTACCCGCCCAGGCGACCGTGTGGCGCGTGTTCCACCACGACGGGTTCGATGCCGCGGTGCCGCAACCAGTACGCCAGCGTGAGCCCGGCGATCCCGCCCCCGCTGATGAGGACCCTCATCCGTCCTCCCCGGGCAGCAGTTGCTCGGCCACGGCCAGCGCCTCGCCGATGGGAAGCTCGCTGTCGATCATGTAGTGCAGCATCAGCCCGTCGATCGCGGCGACGACCAGGGTGGTGATCCCGATCGACCGGCCGGGCGGCCAGTCGGGATGCGACCGGCTCAGGCGCTCGGCGATCCGCCCCCGGGCCTGGCGTAGCTCGTCGCGCAGCACCGCGCCCAGTGTGGGGTCGCGGGTCGCTCCGACGATCAGTTCCGCGGCCAGCCGGGTGGGCCCGTCGCCCGCCGTACGGGGCAGCAGGGTCGCGATCGTGGTGAGGGCGGCCCGCTCGTCGTCGGCGCCGAGCAACTCCTCGACGAGCGGGTTGATGATGAGGTCGGTGGCCCGCCGGAAGATCGCCGCGTGCAGGCCGGGCAGTCCGCCGAAGTGGTAGTGGATCAGGCCGGGGTTGGTTCCGGCGCGCTCGGCCACCGCGCGCGTGGTGACGCCGGGCCACCCCTGCTCGTCCAGGAGCGCGATGCCGGTCTCCACCAGCTGCTCGCGACGCCGGTCGCCTCGCGCCGAGTTTGGTCGATCGGCCAAATTGGTCATGTGGCCAACTTAGCACGCGTCCCGCGGAAACGGTCAGGTCACGTCGTCGGCGAAGTGTGACAGGGCCGTCTCAGCCAGGGCGGGGCGATCGAACGACTTCCCAATCACGCTCGGCGACGCCGCAGGCGCGGCAGCCGTGCGATGGCCCCAGCGACGACGGGGTGTGGCTGTCGCGGCGCCCGCGTTCCCACCCACCGGCCGAATCGGGGTGTTACCGATTCCTGACGGCTGGGTGGAAAAACGCCTTCAGAGGAGGACGGTCGGCGAAGCCGGGGATTCCCGGTTTCCATATTTCGGCTGCATGACGTGCCGCCAACGGGTCGTTCCGCCGGACCCGAGCACCGGGAAGCCCGCCCGTTCTCCTGTCTGGATTCGCCACGAACAGGCTTCCAGGGCTCGCGCGGCCTCTTGGACGCCGTTAACCGACTGTCATAGGCCGCCGGACCTCGAAGATCCCGACGCGGGTGTCGTGCTTCAGCCGACGCGGCGCCGGTAACCGCCGGGCGGTGACCCGTACTGGCGTTTGAAGGCATGGGTGAAGGTGTACTGCGAGCTGTAGCCGACCTGTTGGGCGATCGTGTTGACGGGGGCGTCGGAGGTGCGCAGGAGCCGGGCGGCGGTGGTCATCCGCCACCATGTCAGGTAGGTGAGCGGTGGCTGGCCGACCAGGTGGGTGAATCGCCGGGCGAAGGCGGCACGGGACAGGCATGTCTGCGCGCCCAACTCCTCGACGGTCCATTGTCGGCTGGGGTCTCCATGGATGGCGCGGAGGGCGGCGGCGACGGCGGGGTCGTGCAGGGCCGCGGCCCAGCCGGTGGCGGAGTGGCTGGAGAGGCGCCGTTGTTCGAACCACGCGCGCAGGATGTAGAGCAGGAGAAGATCCAGCAGGGTGAGCAGGATCGTGTCGGAGCCTGGGCGGGCGTCGTTGTCCAGTTCCACGCCGAGGAGTTCGATCGCGGCGCGGAGTTCCCTGTGGCGCCCTACCCGTGTCGGCAGGTGGATGACCTCGGGCAGGTCGTTCAGGAGCGGATGTGGCCTGGAGCCGTCCAGGAGGTAGGCGCCGCAGAGCATGACCACCGTGGGCGGCCGCTCGGCTGACGTCTCGTCGGCGCGGTCATCACGGACTCCGGTGAACGTTGCGGGCGGATCGCTCGCCGGGGTGGACGGGTCGTCGGCCAGCCCGTGTGCGGATCCGCGCGGCAGGAACGCCACGTCACCCGGTCCGAGCGCGATCGGCTCACCCTGCGAAGGGAGAAGCCAGCACGTTCCCTGGAGAACGATGTGGAACCCGGCGGACGGCACCGGCGCAAACCACACGGCGAAGGGAGCGGACTTGACCACCCGGCCCGAGTGGGGTCGACCGGTCCGCGCCGCACTCACCACGTCAGACAGGACATCCTCCGAAGGCCGGCAAACGCGACCCGCGAAGAATTCAGCGGACTATTCACCCCTGGTCAAACCATCCAGGAAGACTCGGAACGCTTGGCGCACGCTCCGGCACGGAGATTCCTCGACCCCTAACCGACCGCCCCGGGGACGGTGGCGACGAGGTGGTCAAGGCAGGCGTCGAACCGCGCCCGGTCGAACTCCTCAAGGGTTCCCGAGGCATCGTCCGGTCGTAGCTGAATGAACTATCTGGTCAGCCGCTTGAAGGTCGGTAGCCACGTCAGGCAAGTAGGGTGGCCCGATCTGCTCGGCGGCCGTCTGTTGGGCAGTGGGTTCGTCCCGGTCTGCCGCTGTCACGGTTCCGTCATCGGCGCCCCTCGGATCAGAGGGGGGATCGCGGGCGTTGGGATCCCGCTGGGGACAGATCCAGAAGGGCCTGAATCGGCAAACTGGCCGGAATTGTCGCTCATGAGCGACGATTTCGTCCCCTGGCGGAAGTCTTCACCTTCGACCGTCCTAACCAACCTGACGCGAGGACTCCTGTGACTGACGAGAAAAGGCCGTCTGACATGACCGATCCGGCACCCAAAGCACGGGGCGCTCACGTGGCCGACCTCTGGCCGCTGGTGCATGCCGAGCGAGCGGCTCTGGCGGGCGACCTGGTGGACTTGGTCGACGAGCAGTGGACGACGCCGTCGTTGTGCGCCGGATTGACGGTGCGGGAGGTGCTGGCGCACCTCACCGCAGGGGCGAGCCTCAATGGTGTGCGGTGGCTTACGGGGGTGATCCGCTACCGGTTCGACTTCGACAAGCAGGTCGCCATGCGGCTGGCCGAACAGTTGGGCGCGACCGCGGCCGAGACGCATGACAGGTTCCGCCGCGTCATCACGAGCACCACCAAGCCGCCTCTCCCGGTCATCGCGATGCTGGGTGAGACGATCGTGCACGCCGAGGACATCCGACGGCCGCTGGGAATTCGCCATGACTACCCGATCGAGACCCTCACCCGGGTGGCCGACTACTACCGGAGTTCGGACCTGGTCGTCGCCGCCAAGAGACGGATCGCCGGCCTGCGGCTCGTCGCCGCCGACGGCCCTTTCACCACGGGCTCCGGCCCGCTGGTGTCCGGCACCACCCTGGCGCTGGTGATGGCCACGACCGGACGCTCGGTGTTCTGCGATGAACTTGACGGCGACGGCGTCGAAATCCTGCGCGATCGGCGCGACATGACATGACCCGGGGGTTCGAAGCCCGCTCAGCCGTTGTCCTGTTGCCTTAGGACCGGCGACCTCTACGGACGCGACCGACGCGCCGCAGGTCATGGAGCGGACGCAACGGGCGTGCCGCAGGGCATCGATCAGACCGGGAGGCCCAGCGTTTCGGGGTTTCCCAGGCCGACAAGCGGCAGGGGTCGGGGTCGAACGCCAAAAGGTAGGTAGGGAGACGAAAGAAGCTTCCGGCCCGCGCCTTGGCTGACCTTGTGGGCGTCCTCCTCCCGAAGCTGGTCTTCTGCTTGTCGGTGCTGACACGGACCAGGCCGATGAGTGCCATCGCGAAAGCCCCATGCGCGGATCGTAGAAGAGGACGGTCTAGTCGTCGCCTCGGTGTCCGTCGCGGACCACCGCTAACCCACCGACCCGGGTCGTGATGCCCGCCGGTCCGCGTCGGGCCGAAGCGAGCACGCTGGCCGGTCGGCCGAGGGTGTCGCCCTGCTCCACCTCGATCGTGACCGTCTGCGCCCCTGTCGTGTCGAGCAGGTGGGCGGCCAGGCAGCCGGTGCTGTTGGCGTTGGCGACGTCCTCGTCGACGCCGATCGCCGGCGCGAACATCCGTGCCGCACCCGGTCGGTCGCCCACCGGCGGTACGTACACGAAACAGCCGAGAAGCCCGTACCGCCGACACGCCGCTGTCAGCCTGCCGAGGTGTGGGTGGACCCGGAGCAGCGCCGACCGGTCGTGGACCGGTACCAGCATGCGTGGTGCGCCGGGCGCGGCGATCCGTGGCGCGTCGGTCGGATGCGGGTCGTCCGCGGTGAGCCCGAGCGCGGCGACGATCGCGGCGCTCTCGTCCGGCGCCGGGTGACGCAGCGCGACGAGGCCCTGGTCGAACCACACCTCGATGCCGGCGGGTCGGCGGATCGCCACGGTGTCGAACGTGCGCCCGCCGGTGTGTTGGCGGTCGTTCAGCTCGCCCAGCGCGGCGCGGGTCAACCGGACGGCCTGCGCGGCAACGGTGCCGTGGCCGCAGCCGGACAGTTCGGCGGTGGCGGTGAAGAACCGGACCGGCCGGCCACCGTCCGGCGTCCGCTCCGGGCCGAGGAACGCCGCGTGCGAGGTGCCGGCCGCAGCAGCGACCGCACGCCGGTCCGCGTCCGTCGCCGCCGGGTCGTCGTCGGTGACGGCCGTGGGGCTGCCGCCCCGGCCGTCACGCCGCACGCACGCATCGACCACCGTGACATCCGGCCAGGACATCGGCCCCCCTTGACGCTCAACGAACCGGCAACCGCGAACGGCGTCGCACCGACAGCCCGACCCGGCCGCGACGGCCGACCGAACGCGCACCGGAGCGTACCGTCCTGCCTCAGCCGGTGCCGTCCTGCACCGGATAGTGGATGATGACCGCACCGCCGGTGGCGTAGTTGGCGACATCGGCGGCCAGTCGCCGGCCTTGCGGCGACTCCCGTGCCGCGGCCATGGCGGCGGCGTCAGCGAAGTCGCCTTCGAAGACCGCGAAATACGGCGCTTCTCCCGTGGCCGCCACGTCGAAGCTGTAGCGCCACGCAAGCAGGCCGGGCCAATCCATGACCAGCGGAAGGTGGTTGGTCACGTAGTAGTCGCGGAAGTGGTCAGGGTCGGCGGGCTTGGAATACAGGACCACCAACTTATGCATGACGACCTCCGTCCAGAACGCTCCGGGTGACCTGGAAGCTCCCGCTGAGAACTGCCGCCGGCCTCGCTGGGTACGGAGCATCGGAATCTGGGTGAGGACGGAGGTGGCTTCGAGGAGCGCGTGGGAGTCGGTGGCCGGCCGCAGCGGGAGGTCGCCGACGAAGGTCACGACATCGGGGAGGGCCCGGGTGGGTCGGGTCGCGCCGGAATCCGTCGTCGAGCACACCGGGCTCGGTGGCCGCGGCCTTCGCGAGACCCGTGAGAGCGGACTCGAAATCGGCGGTGTGCGTGAGTGCGATGTCCGGTGCTGCGGTCAGTTGAAGCGTCATATGCGCAGGTTAGGGCTCGATGTGCAGACGAGGGAAAGACCAATACGGGATAGACCCAGAACGGATCATTATCAATCAGCTGACGAGGATGGGCAGAAGACGGTCTCCACAGCCTTGAACATGCCTTCGGCCGGCCCGCTGATGTCCTTGACGCTCAGGGTGGTCGACATCGAGAGCTGACGGCTGCCGTCTTTCGTGGAGAAGGTCATGGCGAGGTATCCGGCGGTGCTCCCGCCCATGAAGAAGCCGTCGAGTTCGCCGTCGCAGAAGGCGGGGCCGCCCCCACCCGGGGGTGGGTCGTTGGGCAACCGGTCCGTCAGGACTCGCTGGAGTGCCGGCGGCAGTAGCTTGCCCTGGGAGAACGCCCTTTTGAAGGCGCTCACGTCGTGCGCGGTGGAGACCACCCCTCCGGCCGCTCCGCCGAAACCGGCGTTGAACCGGTCCACGTCGCGCAGTTCGCCGTCGGCGTCGGGGTAGTAGCCATGGCCGTGTGGCCCCTTGATGCCTTCCGGCGGCCTGACGGGAAGGTAGGTCCTGGTCATCCCGAGCGGGCCGAACAGGTGCCTGTGCAGTTCGGTGGCCAGGTCGTGGCCGGTCAGCCTCTCGATGATCATGCCGAGGAGGGTGTAGTTGGTGTTGGAGTAGGAGTATTTCTCACCCGGTTCCCCGGTACGGGGCCGACCGCGGCTCCACTTCACCAGATCGAGCGGCTGATAGGGGGTCGTGAAGTCGAACACGTCGAACGAGACGTCTCCCTCGCTCCCGTCCGGGTTCGGCTCCTTGGCGTACCAGTCGGGAATGCCGGAGGTGTGCCGGAGCATCTGCCGTACCGTGATCTCATCGGCGCGCGCCACCAGGTTCTCCTTCGCCACCACCGGCAGCAGGTCGCCGAGCTTGTCGTCCACGCCCAGCCTGCCCTCCTCGACCAGTTGCAGCACCACGGTGGCCACCATCTCCTTGGTCTGCGACCCGATCCGGAAGCGGGCGTTCGTGGGTATCCTCCCGCCCCTGCCGTTCAGCAACCGGGAGCCTGCGCTGCCCAGCCCGATGGATCTCCCATCGACGTAGGCCCCGCCGACGGCCCCCACGACCCCGGGGACCCTGGCCAGTTCCTCCATCGCCCTCTGCACGTTCCCGGCCCGCGCCGGAGCGGCGGTGGCGGGCCCGGCACAGGCCATCGTCAACATGACGACACCGGCGGCGCCCCATACCGGCGAACGCCAACCCCGGTTCCTGTCATCAGTCACGCCTTCTCCTTTTCGTGATCATCTTCGCCGTGGCCTTCCGCCCGAAGGACGGTCACGGCCGGCTCATCTCGCCCTGCTTGACGGGGGAGACGCCCCCGGCCCGACGCAGGCACCGGGTCATGGCCTCACATCGGGCCGGGCCCCTGGGCAGGCGGCCCGTTCGGCTTCGACCCGTCGACCGGTACGGTCACCGTGCCGCAGACCGCCTCCGACCTGGCAGGCAGGGCTTCCAGCCCACGGAGAACGGTTCAGGTCAGGAGCGGTTCGAGGCCCTGCTCTCTCGCCGTCGACCTCGTCCACTGTCGATCGGCCGCGTCCCGGCCTCGTCCGCGCCGTGTCATGGTTGTGTCACGGCTGCGCTGACGGTGGTCGCTGTCGAGAAATCACGGCGTTCGACGGCGGCGCGTACGCATTCGGTACCACTCATGGTTCGTGTCGAACGAGCCGTACGCGATCTCGTCCGGTCCTGGGACCGGCTGTACGCTGCGGCCCTGCGCGGACCGCCTACGTCAACGGCTCGAACCCGCGCCGACGAAGGCCCGTCGACCGTCCTGCTCGCTCTCCCCGGTGGGTGACGCCGCAGAAGTCCGCCATGGAGAGGGGACGGGTCATATCCGCTGCCACAGGGCGGGGGCGTCCTCCGGTGCCCACTCGGGCATGGAGAAGTGGTCGACAAGGCACCTGTACATAGCGGAACGGTTGGTCAGGCCGTAGACGAGGTCGCCGACTTCGTAGTTCCAGTAGGGCATCCACACGATGCTCGTGACCGCACTTGCCTGGCGGCCGGTGGACGCGATCGCGGGGGCGGGTGCGAGTGCGGCCAGGATGCCGGTGCTCAACGCCGTCGCGAGGAGGACTGCGAGTAAGCGGCGAATTCTCATGGGTGGCTCCTCATGGCCAAGTGAGAGGGGCACCTTCAGGTGAGCACCGATCGGCGGGAACGGGGACCTTCCTCTTTGCCATATTTCGGCCGCATGGCCCCGCTTCGTGGCTCGCCGGATCGGACCCGAATCGGCTCGGCTCAGTTGACCGGCGGTCGCTCCGCCTTCCTGTTGGGGCGTTGGAGCGGGTTGCCTGACGGTTGAGGACACGGTCGCAGGAAGGACCTCCTACCCGCCGGACGTAGATCCCGGGTTTGGTGACTCTAAGTAGTTGGTAGATATCTGTGTGTTACTGAACCCTTCTGGCTACAGGAGTCCCCTGTGCGATCGCGCTTCCCCCGACTCTTCTCCCACGCCCTCGCGACGGTCCTCACAGTGATCGTCTCCGGATACGCGCTCCCCGCCTCCGCCTCTTCGAGCACCCCGCGGACGGCGGCCCCGCTTCCCGAACTGACAGAGCTGAAGGCACAGCTCGACCGGCTCGCCGAACAGGGAAAAGCCGGCAACGCGCAGTACTGGTACATCAACGCCGCAGAAGGCAAGGTCCGCATCGCGGTACTGAAAGGCCCCCTCGATGTCACGACCAGATCCTTCCTGACGGCCGGCCCCTCCGATCTCACCAGCACGTTCACCGTGGATGAACCCGTCAGGCCCTATGTCTCCACCGCGACGGCACCGCTCCGTCCGCCGATGACCGGCTCCGCCGCCCTGGCCGAGACCGTCTACGGGGGCCAGCAGATCGTGACCCAGAGCGGCGTCTACTGCACGACCGGCTTCAACGTCACCAGGAACGGGCAGCCGGCCGTCCTCACCGCAGGACACTGCCGCAAGGCCGGGATCACCTGGGGTCTGGCCGGCCAGCTCCTGGGTAGGATCACCGATTTCCACTATCCGGGCGGCGACATCTCCTACATCACCCCCACCACCGGCTGGCAGCTTCCCTCGGCTGTCCGTCAGGCCGACGGGAGCATCCAGCCGATCACCCGGTTCGGCAGGCCGTCGATCAACCAGGAGCTGTGCAAGACCGGCGCCACGACCGGCACCACCTGCGGCACGGTCGTCAGCCTTGACGTCACCACCAACTACGGTGACGGGCCGGTCTACGGCCTGGCCCTCACCACCGTTCAGGCGGCCGAAGGAGACAGCGGCGGCTCGGTCTACGAGGGCTCCACCGGGGTCGCCCTGATCAGCGGAGGCCCCGAGGGCGGAGGGGACGCCCTCGTGTACCCGCTGCCTTGACGTCACCCATCGGCTTCCGGTTCGATCAACCACGCCGGGGGCCGGTGACCCGGTGGTTCCCATCGCACGATCACCGCGAACCCGGGCTTGTCCCGGCCCACCCTTGGCGACCCGCCGCCTCGGCTCGCCTGTACCGGCCGCCGTAGGCCGTACTCGGCGGTTCCTTGTTCCCGCGTCGACGCTGGGTGAGTGATCCGGCGGCGCTCACAGGTGCGGTCCTCATCGGTCGACGTCGGCTCGGCTTTCCGGCCCCTGATGCCGAAATCCCTCTGGGCGGCGGCCAAGCCCGCGTGCCTCGTCCGTCTACGGGCTTCAGGGGCGGGCGACGAGAAGACCGCGTCGCGACGCGGACGTGCTTGGGCCCGGGGCAGGCCCGCGGTCGCTGTCATGCTTCGGGCGCAACGCCCAGTGATCGGACGAGCTGGGTCAGTTCTTCTTGGAAGAGCTTGTCGGGGTTGATCGTCTGGGTGTGCAGGTGTCCGTAGATCTCCAGTGACACCAGGCCGTGCAGATGGCCCCAGATGCGTAGTGCGAGTGCCACGCCGGCCGGTGGCAGGTCGGGAAACGCCGGACGAACCTTGCCGAGCAGCCCGTCGTCGAAGTCGGACCACTGGAAGTCGCTGTGCGCGTAAAGAGATTCGGCGTACGGCCAGGCGGCGTCGGCGAGGGCGGCGATGCCGGTGCAGACCCGGTGTGCGGCGTCCGGGGCGGCACCGCCCTCGGGTGCCTGGTAACCGGGCACGGGGTCGCCGTAGATGAGGCGGAATCCCTCGGGGTTGGCCAGGGCCCAGTCCCGGAAGGCTCGCGCCCATGTCTGGATCCGACCGGCCGGATGAGCGGCGGCGGCTTCGGCCCATGCGGAGTCCACGGCGTCGGCCAGCGCGGTGTACACCTCGTTGATCAGTGTGGTGACCAGGTCGTCACGGGTGGCGAAGTAGCCGTAGATCGCGTTGGCGGTCATGCCCATCTCGCGGGCGATGGCCCGCAGGGTGATCGCGTCGGGTCCGCCCGTGGCCATCAGCTTGAGCGCGACCTGCTTGATCTCCGCTGTGGTCTCGGCCCGCAGCCGTTCGCGTCGTCCTCCCATGCTTCCCACAGCGATCACTCTACAGCGTCACTTGGATGACTGGCGTACGGAAACTTCACGCCGTATAGTTCCTTCACGCCACTCAATGAACGAGGAGACCCATGCGCATCGGAATCATCGGAGCCACCGGCGGCATCGGAAGCCGTGTCGTCACCGAAGCCCTCCTGCGAGGGCATCACGTCACGGCGCTCACCCGCGACGCCACCCGGATCGGCGAAGAGCAGAAGAACCGGGAGAACATCGTCTGGAAGACCGTTGACGTCCTCGACGCCGAAAGCATCGCCGCGGTCCTGCCCGGAATGGATGTCCTGATCAGCGGATACCAGCCCGGCAACGCCGCCCGAGACTTCGACGACACCGTGTCGCGCTCGATCGCCGACCCCACGGTCTACGCCGGCGCCGCCCGGGCGCTGCTCAAGGCGCTGGAGAGCCACCCCCGGACCCGGCTGATCGTGATCGGCGGCGCGGGCAGCCTGGAAATCGAGCCCGGCCTCACCCGGGCGGACTCCGACGAACTCCTGCACCGGAGCCTCGACCAGCTGGGATTGCCCAGGGAGTACGCGGCCGCCGTGCGCGGGCACCGGGACGCCCTGAACGTCCTGCGCACCTCCAACCGGCTGTGGACCTACTTCAGCCCGGCAGAGGAGATCGCCCCCGGCCCGCGCACCGGCCGATTCAGGATCGGCGGCGACCAGCCGGTCCTCGATGCGGACGGACGCAGCCGCATCTCCTCGGAGGACGCCGCCGTCGCCCTCGTCGACGAGGCGGAACTGCCTCGATTCGTCCAGCGGCGCTTCACCATCGGCTACTGAACCGCCGTCCCCTCGGCGCCTGTCCCGCCGACGGAGGGTTTCAGCGAGCGGGGGCCGACCACTCCACCAGCGGCGGGCGGACGGCCGCGCACAACGGGTGACCGTGGGAGTCCGTCAGCCCCAGCCGCGCCACCAGCAGCCCGCCTTCCACCGCGGTGTCCAGCACGGCCGCGGGGACTCCGTCCAGCATGAGCTTCGCGCGGCGGAACATGGAGAACACCCCGGCGTCGTCGACCGCCCCCCACGACAGGTACACGAACCGGCCGCCCGGCCTGCCCTGCACATACGGGCCCCGCAGGTCCCACCCGGTCTCCCTGCGGCTCGTGGTCGCCTCCAGCTCCCAGACCACCGAGGGAACGTCCGCCGGACGCGGGTCGAGCAACTCGCCGGGGTGCTCCCTTCGTTGCACTCCCACGTGAATGTTCCGGTAGCCGGGGAAACCCGGTGCCCGCTCGCACTCCCGCCCCGGCAACTCGGACGCCTCAATACGGATCAGCATCCCTGCATCATCCTCCGCCGGGCTGACGGTCACCGCGTCCCGGAGGCCGTGGGCGGAAGAGCGGAGACCCCGCACGCTGGAGGTCCCGCTCAGCGCAGCCGTTCCTCGATCAGGGCGGACAGCCGGTCCAGGCCCTGACCGGCCGTCTCCGGGGTGACCTGGCTGAGGGAGAGCCTGAGCTGCCGTTCCCCACCGCCGTCCGGGCAGAAGTGCGACATCGGCGTCCAGATGACGCCGTGGTGGCTCGCCGAGTGTTCGAGCAGTTCGTCGTCGACCGGGAAGGGGACGGTCACCACGAGAAAGAAGCCGCCGGACGGGGTGGTCCAGGTGACCCCGCGGCCGGGCGGGAAGCGTTCGGCCAGCCCGTCGAGGACGAGCCGCAGGTTCCTGCGGTAGAGGTCGATCTGCCTGCGGTTGGCCGCGCGGAGGCTGCAGCCGTGCTTGAGCAGGGCGCCGCCGATGACGGCCTGGGCGATCGGCGAGGTGTTCACCGTCGTCATGCTCTTGATCATCGCCAGCCGGTCGGCCAGGAGCGACCCGTCGGAGATCCGCTGGTCGGCCACGACATAGCCGATCCTGGCGCCCGGCAGCGCGGTCTTGGCGAAGGATCCCAGGTAGACGACCCTTCGCTCGGTGTCCATGGCCTTGAGGGTCGGCAGCGGCTCGCCCCCGCCGAAGAAGCCGTAGGGGTTGTCCTCAAGCAGGAGGATGTCCTCGGCCGACGCCAGGCTCAGCACCTCCTGACGCACGTGAGGGGGCAGGCTGACCCCGGTGGGGTTGGCCGCGTCCGGCACCAGGTAGAGGGCGCGGGGTCGCAGCCCCTGGGCTCTGGCGCGGTCGATCTGGGCGCGCAGGTCGGCCAGGTCCAGCCCCTCCTCCCCGCCGCGCACCGGCCAGACCGGCAACCCGGTCAGCAGGGCGGCGCCGGTCAGGCCGACGTAGGTGGGGGAGACGGCCAGCAGCACGTCCTGCGGCGTCGTGGCGAGCGCCCGCAGCACCAGGAACATCGCCTCCTGGCAGCCGACGGTCACCACGATCGACTCGGCGGGGACGTGGACGTCCTCGTCGACCCGCAGGTGTTCACGGACCAGGTCGTGGATGATTCCCTTGGTCCTGCCGTACTGGAGCAGCAGGCTCCGGGCCTCCCGCTCGGTCAGGCCCCGCTCGGTGCGCAGGTGGTCGTGGAAGACCTCCAGGTACTCGTGGACGTCGGCGACGTCGAAGAAGTCCTCGGCCGGTCGCCCGGCGGCGAAGGAGATCGCCGCCGGGTAACGCATCGATATCTCGTTGAGCAGGTTCATCGAGCTCATGGCCGGGTCGGTCAGCGAGCCGTGCAGGTCGTCCAGGCTCAGGTCGTCTCGGAGTGGAGTCCGTACGGTCATGGCGTCTTTCCCGGGAAGTAGGGCATGCGGGCGACCCGCAGGCGCGTCGCGGACCGCAGGTCCGGGCAGCCCGCGAGCCCCAGGGCGTTGCGCAGTTCGGTTTCGAGGAGGGAGAGCACCCGTGCGCAGCCGCTCTCGCCTCCGGCCGCCAGACCCCAGATCACCGGCCGGCCGAGCAGGACGCCGGAGGCGCCGAGCGCGAGGGCCGACAGGATGTCGGAGCCGCTGCGGATGCCGCTGTCGACCAGCACCTGGAAGCGTGAGTCCGGCAGCCCCGCGACCGCCTCGGCCACGGCGGGCAGCGCCATGGCCGCGGGGACGGCCTGGTCGAGCTGGCGGCCGCCGTGGTTGGAGACGACCACGCCGCGCGCCCCCTCCGCCGCCGCGCGCACGGCGTCCTCGGGGTCGAGCACCCCCTTGAGCAGCAGGGGAAGCCGGGTCTGGCCGCGCAGCCAGGCGATGTCGTGCCAGGTGACGGCGGGGGAGAAGATCTCGGCGGTGTGCGAGGCGATGGCGGAGGAGTCCCGGGCCGACCGGTGGGCGCGGCCCGAGGAGCCCTCGTCCAGCAACGCGGCGCGGACCGTCGGCGGCAGGGTCATGCCGTTGGCCGCGTCCCGCAGCCGCCGCCCCATGAAGGGCACGTCGACCGTGACGACCAGCGCCTCGACGCCCGCCTCCTCGGCCCGCCGTACCAGGTCGAGGAGGCGGCCCCGGTCGCGCAGCCAGTACAGCTGGAACCACAGGACCGCGCCGGTCTCGGCGAGTTCCTCAAGGCCGACGCTGCTCAGCGTGCCGACGGTGAAGGGCACGCCCGCCGCGGCGGCGGCCCGCGCGGTGGCCAGTTCCCCCTCGGGGTGGAAGAGCCGGTGGTAGGCCACCGGCGCGATCGCCACCGGCAGGTTCGCCCCGCTGTCGACGAGCGTCGTCTTGATGTCGCAGCCGGAGACGTCGGCCAGGACGCGGGGGACCAGGGCGACGCGGTCGAGTGCCGCCCTGTTGCCCGCGACCGTCCACTCGCGTTCGGCGCCCCCGTCGAGCCAGTCCCAGACCGAGGTGTCCAGTACGGCTCTCGCCTCGGCCGCGAAGTCCGTCACGGCGAGCCGGGTCATTCCGCACTCCCCGGGCTCCCCGTGCTCTCCCTGGCGCTGTTCTGCAGTTCGACCGCCTCGTACAGGGCGCGCACGTTGTTGCTGCCGAAGGTCCTGGCGCGGGCCCGTTCGATCACCTCGAAGAACAGGGTGCCGCGTGGGTGCTCGGAGCGGGTGAAGATCTGGTAGAGCTGGCCGTCGTGGTCCTGGTCGGCCAGCAGGTGCAGGTCCTGGAGTTGCTGCACCGAGTGGCGCATCGGGGTGAGCCGGTCGAGCAGCCGGTCGAAGTAGACCTCGGGGGCGCGCAGGAAGGGCACGCCCCGCCGGGCCATCGTACCGACGGTCTCGACGATGTCGTGCGAGTCGAAGGCGACGTGCTGCACCCCGGCGCCGCCGTGGTCGGCGAGGAAGGTGACGATCTGGCCGCCGGAGTTCACCGAGAGCGGCTCGATCAGGGTGAAGGTGACGGTCCGGTCGGCGTTCTGCACGACCGTCGAGTCCATGCCCAGCGCACCGATCTCGATCCGCTCGGAGAAGATGGTGGAGAAGCCGAAGACCTCGTTGTAGCGGCGGACTGTCTTGTCCAGTTCGCCCAGCGGCAGGCAGATCGCGAAGTGGTCGATGGTCCGCAGCCCGACCCCTCCCTCGCCCGGTGACAGCGGGTCGGGTAGCCCGGGAATCCGGTCGGCGGGGACGCCGGGGGCGCGTTCGAGGAGGGTGTGCGCGACGTCGCCGAAGGCGGAGACCGTGGCGACGACGCATCCGGCGCGTCCGGCGGGCCGGGACAGGCCGTCCGCGCCGCGTTCGATCAGCTCGGTGTAGACGGCGCCCGCGTCGGAGGCCCGCAGCACGATGTCGGCCACGCCGTCCCCGTGCCGTCTCAGGTAGCCCGTGGCCGGGTGCTCGGCGCACAACGGCTGGGTGAGCAGGATGCGGATGCCGCCCTGGCCGAGCAGCGCCGACAGCTGTTCCTCGTAGCCGGCGCGGCGGCTCGGCGGGATCAGCAGGTCGAAGCCGTAGCCCGTGGTGAGCCGGTCGATCTGCGAGGCGATGTCCTCGACGTAGAGTTCGATGTGGTCCAGGGTGACGTCAACAGGCATGGTGCTCTCGTTCTTGAGGGTGGACAGTGCGGTGATCACCGCGTCGTTCGCCACCTGGTCGCCGACGGCCAGCCGGATGGCCCGTCCCGGATAGGTCCGGGCGGCCACGCCGTGCCGTTCGAGGGCGGCTCGCGCGAGGTCGAGCCGGGCGGGGTCGCCCGCCGTGATCCACAGGAAGTTCGTCCGGCTCGGGGTGACCGACCAGCCGAGTTCGACCAGCTTCCCGCGCAGCCGGTCACGCTGGTAGGAGATCAGCCGGATGCGCTGCCGTACCTCGTCGTCGGCGGCGATCGCGGCCTGGACGGCGGCGAGCTGGAGCTGTCCGGGGGTGTAGGGGACCTGGTGCGGGGTGACCCGCTCGACGATCTCGGCGTTGGCCAGCGCGTAGCCGATCCGCAGCGCGGCCAGGCCGTGTGACTTGGAGAAGGTGCGCAGGACCACGAGGTTGGGCCAGTCGGCCAGTCGGCCGGCCACCTCGGGCGCCCCCAGGTCGGGGGCGAAGTCCACGTACGCCTCGTCCAGCAGGATCACCGCCGAGGGCGGGACCAGGGCGAAGAAGGCGGTCAGCTCGTCCCAGGTGTAGACCGTCCCGGTGGGGTTGTGCGGGTTGCACAGGACGATCAGCCGGGTCCGTTCGTCGATCCTCCCGGCCATGGCGGCCAGGTCGTGCCGGGCGTCGGCGCCGAGGGGCACGGCGACCGACTCGGCCTGGGCCATCGCGCAGAGCATGGGGTAGACGTCGAAGCAGGGGTCGCTGTGCAGGACCGCGTCGCCGGGGCGCAGCAGACCGCGGAACAGGTCGTGCGCGACGCCCGCGGAGCCGGTGCCCACGATCACCTCGGAGTCCTGGACACCCTGCCAGGCGGCGATCGTCCGGGTCAGCGAGGCGGGCCGGAACTCGGGGTAGCGGTTGAGGCCGTCGATCGCCCGGACCAGGGCGGCGCGGACGGAGGGCAGCGGCCCGAAGGGGTTCTCGTTCTGTGCCAGAAGATGCTTCATCATCACACCACGTCGAGGACGTAGAGCCAGGAGTGCGGGGTGGCGAACGGCTCGACCCTGGCGATGCGCAGGCCCGCGTCGGTGAAGAGCCGGTCGTAGGTGGACCTGGTGTGCAGGGGGATGCCCATCATGGCGTGGGCCAGCTCGAACCCGACCGAGAAGATCGGCTGCATGCTCTCGTGGTCGATCCGGTCGCGGAGCATGGTGTCGCCCAGGATGAATCTGCGCGCGTTGGGGAAGGCCTCCCGCATCCGCGGCATGATGTCGGCGCGGGTCTTCGGGTCGGCGAGCAGGTCGTGCAGGAGGAAGAAGCTCATCACCGTGTCCACCTCGCCGGTGATCTCCAGCTGCCGCTGCCTGTCGAGGACGTCGAGCACGTCGGCCTGGACGGCCTGGACCCGGTTCTGCAGGCCGGCGGCGGCGATGTCGCGCCTGGCCATGAGGGTCGCGGGCTCGCTGATGTCGATGCCCATGCCGCGGGTTCCGGGCCGCTGGGCCACGACCCGGCTGACCCGGGCGCTGTTGCCGCTGCCGAGGTCGGCGATGGTGCCGAACTCGACGTCGTCGAGCACCTCGTCCAGCAGCGCGGCGAACATGGCCTGGTCGCACTGGGCGGAGCCGAGAGCGACCATCGACTCCTCGCGGTGGATGTCGCTGGGGTCGTAGTGGCGTAAGCCCCCGGTGAGCTGCCCGGCGTTGGCGAACACCTCGTTGTAGCCGCCGACCGCCCAGGTGAAGTAGCCGCGCGAGCGGGCGATCTCCTGGCCGGCTTCGGTGGGGATGTAGACGTCGTCGTCGGCCTTGAGGTAGCCGCAGCAGGTCGCGGCGCGCAGGAGGGCCACCGCCCGCCCGTTGCCCGCGTAGTCCTCGGTGTAGAGCCTGTCGCCCCTGCCGATCCGCTCCATCAGGCCGAGGCGGTCCAGGGCGAAGACCACGTTCGCGGCGATGTATCCGTTGTAGGCGTCGGCGGGGGCGATCGGGGTGGACGCCTGGCCGTGCCACTGCTCGGGAATGTCGTACTTGTTCATGATTTTTCGTCCAATCTCAGGGAGGGGTTCAGAGGTGCGAGTCGAGCACGGGACCGATGACCGACAGCGCGTCCGCGCCGGTCATCTCGCCGTGTGTGACGGGGACGGGGTGGATGTCGAGGCGGCCGGTCACGTGCGGGTGCCAGGCCGCCGGGTCGGGGGCGTCGCCGGGACGGTCCGCGGCGGCGAGGAAGAAGAGCACGTCGCCGTCGTAGGCCCGTCTCGGCCTGTCCGCGGCGAGCGCCAGGTTGGCCAGGAACACCCCGATGACGCGGGCGACGGCCTCACCGCTCAGCCCGGACAGCGGTCCCTGGCCGTGCGCGACGAGCGCGGCGTGCTCCTGCGGGGTCTCCGGCCAGGCGGGGATCTCTCCCACGGGCTGCCCGAGGGAGGTGAGGATGGCGGCGAGCAGGGCGGGGTCCCGGTCGGCGGGACGTTCGTCGAGCTCCGGATAGCCGTCCAGGATCGCGAGCAGTTCGACCCGCTCACCCATGGCCTGGAGCTCGGCGGCGACCGCGTGCGCGACCACCCCGCCGAAGGACCAGCCGAGCAGGGCGTAGGGGCCCTCCGGCTGGACCTCCCTGATCTGCTCGACGTAGGTCAGGGCCAGCTTCTCCACGCTGGCCGGGTGCAGGGACAGGTCGCCCAGGCCGGGCGCCTGGAGACCGTAGATCGGGCGGTCCGCGTCGATGTGCCCCAGCAGGCCGGTGTAGACCCAGCTGATGCCCGCCGCCGGATGCACGCAGAACAGCGGGTTGCGCGTCCCGCGTGCCCTGATCGGCAGCAGCACGGGGAAGGCCTCCCGGTTCGGCGAACCGCCGAGCGCGGCCAGTTCGGCGACGGTCGGCGCCTGGAACAGGTCGCGGACGCCCACGTCGAGCCCCGCCCTGAGCCGGACCTCCGCCACCAGCCTGGCCGCGAGCAGCGAGTGCCCGCCCAGGTCGAAGAAGTTGTCGTCGACGCCCACCCTGTCCAGGCCGAGGACGTCGGCGAACAGCTCGCAGAGCACCTCCTCCCGCGCGTCGCTGGGTCCTCGACCGTCCTGGGCGGCGGCGTACTCGGGGGCGGGCAGCGCCCGGTGGTCGAGTTTGCCGTTCGGGGTCAGCGGCAGCGCGTCGACGACGACCAGCGCGGCGGGCACCATGTGCTCGGGCAGAGTCGCGGCCAGTACGGCCCGCAGCGCGGCCACGTCGATCCCGGCCCCGATCCCGGCACCGCCTCTGGGGACGACGTAACCGACGAGCCGGTCGTCCCGGACGACGACCGCGCTGTGCGCGACACCCGGCTGGGCGCCGAGGACCGCGTTGACCTCGCCGAGCTCGATGCGGAAGCCCCGGATCTTGACCTGGTCGTCGATCCTGCCGAGGTACTCCAGCTCCCCGTCGCGGGTCCGGCGGGCCAGGTCCCCGGTGCGGTACATCCGGGTGCCGGGCGGGCCGTAGGGGTCGGCCACGAACCGTTCCGCGGTCAGCGCGGGCCGGTCGTGGTAACCCCGGGCCAGGCCCTCCCCGGCGACGAACAGCTCCCCGGCGACCCCCACCGGGGCGGGCCGCAGCGCGGAGTCCAGAACGTAGGCGCGCAGGCTGGGGATGGCGGTCCCGATGAGCGAGCGGCTCTGCCCTTCCGCGGTCGCGGCGTCCAGGGCCCGGTAGGAGACGTGCACCGTGGTCTCGGTGATGCCGTACATGTTGACCAGGACCGGCGCGTCGTCGGGGTGCCTGCCGTACCAGTCGGCGAGCCTGCTCAGGTCGAGTGCCTCACCGCCGAAGACGACGCTGCGCAGCGCCAGCTTCGAACCGGTCTCCTGGTCCTCCGCCTCGGCCTGGACGAGCTGGTAGAAGGCCGAGGGGGTCTGGTTGAGCACGGTGACCCGCTCCCTGGCCAGCAGGCCGAGGAACTCCCTCGGCGAGCGGCTGACCTCGAAGGGCACGACCACCAGGCGTCCGCCGTACAGCAGGGGGCCCCACAGCTCCCAGACGGAGAAGTCGAAGGCGCAGGAGTGGAACAGGGTCCACACGTCGTCGGGACCGAAGGAGAAGTGACGTTCGGTCGCGGACATCAGCTGGACCACGTTGCCGTGCGGGACGACCACGCCCTTGGGCCTGCCGGTCGAGCCGGAGGTGTAGATGACGTAGGCGGGGTTCTCCGGCGCCGGGCCGGTCACCGGGCCGGTCACCGTGTGGCCGCCGAGGTCCAGCTCGTCCAGCAGCACGTACGGCAGCGCGGTCGCGGGCAGCCCGGCCACGGTCGGGGCCGTGCTGACCAGCAGGACCGGGGCCGCGTCGTCGAGGGTGTAGGCGATGCGGTCGGCCGGATAGCCGGGGTCGATCGGCACGTAGGCGCCACCCGCCTTGATGACCGCGACGATCGCCACGACCAGGTCCGCGGAGCGCGGCAGCGCCAGGGCGACCAGGCCCTCAGGACCGACCCCGCGTTCGACCAGCAGGTTCGCCAGCCGGTTGGCCCTGGCGTCCAGCTCCGCGTAGGTCAGCTCCTCCTCACCGAAGGTCAGCGCGACCCGTTCCGGGGTGCGGGCCGCCTGCGCCTCGAAGAGGTCCTTCAGCGTGCTCGGCGCCGGGGTGAACTCCGTACCGCGCAGCAGGCGCTCACGTTCGGCGGGGGTCAGCACGTCCACCTGACCGGCCCGCAGGCCGGGATCGGCCGCCACCGCTTCGAGCACCCGGACGAACCGTCCCGCGATCTCCTCGGCCGTGATCCGGTCGAACAAGTCGGTCGCGTATTCGAGCACCCCGGTCAGGCCGTCTCCGGTGCGTGTCTCGCACAGGCCGAAGGACAGGTCGAACTTGGCGACGTCGGTCTCAAGCTCCATGACCTCCGCACGCAGGCCGGGCAGCTCAGGAGCCTCTCCCGTGGTGTCGTGCAGCGTCAGCATCACCTGGAAGAGCGGGTGCCTGGCCATCGAACGGGCCGGGTTGAGCGCCTCGACCAGCCGCTCGAACGGCACGTCCTGGTGACCGTAGGCGTCCAGGTCCAGCGTCCGCACCCGGCCGAGCAGCTCGGTGAAGGTGGGGTCGCCCGACAGGTCGGTCCGCAGGACGAGCGTGTTGACGAAGAAGCCGACCAGGTCGTCCAGCGCGTCGTCGGTGCGCCCGGCGATCACGGTGCCGACCGGCAGGTCGGTGCCCGCGCCGAGCCCGCCGAGCAGTACGGCCAGCGCCGCCTGGACCACCATGAACAGGCTGGCGTTCTCCCTCCTGGCCAGGGCGGTGAGGGCGGCGTGCGTCTCCGGACCGATCCGCAGTTCGACCGAGTCGCCCCGGTTCGTCGGGATCACCGGCCGGGGCCGGTCGTACGGCAGCGCCAGCTCCTCGGGCGCCCCCTCCAGCGTCCGCCGCCAGTGGGCGAGCTGCTCGTCCTGGACGGTTTCGAGGAGGTCGCGCTGCCAGAGGGCGTAGTCGGCGTACTGCACCGGCAACGGCGCCCAGCCGGGCGCCTCCCCGGCCAGCCGCGCCGCGTAGGCCTCTCCCAGGTCGCGCAGCAGCGCCCCGATGGACCAGCCGTCCCCGGCGATGTGGTGCATGACCAGCGCGAGCACGTGCTCCCCACGACCAAGGACGAACAGCGAGGCCCGCAGCGGAGGCTCGACCGCCAGGTCGAAGACGTGCCCCTGGGCCAGACCGAGGCACTCACGCAGGTGCCGTTCGTCCCTGACGTCCCGCACGTGCAGCTCGGGACGCACCCCGGCCAGCACCTCCTGGTACGGCAGGCCACCCTCGACCGGGAACACCGTGCGCAGCACCTCGTGCCGTTCCACCACGTCGCCGAGCGCCTCCCGCAGGGCGGCCAGGTCGAGCGGGCCGGAAAGGCGCAGTGCCAGCGGCGAGTTGTAGAGGCCGCCGGTGCCCTTCATCTGCTCGATGAACCACAGCCGCGACTGGGCGGGGGAGAGCGGCACCCGTTCCGGACGGACGACCGGCAGCAGCAGCGGGCGGACGTCGTCCCGTCCCGCCTGCTCCAGGTGACGGCTGAGCCCGGCGACGTCGGGGTGCTGGAAGAGGGTCCTGACGGACATCTCGACGCCCAGGGCCGTGCGGATGCGGCTGACGAGCCTGGTGGCGAGCAGCGAGTGTCCGCCCAGGTCGAAGAAGCCGTCGTCGACGCCCACCCGCTCCACGCCGAGGACCTCGGCGAACAGGCCGCACAGGATCTCCTCCCGCGGGGTGCGCGGTCCCCGTCCCTCTCCGGCCGTGCCGAAGTCCGGCTCAGGCAGCGCGCGCCGGTCGACCTTGCCGTTGGCCGTGACCGGCAGCGCGTCCAGCACCATGACCGCGGCGGGCACCATGTAGTCCGGCAGCCTGCCGGCGGCGTAGGCGCGCACCTGCTCGGGATCGCCCTCCCCGGTGACGTAGGCGACCAGCCGGTTGTCCCTGGCCACCACCAGGGCGCGCCGTACCGAGGAGTGGGCGGCCAGGACCGCCTCGACCTCGGCGAGCTCGACCCGGAAGCCACGGATCTTCACCTGGTCGTCGACACGGCCGACGAACTCCAGTTCGCCGGAGGCGTTCCAGCGGACCAGGTCCCCGGTGCGGTACATCCGCTCGCCGGGCGGGCCGTACGGGCAGGCGACGAACCGCTCTGCGGTGAGGCCGGGCTTGCCGACGTAGCCCCGGGACAGGCCGGTGCCCGCGATGTACAGCTCACCCGCGACCCCTTCCGGGGTCGGTCGCAGCCCGGCGTCCAGGACGTAGACCCTGGTGTTGCGCATCGGACGGCCGATGGGGACCGTCGCGGGGACGCCGGTCTCGGCGGTCATGATGTGGCAGGTCTTGATGGCCGTGGTCTCCGTCGGGGCATAGACCGCGACAACCGTTATTCCAGGACATGTCGCCATCAGGTCGCGGACGGCGGCGGGCGAGACCACGTCCCCGCCCGTCCACACCTGCCGCACCTCGCGGAAGCTCTCCGGCGACTCCGCGGCCAGCACACTGAGCAGCCCCGAGGGGGCCTGGACCAGCGTCACCCGGTGCTCGGCGACGGTCCTGGCCAGGGTGTGCGCGTCCAGCGCGCCCGGCGGGGCCAGCACGATCCGGCCTCCCGTCACCAGCGGAACCCAGACCTCCGTCGTCGAGGCGTCGAACGCGGTCGGCGAGTGCAGCAGCGTCCGCTCGTGCGCGCCGGTCAGGAACTGCGGGTTGGCCAGCAGGTCGACGACGTTGCGGTGGGTGACCCCGACCCCCTTGGGCAGGCCGGTCGAACCCGAGGTGTGCATCACGTAGAGAAGCCGGTCGGGGTGGATCCTCAGCCCGGGGTTCTCCGCCACGGCTCCGGAGCCGGTGATCTCCAGGACGCTCCTGAGCGGGTCCTGCGCGATCGGGTGCCCGGTGTGCTCGGTGTCGACCAGGACGAAACGGGCGTCCGTCGCGTCCAGCACGTGCCGCAGCCGGGGTAGCGGATAACGCGGGTCGAGCGGCGCGTAGGTGCCGCCCGCCTTCGCCACGGCCAGGATCGCGGCGACCAGCTCGACGCTCCGCTCCATCAGCACCGCGACCGGCTCCTCGGGAACCAGCCCCCGGTCGAGCAGGGTGCGCGCGATGTGGTTGGCGCGGGCGTTGAGCTCGGCGTAGGTGACACCGGTCTCGCCGAGGACCACGGCGACCGTGCCGGGGTGGGCGGCGGCCTCGGCCTCGAACAGCTCGTGGACGCAACGGCCGAAGTCGGTCTCCACGGCGGTGTCGTTCCGGGTGACCAGCAGCAGTTCCCGCTCCTGGTCGGAGAGCACGTCGATGGCGCCGACCGCCAGCTCGGGGTCGTCGGCCACCGCCCGCAGCACCCGGACCAGCCGCTCGGCCAGAGCCGTCGCGGTGCCGTGGTCGAACAGGTCGCAGGCGTACCCGATCGCACCGGTCAGGCCGTCAGGGGTCTCGGTGAAGGTGACATTGAGGTCGAACTGGGCGTGCGCCTCACCGACCGGTTCCATGGTCCCGCGCAGCCCGGCGAAGTCCAGCTCGGCGCGGGTCTGGTTGTCGAAGGTGACGACGGTCTGGAAGATCGGGTGTCTGGCGGGCGTACGGGGCGGGTTGAGGTGCTCGACGAGCCGTTCGAAGGGCACGTCCTGGTGGGTGTAGGCGTCCAGGTTGGTCGTGCGGACCCGGTCGAGCAGTTCGGTGAAGGTCGGGTTTCCCGACAGGTCGGTGCGCAGGACGAGGGTGTTGACGAAGAAGCCGACCAGGTCGTCGAGTGCCTCGTCGGTGCGTCCGGCCGTGGGGGTGCCGAGCGGGATGTCGGTTCCGGCTCCGAGGCGGCTGTAGAGGGTCGCGACGGCGGCCTGCAACAGCATGAACAGGCTGACCTGCCGCTCGGCCGCCACCCGGACCAGCCGCCCGTGCAGTTCCGCGTCCACCCTGAACTCGGCGAGGTCGCCCCGGTGGCTGGGGACAGCGGGCCTGGCCCGGTCGTACGGCAGCGCCAACTCCTCGGGCATCCCCTCCAGTGCGTTGCGCCAGTGGGCGAGCTGCTCGTCCTGGACGGTTTCGAGGAGGTCGCGCTGCCAGAGGGCGTAGTCGGCGTACTGCACCGGCAACGGCGCCCAGTCAGGGGCGTCCCCGGCCAGTCGTGCCTGGTAGGCGGCGGCCAGGTCGTCGAACAGCGGCCGCAGCGACCAGCCGTCCCCGGCGATGTGGTGCAGCAGCAGGACCAGCACGTGCTCGTCCGCACCGTACGACAGCAACCAGGCCCGCAGCGGCGGCTCAGCCGCCAGGTCGAAGGCACGGCCGACGACCTCGGAAAGCTCACCCGTCAGGTGCAGCACCGGCCGGGCGTCCTCAAGCACCTTCTGGTACGGCACGCCGTCCACCGAGGGGAAGACCGTCCGCAACGCCTCGTGCCGGTCGGCCAGGTCCCCGAGGGCCTCCTCCAACGCCCGGGTGTCGACGGAACCGTGGAGCCGTACGGCGAAGGGCGTGTTGTAGAGGGCACTCGGCCCTTCGAGTTGTTCGATGAACCACAGGCGTTGCTGGGCGAAGGACAGCGGGACGTGCTGGGGCCGGGTCATGGCGGCCAGGGCGGGCCGTACGGTACCGGCCTGCTCGGTGGCCAGGTACCGCTCCAACCTGGCCACGTCCGGATTCTGGAAGAGTGCCCTGATCGGCAGCTCGACTCCGAGGACGGTGCGGATCCGGCTGACCAGCTTGGTCGCGAGCAGCGAGTGCCCACCCAGGTCGAAGAAGCCGTCATCCAGGCTGACCCGTTCGACCCCGAGGACCTCGGCGAACAGGCCGCAGAGGATCTCCTCCCTCGGCGTACGCGGCTCACGCCCCTCGGTGACGCAGATCTCGGGCTCGGGCAGGGCGCGGCGGTCGATCTTGCCGTTGGCCGTGACCGGCAGGGCCCCAAGCGT
>NZ_JBITMT010000019.1:0-125892 GCF_044466505.1 Streptosporangium sp. NPDC049376 | reverse complement strand
TGTCGCCATGTCGTGCGTTAGGACGGGTTTGTGCTTCATGCACTGGCTTTTAGCACACTGTTGAGTTCTCAAGAAACGGACGCGTTCACCGTCCCCCCGAACCGTTTTACCGGCCGGAATTCCGGGGCGTTTCGTTTCGTTCATTTCGTTGTGTCTTTATTCTTTCAGACCCGCTTTTTCGTGTCAAATCGATCCGACCGGATCGCATTTTCTTCGATAAAGCCTGTCCGAGGAATTTCAGACCGCCCCGTCTCCGGAGCAACCCTTCCAACTTACTCTGACATCCGGAACGTGTCGAACCGAAGCGACCGGGACACACGTGTCTCGGTCGAGAGTGAGTCAGAAGGGGTTCCCGGGGTCTCACCGACATCGTCGGCGCCCTCGGGCCTGGTGACTCTATGTCCCCCGAGGGACGTCGTCAAATCAGGGCCGGTCACACAGCCGGGACGACGCTGAACTCCGATAATCTGCCCGTCGTCAGGAGGTGGCAGATGGCTGAAGCGGGCGCCTTTTCAGTACCCGGCTACGACATATCCGGCGTACTCGGCCAAGGCGGTTTCGGGATCGTCTACCGGGCCCGGCAGCTGGCGGTCGACCGGGAGGTCGCGCTCAAGGTCGACAACCGCGTTCTGCTCTCCGAGCGTGACCGGCGGCGCTTCATGCGGGAGGTCACCTCGGCGGGAGCCCTGTCGGGGCATCCGCACGTGGCCCATGTCTATGACGCCGGAGTGCTGGCCGACGGCAGGCCGTACATGGTGCTGGAGCTGTGTCCTGGAGGGTCGCTGCTCGACCGGTTGCGTGCGGAGGGGCCGCTGGCTCCCGCCGAGGTCGCCGACATCGGCGTCCGGATCGCCGATGCGCTGGCCGCCGCCCACTCCGCGGGGGTGCTGCACCGGGACATCAAGCCGGCCAACATCCTGATCAACCGGTACGGCAACGTGGTGCTGTCCGACTTCGGGCTGGCGACCATGCCCTCCGCGGGGGGCGAGGCCTCGGTGACCAGAGAGTCGCTCACCCCCGCCTACGCGCCGCCCGAGGCGTTCGACCTGACGGAGCCCTCCACGGCGGGAGACGTCTACTCCCTCTCCGCCACTCTCTACGCGTTGTTGTCCGGGCGTCCTCCCCGGTTTCCGGAGAGCGGGGTGGCCAACATCGCGGTCATCATGGCCCTGCACCGGCTGCCGATCCCGGAGATCCCCGGTGTGCCGCCGGAGCTGACCGCCGTACTCCGTCAGGCCATGGACAGCGATCCCGCGCGACGCACCCCCTCGGTCGCGGCCCTGCGGGACGCCCTCACCGATCTGCACCTGGAACGGGGGGCCCGGGACGGCAGGCCGATGCCGCCGCGTCCCTCTCCCGTTCCACCGCCGTCCGTCCCGGTACCGCCTCCGTACGCCTCCGGGCCCCGTCCCACTCCTCAGACCGGGGGGCACGCTTCGTACGGCGTGCCGGGGGCGCGGCCGGGGTCGGGCAGAGAGGTGATGCGCGCGCACATGACCTCACCCGGTCTGCAGGAGCTCGGCGTGACCCAGTCACCGGCCAAGGACGCGGCGGCGCCCGCCGCCGGCGCCTCGAACACCCGGGTGTTCGTCGCGGTCGCGGCCGCCTTCGTGATCCTGCTGTTGGCCGGGGTCGGGCTGATGATCATGGAGAACTTCGGTCAGGGCGCCTCCGTCGGCGGCCTCGCGGACACCTCCGAGGCCGGGGGCGCCGGTACGGGGGCTCAGGGGACGAACGCCGAGGTCGCCACGTTCACCCTGGACTGTCCCGCGGCGGCCGTGCCCGGTGGCCATGCCTCGTGCGTGCAGAAGGCCGAGTGCTGGGGCGGACTCGTCGTGATCGCGGGGGACGCGTCGGCGCGGCCCGTCAAGTGTGAGGAGCCGCACGCGTGGGAGACGTTCGCGATCGCCACGCTGCCGGGCGGCCTCACCTACGACGCGGGGGCCGCCGAGCGCGATCCGATGGTGCGCAAGGTGTGCGCGTCGTCGGTCATGCTCAGCTCCCGGCGCGGCGCCGCCGTCAAGATCACTCCCTCGGACTGGCAGATCGCGGTGTTGCCGCCCTCGAAGGAGCGGTTCGCCTCAGGGGTGCGGACCTACCGCTGTCTCGGGAGCGTTGTCGGCGGCGACCGGGCGGGGTCGTCCTTCCGGCCCTGAGACCCGGCCCTGGGACCCGGCCCTGAGCCGGCTCCGGGCGTCGGCGCGGCTCGGCGCGCGCTGTGGGGAGCGATCGGTGCAGACTGGGCATCCTTGAACGTAATAGGGGGTGTCACAACATGACTCAGGCGCAGATAGGTGTGACCGGCCTGGCGGTGATGGGGGCGAATCTGGCCCGCAACCTCGCCAGGCACGGGCATGTGGTCGCGGTGCACAACAGGTCTCTGTCACGGACCACGAAGCTGGTCGAGGAGCACGGGGACGAGGGAACCTTCGTCGCCTGTGAGACTCCGGAGGAGTTCGTCGCGGCGCTCGAACGTCCCCGCCGTGTCCTCATCATGGTCAAGGCCGGGGCGCCGACGGACGCGGTGATCGAGGAGTTCGCCCCGTTGCTCGAACCGGGTGACATGCTCGTCGACGGCGGCAACGCGCACTTCCTCGACACCCGCAGGCGTGAGGCGGCGCTTCGGGAACGGGGCATCCACTTCGTCGGCGCCGGGGTCTCGGGCGGCGAGGAGGGCGCGTTGCTCGGGCCGAGCATCATGCCCGGCGGTTCGAAGGAGTCGTACGCGGCGCTCGGGCCGTTGTTCGAGGACATCGCGGCGAAGGTGGACGGGGTGCCGTGCTGTACGCACATCGGTCCCGACGGGGCCGGTCACTTCGTCAAGATGGTGCACAACGGCATCGAGTACGCCGACATGCAGCTCATCGCCGAGGCCTACGACCTGCTCAGGCAGGGGGCCGGGCTGGAGCCCTCGCGGCTCGCCGACGTCTTCGACGAGTGGAACCGGGGTGAGCTGTCCTCCTACCTGATCGAGATCACCGCCGAGGTGCTCAGGCAGGTGGACGCCTCGACCGGCGGGCCGCTGGTCGACGTGATCGCCGACCGGGCCGAGCAGAAGGGCACCGGGCGCTGGACGGTGCAGATCGCGCTCGACCTGGGTGTGCCGGTGAGCGGTATCGCCGAGGCCGTCTTCGCCCGTTCGGTCTCCGGTCACGCCGACCTGCGGGAGGCCGCCCGCGGGCTCCCCGGCCCCACGCCCGTGCCCGATCGGACGCTCGGTGACGACTTCGTCGAGGACGTACGGCGGGCGCTGTACGCGTCGAAGATCATCGCCTACGCGCAGGGGTTCGACCAGATCAGGGCGGGGAGCGCCGAGTACGGCTGGGACGTCGATCCGGGCGCGCTGGCCACGATCTGGCGGGGTGGCTGCATCATCAGGGCGGTCTTCCTGGACCGGATCCGCGAGGCCTACGAGGAGAGCACGCCGCCGGTGACGCTGCTGACCGCGCCGATCTTCGTCGAGGCGCTCGGCCTGGCGCAGGACTCGTGGCGGCGGGTGGTGGCGAAGGCGGCCGAGCTGGGCATTCCGGTGCCCGGTTTCTCCACGGCGCTCGCCTACTACGACTCGCTGCGCGCCGAGCGGCTGCCCGCCGCCCTGATCCAGGGGCAGCGCGACTTCTTCGGCGCGCACACCTACCAGCGGACGGACCGGGAGGGCGCCTTCCACACCCTGTGGTCCGGTGACCGCTCCGAGGTGGGCGCCTGAGCCCGGCCTCCGATGTCGCGGGGTGTCGTCCCTTCGGGGGCGGCACCCCGTTCCTGTGCGCGGCCGTTCCGGTCAGCCCGGCTGGGGCAGCAGGCCGAACGCGTGGTCGGCGGCGGCGACCGCCGACGGGTAGACCTCGTCGGCGGTCTCCCCCCGGGTGAGCCTGGCCCAGTTCTCCCTGGCCAGCACCCGCTGTACGGCCAGCGTCTGCGCGGCCACGAGTCGGGCGGTGAGCTCGTCCGTGACCTCCCTGAGCGCTTCGGCCAGGGCCTCCTCGTCCTTGGTCGTGTGGTGCACGAGTCTGGCGGCCAGGCCGGGGGTCGAGAAGATCATCCGGTGGTAGGCGAGCACCGTCGGGTGGTCGTTGAGCCCTGTCACGGGGTCGCGCCTGCGGAGTCCTTCGAGGAAGTGACGGTGGAGGGCGGCCAGGGGGCTCTCGTCCCGGCCGCGGTGCCGTACGACTCGTGCCGACTCCTCGTGGTGGTCGGAGATGCGGTGGAGGACGAGGTCCTCCTTCGAGGCGAAGTACTTGAACAGCGTCGGTTTGGAGACCCCCGCGGCGGCGGCGACCTCGGCGACGGACACCTCGTCGAAGCCCCGGTCGAGGAACAGGGTGATGGCCGCCGTGGAGATCGCGTCGTGGACCTGCTGTTTCTTGAGCTGCCGGAGTCCTGTCACCCGTCCAACCTAACAGGTGGTTAACCGGGTTAATATATTGACTCGGTTAAGCTTTGAGGGGTGATGCTGGTGACCGGCACCGGACTCGACGAGGAGCGGTCCTACCTGGAGGAATGCAGGGCGGCGCTGCGGGGGATGCTCGACGGCGCACGGTTCAACGTCGTCGTCGGCGAGCATGTGGCGGGCGACCGCTACAGTGCCGAACGGCTGGGGCGCCATCTCAAGAGCCTCGCCAAGGAGCTGGCCGAGGAGCCCGAGGGGCCCGTGTTCTTCGGCCGTCTCGACTTCGGCGCGGGGGCGGACGCGGGCGACCACCGGGGGCGGCGTTACTACATCGGGCGGCGGCACATCTCCGGCGGGACCGGCCGTCAGCCGCTGGTGCTCGACTGGCGGGCACCCGTCTCGACGGTGTTCTACCAGGCCGACGTCCGCGACTCCCGCGGTGTCACGACGCGCCGCCGGTTCGGATGGTCGGGGTGGCCTCCCGTCCTGACCGGCTTCGAGGACGAACGACTCGGCGAGGGCGGCGCGCCGGGTACGGCGAGCCGGATCCTGGCCGAGGAGATCGAACGGCCCCGTGTCGGCCCGATGCGTGACATCGTCGCCACCATCCAGCCCGAGCAGGACGAGCTGGTGCGGACCGGGCTTGAGACGTCGATCTGCGTCCAGGGCGCGCCCGGCACGGGGAAGACCGCGGTCGGCCTGCACCGCGCCGCCTACCTGCTCTACACCTACCGGCGCAGGCTCGCCGGCAGCGGTGTGCTGATCCTCGGTCCCAACCAGGCCTTCCTCGGCTACATCTCGGCCGTGCTGCCCGCCCTCGGCGAGATGGACGTCGAGCAGACGACCCTGGGGCGGCTGCTGGCGCCGGAGCCGTCCAAGGGGCCGCCGAAGGGTTCCGACGACGAGGCCGCGGCGGTGGTCAAACACGACGCGCGGATGGCCGAGGTGCTGCGCAGGGCGTTGTACGGGCGGGTCAGACGGCCCGGCGGCCCGTTGACCGTGCCCGACGGGGCCTACCGCTGGCGGGTCTCCGAGGAGGAACTGCGGCGCGTCGTCGACGACGTCCTGCGGGAGGCGCCGCCGTACGGGGTCGGGCGTGAGCGGGTGCTCTCGCGGCTGGTCTCCCTCCTGCGGGCGCGGGCCGAGGCTCGGGGACAGACGACCGGCACGGCGTGGACGAGGAGGACCGGCAGGGCCGTCAGGGAGTTCCTGGACACGGTGTGGCCCGTGGCGCGGCCCCGGGAGGTCGTGGCGGAGCTGCTCACCGATCCGAACGTGCTGGCCGGGGCCGCCGAGGGGATCCTCACCCCCGCCGAGCAGTCGGCGATCCTGTGGTCACGTCCGCCGCGCTCGTTCAAGAGCGCCAGGTGGTCGGAGGCCGACGCCGTGCTCCTCGACGAGGTGGCGGGCCTGATCGAGCGTCCCAGGGGATACGGTCACGTCATCGTGGACGAGGCCCAGGACCTGTCACCGATGCAGTGCCGGGCCGTCGCGCGCAGGAGTGAGCACGGTTCGATCACCGTGCTGGGCGACCTGGCGCAGGGCACCACGCCCTGGGCGGCGCGAAGCTGGCCGGAGCAGCTCGCCGCGCTGGGCAAGCCGGGAGCGGCACCGGTCACCCTGACGACCGGGTTCCGGGTTCCCGGGGCGGTCGTCAGGCTGGCCAACCGCCTGCTCGACGAGCTGGCGGTCGACGTGCCGAGGACGCGTTCGTTCCGCGGTGACGGGTTGCTGCGGTTCCACCGGACGTCCGATCTTCCCGGTACGGCGGCGCGGGTGGTGCGCGAGGCGCTGGGGTACGAGGGCTCGATCGCGCTCGTGGCCGCGGACGACGCGCTCGACGGCCTGGCCGAGGCGGTCCGGGCCGAGGGTGTCGCGATCGCCGCCCTCGGCGAGGGGTCCGACGGCGTCCGGGTCACCGCCGTGCCCGCCACGCTCGCCAAGGGACTGGAGTACGACCACGTGGTCGTGGCCGAGCCCGCGGCCGTCGTCGAGGCGGAGCCCAGGGGGGCGAACCGGCTCTACGTCGTGCTGACCCGTGCCGTCTCGCGGCTGGAGGTGGTGCACACCCGCCCGCTGCCCGCCGGAATCACCCCAGCCATTTAGCTAGAAATATCCCTTTTATCCGCATATATCCACTCAACGAAACGCCGCGAAATGCTGGAAATCGCTGGAATACGCGGGAGGCTGGTGGAACTCCTGTTACGCTCCGTGCCGTGAGTGAATCACTGGACGCGCTGGAGCTGCGGATAACCGAGCTCCGCGCCCAGGTACGGCGCGCGGTCAAGGCGCGGGACAACACGCTGGCGCGGTCCCTGCGGGGAGACCTGCGCCGGGCCGAGCAGGCCTGGGACCGCGCGGTCGGCACAGATGAGTCCACCGGGGAGACCGAGCCGCCGCTGCTGCCGGTCAGAGAGCAGGTGCACCAGGCGCTGGCGCTGCTGGGGGTGCCCTCCGCGGCCAGGATGATCGTCGCGGTGAACGAGGCGTTCTTCTCCGGCGCGCTGCGCGGCGCCCAGCTCACCAGCCTGCGCAGGGACGAGGAACGTTCCTTCCGCGGGGACCCCTACGCCCGCCCCTACTACCTGTGCGCCGCGCTCACCGACCGCCTCTCCCCCGCCAGGGGGCTGCTCGCCGACAGCACCTGGGAGCCGGAGCGGAGGGTGCTCGGGCCGCTGAGCCCACGTGTCGACTTCCTCGTCTCGGCCATGCGCGTCGCCGACAGGATCATCCGCATGACCGATCCGCCGCAGGGCGCCCGACGGTTACTGCGGCGGATGGCGCAGAACGTCCCGGGAGCCGTCGAGGGCCTCGCCCCCGCGGACCCGGAGGTCACGATCCGCGCGGCACGCGCCGAACTCGACGTGCACCACGCCGGAGACGCGGCGCAGCGAGCCGAGGTCGCGGCGCGGGCGGGCAGGCAGCTTTCCGACATCGAGCGGCTGTTCGGCGCCGCCGCCCTGAGCACCCTGAGGGGAGCGAGTTGAACGGCAGGCTGGACAGGCTGCGCGGCCCCGTGCCGTCACACCCGCACGACGCCCGCGCCATCGCGGCGCTGGCCGCCAACCCCGGCTGCGCACGCCGTGCGCTGCTGGACGCCGCGGGAGTCGACAAGGACCGTACGGCAAGGCACATGGGCTTTCCCGCGCCCTTCGGCCAGTCCCAGTTCGCGATCACCCGCGGGAACTCCTTCGAGATCGTGGTGAAGGAGAACGGCTGCGCCGAGTTGCTCCGGCTGCTGCGCGAACTGCTCGGACTGCCCGTCGCGGAGGTCGGCTACCAGGACGTGGAGAGCGTCGGCGCCCATCTGCGCCACTCCCACACCAGGGCCCTGGTCGACAGAGCCGCACGGCAGGAGGAGGCCGCTGTCTTCTACGACCACCCGCTGCTCAGCCTGGAGATCGCCGGGCACGTCTGCTACCTGGAGCCGGACGTGGTCGCCTTCCAGCTCGGCGGGCGCTTCCACATCGTGGAGATCAAGTCGTTCAGCGTGATCGACGGGCAGGCCGAGCCGCGGAAGGTCGCCGCCGCGGCCAGGCAGGCCGCGGTCTACGTGCTGGCGCTGCGCGCGCTGCTGGCCGACCTGGGACACGACCCGGAACGGGTCTCCCACGAGGTGGTCCTGGTCTGCCCGGAGAACTTCGCGAACCGGCCCGTGGCGTGCCTGGTCGACGTACGCAGGCAGCTGGCGGTGCTCAAGCGGCAGCTCACCCGGCTGACCCGGGTCGAGACCCTGCTCGACGAGCTTCCCGAGGAGCTCACCTTCGACCTGGCCCCCGGTCAGGACGGCGTGCCGACCCGGCCCGCGGGGGAGGTGGCCCAGGCCCTGTCCCGGGTGCCCGCCCGCTACGCGCCCGACTGCCTGTCCACCTGTGACATGTGCATGTTCTGCCGGGACGAGGCCAGGGGAAACGGCTCGACCGACCTGCTCGGCCGCCAGGTCCGCGACGAACTCGGAGGGGTCTCGACCGTGGCGGAGGCGCTCGGGCTCGCCGAGGGCACCCTGGAACCCGCCGAGGGCCAGGAGGAGATCGCCCGGCTGCTGCGGCTGGCGGACCGGCTGCGCGAGGAGTGCCTGCGATGAGCGCGCTGACGGCGCTGGCGCGGCTGCGCGCCATCAGGGACGGGAGCGCGCAGCCGGTCACCACGGTCAGGCACTGTCACCTGGCCCCGCAGCCGCTGGTGTTCGTCCCGCTCGGCCTCTCCGGTGAGGCCGCGGCCCCGCTCGCCGCCATGGTCGGCAGCGATCCCGGCCATCCCCGGCTGCTCGTGGTGCCCCAGCCGCGTAACCGGGACCTCCGTTTCGCCTTCGCCGCCGAACTGGCCGAGGTCGTCCTGCCGTACGTGGAGGGGTTCTGCAAGGGCACCGAGACGGTCGAGCGGCGGGGCGGCGAGCCGTACGAGCGGTGCCTGGACGCCCCGCAGATCCTGGTGCCGAACCGGCAGGGGGTCGCCTTCCTCGGGCTGCTCGGCCGGTCCACCCGTTTCCGCAGGGTCGACGGACCCTATCCGGTGCATCCCTCGGTGCCGCTGCTCGGCCGGTGGCTGACCTACTTCGCCGACCGGTCGCAGCAGCCGGGATCCTGCCTGCTGATGGCGGCGACCGAGGCGCTCGGCGCGCACTGGGCGAGCGGGCAGAGCGGCCTTGAGGACGCCAACCTGGCCGCGCTGCTCGGCTGGATCGACCCTCCCGCCGGGATGACCGGATCCCAGGCCGCGCTTGAGGCGGAGGATCCGCTGCTGTGGCCTCCCGCGGGGCCCTCGACGGACCCGGGCTTCGACAACGAGGTGCTCGCCCCGGCCATGCGCGCCTACGAGGAGGCGCCGACCGAGCGGTCGGTGGAACGTGTCACCCAGGCGCTGCGCACCCAGCTCGATCCGACGTGGCGGCTGATGTGGCGGGCGGTCGACCTGCTGCGCGCGCTGCCCGAGGGGTCACGGGTACGGGACCGCTGGGAGACCGACCGGGGGTCGTTCACCCGCTTCACCGAACGGCTCGCGGAGGGTGGCCCGCCGCAGGCGCGCAGGGACGGCGCGGTCGGCGCCGCGGCCCGGCTGGCCGGTCTCGAACGCGCCAGGGCGAGCTACGACGTGCAGCGCGCCTACGACGACCCGCTGATCATGGCCGAGTACCGCCTGACCGGTGAGGCGTTCACCGGGACGGTCACCGCCGCCGACCCCGAGCACACCGAGGGCGAGGGTCGTTCGCGCAAGCTCAGGCCGCTGGTCACGGTCACCACCGCCGACCCGGTACGGCTGGCGCCGGGCGTGGTCGTCGGCAGCCCGGAACGGCGCGGGCACGCCGCCGAGATCGTCGAGGTCTCCGGCGACGAGATCACCCTGAAGGTCGTCAAGGGGATGGGCCGGAGCAGGACACCCGCTCCGGGGGCGGTGCCCGGACCCGGAGAGCGGATCACCTACACCTCGCTGCTCGACGACTTCCAGTCCTCGGCCTCGCTGCCCGATCCGGAGCTGACGCCGTGGACCCACGGCGGGCCTCCGCAGGAGTACGTGCCCGGTGACGACGACGCCCAGGAGGAGTGGTCATGAAGGTACGGCCCACGGAGGACATGACGCCGCAGCAGGCCGCCGCGGCCGTCGTCGGCGAGGTCCTGGCCGACCTGCCCCGCAACCGGGGCGTGGTCGTCGACTCCCCGCCCGGAGCGGGCAAGTCCACGCTGGTGGTCAAGGCCGCCGCGCACATCGCCGAGACGGGCGAGCCACTGATGATCGTGGCGCAGACCAACGAACAGGTGGACGACCTGGTCGAGCGGCTGGCCACCGATCACCCCGATCTCACCGTCGGGCGGCTTTCCGCGAGTGGCTACGTCACGCCGCCTCGCGTTCTTGCCCACCCCAACGTCTCGGTCGCGGGCAAGCTGCCCGACCTGGGCGACCCGGCGGTGGTGATCGCCACCGCGGACAAGTGGGCCTGGGTCGGCGACCGGACCTGGCCGTGGGCGATCGTGGACGAGGCCTACCAGATGCGTTCGGACAAACTGCTGCGCATCGCCTCGCTGTTCGAGCGCTCGCTGTTCGTCGGCGACCCCGGCCAGCTCGACCCGTTCTCGATCGTGGACGGCGACCGCTGGGCGGGCCTGTCCTGGGACCCGGTGCAGAGCGCGGTCTCGGTGCTGCTGCGCCACAACCCCGATCTTCCCGTGCACCGGCTGCCGGTCTCCTGGCGGCTGCCCGCCTCGGCGGCGCCGGTGGTCTCCGAGGCGTTCTACCCGTTCACCGGGTTCAGGGCGGGGACCGAGCACCGTGACCGCTCGCTCGAACTGACCGTGAACGGCATGCGCACCTCCTACGACCGGGCGCTGGAGGAGGCCGCCGCCTCCGGGTGGGCGCTGTACGAGCTGCCCAGCCGTCACACCGTGCGCACGGACGCCGAGGCGGTGCAGGCGGTCGCGCTGCTGGCCGTACGGCTGCTGCAGCGGGCGCCGGTCGCGCACTCCGAGCGGGGCAGCCACCGGGTGACGGCGGACCGGATCGCCATCGGCGCCGCGCACCGCGACCAGGTGACCGCGATCCGCGCCGCCGGGGTGCCCGAGGAGATCACGGTCGACACCGCCAACCGGCTCCAGGGCCGGGAGTACGACGTGACGATCGTGCTCCACCCGCTGTCCGGGCGCCGGGACGCCACCGCCTTCCATCTGGAGTCGGGACGGCTGTGTGTGCTGGCCTCACGGCACCGGCACGCCTGCGTCGTGGTCGCCAGGGCGGGCATCCCCGAACTGCTCGACGCCCACCCGTCCGCGGAGCCGGTCCAGCTCGGGGTGCCGGTGAAGTTCCCCGACGGCTGGGAGGCCAACCAGGCGGTGCTGGCCCACCTGGCCAAGCACCGGGTCGCCGCGCACTGACTCAGTAGTAGCCCTCCACCGGGACGCGGGCCTCGTCGTACAGGGTGGGGCCCTGCTGCGGCACCTCAGGGAAGTCGCCACCCGGTTTGAGGGCGTTGAGCTGCTCGCCGGAGAGGGCGAACACGACACGGCCGAGTCCGGAGCGCCGGATCGCCCCCTCGCACATGGGGCAGGGCTGGCAGCTGGTGTACATGGTCGTGGCGGCCGCGGTCTCCGGGCCGAGTTCGCGGGCCGCCCAGCGGGCCAGTTTCAACTCCGGGTGCGCGGTTATGTCGGCGTCGGTGAGGGTGGTGTTGCGCTCCTCGGCGATCACCCGGCCGTTCCCGTCCGCCAGCAGCGACCCGAAGGGCGGGTTGCCGCCCGCCCGAGCCTGCGCGGCGAGTTCGATCGCGCGGCGCAGGAGTCGTTCCTCGTCGTGTGTCGTGGCTTGGTGTGTCATGGTCGCTCCGTTCGCGGGTGAAGGTCCCAGCCGACGGCGGGCATCCGCTGTTTCGCTGCCGGGTCGAGGGCCTCGCCGGGGCCGCCGTCGAACGGGGCGCGACGCCGGGTTCGCACCCGTTCAGGCTATCGGGGTCAGTGGACGTGCTCGGCGACCGGGGACACCTCGGGGTTCGCGCTGATCCAGGCGATGCGTTCGCGGCTCTCCTCGTCGACCGGGGTGTAGACGACCATCCGCGCCTCCGCGGGCGCCGACAGGCTCAGGCTCGTGGAGACCGTGCGGACCAGCCCCGCCTGGCAGTGCCGGAACATCTTCATCCTGCTGCCGGGCCTGGCCACGTCGTGGGCCGCCCACATCCGCGCGAACTCGGGGCTCTCGGCCGACAGCACGCGGACGAAGTCGTCCCAGGCGGGCTCGCCGAGGTGCCTCCCGAAGCCCGCCCGCAGGGTCGCCACCATCTGGGGCAGCTCGGCCTCGCGGTTGGTCATCGGGAGGCAGCAGGAACGGGTGACGAAGATCTGCCAGAGCGCGTTGCGGGTGGCCTGCGGGGCCTTGACGACCTTCGGGAACAGCGCTCCGTACGCCCGGTTCCAGGCGAGCACGTCGTAGCGGCCGTTGTAGACGACGGCGGGCATCGGGTCGAGCTGGTCCAGGATGAGCTGGACCTCCGGTTCGAGACCGCCGCCGCCGGGTGACTGGGGCACGCTCGGCAGGTCGGCGAGCCGGTACAGGTGTTCGCGCTCGGCCTCGTCGAGACGGAGCGTCCTGGAGATCGCGTCGAGCACCTGGACGCTGACGTTGATCGGACGTCCCTGTTCGAGCCAGGTGTACCAGGTGACGCCGACCCCGGCGAGCATGGCCACCTCCTCGCGCCGCAGGCCCGGCGTACGGCGCCGCGACCCGGGGGGCAGTCCGACGGCCTCGGGGGTGATGCGGTCGCGGCGGCTGCGCAGGAACGAGGCCAGCTCCGCCCGTCGGGCACGCCGGCTGGTCATGGTCATCCCCCCATGCTGGCCGACGGGGAAAGCCGTTGCCAGGTGGTGTCGGTACCAGGATCAGCAGGCTCTCGTTACCGGTATCCGCCCGCCCTCACAGTCTTCTCCATGACCGCGCCACTGATCTTGGAGGCCCCGGCCGCTCTCTCGGCCTCCTCCCGTAACCGCCGGCTGCTCACGGTGATCCTGACCGGGCAGTTCATGGCGATCCTGGACGTCTCCATCGTCAACGTCGCCTCCCCGGTGATCCGCTCGGACCTGGGCACCTCGGGCTCCGGGCTCCAGTTGATCATCTCCGGATACACCATCGCCTACGCGATGCTGCTGATCACCGGTGCCCGGCTCGGCGGCCGGTACGGCGGACGCCCGCTGTTCCTGACCGGCCTGACCGTCTTCACCGTCGCCTCCCTGGCCTGCGGCCTGGCCGCCTCCGCCGGGCAGCTCATCGCCTTCCGGCTCCTGCAGGGCGCGGGAGCCGCCCTGATGGTGCCCCAGGTGCTGATCATGATCCAGACGAACTTCGAGGGGGCCGCGCGGGCCCGCGCGCTCAGCCTGTACGCCACGGTGATCTCGGGGGCCGCCGTGATCGGGCAGGTGCTGGGTGGCACGCTGGTCTCCGCCGACCTGTTCGGCACCGCGTGGCGCCCGGTGTTCCTGGTGAACGTGCCGATCGGACTGGCCCTGCTCGTCACGGGCGTACGGCTGCTGCCCTCGGGCGGACCGCGTCTGCACCGCCCGCTGGACCTGCCGGGCCTGGTCACGCTCTCTCTCGCGGTGAGTCTGCTGGTGGTGCCGCTGGTGCTGGGCCACGAGCAGGACTGGCCGCTGTGGGGGTGGGTCTCGATGGGGGTGAGCGTGGCCTTCGCGGGGATCTTCGCGCTGGTCGAGCGGCGTTCGGCCGCTCCGCTCGTGCCCGCGCGGGTGCTCATGGCCAAGGGTGTGATCCCCTCGGTGCTGACCGTCTTCGGGCTGATGACGTGCTACGGCGGATACCTGTTCGGCCTCGCCCTGCACCTGCAGGGCGCCTTGGGTGACAGCCCGCTGCGGGCCGGCCTGACCTTCGTCCCCGCCGCGGCCGCGTTCACCGTCTCCAGCCTCAACTGGCGGCGGGTCCCCGAGCGGTTCAGGCGGCCCATGGTCGTCTCCGGGCTCGTCGTGGCGGCGCTCGGCTACCTGGGTCTGGCCCTCGCGCTGAGCGGTGGCGACCACGGCCAGCCGCTGCTGTGGATCACGCAGGCCGTCGCCGGGTTCGGCATGGGCGCGGTCTTCAGCCCGGTGCTCACGATCGCGCTCACCCATGTGGCGCCCGAGCACGCCTCGGACGCCAGCGGGCTGTTCGTCATGGTGACCCAGCTCGGCCAGGTCGTCGGGGTGGCCACCTTCGGCACGCTGTACCTGGGCGGGGCGTCGATGACGGCCGTCGGGGTGGTCCTGGCCGCGGCGACGCTGGTCACCGCGGCCTGCGCGCTGCCGCTGCTGCGGCGCTGAGGTCCCGTCCCGCGGGCCGGGCCGTACGGCCCGCGGGGAGGCCTGGTCAGACGGTCCTGCGCCAGACGTCGATGGCCAGCACCTGCCGCATGCCGACCGAGAGGTACAGGTCCAGGGCGGGGGTGCTGTTGTTGGCGTCCACGTGCAGGTAGGTGCCGACCCGGCCGCGCGCGGCGTCCGCGGCGAACGCCCGGCGCAGCATGAACCGGCCCAGGCCGCGTCCCCGGAAGCGGGGCAGCACCGCGAGCTGGCGGACATAGCCCGAGTTCTCGTCCCCGGCGAAGGCGTCGGTGCCCAGCAGCATCGCGGCGGGCTCGCCGTCCACCCTGGCGACCATGAGCTGCGCCCAGTCGGTGCTGGCCGAGGAGTCCAGGTCGGCGAACCACTCGTCGTAGTCCTTGGGCGTGAACCCGAAGTGCTCGGCGAAGCCCTCCTGCTGTACGGCGTGGCCCTGACGCCGTACCTCCTCGCTCGTCCCGTGGTGGACCGTCACCCCGGCCGGGGCGGCGGGCTCGGGGACCGAGGCGCCGTGGTCGGTCAGGAGGCGGATGAAGCTCGTCGCGGCGACGAAGCCCCGGGCGGCGGCCAGGGCCCGCTTGCCGCTGTCCTCCCGGTACAGGGCGATGTCCACCACGGCCCTGTCGTGGCCGAGTTCGGCGGCGATCTCGGCCGCCCGTTCGGTGACCGCGTCCCACAGGGCGCCGGTGAGCTCGGCGGCGTCGGGGTGCACGACCACGTCGACGTCCATGTTGTCGCCCGTGCCCTTGCGGCAGACCCAGGCCCAGGCGACCAGGCGGCCCGACGTGTCGTGGACGACCCAGCCGTCCTTCTCCCCGTCGAAGTCGGGCTCGTTCAGCTGGTCGGTGACGTCGTCGAGGGTCATGTCGGCCTTGCCGATCACCTGCGTGTCGCACAGGGAGATCAGCCGGTGGATCTCGACCGCGTCGCCGGTCCCCGGCCGCCGGGTGGTGTACCCGGCGGCGGTGACGATTGTCGTCGTTGTGTTCATGCCACCCAGTCTGGGAGGAGGGACTTGGCGATCACTGGGTGAGAACTTGCTCGCCGCCGTCCAAGTCTTGCTCGCCGCCGTCCAAGTCTCGCCCCGCCGTTCAGTCGAGCACCGCGACCGGGGTCGACTCGTCCGCGCCCTGGTCGGAGCCGCCACGCAGCGGGATCTCCTTGATGAAGACCGCCGCCAGCGGCACCAGGACGGCGAAGAGGATCGCCCAGGTGAACACCGAGCCGATCGACGACGCCAGGGACTCAAGGAATCCGGTGCGCACGCCGGCCGGCAGCTCGTGCAGGGCCGCGGGGTTGAACTGGCCTCCGCTCGACGCGAGCTTCCCGCCCGCCTCCCCCAGCTTGCTCGTCAGGTTGGCGGTGAGCTGGTGGGTGAAGATGGCGCCGAACAGGGAGACGCCGAACGAGCCGCCGATGGACCTGAAGAAGGTCGAGGCGCTGCTGGCCACGCCCAGGTCCTTCTGCTCGACGCTGTTCTGCGCGATCAGCATGGTGGTCTGCATCAGGAAGCCCATGCCCAGGCCCAGCACCGCGATGTAGACGCCGGTACGCCAGGAGGGGGTGTCGACCGTCTGCGTGGACAGCAGCCACATGGCGACCGCCATGATCACGCCGCCGAGGACCGGGTAGATCTTGTACTTGCCCGTCTTGGTGATGGCCCGGCCGACGAACAGCGAGACCACCATGGCCGCGCCCATCATCGGCAGCAGGAGCAGGCCGGAGTTGGTCGCCGAGGCGCCCTGGACGGTCTGCTGGAACAGCGGCAGGAAGTTGATGGCGCCGAACATGGCGAAGCCGAGCAGGAAGCCGACCACGGAGATCAGGCTGAAGTTGCGGTCGCGGAACACGTTGAGCGGCATGATCGGCTCGACGACCCTGCGCTCGACCACGATGAAGAGGGCCAGGCTGACCACGGCGCCCGCGGCGAGGCCGATGATCTGCGGCGAGTTCCAGTCGTAGTCGTTGCCGCCCCAGGTGGTGATGAGGACCAGGGCGGTGATGCCGACCGAGAGCAGGACCGCGCCGACCCAGTCGATGCGGTGCTCGGTGCGGTATCTCGGCAGCTTGAGCGTGACGGCCAGCAGCGCGAGCGCGACGAACCCGACGGGCAGGTTCACGTAGAAGGCCCAGCGCCAGTTGAGGTTGTCGGTGATGAAGCCGCCCACGAGCGGTCCCGCGATCATCGCGAGCGCCATCACACCGGCCATGATGCCCTGGTACTGGCCGCGCTCACGGGGCGGGACGAGGTCGCCGATGATGGCCATGGCGTTGACCATCAGGCCGCCCGCGCCCAGCCCCTGGAGCGCGCGGAAGCCGATGAGCTGGTTCATGCCGTCCGCGGTGCCGCCCAGCATCTCCGAACCGGCCATGCCACAGAGCGCCGAACCGATCATGAAGATCACGATGGAGGCGAGGAAGATGTTCTTCCTGCCGTACAGGTCCCCGATCTTGCCCCAGATGGGGGTCGACACGGTGGTGCCGAGCACGTAGGCGGTGACCACCCAGGACAGGTGGGTCAGGCCGCCGAGCTCCCCCACGATGCGTGGCATCGCCGTACCGACGATCATGTTGTCGAGCATGGCCAGGACCATCGCCAGCATGAGGCCCGGCAGCACCACCATGACCTCACGTTGCCGCGCCGGCGCGGTCGCGGTCTCCTTCACTTTCGTTGCCCCCTAGTGGATCTTGCTTACTTGCCGACCGGCTAGTGTCGGATATGATGGGAAATGTAGGGCGCCTACTTACCGGCCGTCAAGTTAATTCCACCGCAAAGGGAACCATGAGCGAAAACGCCGACACCCGGACTCGCATCCAGGAAACGGCCCTGAAACTGTTCATCGAACAGGGCTACGAGGCGACCTCACTCCGCGAGATCGCCGAGGCGCTCGGCGTGACCAAGGCCGCCCTCTACTACCACTTCAAGAGCAAGGACGAGATCATCACCAGTCTCGTCGAGGCCCGGCAGTACGCCTTCGACGAGCTGATCGAGTGGGCCAAGTCCCAGCCGCGCACCGAGGAGACCAGACGCGAACTGGTACGCCGCTACGCCGAGGACCTGCGCCGGGGCAGGCACCACGAGATCATGCGTCTCATAGAGCGCAACCAGGCCTCGTTCAAGGGCCACCCGACGATGGAGCGGGTCCGCCACCAGATGTTCGAGATGCTCACCATCCTCGTCGAGCCCGGCGATCCCACGGCGACCCGGCTGAGGAACTCGATGTCGCTGTTCGCCCTGCACGCCTCCTGGTTCCTCCTCAGGGACGAGGAGATCAGCGACGACGAGCGCAGGGACGCCGCCCTTGAGGTCGCGCTCGAACTGCTGCGCCGGTGAGCGTCCTCAT
This sequence comes from Streptosporangium sp. NPDC049376, assembly GCF_044466505.1. Classification (NCBI taxonomy): domain Bacteria; kingdom Bacillati; phylum Actinomycetota; class Actinomycetes; order Streptosporangiales; family Streptosporangiaceae; genus Streptosporangium; species Streptosporangium sp. NPDC049376. Next base: position 108,358 of record NZ_JBITMT010000019.1, on the reverse strand, counting down.
CGACCCGCCCGCCTGGCCGGGTCCCTGCGGCCTGCTCTGGTCCCACCTGGTCAGCGACAGTTCCACCGAGGAGCTGCACGCCTTCGCCGAATGGCTCGGCGTGCCCGCCAGGGCCTTCGACCGCGACCACTACGACGTCCCGGAGACCGTCTACGAGCGCGCCGTCTCCCTCGGGGCGCAGCCGGTCTCCTCCCGGGAGCTCCTCACCCGGCTGGTCGCCTCCGGTCTGCGCAGGCGCAAGACCAGGCGTTCCGGGACGGGCGATTCAGGAGATGCCGTTCGTCCCGGTTAGGACGGGCGGGCTGGGGCAGGGCTCTCAGCGGGCAACCGTGAAGGAGGGACCGTGGAGGCCACAATCACGCTCCGCCTGCCGCGTGACGCGGCTAGCGTTCCGGTCATCAGGCAACTGCTCGACGCGGCGCTCCGCGCCCTGGGGGTCGAGCCACAGGTGCGCGAGGACATCCTGCTCATGCTCTCGGAGGCGTGTTCCAACGTGATCCAGCACGCCATCCCGAGCGACGACTACATGGTGAGCACCGAGCTCTTCAGTGACCGCTGCGTCATCAAGGTGATCGACACGGGCGAGGGGTTCGACTTCTCCGGGACGCGGGCTCCCTCGCCGACCTCGGAGCACGGCCGCGGCCTGCTCATCATGAGGGCGCTGGCCGACGACATCCGCTTCACCAGCCGCCCCGAGCGGGGATCCGTCGTCTGCCTGGAGAAGAACCTGCGCTTCGTCCAGGACGCCCCGGGGCTGTCGCTGCTGCTCGACGAGGAGCACGTGCGGCACGACGGGGTGGACCGTTCCCTGCCGGGAGACGCCCGGCGAGAGCAGGAGCACGCCAGGGCAAGGTGAACCGGGGCCCTCAGCGCCGGCGTCGTGCCGGCCCGCCGCGTCCGCGCAGGGTGGAGGCGGCCAGCGTCACCATCGCGACGAGGACGACCACGGAGACGAGAAGCGCCGCCAGGCCGATGAGGCCGACAACGACCAGAACGCTGACAAGCTCACTGATCAACTGCCGCACCTGCACAGCTTTGCCCGGTTTATCCGGCCGCTACACCGCGTTCCAGCGTGCCAGCTTCAACGCGAGGTGGAGTTCCAGCCTGTCGGCTCCGTCCTTCAGGCTGCGTCCGGTGATCTCCTCGATCCGTGTCAGCCGGTAGTACAGGCTCGTGCGGTGCAGGTGGAGCAGTCTGGCGGTCTCCTGCGCGTCCCCTCCGCTGTCCAGATAGGTCTCCAGGGTGGCGGCCAGGGCCGGATGCTCGTGGAGCGGTCCGGGGGAGATCCGCCCCGGCTCGGCGAGCAGCCGGTAGACGCCCAGGTCCGGCCAGCTCGCCACCGGCCCGAGCGCGGGCTCCGCGACCGCCGCCCTGGCCGCGGCGACCGCCTCCCGGTGGGCGCGCCTGACGGTCCCGAGCCCGGCGTGCACCGCGCTGAGCCCCGCCGCGCCCCCGGTACGGGCCACCAGCCGTCCGGCCAGCGCGGTCGCGTCCTGCCCGCCGTTCAGCAGCAGTACGGCGTGCCGGTCGAGGACCGTGAAGGCGGGAGGGCGCCGCGTCCCGGCCAGTTCCTCCTCGACCGCCCGGCCCGGCTCCCCCCGCTCACCGCGCAGGGCCAGCAGGCGCAGCGGCCCCTCGCCGAGCACCGCGGCGGCCCGCGCCGCGGGTATCCCGCCGGTCAGCAACCCCCGCAGCGTGCCCGACCCTCCTCCGCCGTCGAGGAGGGCGGCGATGGCGGCGGCGTCCCGTACGGCCCCGGCCTCCTCCTCCTGGCTCAGCGGCGTCCTCCCCTCGATGATCCACAGCAGGCCGACACGCCTGCCCTGGTGGAGAAGAGGAACGCAGAGCCTGGCCGCCATGCCCAGCGCCGGGTTCGCGGGCACCCTGACCGGAACGCGGGCCGTGGCCACGCCGTGGGCCTCCTGCCAGGCGCTGACCTCGGCGGGGACGGAACGGGACAGGATCGCCTGGGCGCGGACCTGGTCGACCTCGCCGTGGTGGACGCTGTGCGCGACGACCTGGCCCTCGGGATCGTCCACCGCGACGCCCCGTCCCACGGTCGCGGCCAGGGAATCGAGGAGATCCTGGACTTCATCGCCGATCACCGTCGAATCCTACAGATGTATGAAAGGTCTCCGCTGGCAGGACGATGACTGGCCGGGGCGCGGGCCGTACCGTCGCTTGCACGTTCAGTGAGAGGGTCTCGTGAAGGGAGACCGCCGTGCAGGAGCGCAGCCGCATCGCCCCGTGGGCCTCGCCCAGGGCGCAACGACGTCTGGCGGAGCTTGAGGCCGCGGCCGAGGGCCTGGGGCTCGACGAGGTCGTGCGGACGGTCGGCGCGGCGCTCGCCGGACACCGCAGCAGGCTCGACGAGGACGGCGTCGTGCTCTACGCGGGCACCAACACGATGAGCGAGCGCGCCAGGGCGGCCCACGAGCTGTCGGCGGCCTGCCGTCCCTCCATGGGCTGGCCCGGGGAGAAGTTCCAGACCGGCCTCGACGAGCTGGACGTGCTGGAGGTGCTCGCCCCGCTGGGGGTCGCCTCCCTGATGGGCGGCGAGTTCGCCGAGGTCAGGCTGCAGAGCGCGACCCTGGCCAACCTGGCCTGCTACACCGCCTTCGCCGTCCCCGGCGACACGATCGCGGTCCTGCCCGAGGCGGCGGGCGGGCACGCCAGCCACCACGTCCAGGGCGCCGCCGGAATCCGGGGCCTGCGGGTCGTCGACCTGCCCTACGACGCGGCCGGGTTCGGCATCGACCACGACGCCCTGCCGGGTTTCCTGCGCGAGCACCGGCCCGTCCTGGTGGTGATCGGGGCCAGCCTGATGCTGTTCCCGCACGACGTCGCACAGGTGCGGGCGGCGTGCGACGAGGTGGAGGCGGTGCTGCTCTACGACGCCTCGCACGTGGCCGGGCTGATCGCGGGCGGTCGTTTCCAGCGCCCTCTGCTGGAGGGCGCCCACCTGCTGACCATGTCCACCTACAAGTCCTTCGGCGGCCCTCCCGGGGCGGCCGTCGTGACGCGTGAGGAGGACCTCGCCCACCGGGTCTCCGCCGCCGCCTACCCCGGGCTGACCGCCAACTACGACGCCTCCCGGCTGGCCCCGCTGGCCGTGACGGCGGCCGAGCACGCCGCCGGGGGCCCGCGTTACGCCGACGCCTGTATCGCGAACGCGCACGCCCTGGCCGCCGCGCTGACCGAGGAGGGCTTCTCCGTGGCGGCGGCCGACCTGGGCTGGACGGTCTCCCACCACGTCGCGGTCGACGCCGCGGCGTTCGGCGGCGGGGACGAGGCGGCCCGGCGGCTGGCCGAGGGCGGCGTCTACCTCAGCGGCATCGGCCTGCCCGACCAGGCTCCCGGCGAGCCGATGCGGGGTCTGCGCATCGGCACCCAGGAGGTCACCCGCCGGGGGTTCACCCCCGGCACGATGCGGCCTGTCGCGGCGCTGATGCGCAGGCTGCTGATCGACGGCCACGACCCGGCCGAGGTCCTGCGGGACACGGTCGGGCTGCGCCGTTCCATCCCCTGATCCCGGACCGGCCCGCGACCCCCTGGGGCCGCGCGCCCCTGGCGGGCCGGTCCGCGCGCCTTTCCCCTCAGCCGATCCAGACCGTCTTGAGGTTGCAGAACTCCCGGATGCCGTGGGCGGACAGCTCCCTGCCGTACCCGGAGTTCCTTATGCCGCCGAAGGGCAGCTGCGGGTAGGAGACCACCATGCCGTTGACGGCGACCATCCCGGCCTCCAGCTCGGTGATGAGGCGCTCCTGCTCGCGCTCGTCGGTGGTCCAGGCGTTCGCGCCGAGCCCGAAGGAGGTGGCGTTGGCGAGCGCGACGGCCTCCTCGACGTCCTCCACCCGGTACAGCGAGGCCACCGGGCCGAACGACTCCTCCAGGAACAGCTTCATCTCCCGGGTGACACCGCTCAGCACGGTCGGCTCGTAGAACCAGCCGGGCCGGTCGGGGCTCACCCCGCCGCACAGCACCCGCGCGCCGCGTCCCGCCGCGTCGGCGACCAGCCTCTCCAGGTCGTCGAGCCCCTGCTCGGTCGCCAGCGGCCCGACGTCGGTCTCCTCGTCCATGGGGTCGCCGACCCGCAGCGACTCCATGCGTTCGACGAAGCGGCCCTCGAACTCGTCGTAGACGTCGGCGTGCACGATGAAGCGCTTGGCCGCGATGCAGGACTGGCCGTTGTTCTGCACCCTGGCGGTGACGGCGGTCGAGACGGCGGCCTCGACGTCCGCCGACGGCATCACCACGTAGGGGTCGGAACCGCCCAGCTCAAGGACGGTCTTCTTGACCTCGGAACCCGCGATCGACGCGACGGAGCGGCCCGCGGGCTCCGAGCCGGTCAGGGTCGCCGCGACCACCCGTCTGTCCCTCAGCACCCGTTCGACCTGCGACGAACCGATGAGCAGGGTCTGGAAGCAGCCCGCGGGGAAACCCGCCCTGGTGAAGAGCTCCCCCAGGTAGAGCGCGGTCTGCGGGACGTTCGAGGCGTGCTTGAGCAGCCCCACGTTGCCCGCCATGAGCGCCGGCGCGGCGAAGCGGATCACCTGCCAGAGCGGGAAGTTCCACGGCATCACCGCGAGCACGGGCCCCAGCGGCTGGTAGCGCGCGTAGGCGCGCCGCGCCCCCACGGCCCGCGCGTCCCCCGGCTCGTCGGCCAGGAGCGCCTCGGCGTTGTCGGCGTAGTAGCGCATCCCCGTCACGCACTTGGCCGCCTCCGCGCGGGCCGAGACCAGCGTCTTGCCCATCTCGGTCGTCATGAGACGGGCCGTCTCCTCAAGCTCGCCTTCGAGCAGGTCGGCCGCCGCGCGCATCCAGGCCGACCGCTGCCCGAAACCGGTCGTCCGGTGGGTCAGGAAGTCGGCCGCGGCGCGCGCGAGCCGTTCCTCGACCTCCCGCTCGTCCAGCGGCTCGAAGGTCTTCAGGGTCTCACCGGTGGCCGGGTTTACCGTCGCGATCGCCATCACTGCCTCCTCGACGGCCGCCGCCCCCGGACGGCGGCCGGAATCGGGACCTGCCGGACAGGGGCGGGTACGGCGGGCGTCCTGCCCCTACCTTCCCCAGATATCCGTTCAGACCCGGAGGAAACAGAGCTCAGGCGCCGACCTCGATGACGACCTTGCCGACGGCTCCTTCCTCGACCGCCGCGTGGGCGTCGGCGGCGCGCTCCAGGGGGAAGCGGATGATCGGCAGCCCGGCCTCCTCCCCCACGCGCAGCGCACCCGCGGCGACGGCGGCCGAGACGTCCTCGACGGCGGCCAGCTTGGCGGTCTCGGGCACCGTGTAGACCAGGACGCCCTGGTAGCGGAGGTTGCCCGCCGCGACCGGCCCCAGCGGCAGGAGAAGCTCGGCGGGACCGCCGTCCACGGCGTAGACCGCGACGGTTCCCGCGGGGGCCAGGACCGCGAGGTCGAGGGTGAGGTTCACCACGGGGGCCACCTCGACGACGACGTCGACGCCTCCCGGGGCGACCTGCCTGATCTCGGCGGCGGCGTCCCCCTCGCGGTAGTTCACGACATGGTGGGCCCCGGCCGCGGTCGCGAGCGCGGCCTTCTCCGGCCCGCTGACCGTGGTGACGACCGTGGCGCCCGCCCATCTGGCGAGCTGGATCGCGGCGTTGCCGACCGCGCCCGCCCCACCCGCGACCAGCACGGTGCGGCCCGCGAGAGCACCCGGCGCCAGCCGTCCCGCGCCACCGCCCGCCGCCGTGCCGTCGGCCACGGTGAGGCAACGGTGCGCGGTCAGCGCCGGGATCCCGAGCGCCGCGCCCACCTCGAAGGAGGCCTCCCCGGGAAGCCGTACGGCCTGCCGGGCGGGCAGCACCACGAACTCCTGGGCGGTGCCGTCCGGGCGTTGCCAGGCGGCCTCCCAGATCCAGACACGATCGCCCTGCCGCAGCCCGTCGACTCCCTCGCCGACCGCGTCCACGACTCCGGAGCCGTCCTGGTTCGGCACCACCTCGGGGAAGGTGGGGCCTGAGTCGTCCGCGCGGAACTTCCAGTCGCTGGGGTTGACGGCGGACAGGACCACGCGGACCCTGACCTCACCCGGTCCCGGCTCGGGAACGGGCCGTTCGACCAGGCGCAGGACCTCGGGGCCGCCGGTCTCGGTGTAGATGATCGCTCTCATACCGGAGGAAATCTCCGTTTAGAGCGGCTTATTCCCGTGCCCTCCTTGCCCCCGCGGAACCGCCGTGAGGAGAACGGCTCCGCGGGCCTGGCCCCGTCAGCCCCTGAGGCTGGAGGAGCGGAAGAGCTTGACCACGAAACCGGCGGCCACGGCGATCAGACCGAGGATCAGGGCCCACTTGATGAGGCCGACGACGAAGCCCAGAAGCGAGCCGAGCAGGAAGAAGGCGAGCACCACGGCCGCCACAATCAACAGAATCCGTCCCATGTCTCCACGCTACGACCCGGCACGGACCAGCGGCAGAGCCAGAACCCGAAGTCAGGGACAAGCCAGGGTGTTCCCCCATGCTGTTTCCGGGAGGCCCCGGCCCAGGCCTCCTCGGCGTCCCTTCCCTTCGCGTACCGCGTCTTCCCGGCCTGATTCAGCGGCCGTTCCGGCTCCGTGCGCCGGGAGCCTCAGGCGTCCTCACAGCGGATCGGCCGCCTTGACGCGGTGGAGGTGAACCACGATGTCGTACGCCTGGCCCAGGGCCAGTGGTGCCTTGAGCATGTCGGGCAGGTAGGTGGCCGGCACGGTGAACGTCGGGCGGGCGGTGTCGAGCCACTTCCGCGTGGCCGGGTCGCGCTCCGCCTGGCGCAGGCTCACGTAGTAGTCGCGATGGCGCACCTTGTCGAGGATGTGCTCGTTGCTGTCCGGCCCCGCGGCCCCCGTGTCGAAGTTCTCCGCCTTGCCGTTGTCGGGATTGATGGCCCGGAATCCGCCACTGTGGATGGAGGTGCCGATGGCGACGTAGGAGCGCCCGGCCATGGCACGTAGCCGGGCCCCCTGGGTGACGGGGTAGTGCTGCGGGAAGGGGGAGAGGTAGGTCACGTGCCCGTTGTGCGCGGCGGCCACGATCTTCAGACCGGTTTGCCGCTTCCACCACATGGTGTTCTCCGCCATGAACCGGTCGCGGTTCAGGTGCAGTTCGGACCCCTCCGAGGCGTACACCTTGGTCATCTGGTGGATGACGCGGGCTTCCTGGAGCACGTAGGGGTCGACCTTGGCGGCCTTCTCGACCAGGTGGTAGGCGGCTTCGGCGTCCTCGGCCACGGCCTTGAGCCGCTCCGGGGGAAGAGCCGTCAGCGCGTCGACCCGTTCCTTCGCACCACCGGGAAGGGCGAGCAGCTTCGCGTAGCGGCGGCGCAGTTCGGGCAGGATCGAGGGCTCGTGCTCCTCGGCCCAGTAGAGGATCCGCCGGTACTGCTGCGGGTGGACGTCACTGAGGTCGAAGCCCATCACCCGGAGCTTGGTGCGGGCGGTGCGGTTGTAGTCGCGCATCCAGGAGTACAGGTTCAGCCACTCCTCGGTGCTCCACACGCCGCCGGTGGTCTCGCCCTCCTCCTTGAGGATCGTGCGCAGGTCGCCCTTGCCGGTGCGCACGTACTCGTCCAGGCGGACACCGGCCGACCAGGGCGCCTCCAGGGCGAGGGTGGTGAAGCCCTGTGTGGTCGCCAGGTGCCGGAACAGCCGGTGGCGCAGGGTGAACAGCTCCTTGGAACCGTGGGTGGCCTCGCCGATTCCCACGATCTCCGCGTCACGGACCAGCTCCGACAGCGCCTTCAGATCGTGTCCCGGCGTGTCCGGTCGGGTGCCGCGCAGTGGGTGGGCGTGACGCTCAAGGCCCGCGACGACCCGCTCCTCCGATGTCTCCGACGCCGGTTTGGGAGCGGCCAGGACGGGAGTGGCCAGCGCGGGGGCCGCCACGGCGCCCAGGGCGACCGCCACCAGCAGGCCGCGACGCAGGGGAGTCTTCCTCATGGGTGTTCCTTCGGTCGGTGTCACCGGACGCTCATCAAACTAGGGATCGGCGCCGGGCCTTTCGATCCGGCGGGCCGGTCCATCGTGGTGGCGCTGGCCCCACCCCCCGTCGGGGGGACGACACGCCGGACGAGGCTGTTCGCGCCTTGGCCGCCCCCGGTACCCGGGACACGCCATCAGCACGAACGGCCCCGGCACAACGGCTGGGGGACGTCCTCGATCTCCTGCGCCGTAGGGGACAAAAGCCCGGAAAGGCCGCGTGCGACGGGGTGTCGGGGTGCCGTTGGGAGCGGGGCTTCTGCCAGACTTCCGGGATGATTCCGTCGCGTTCCGTGACATCCGGCCCCTGGCCACACCCCCTGGGACGTGCCGCACGGCCCCGGGGCGAGGCCCTGTCATGACGGTCGTCAGCTTCACCGGGCGCCTGTCCGGAAGGATCACCCAGGCGTGGGCACGGGCCCGCCGCCGCCACGGATGGCTCGACCATCTGGCGCGCGCCGCCGTGCGCTACGACCAGGTGGACGGCGGGCGCCTGTCCGCGGCGCTCACCTACTACTCGTTCTTCGCCGTCTTCGCGCTCGGCCTGCTCGGTTTCGCGATCATCGGGCACGTCCTGGACACGCCGGAGGTCGTGCGGGCCGTACAGGACTATCTGAGTGAGAACTTCCCGCGCCTGGACGTGGCGGCGTTGCGTGAGGCGCAGAGCACGGCCGGGATGATCGCCCTCGTCGGCCTTCCGCTGACCGGCCTGTTCTGGATGGACACGCTGCGCTCGGCGATCAGGGCCATCTGGCGCCTGGAGCAGTATCCGGGCGTGCTCCTTCTGCGCCAGCTCATCGACCTGGGGGTGCTGGCCGGGCTGGGACTGCTGCTCTCCCTGACTCTCACCCTGGCGTTCGTCACCGGGGAGATGCTGAGCTGGCTGGTCGCGCACACCGTGGGCACAGACGACGCCCCGGCCAAGTGGCTGCTGTCGGCCACCGCCTTCCTGATCGGGCTCGGGGTGAACACGCTGCTGGCGTTCGCCCTGCTGAGCGGGCCGCCGAGGCTGCGGCTGCCCCCGCGCAGGGCGATCGGCCCGGCCCTGCTCATCACCGTCGGGCTGGAGATCCTCAAGTCCCTCGGCCAGCTCTACATCGGCATGACCGCGGCCAACCCGGCCTACCAGGTCGTGGCGGGCGCCGCCGCGATGCTCGTCTTCCTCAAGCTCCTCAACCAGCTCGTCCTGTTCGCCGCGGCGCTCACCGCGACCGGCGGGAACGGCCGCGTCATCGACCTGACGACCGGCAGGGCCGTACCGCCCGCCGTTCCTCAGGGGCGGGACGGCGACGCGCCGTGAGCGGGACCAGGTGCGCGGATGTTCCACATCCGTGGGCGGAGGTTCCACATCTCGGGGTGTAATCATCTCCACCGACGAGTGATTGATGGAACACGCATCGTTATCTACGCTCGCGGCATGACGATCCCCACCGAACCGATCGGCAGCATCCCCCGGCCTCCGGAACTGCTCGCCGCGCTGGCCGGACACGCCGACGGCCGGATCGGCGACGAGGAACTGGCCGCACGGCAGGCCGAGGCCGTCGCGGAGACGATCACACGCCTGGAGGGGACCGGATCCCCCGTCCTCGTCGACGGCGAGCAGTCCAAGCCGAGCTTCGCCACCTATCCGATCGCCGGCCTGGCGGGGCTGCGCCCCGACGGCGCCGTCATCCCCTTCGCCGACGGCCACACCCGGCAGCTGCCGTGCCTGACCTCGGGCCCGTTCCGCTACGCGGTGCACGCGGAGAAGTACCTCAGGCAGGCCAGGAGCCACACGGGCCTGCCGGTCAAGCAGGCGGTCATCGCCCCGTCCGCGCTGAGCCTGCTCTACCCGGCCGACGGCATCGACGACTATCCGCGCAAGGCCTTCCTCGACGACCTGGTCGATGAGGCGGAGGCGGACATCCGAGGCTGCCTGGAGGCGGGCGCGCACGCCGTGCAACTCGACTTCACCGAGGGGCGGCTCTCGCTCAAGCTCGACCCGAGCGGCGGGCTGCTCGGGGACTTCGTCGAGCTCAACAACCGGGTCCTCGAACGCTTCAGCCAGGAGGAGCGGGCCAGGATCGGCGTGCACACCTGCCCCGGCGGCGACCTGGACTCCACCCACAGCCTCGACGTCGACTACGCGGACCTGCTGCCGACGCTCTTCCGGCTGCAGGCGGGCAACTTCTACGTCCAGCTGGCCGGTGAGCCGGACCAGGAACGGGTGCTGAGCCTCATCGGCGGCGCCCTGCGCCCCGGCGTCAGGGTCTTCGTCGGCGTCATCGACCCGATCGACCCCCTGGTCGAGACGGCCGAGCAGGTGCGTGACCGGGTGCTGGCCGCCGCCCGCCACATCCCCGCCGACCAGCTCGGCACCTGCGACGACTGCGGGTTCTCCCCCTTCGCCGACGACACCTCGACCTCCCGCGACACCGCGTTCGCCAAGATCACCGCGCGGGTGCGGGGGACCGCGCTGGCCGCCCGGGCCCTCGGCCTGTGACGTCCCGCCGGTGAAGGCCGGGGCGTTCCGCGGCCCCTCCCCGCGGCGGGGACCGCGGAACGCCTCCCGGTACGGTGAGGCCCATGACCGCATATGTGATCGCGAAGGTGAAGGCGACCGGCGACGAGGAGGAGCTGGCGGAGTACCGCGCCCAGGTCCAGGCGACCCTCGAACCGTACGGCGGCCGCTATCTCGTACGGGGCGGAGCCGTCGAGGTCCTCGAAGGCGACCCCGAGCCCGGCCGGATCGTCGTCCTTGAGTTCCCCGACGCCGAGGCCGCCCGCGCGTGGAACGACTCCCCCGAATACCAGCGGATCGCCCCCCTGCGGATCCGCAACACCGACAGCGACCGCCTGATCGTCACCGGGCTGTGATCTCGGGCGATCTCGGGCGGCCTCAGGCCCCGTGGACGACCTCGTGCTCCCACTCCTGACGCGGCTGGGTGTGCAGCCGCCAGTAGTGCTCGGCGATGTCGTCCGGGTCGTAGTCCGTCCCCGGGGCGACCACGCCCCCGACGGTCACACTGGCCACGTGGACGCCCGAGGTTCCGTAACGCCCGTCGAGCAGCGCGACCAGCGTGCGCACCCCCGCCTTGCTCAGCGAGAGGCTCACGTAGTCGGGCTTGGGCTCGGGCATCCCTCCGGTGACGATGAACGAGCCGCCGCCGCGCCGGGCCATCCCGGGCGCGACGTGCGCGGCGGCGGTGAGCGCCCCGATGACGTTCACCGACCAGATGTCCAGATGCTCCCGTACGGACAGCTCACCGGGCTCGTCCGGGCGGACGATCGCCGCGTTGTAGACCACGGCATCCGGCGGGCCGATCTCGGCCGCCGCCGTGTCGAGGGCCTCCCGCAGCGCCGTCTCGTCGGCGCTGTCCGCCGTCAGGGCGACCACCCGGACCCCTGCCGGGGCGATCGCCTCGGCCACCGCCTTCACGGTCCTGTCCGTACGGGCCACCAGGGCGACCGGCAGCCCCTCCCGCGCGAACCGCGCCGCCACCGAGCGCCCGATCCCCGGCCCCGCGCCGATGACCACCACGCCTCCCGGCTCCGCCTTCGCCGGCGCGGGTTCGGACGCCCCGTGCCGACGCCTTCCCTCGTCGCTCATCCGTTTCGCTCCCCTCACGTCGCAGTCCAGGTGTCGGCGTGCCCGGTTGATCGTTGACCATGGTGCGCCGCCGACCGCGAGAGGAGGGTAAAACCTTCACATTGATGTGAAGGTCAAGGGTTTGCGCCCTCCGGCAGGGCCGGAGGGCGCGTTCCGTCAGCCGAGGGCGCCGCGGCCCCCGACGAGGGGAAGGGTGACCGAACCCGCACCCGGTTCGACCGAGACCCTGGTCCCCGCCGGGAAGCGCAGGGTGAAGTCACGGTCGGTCGAGATGAGCACGACGCCGATCCGGTGGCCGGGCTTGACCACGTAGTCGCTGGGCTGCAGGTCGAAGTCGAAGTCGTAGAACCTGCCTTCCTTCAGCAGTTCGGTCCTGGCCGCGGAGTGGCGGTTGCGCACGTCGAGCCAGCCCCTTGTGATGATCTTGTAGGGGGCTGTCTCCGTGACGTGCCTGGCCAGGTAGGAGCAGCCGGTGTCCCCCGGCACGCCCTGTCCGTAGCAGACCGGCTCCTGGCCGAAGACCACGCCGCCGGTGGCACGGGTGTCGGTGCCGTAGTCGACGAGCAACGCGGTCAGGTACGGCGAGCGTCCCGCCGCGAAGGCCGCCTTGACCCGCACCTTCGGCGTGCCGGACAGGCGCACCTGCCCGCTCACCGGCTCCGACAGGTAGGCCAGCCGGTTCGGATCGGTCGTGGCGACGTCCTGGGCGAGCTGACCGGCGGTGCGACCGCCCTGGTCGGTGAAGGACTCGACGGCGCGGCCGTGCGAGCGCCGCGGGCTCAGTGTGCCGTTGCGGCCGCCCGTCCCCGCGCCGAGGTTCAGCCGGACGTCGCGGGTGCCGGGAAGCGGCCAGGTGGCGTACTGGGCCCACTGGTCCGGCCCCGACTCGACGTCGGCCCTCGGCTCGTCCAGGATGCCGTTGCGCAGGCCGTACAGGTAGAAGTCGAACCAGCGGTGCAGCTGGCGCAGCCACTCGGCGTTGCGGGCGGCGAAGGAGAAGGGGTTGAAGTGGGGGCCCTGGTGCAGCCAGATCTTGCGCTGCACCCCCTGGGCGGCGAGGGCGTTCCACCACTGGACGGTCTGCTTGGTCTTGACGTTCCAGTCGTTGAGCCCGGCGACCGCGAAGACGGAGGCGCGGACCCCGCGCACGTGGTTGAGGTAGTCGCGCCGGGCCCAGAACGGGGAGTAGTCCCCCGTCACCCGGTCCTGGTCACGTTCGATCGAGTCGACCAGAGCGCCGCAGGCCTGCTCGGCGTTCTGCCTGGTCAGGACGTAACGGGCCAGGATGTCGGTGTCCTCGCCCTGGTAGCCCTCGGGGGCGACCACGCCGCCGTTGGCGCGGTAGTAGTCGTACCAGGAGGAGATCGCCGCGATCGGCACGATGGTCTTGAGACCCTTGACCCCGGTCGCGGCGACGGCGTTGGCGAGCGTGCCGTTGTAGGAGACGCCGATCATGCCGACATTGCCCGTCGACCAGTCGGCGCGGACCTGGCCGCCCGAGGCGTCGAAGGCCCGGGCTCTGCCGTTGAGCCAGTCGATCACCGCCTTGGGCCCGGCCGTCTCGTTCTCCAGGCCGGAGGTCGGGCACCCGGTGGCCCGCCCGGAACCGAGGTTCTCCACCAGCACGACGGCGTAGCCGCGCGGGACGAAGTAGTTGTCGTAGTAGCCGCGGAAGGGCGGCGCGACCGCCCTGGAGGTCGGGGGACGCTCCTCGGAGCCGAAGATCGCCTCACCCATGCCGTCGAGCTTGTTGCGGCGGTAGTCCATGCCCGAGGGGTCGGAGGCGTCGAGGTCCACCGTGTGGTTGACCACGGTGTTGGTGCCCGCGTAGTAGGGACTGGACTCCATGATGACCGGGACCTTCAGCCCGGACGCGGTCTCCCTTGGCCGCATGATGTCGACGGCGACCCGGTCGGGGCTGCCGTCACGGTCGCTGTCCACTCCGGCGACCTCGACGAACACGGTCTCCGTCAGGGCGTCGGCGCGTGAGTAGACCGGCTGGGTCTCCTCGTTCACGACCGGGGCGGACATCGGGGCGGCCGCGGTTCGCGCGGCCGCCGCGGGCATGACGCCGGAGGGTACGGCGACCGCCATGGCGATGAGGACTGTCTTCCATCTGTTCATCGAGGGGGACTCCCGAAGGCCGATGAAGATTGACAACAGTTGTCAATGTCCAGCAGTCGGAACTTCACCGACAAGATCCGGGAGGTAACGAATTCACTGACTACTTGGCGTTACGAGCCAACTCCAGTGCGTAGTCATGGAACCACGTTCCGGGAGCGGGCTCACCCCGGTGGCACTCGCCGTCCGACTCACCGGGTCGTTTGACCCACAGGAAGGCGTCCACCCGCTCGCGGCCCGTCCGGGTGGTCGGCGCCGTGCCCAGGGCCCGGCCCGCCGGGTTGCACCAGGCGTCGTCACCCTGCGCGCCCTGTGGCGACCCGTTGCCGTTGCGCGAGGTGTCGATCACGTACGGCGCCCCGCCGAGCGCGTCGGAGAGCCGTCCCGCGACGGCGACGCTCTCCTCGACGGTGAAGAAGTTGCTGACGTTGAAGGCGAACCCGTCGGCCGTGGCGACCCCGGCGCGCCGCATCGGATCGACCCAGGCCCCGGGGTCCCTGATCCAGCCCGCGTTGCCCGCGTCGAGGTAGACCCTGGTTCTCGGCTGCTTCTTGAGCGTCTCGACGGCGTCCTTGAGCAGGTCGAACCGTTCATCCGCCTTGCCGCCCTTGGTGCAGTTGTCGAGGATGTGGGCGAGCGCGTCCGGTTCGAGGATGACCCAGGCGGGCCGGTCGGCGATGCCCTCGGCGAAGCGGCGGATCCAGGAGCGGTACTCGTCGGGGTTCGCGGCGCCGCCCGCGGAGAACTGGCCGCAGTCGCGGTCGGGGATGTGGTAGGCCACCAGGACCGGCACCTGGCCCGCCTTGGCCGCCTTCTCCGTGACGGCCGCGACCCGGGATGAGGGGTCGGCGTCGCCGATCCAGACGGCGTTCGGCCGTTCGGCGATCCTGCCGACCAGCTCCGCCTCCTGGGTCTTGCCCTCCTCGCGCAGCCTCCTGGCCTCCCTGGCGGCCGCTCCCTCGTCGTCCACGTAGAAGCGGACGTCCTCCCCCGCGGCTCCCGCGCCGCTTCCGGTGGAGGCGGGCGGCCGTACGGCTGACGGCTCCGGGGCCGCCGCACAGGCCGTCGCCAGGGCGAGGGCGAGCGCGGCGGCGGCGCGGCCGTAGCTGTTCATCGGGCTCCTCAGGCTCGACCGTCCAGGACGTGGACCCAGCGGGCCTGGGACGGTGTTCCCTTTTGCGTGACTCCGAACATCATGTACCAGCCTGGCGGCATCAGTGCGGGGTTGGAGGGGAGCGTGACGATTATGCCGCTCGACACCCGGGTGAAGTCGATCTTGATGGAGCGCTGCTCGACGTCCGTGACGTGGGTGACCGCGCTGGGCCGCATGAAGCGCACCTCGGTGATGCGCTCGGCGTCGGGGGTCTTGAAGCCCGCCTTTCCGCCCAGCTTCACCTGCTGCCTGCCGTCGGTGAACGCCGGACGCGACTCGCCGTTGTGCAGGTAGGGAGGGGTGTACACCTCGACCCGCTGCTCGAAGCTGCCGGGGACCGAGCCCTCCCCGTTGCCGAAGAGCGGATCCGAGCCCATGCTGAGCACCCGGCCGTCGGGAAGCAGCAGGCCCTCGGCGTGGTAGTTGCGGCCGACGGCGGGTGCGGCGGCCTGCCGGAAGGCGTTGACCCGCGGATCGTAGAACTCCGCCCGTAGGATGTTGCTGTCCCCTCTGCCCCGGTAGTCGCTCGAACCGTTGAAGGTGAACACGGTGTCGTCCGGCAGCAGTACCGCCGAGGAGTAGCGAACGGGGTGGGAGAGGTCGGGACCGCGGACGTAACGGGGCGCGGGCTGCTCGAAGTCGATGATGGCGGTCCGGTCGGTCGCGTTCTTCTGGCCGGGCTGGCGCTCCCCGACCGGCCCTCCGCCCAGCACCATGATCTTCTGGTCCTGCGCGGGAGGCAGCAGCACCGAGGCTCCGGTCTCGTTGAGCTCGGGCTCGGGCAGGCCGGGCACCGGGGTGAAGGCCTCCATCTCGTCCGGCGCGAGGCCGCCGGGCGCCCCGGGGGTCGACACCAGACGGTCGGTGTCGTGGCGGTAGTCCCACACGCCGGGGGGACGCATCGACAGCTGGCCGGGACCGTACCCCGCGCTCATCCCGGAGAAGAAGAGCGTGTCGTCGTCGAGCAGGAACAGCGCGGGGTAGGTCGGGAAGAAGCGCCGGGGGCCGGGGCTCCACTTCTTCGTGGCCGGGTCGTAGATCTCGTTGTCCCTGGTGACCTTCCCGACGGTGTCAAGCCCGGAGACCGTCATCACCCTGCCGTCCGGCAGGGCCGTCAGCGTCGGGTACCAGCGGCCCTCGGCCATGTCCGGGACCCTGGTGTACCGCTCGGTCACGGGGTCGAACTCGAAGGCGTCCTTGATGCCCTGGAAGTCCTGCTTGTCGAGCGTCATACCGCCGCCCATGGCGTACAGGTTGCGCTTCTCCCTGTCGGTGGTCAGTCCCTGGATCTCGTACTTGACGGAGCCGTTGGCCGCGTTGATCACCCCGATGGCGCCCTCGGCCACGGACTCGGCGAACACCTTGGTCTCACTGGGCGTGACCCGCGCCTTGCCGCGCACCCCGGTCTCGGTCTTCGTCGCGGGCGGCACCATGATCATGGAGGTGATCCGGTAGAGCCGCCCGTCGGGGGAGGCGACCAGTGTGCCCGCGGGCAGGTGCTTGGTGATGTGCGGGTTCTCGTTCTTCACCACCAGCGGCCCGGCCGCCCGTTTGACCTTGTCCTTGAGCACCTCGAAGCGCAGCGTGCCGCCCGCGATGAGCAGCTTGCCGTCGGGCAGCATGACGTGCCCGGAGCAGAAGAGGTCGACGGGGGTGTCGACCAGCTTGAACTCGCCCGGCTGTCCTGGTTTGGCCGGATCCCAGAGCAGGGTTTTGAAGGTGCCCTTGTCGAAGTTGACGATGTTGTTGCCGGAGCCCGCGACGATGAGCACCTTGCCGGTGTGCAGCAGCGCCGCGTGGATGGCGTTCACCTTGAACCGCTCGGGGATGTTCAGGAAGCTCCAGTGGCCGTGGCTCGCCTTGTAGTCGTCCCGGTTGATCCGGTAGTCGTGCCACTCCCGGTAGGCGAACCCCGCGACGGCCGGCAGGTTGACCCCCACGACGACGGTCACGATCGCGGCAACGACCAGGTTCTTGCGCAGCCTGCTCATCGGCCTCTCCTAGAGGTCCACGCCCAGGCGGCCATGGGCCCCAGGCAGATCACGAGGGCGAGAACCCCCCAGAGGGTCATGGCCACGTGCAGGTGGCCGGTCCAGAAGACGTTGAGCAGCAGGCCCCCGCCGAACACCGCCGCCCACCACAGGTGGATGCGGAAGGTCGCGACCTGGTCCGGACTGGCCGAGTCGCCCTTCGGGGTGACCACGAACCGGCTGGGGCGCCGCAGCGCGGCCCCGGCGAGCGAGGCCACGTAGACGGGCGCGGACAGGGCCGACATCACCATCCCGGCGACGCCGGAGGAGCCCTCGGGCTCGTGCGGGCTGACGTTGTGCCTGCGGTTCCAGGTGTAGAGCATGATCTGCAGCAGCGCGGCGTCGCCGTACAGCATGAGCCACATGTCCATCGGCACGGTCACGCCCGAGCCGCCGACCGCCATGAACAGCACGGCGCTCAGCCCTGCCAGCAGCCAGTTGAGCGCGGACATGGGGTAGAACGTCACCATCAGCGTGTAGTTGAACAGCCTGCCGGGCGACAGACGCGGGACGGCCCGCCAGAACTGGGTCAGCAACGTCTCGTAGGTGCCCCGGCTCCAGCGCAGCTGCTGGCTGAAGAAGTCGGTCCACGACGTCGGCCCCTCTCCGACGGCCAGTACGTCGGGGGTGTAGACCGACGTCCAGCGCCGTCCCGTCTCCGGGTCGCGGGCGCGGTGGAACTCGATGCCGGTCGCCATGTCCTCGGTGATCGAGTCGTACAGTCCGCCGATCTGCTTGAGCGCCCTGATCCGCACGGCGTTGTTGGTGCCGACGAACATCGGCGCGCCGTACCGGTTGCCCGCGCGCTGGATCAGGGAGTGGAAGAGGAACTGCTGGCTCTCGGCCGCCTTGGTGACGCCGAGGGTGTAGTTGCCGTAGACCTGGGGGCCGACGACGAAGGCGACCGTGGGGTCGCGGAAGTAGCCGAGCATGCGTTCGCAGAACTCCGGCAACGGCACGTGGTCGGTGTCCACCGAGACGAAGAAGTCGTAGTCGTCGCCGTGGGCGGCCAGCCAGCTGTTGTAGTTGCCGTGCTTGGTCCTCGCCCTGAAGGGCCCCCTCGGCTGGTTCCACTCGGGCACGCCCTTGCGGGTGAAGTGGTGCGCGCCCAGCCAGTCACACAGCTCGTGGATCTCCGGGTCGTCGCC
This sequence comes from Streptosporangium sp. NPDC049376, assembly GCF_044466505.1. Taxonomy (NCBI): domain Bacteria; kingdom Bacillati; phylum Actinomycetota; class Actinomycetes; order Streptosporangiales; family Streptosporangiaceae; genus Streptosporangium; species Streptosporangium sp. NPDC049376. The sequence goes on along the minus strand of NZ_JBITMT010000019.1, from coordinate 90,343 downwards.
CTCGTCCAGCAGCCACACGTCGAACACGCCCTGGTGACGGATCTTCAGCGCCGCGGTCAGGGTACGCCTGACCATCTCCAGCGGCTCCTTGCCCGGCACGCAGGTGGTGATGAAGGCGACCCTGCCGCCGGGCTCCGGCCTCACCGGTACCGGGTCCCTGGCCGCGAGCATGGCGTGGACGTTGGAGACCACGCTGACCAGCCGGAACAGTTCGATGAGGGCGATCGCCACGAGCATGACCCGGTCTGCGACCGGCAGGTACCACGGGAGCCCGCCGTAGGGGTCCGGACGCTCCGTCCAGTGAGCGGGCAGCAGCAGCCAGACCATCAGGGTGAACTCGACCAGCAGCGCGGCGACCATCAGCAGCACCGCGCGCACCCGGTGCGGCTCGCCCGCCAGCAGCGAGCGGTAGCGAACCCGGTACGGCTCGCCGGGGTCGGGCTCGGTCATCGGCCCGGCCAGCCTGCTGAACCGCTCGTAGTCGTAGAGGGCGCGCCTCGCGGGTCCGGTGCCGACGCTCATCGCATCGGTGACCTCACCACGCGCATGCGGAACACCGGCACTGTCCCCCCAGGCAGATCACATGGGCCACCCTGCCTGAAGGCACGGCCGTCACCAGCCCATATAACGATAAAGGATGACTCATCATATTCTCAGCGGTAAGCCAGGCATCACCTGTCACATGAGGTTCTGCACCGTTCCAGAAGACTCTCAGATTCTTCATGGAACGGTCCGGAAGCTACCAAATCCACACCCCGGCCGGTTGGCCGGGGTAAAGGTCACCCGCCCAGCAGCTCCCACCAGCCGTCCGGGGCGGGAGCGTCGCCGACGTCGATCCGCTCGCCGGGACGCGGGACGACCACGCGGACGTCCCTGGCCTTGGCCTCGCGCCACAGACGGTCGGCGGGCTCCGCCCACGGATGGAAGGCCAGGGTGAAACTCGCCCAGTGCACGGGCAGGAGCAGCTCGCCGCCCAGGTCGAGGTGGGCCCGCACCGCCTCCTCCGGGTTCATGTGAATGTCCGGCCAGTTCGGGCTGTAGGCCCCGACGGGCATGAGCGTCAGGTCGAAGGGACCGTGCGCGGCGCCGATCCCCGCGTAGCCGTCGAAGTATCCGGAGTCTCCGGCGTAGAAGACCCGGTGCCGCTCCCCCGCGACCACCCACGACCCCCACAGCGTCGTGTCGCGCCTCAGGGTGCGCCCGGAGAAGTGCCTGGCGGCGGTCGCGACGAAGCGCAGGCCCGCCACCCGCGTCTCCTCCTCCCAGTCGAGCTCGACGATCCGCTCCCCGGGCACACCCCAGCGCTCCAGGTGCGCGCCGATGCCCAGCGGGACCAGGAAGGGTGCCCGCTGCAGGGCGGTGAGCGCGCGGACCGTCGCCATGTCGAGGTGGTCGTAGTGGTCGTGCGAGATCACCACCGCGTCCAGGGCGGGCAGGCCGACCAGCGACGCGGGCATCGGGTGCAGCCGTCTGGGGCCCCCGACCGGCGCCGGGGAGCACCGCTCGCTCCACACCGGGTCGAACAGCACCCGCCGCCCCTCGATCTCGACCAGCGTCGTGGCGTGGCCGTACCACAGGGCACTGAGACCGTCCTCGGACGGCGGGACCAGGGGGGAGCCCACCACCGGGACACGCCCCGGAGGGCGGCGCCCGTCACGGTCGCGAAGCAGTTCGCCCAGGAGCTTCACCAGGTCGCCCCTCGGCATCGCCGTACCCGGGACGGAGTTGTGGAAGGCGCCGTCACGGAACCTCGGTGAGCGGCGCATCCGCTCCAGCCGCTCGCCCGCCGCCCCGCCGCCGAGCGCGGCCGGGACGTCCCGCAGCGCCCACCCCACGGCCGCCAGCGCCAGCCCGCCCGCGACCAGACGCCCGGCCCGCCCGTTTCCCGCCATTCGCCCACACCCTCACAACACTCCAGAAACGACTCCGATCCCCTAACTCGCGAAGCCCCGGCCGGTGTTCCCGGTACGGCCGCGGAGACCTTCGGCCTTTCGGCGTCCTTTTTGGAGGTGAAGGTCCTTGCGGGGGGAGCGTGGCCTCATTCCAGCTGATACGCTCCGCCCCGGCGATCCGCCGGCCTTCTCCACCGGACAGTGCGGTCCGGATTATCCAGGAACACGTTCACTCGTCAGAAATGATGGGATTCACGACCACCTCATCTGTGCACAAACCAGCGCAACAAGGATGGGCGATGAAATCGAACGATGTACGGACCGATGCGAGCGGCCGCGCTCGCCGCCCCGCGCTGATGCTCGCGGTCGCCACGACGGGGTTCACGGTGAACTTCTGGGCATGGGCGCTGCTCAGCCCGCTCGGCCCGCAGTTCAAGCGGACGCTCTCCCTGTCGGCCTCCCAGCAGGCGCTGCTGGTGGCGGTTCCGGTGGTCATCGGCTCCCTCGGCCGGATTCCCGTCGGAGCCCTCACCGACCGGCTCGGCGGCAGGGTGACCTTCCCGCTCGTCTCGGCCGCCGCCGTACCGCCGGTCCTGTTCGTCGGCCTGGCCGGGCAGCGGTCACTGGCGGCGCTGCTGGCCGGCGGGCTCTGCCTCGGCGTCGCCGGGACGATCTTCGCCGTCGGCGTGCCCTTCGTCGCCTCCTGGTTCCCGCCAGAGCGCCGTGGCCTGGCCGTCGGCGTCTTCGGGATCGGCATGGGCGGCACGGCGATCAGCGCCCCGACCACGGTCGGGCTGACCCAGGCGGGCGGTCCCGCGGCGCCCTTCCTGCTCACGGCGGGCGTGCTGGCCTGTTACGCCGTCGTCGCCTGTCTCGTCCTGCGGCACCCTCCCGGGCGTACGGCCCGCACCCCGATGAGGGCACGGCCCTCTTCTGCGCCCTCGGGCATGGCCGCCGCGCTGCGGCTGCCGATCACCTGGCAGGCGTCCGTCCTGTACGCGGTGGCCTTCGGCGGATACGTCGCGTTCTCGGTCTACCTGCAGACGGCCTACGGCCTCGAACAGGCGGACGCCGCCCGCAGGATGGCCGGGTTCGTGCTCGTCGCGGTTCTGGCGCGTCCCCTGGGCGGCTGGCTGTCCGACCGTTCGGGACCGCTTCCCGTCCTGGTCACGGTCTTCGCCGTGCTCGCCGTCTGCGCCACGGCGCAGGCGTTCACCCCGTCCCTCGCCCTCACCGGCACGGTCGCCTTCCTGACCATGGCCGCGGCCTTCGGCACGGGCAGCGGGGCCACCTTCGCCCTGGTCACCCTGGTCGCCCCGGCCGATCTGGTCGGCTCGATCACCGGCCTGGTCGGCGCGGCGGGCGGCCTGGGCGGGTTCGTCCCGCCACTGGTGATGGGACTCGACTACGGCAGGCTCGGCTCCTACGGCCTGAGCCTGGCCCTGCTCGCGGTGGCCTCGCTGGTGACCCTGCTGCTGACGGTGACCACGGTCCGCTCGACGGTCCGGCGCCACTCCTCCCCCGCGGGGTGTCAGGCGAGATAGTCCTCGACGGTGGCGACCTTGGCGTCGAGACCGCCGTCCCGGCCCCGGCGGATGTCGGCCTTGAGCACGAGGCTGACCCGTCCGCACCGGGCCTCGACCGCGGCGACCGCGTCCCGCACCACGGCCATGACCTCCTCCCAGTTCGCCCCCTCGACGGTGGTGAACATCGCGTCCGTCCGGTTCGGCAGTCCCGAGGCGCGTACGACCCGTACGGCCTCGGCGACGAGCTCCCCGACGTCCTCCCCGGTGCCGATCGGAGTCACGCTGAACGCCACAAGAACTGACATGTCACTCTCCCTCGCGTCCTGGGATGTCCCGCCCTGGAGTACGGCGTCACGCGTCAAAAATAGCGATCATGTGTATATGAAGGCACGAACGCCCCGCACCATCGCCGAAGCCGAGGCGATCCAGGACGAGCTGCGGCCACTGGTCGACCTGACGGGTCCCGGCCCGCTGCGGCCCGCCAGGGTCGCCGGGGTGGACGTGGCCTACGAGGGAGAACGGCTCTCGGCGGCCGTGGCCGTACTGGACGGGACGACGCTGGAGGTCGTCGAGCAGGTCGTCGTCGGCGGCCGGGTGGCCTTCGACTACGTGCCGGGGCTGCTCGCCTTCCGGGAGATGCCCGCGCTCGTCGAGGCACTCGGACGGCTGAGCGCTCCGCCCGACCTCGTCGTCTGCGACGGGTACGGCCTGGCCCATCCCCGCAGGTTCGGCCTGGCCTGTCACCTGGGGGTGCTGACCGGCCTGCCCACGATCGGCGTCGGGAAGACCGCCTTCGTCGGCTCGTACTCGGCTCCGGGCACCACGCGGGGATCGTGGAGCGACCTGGTCCTCGACGGCGAGGTGGTCGGACGCGTGCTGCGCACCCGGGACGGCGTCAAACCGGTCTTCGTCTCGGTCGGCCACCGCGTGGACCTCGAAACCGCCTGTCACAACGTTCTCGCCCTGACCCCCCGGCACCGCCTGCCGGAGACGACTCGGATCTCTGACCGGTTGTCACGTATGGGTTTGATCGAAAATGTCGCCTTCGAGTGATTTGATCCTGTCATCGCGAAGAGATGGGGTGACAGTGGGCGACATCGAGTGGAGTGAGATCACCGGCGCGTGGAGCGACACGAACCTGAAGGAGATCCGCGAACGGCTGGCCGAGGGTTTCGACCCCGGGCAACGGCTTCCCTGGCTGGACTCGACACCCCTGCACCAGGCCGCCCAGGAGGGCGCGGTCCGGGTGATCGGGCTGCTGCTGGCCGCGGGGGCGCGGGTCGACGCGACCGACGGCGACGGGGTGACCCCCCTCTGGGAGGCCGTACGGCACGGCCAGGACGAGGCGGTCAGGCTGCTGCTGGCGGCGGGCGCCGACCCGTGGAGGCCGTGCATCGCCGGACGTTCCCCCGGCCTCCAGGCGCTCTTCACCGAACTGGCCGACCTCTTCGCCCACCTGCCCGGCGCTCCCCGGATCGGCCCGAACCTGCGGGAGATCCAGGAGACCGTGGACGAGATGATGTTCTCCTACGAGGACTACCACGAGGAGTTCTGCATCGCGTTCGTCGGCGGCGTCACCGAGGAGGAGGTGGTCCGCCGCCTGGGGGCGGTGCCCGAGTGGTGCCCGCCGATCAGGGGCGGGGAGCTGCGGCTGGCCGAGCGCGAGTCCCCCCTTGAGACCGTGCGGATCGCGAGCCCTCCCGGCGGTGGCGTCGTGCTCTTCCAGGCCGAGGGCATACTGCCGGTGCACGACGCCGTCGCCCGCCGCGTCACCTCGGGCGGCGGAGTCCTCGCCGGGGGCTTTCCGCTGACCAGCGGCTCGATCGACATATGGCGGGACGGCGTCAGCGTGGCCAGGCCGTCGGTGCACGAGCAGCTCGGCGACGACAGTCCGGTCGAGCTGTGGATGTGCCGGTTCGGCGACTGCGGGGCGCACCCGTCCACCTCGACGGAGCGGGCCCTGGCCCTGATGACGCTGCTGACCGCGACCTACATCACCGAGGAATGGCTGTGGAACACGCCCACGCGGGTGGTCCCCGTTGAACTGCGTCAGACGAGCTGAGGTGGATAGAGTCACAAAATCATGAAAAAACACACCATGACCACGCTGTGGGACGAGATTCCGGACGACGCCGACGATCTCCTCGTGGTTCGTGGCGGGTTCAGACGCTACCTGTGCCTGTGCGGCAAACACCTGGCCGACCGCGACGCCGCCGAACTGCACGCCATGGAAACCAACCAGTGCACTACCTGCCTGGGCACCACGACGGAGCAGATCACCCCGAACTTCTCCCAGCCCTGCACCTCGTGCGCGGGAACCGGCAAACGCAAGGCGCAGCTCAGCTGGGAACTCGCCTACGCCGAGGCCGAAGCCGTGATCACCGTGGAGCTCGTCCGCAAGCTGATCACCCCGCTGACCGAGCCCTTCCGGCTCTCCCAGGTCGCGGACGCCGTACGCGCGACCCTCGAACTGCCCGTCGGCCGGCTGCCGGTCGGCCCCCGCGTCCGCGACGTCCTGCGCGGGCTTGAGGCCAACGGCGAACTCGTCCTGGTCTCCGCCCCCGACGAACTCCTGCGCGGCACCACCGTCGTCCTCTACCGCGACCCCTACTGGCAGCACGCCACGGAGTGAGCGGCGCGAAACGCGGAATCGACAGCCGGAGAACCTACGGGCCGTCCTCCGCCTATCGTGTCCCCGGCGAATCCGGCCGAGGGGCCCTGGTGACCGGAGCACTCACAGCATGGGCGGGAGACAGAAAATTCCGCCCGTGCTCCGCGCCGTACTCCGTCAAAACGATCAATCGGAGCGGTCCGGCGCTCTCGTCACCGGGTTAAACAGGAGCGGCCCGTCCAGTTTTTCTCCCGCGCCCGTGCGCCAGGCCGGCGTTGTGCCGAGGCCTGCCTCAGGTGGGGAACACGCTCGGGGAGCGGCTCTCCGCCGAGCCCACCGACCAGGTGCGCCCGTTGCAGACCGGCCCTTCGTAGTCGTAGCGCCTGCCACTGGCCGATACGGCCGAGAGGTCGTTACGCGGCGAGGGCCCAGCCGGGCAGTCGCCGGGCAACGCGCTCTGCTTCCTTTCTCCCGGAGAGAGCGTCGCGTACACGATTCCGTTCCATGTCACGACGACCGTTTCCCCGGTCCCATTAGTGATCGTGAAAAGCTCATCCCGCCCGATCTGGCAGGCGCTCAGTTGGAGACATACCAGGATGATCAGCCCGACGCCCGTCAGGGCACGTCTTCGAGCGCCAGATGCCGATGTCCTCACCTCGTTCTCCTTCCCAGGGGCGGCCGGAAGGCCCTCACGGGTCCGACCGGTCGCCCCGCGATCGTATCGAGTCAGGATGTCAGGGCACCGTCGTGGAGAAGAACGCGGTCGTCGGGACATCGACGAAACGCGGGTACTGGTTGTCGGGGAAGTAGTAGCCGCGAGCCCAGCACGCGACGTTCGTCGCGCTCGTGCTGACGGTGTAGGAGATGGAGACCTTGCCCGTGTCGGACAGGATGTTCTGATGGACCCTGGCTCCATACACCGCGGCGTACTTGGGGTTCGTCTGTGTCTCCGGCGGCGTGTACAGGTCCACCTGGGCCGATCCGAAACCCCATGCGGTCGAGGAGGGAACCGCGACGATCTTTCCGGGCGTCTGGGCCGCGGGGGTGTGGTGCACCAGCCAGAATCGGCCGTTGAGCCGGATCACACTGAAGTCCACCTCGGTCTTCGGGACCAATGGTTTGGCGGCGGAACACGACTCCACCCACTGGGCGGCTCCGCCACTTCCGGTCCCGGCGTAGTAATTCCAGTTGGCCTGGTTGGTGAAGGCCGAGGCGGTCGTCTGCGAGGTGCGGGCGAGGAACAGCGACTTCTCGGCGTTGGTCCCGTCGGCTTCCCAGCCGTAGATGTAGGTGTAGCCACCATCGTCGACGAGCGACGCTCCCCAGACAATGGGGTACGGGGGTCTGACCGAGCAGTCATCGAGATTGGCGGGAGTGACCTGGAGAACATTGTCTGTCTCCAGGGCGTCGACCGGGAGCCGCGCGTAGGCACCGCGGGTGTCCTGGTCTCCTGTTCCCTCGTAGTAGAACTTGACCACCTCGTGTTTTGAGTCGGTGGTGGGAAGGACCTTCGAGTCTCCCGTCCAGTACTGGCCGCCCTCGCCCACCGGGGTCTTCGCGTAACGTGACCAGAAGTCCGTGCTGGGGTCGGTTTCCTTGCAGGTGCTTCCTCCGGTGACGGTACGCAGGGTGGATCCGTCCTGAACGACCATGGAGTTGCGAATGTAGCTGGTCTCGTTCCCGGCACCTCGCTTGGCCGGGTCCCCGAGGAAGGTGTCAGAGAAGAACCAGGCCCGTTTGCCGCTGGGCAAGCGAGTGGACTGCACCGCATCCCCACCGCTCCAGTCGGCGCATTTGGCGGAAGTCGCCTGGTTCGTCCACATGGTGTTGAGCGCGTTATTGGGCTGGGCCGCGGTTTCGGCGGTCATGGTCGCGTTCCAGTCGAGCTGTGCCACGTTCACGTAGGAGTCAGCGGTGCCGGATTCGGGGGCCAGGTCGGTGCGTGTCGCGATCAGCGTCGCGACCTCGCCGGGGGCGACCGCAATGCTCACTTGTCCGCTGGTGTCCTCCCTGGGGTCCAGACGACTCCACCGGGACGGCGTCGCGGATGGCTTTCCGGCCGTGGCGGGCCAGGTCACGAGGAAGTATCGGAACTGAATCTGCGGGATCGACTGCGCCCCGAACTGCAGGGTCAGCCTGCTCTGCCCGCTGGAGGGGCCGGTGAACTCCAGGTAGGTCGTTCCGCCGGGGTAGACCTCGACCGATCCGTTGGCGGATCTTCCCCAGGCCAGAGCCTGCTCGCTGGACCGTTTCGGCCGTCCAAGCCAAGGCGCGAGCTCAGAGCTCCACCGACTTGTCGCGTGGGGGTCGCGGTATCCCACCGGGGAGCCGATGAAACGGTTTAGATCGGGCACGTCGGCAGTCAGCCGGTAGTTCGCCAGAGCGAACCCTTGGAGCAAGATCGGTAGTTGAAGGTTGTAGCCCTCCACGACCTGGGCTATCGAACTGATGGGAAGGTCGAAGGGGATCTCCTCCCATGTGTGGCGGACGAAATCCATGTCGGTTTGTTCCGTCAGGTACTGGGCCAGGAGGAAGGCACCGTACTGCCGTTTGTGCGCCTGCCAGGGCCAGGTACTCGCGTTGACGGCTCGTTCCGGGTTGCCGAGGAACTCATCGAGCGCGTAGCTGTATATGTCCCAGCCCGGCGCGGACGGATTGACCAGGTTGTACATCCGGTGCGTGGCCCATTCCGCCGTCGCCTCCATCCACCAGTTGACCGAGGGCAGGTCGACGATAACGCTGAGGAGAGGCAGGTAGTAGTACTGAGTCGCGTGGAAAAGCTCGTGGTAGGCGAGGTAGGTGTATCTGTCAGGCCCGGGATCTGAGGGAAGGATCATGATCACGCCGTCTTCGAGGCTGTCGCCGAAGGGGAGTGTCAGTCCCGGGTTGTTGTTCTCGTCGAAGCCGAAGAATATGTGAACTGGCTTCGACGGCCAGCCATATCCCCAGGACTCGTACGCGGCCCATGCCGTGGAAAGGGATCCCACGAAAGTGTCTATGGCGTCCGGCACGCCGTTCGTGTTGAGGTCGACGGCCGGGACGCCATCGAGCGGCTTGAGCCCGTCCACGCTGTAGTAGACGTTGATCTGCCTCGACAGATTGAGCGTTCTCTTACAGTCGAAATTGTGGAACAGGTACGAGTAGTCCCCCGCGTCGCAGTCCGGCCACGCGGAGGCGGCGTTCCGGGCGGACGCCGATGCGTTTTCCTGAGGTGGTTCGGACGTCACCGACAGGCCTGATGCATCGATCAGTCTGTTCGCGTTCTCCCGCTTCTTGTCATGCATCGAGAGCGCGTAGCCGAGCGCGAGTCCCGCCGAGGAGGGCAGTTCGGCCGCAGGACGGTACTCCTTCGGGAGGTCTCCCGGTCTCGCGACGCGTTTCAGGGAGAGGTCGATGTACTCCTCGGTGGATATCTTGTGCTTGGCCCATGCCTGGGAGAGCGGGTCAGCAGGACCGAAGTCGGCCCGTTTCCCGGTCAGTTCCTTGTGGAGCGCGCTCTCCTTGCGTTCAACACGGTGATAGGGCTTCGGGTCGTCAGGGGCCGGCGACGTCTTCGCCGGAGCGCTTCCCGGGCCGGAGCGCGCGCCGGTCGTGGCATTGGCCTGTGGCGAGGCCGAGGGAAGGAACACGGCCGACAGAACCGCGGCCAGCGCGATGGCGGCCGCTTTCCGCCGGGGGGCGCGGAAAAATCTCATGATTTACACCGTCTCCAAAGGGCGTCAGGGGCAGGAGGCCGGAGCGAAGGCGACGGCGTCGAAGACGACGCTCTCGTCCCCGGTGCCGTTGCCGTTGAGGGTGCTCAGCGAGACCTTGGGCGTACCGGAGAAGTTGAAGACACCGAGCGAGACCCAACGGTTGGCCTGCTGTCCTGGGTTCGCCTTGACTGGACGCTGTGTGATCACCCGGGCTCTGATGCCCTGTGCGGTGTGCACGTCGTAGCGTGCCTGGCGGGTGTACCCGTAATGGTCGGGCAGGTGGACGAAGATCTGCCTGAGTCCGGTTACCGGCTGGTCGAGCGTCCAGGTGCCGGTGACCCGCATCACCGCTCCGTTGTGGGCCGCGTTGCGGGTGTAGGCGAACCACTCGTGGCCGCCGAAACCGTTACCGAGTTGCTGGAAGTCCGCCTTCGCGGGTGCCTTTCCTTTGGCGTCCCTGCCGAATTCGAGGGTGAAGGTTCCCGAGTTGGTCCAGCCGCTGTTGTCACAGCCACCACGTACGGCGGGAGCCGTACGGGGGACGTCATCAACGATGAGAGCGCCGGACGGCAGCCCGGGGGTCAGGCACGGATACCAGAAGTCTCGTGGTTCTTCGCGCTCAGTGGATGCCCAGGAGGCGTCCGAGTAGCGGATGGTGCCCTCGTTCCCGCACTGGGCCGGGCAGCTCTTCCATGCTTTCGGAATATGCCACCAGCATTTGAGGTCCGCGCGCAGACACGTACCGGCCGGAGTGGCGGCTGGATTCTCCTGGTTGACGGTACCGGGCTGACAGTTGTTGTGTTCCGCGCCCGAGCCGCCCGGTGCGACGCAGAACGCACTCAAGTCGACGACGAAGAGGTTCGCTTTCTGGATCACCGGAATTATCGCGGAACGGTAATCGGTGTGATTCCACCAGGAGGGGTTGTATCCGGCCTGGTCCTGATACTTGCCCGCGGCGGTGTCCCAGTAGGTCTTGGTGATGGGCCAGGCCGCCCAGCCCAGCACCTTCTCCTGGTAGGGCCAGTACTGCGGAGTGGACGCATCTGCATAAGCATTGCCGTCCAGAAACGGATGCCGACCCGGTTTCCAGAAGGCGTTGGAAGGGTTGTTGGTCCAGCCGAGACCCCAGGCACCGTTGTTCGGCTTACCTTTGTCGTCGTTGCCATTGGCATCCGCCTTCGGATGCCAGCCGGAGTTGTATGCCCAGATCGCGAAGTACCAGTTCTCCAGCTTCGAGGAGCTGCCGTCGTTGGCGATCATCTGCCCGCCGGTGTCAGTGCGGATCTGGTTCCACTTCTGGGTCAGCGTGCGCAGGCCGGCTGCGATGTTGGTGACATAGTCGAGGGCCACGGCTTTCTGTTTGTCCGGCGGCCAGGCGACCTCACCGGTTCGCTCCGAACCGGCTTTACGCATCCCGTCGGTTTGCTGGGAGATGCCGTACCCGCAGTCCGCATCGGAGAAGTCGATCGTCCAGTCGTTGGCGGGGTCGGTGTCGTAGATGTTGACCCCGTAGTAGTTGCCCACCAGTGGGTTTCCTGTCTCGCCCTCGGAAACGCGCCGCTGCGCCTGCCAGAGGTTCGACTCCTGCGCCAGGATGCCAAGCATGATGTTCGTCGGGACCCGTCCGCCGCCTTGGAGGTCCTCGGCGGGGAACATCGCCTGCGGCGACCAGGCCGGCAGCCCCGACCCCTTCCAGTTCGCCGGCCGGGTCAGCGTCAGCCGTTTCTGCACCAGCTGGTCGACCGCCCACTCCACCTGACGCCAGTGAGGCTGATACGTCTGGAGCTTCGGATCGTTCCGCGGCACCGAGCACGTGTGACCTACGTCAACCGGGTCCTCCGCGGCCAGGGGCGCACCTGCTCTTCTGGTCGCCTTCTGCCCCATGGCCTGAGCGAGCCTGGGATTCGCCAGCCTTCCCGTGCTGATCTTCGGTGTCGTCCTCGCCTCCGGTGCCACCTCGAAGTCGAGCTTCGCCTGTGTCGCGGGAACCTCCGCCTTCACGTCGATGGGCTCGGGGGCCGCGCTGTTCCCGCCGACCCCGTCGATTCCGGTGTCCTTCGGGTCTCCGCGAAGTCCTCCACGCAGGCCACGCCGGGCGGCGGCGGTGACCACGAGTCCTCCCCGGGAGGAGACCTGGCCGTCAGCCGGGGCGTCAAGGACGGTCACCGTGCCGGGCAGGCTCCGGACCTTGTCCGCTTCACCGACGAGGAAGACCCTGCCGCCGCCTCCCGCGTGGACCGACAACCGTCCGAGGTCGCCTGTGGCCAGGGTCTGGGTCGTGCCGTCGCGGTGATAGCGGACCGTCATACGGCCCGCGTCCGCCTCGGCGAAGACGACACCTCCTTGGTCGTCCACCCGGATGTCGAACGGGACAGAACCGGCCTTGGTCAGTGTCCTCGTCTTCCCCGCCCTGGAGACCGAGACGAGAGCCGCGTTCCTGGCAGCCACGTACCCGTCCCCGTAGGGGACCGCTGAGGTGACCTGTCCCGGGACCACCACTGGATCGGTGGACTTACCCGCTCCTGTCTCCACGCGGAGCAACCTGCTGGTGCGGTGATTCTCGTCGGCCCCCTGGGTGAGCGCGACGGCGTCACCCGCGCCACAGCCCGGGTTGAAATACGCCAGGGTCACCTGGTCTCTGAGCTTGGTGACCTCGCCGGTGCCGATGTCGACGACCGCGGCGAAGGCTCCCCTCGCGAAGAGTTCGGGCCGGTTGGTGAAATGCCGTGGAGCGTAGACGGCCATCACCCGGGTTCCCGCACCGGTCAGGCAGGCGTTGCCGATCCACTGATCGGTGTCCATTCCGGGTTCGCTGAGTGTGGCGACCGTACGCCACTGATAGCCATCGCTCTCCTTCGCGACCAGCACATGGAACCCGGTGGAGTCGCCCGCCGTGGCCAAGGCGACGTCCTTCGACTCCTGCCACCCCTTCGGCAGAACACGATCCCGCTGCTCAGGCGTCACATACGCGAGCTCGGCGGAGGAGTCGGGGGTCGATTGGGAAATCGTTCTTTCTGGATTTCGATTTTCTAACGTTTCAGCCGCGGCACCATTCAGTGGAGACATCGCCTGAAGAGTTAGAGCCGCGGCCAAAAACATGTTGAGAGCAATCCCGTTGAACACGGTCCGCAACATTTAATACCGCCAGAGTAAGGGGATGGGGGTCACGGAAAATCACCCCGACGATCACAGCTATCACACGGACAACCCTAGATCAACAGGACTTGACTAGAAAAATATCTTGCGTCCACAAACTCCGTGATGCATCATAAAGATGATCATCGCCGAGCCGCATCGCTCCGACTAGGGCAACGTTCGACCGTGTTCTCGGTAATTGCCAAAAAGGCGAACAGGAGTGGATCCATCAACCCTCGGGAAGAGGAGCGGAACAGGTCGCACATCGGCCTCCGACACAAAAACGTCACCAGAAGAAACCCCGACGGACCGACAAAACGTTCTCGACCACCGACCTTGATTCACAAGGTTGTGACTTTTTGAGAATCAGATCGACTCCGGCCGGGCGTCACTACAGGAGTCCGGTGCACCGAAATCATCTCCGGCCCCTGCCCAGCAGATGGATCGGACGACCTGGATCTGCCATGGCGCGGCCTTCCGGCATGCCGCCCCGGGTCTTCGCGCCGGCGCCTGCCCGTCGCCCCTCCCGGACCGGCGGCCGTTTTCCGCCCTCCGACCAGTCCCATAGGACTGAAATTTCACGCCAGATCCGGGTGGAAATTTCGTGGCACATCGAAGTATGGATGTGCGTCCATGACATAGATCACTGTTCGAGAGCTTTCACATTCACCGCCGAGCGCCAGCCGCCGATCGTTGGGCGGATACAGAAGGAGTTCATGTGGGAAGTAGGTTCGCACGCGCCCGAAGGGTCGTCGGGCTCTTGACGAAGGCAACGCTCGCAGCCATGCTCGCGTCCTCCGCGGTTCCGTCATCACCTGCCCATGCCGATGGCACGTATCGATGGCAAAGTAACTCCACCGGAACCTATCTGGAGGTTCTTGGCTCATCCCTGGACAACGGGGCGCGGGTGATCGTATGGCCCTACGACGCGGCCTCCCAGAACCAGCTCTGGTCGGACTTCAAACTGTGGAACCCTTACTATTTGATAGTCAACAACAACAGCAGCAAAGTTTTAGGACATGCCGACAGGCCCTACAATGACGATTTCGGGCTCGCATGTGGTTTCCCCGACCAGTACAACAGGGTCGACACTTACTATCAGATGTGGGACTACCGCTCGATCTGGTCTCCGGTATACAACCGCTACTTCTCAGCCTGGATAAACAGAGCCGGCTGCCAGGGGAACCCCTATCACGACGTGTTGGTGGTGGCCAGATACGATCAAACCACCCTTTACACAGAAGACACCTGCACCCCTACAGGCTACTCGGGCTACATGTCCGAGCACATCAACTGCTACTGGAAGAGGAACGGACAATGAGAAATTTCACCACCTCTCCCATCGGAAAGAGAACCAGCGTCGTTTCTCTCGGGGTGATCGTCGGTCTCACTGTCGCCGGCTGTGGTGTGGAACGCGCACAGCAGTACACCTCGGTATCGAGCGTCACGACATCATCGTCCTCTCCGTCGGCGACGCTTCCCGGCCCGGCCTCCTCGGAAGGCTCACCTCTCCCCTCTCCTCCGGAGAAGACCCCGGAGCCGACGATAGGATCCGTTCTCCAGGTCACCAACGGGAAGCGGATCCCCATGCCGCTGGATCCGTATCTGCCGTCAATGGAGGAACTCAGGAACCTCAGCCTGGCCAGAGACGCCGCAGCGAACTCATGTATGCGGGCGATCGGTTTCACGGACTGGGAGGATGGAATCGTACGCTCGTGGGACGAGACCTCCTTCAACGAATATGACTATTTCGACTATCTCGACCCTGCCACCGCGGCCGACAAGGGATATCCACGACCGGAAGTCGCACCCGAGATCGCCAGGCTCAGCAAGGTCAGGCCCAAGCACGGGCCGTCGAAGGAACAGATGGCCGCCTATGACGGTCGCGACCCGAGGACGAAGTCAGGCCACACCGTTCCCGCAGGCGGTTGCGCCGGGGAGGCGAAGTCGAAGATCTACGGCGACACCGCCGAACTTCCTGTCGACTCGCGTGCGCTCGCTGTGGACTCGCGCATCTCGGCCATGGGTGACAGCAGGGTGAGGCAGGCCGTCTCCGCCTGGAAGACGTGTATGTCCAGAAACGGTCTGCGGTACGAAAGCCCCGTGGTCCCGCGGCACGACGTCCGGTGGGCCAGCCGCAATGCCTCCACCCCGGCTGACGCGGAGGAGAAGCGAGTGGCCGGCATCGACGCGACCTGCCAGAAGGAGGTCAATCTCACCGGCGTCTACAAGACCGTGCGGATCGCCTACGAGGAGCTCATCGTGGCCAAGAACAAGGAGAAGTTGGCCGCCGCTCAGCAGACCACGCAGAAGTGGACGGCCAACGCGAGCGCGGTTCTCGCCAAGAACGGCGAGTGACCAGGAACAAGTCGCTCCGCGGCCGATCCGCGCCGCCCGCGCATGACGGCGTGGGCGCGGCTCCGATCCTCACTGGCGTGGATCGGGGCCACACGGGGACAGCCCGGCTACCGGCGAGGCATCACTCTCCTGACGCATCCGGCGGCACCGGTACGGCGAACGCCGACAAGATATACGTGTCGGCGGAGCTGGATCTCCACCTGAGCGGACGGAGCGTACGGCCGCTGCGCCCCTCCTACCGCAACCGTCTGTGGAACAGGCTCGGCCCACCGATCACCGTTGAGCGCCGACCCCGCTGTGAAACGCCCGGCGGACCGGCACGCCACGGAGTGAGCGGTCACGGGCGCGCGACCAGCGACTCCAGGTAGCCGCACAGCGCCCGTTTCAGTTCCCCGGTCAGCGGGGGACGCTCGGCCGGGTCCGCCGAGGTGATCAGCGGGATCACCCCCTGCACGATGTGCACGCAGGTCAGCGCGGCACGGGCGCGCTCGGTACCGTCCCGGTGCGGCGCCAGCTCCCCGATGATCTGCTCGACGCGTGCCCGCAACGCCGTCTGGAGCGGCGCGAGCGCGGCGGCCAGCTCGGGCGGCATGTCGGGGCGCGCGAACAGCGCCTTGAAGCCGGGATGGGCGAGGTTGAAGGCCACGATCGGATCGACGGCCCGGTCGACCAGCTCCACGAGACCGAGCCCCGCGGGGTCGGTGAGGTCGAGCGCGCCACGGTGAGCCCGTCCCAGCTCCAGGAGGTAGTCCTGGACGAGGGCCCGCGCGATGGCCTCCTTGTTGGTGAAGAACTGGTACAGCGAGCCCGGTGAGATCCCGGCCTCCGCCGCGATCTTGTTGGTGGTCGCGGCCTCGTACCCCAGCCGGGCGAACACCGTGGCCGCCGCGGCGAGGATCTCCGCCATGCGCCGTTCCCCGCGTGCCTGCCGTCTGCGCGGCCGTGGATCCTCCGTCGTCTCGGCCATCGGCCTCCTTTCTCTCGAACCCCGCTTGAAAAACACGAGCAATCACTCGTAATCTTCGCTTGATGCGAGCGACTACTCGTAAAAATACTTCAACGGGGGAATCCATGCTCAGCAGACTCGCCGGTCTCGTGACCAGGCGCCCGGCATGGCTGGTCGCGGCCGGGGTGATCGCCGCCGTCGTGGCGGCCCTCCTGGCCTCGGGGACCATGACGCGGCTGTCCCTCAACCGGTTCGAGGCACCCGATTCGGAGTCGACGCGAGCCCGCGACGTCCTGGCCGAGCGCTTCGGAACCGGGGTGCCGAACGTCACGCTCCTGGTGACCGCCCGCGAGGGCACCGTTGACGACTCCCGCGTCGCCGCGGCCGGCCGCGACCTCACCCGAAGGCTCGCCGCCCACCCCGGCGCCGGTGACGTCTGGTCGTACTGGACCACGGGCCAGGACACCCTGCGCAGCCGCGACGCCCGTGGCGCGCTCGTCCTCGCCTGGGTGCCCGGCAGCGCCGACCACGTGCGTCGTGACGTCCTGCCCGGCCTGGCGCGGGCCTTCACCGGCCCGTCCGGCCCGGTCAGGGTCGAGGTCGGCGGCGGCGACGAGGTGTTCCGCCAGGTGATGGAGGAGTCGCGGAGCGACTTCACCCGTGCCGAGCTGATCATCGTGCCGATGGTGCTGCTGGCGCTGTGGTGGGTCTACCGGCGCCTGGCCGCCGCGCTGCTCACCCTCGGCGCCGGGCTGCTCGCCGTGGCCGGATCGCTGGCGCTGCTGCGCGGGGTGCTCGGCTTCGCCGAGGTCTCCACCTTCGCCGCCAACGTCTGCCTGGTCATGGGCATGGGCCTGGGCGTCGACTACGGCCTGTTCATGATCTTCCGGTTCCGGGAGGAGCGGCTCGGCGGCGCGCCGGTCCGCGCCGCCGTCGCCACGACCGTGCGCACCGCGGGCCGTACGGTGCTGTTCAGCGGCCTGACCGTCGCGGCCTCCCTGGCGGTGCTGCTGGTCTTCCCCTTTCCCTTCCTCGCCTCCTTCGGCTACGCCGGGATCGCGGTCGTCCTCGCCGCCGTGGCCGCCGCGCTGGTCGTGCTGCCCGCCGCGCTCGTCCTGCTCGGCTCCCGCGTCGAGCGCCGCCGACCGGCCCCCTCTTCCTCCTCCCTCTGGTACGGCGCCGCGCTGGCGGTGACCCGGCGCCCCCTGATCTCCGGCGGCGCCGCGCTGCTCGTCCTCGGCCTGCTCGGCGCGCCGTTCCTCGGCCTGCGCTTCGGAGCGCCCGACGACCGGGTGCTGCCCGCCTCGGCCCCGGCGCGCCTGCTGTACGACCAGGTCCGCACGGGGTTCACCGCCGAGGACGCCGACGCCCTGCGGGTCGTCGCCCCCACCGGCGACGCCGCGGCGGCCGGGCCGTACGCCGCGGCCCTGTCGCGGCTTGAGGGCGTGGTGCGCGTCGACTCGGCCGCCGGGACCTTCGGCGGCGGGCGCAGGACCGGTGACCCCGCCCCGGCGCGGTTCACCGCGCACGACGGCCGTGGCGGAACCTGGCTTTCCGTCGTGGCCTCCTCCGCGCGGCTGGAGTCCGGCGCGGGCGACCTGATTCGGGCCGTACGCGCGGTGCCCGCGCCCTTCGAGGTGCTCGTCGGCGGCTCACCCGCCGAGATGACCGACTACCACGACGGCGTCGCGGGCCGTCTTCCGCTGGTCGCGGCGCTGATCGTGCTGGTGACCCTCGTCGTGCTCTTCCTGATGACCGGCAGCGTCGTCGCCCCGCTGAAGACCTCGCTGCTCAACCTGGTGAGCCTGTCGGTGATGTTCGGCGCACTGGTGTGGGTCTTCCAGGACGGCCACCTGGCGGGCCCGCTCGCCTTCACCCCGACCGGTTCGATCGAGCCGAGCATCCCCATCCTGATGTTCTGCGTCGCCTACGGCCTGTCGATGGACTACGAGATCCTCCTGCTGGCCCGGATCAAGGAGGAGTACGAGCGCACCGGCGACCCGCGCGGCTCGGTCGTGGCCGGTGTCTCCCGCGGCGCCCCGCTGGTGACCGCGGCCGCGGTGATCCTCGCGCTGTCGTTCGCCACCTACGCGACGAGCGGGGTCGTCTTCCTCAAGGAGCTCGGCATCGGCATGGCGCTGACCGTCGCGGTCGACGCCACGGTGATCCGCGCGGTTCTGGTGCCCGCCCTGATGCGGCTGACGGGAAGAGCCAACTGGTGGGCGCCCGCGCCTCTTCGCCGCCTGCACCGTAGGATCGGCCTCACCGAGACGCCCGTCCCTCATCCGGTCCCATCCGTCCCCGGGGCGGGGTCCAACGCCGTTCACCAGCCTGACAGGCTGTGAAAATGTCCCTTTTGTTCCTTACAGGGACTCCATATCGAGCCGTCATATGCGATTTGGTATGCGGCCCCCCGACGCCACACGCTGCACAGACGCCGATATACGGCCCACGAAAACGGCGCGCAACAAAGTTGGGCCTTACCGGAAAGGTTCTTTACTATTAACCTTCCGGTGTGGACCTAGAAGTGCGTCATTTACGGGCGATCTGTGCGATCGCCGACTCGGGCAGCATTTCCAAGGCGGCGGCAGCCCTCAAGATGTCGCAGCCTGCGCTCGCCACACAGCTGCGACGCATCGAACGCATGTTCGGTGGACCGCTGTTCGAGCGGGGCCGGGAAGGAGCACGGCCCACACAGCTCGGCATGTGGGTGCTGGTCCGTTCACGCTCCCTGCTGCCGGCCTTCGACGAGCTCCGGCGTGACGGCATGCGCTACGCCGAACAGGCCGCGGAGAAGCTCAAAATCCGAGTGGGCTGTATGTCCAGCCATCTCGCGATAAATGTCATCAAGTGCCTCCATGAACTGCTGGCCGGAGCGGACATCACCGTCCGCACCGAGGAGGCCATGGACCTGCTGCCCGGACTGCTGGAGTCCGAGCGGCTCGAACTCGCCACGCTCGGAGATTATCCGGGGCACGAGCTCACCCCGCCCCCGGGAGTGGTGTACGCGGGTGTCGCCGTCGAGCCGATCTTCGTCGGCCTGGCCGCCACCCACCCGCTCGCCCAGCGGGAGGAGGTGGAGTTGCGCGATCTGGCCTGCGAGGACTGGACCCTGCACGCGCTGGCCGAATCCGGTCACAGGGAGCACTTCTGGGCGGCCTGCGCCCGGCAGGGCTTCGCACCGAAGATCGCCTACTCCGCCGACCTCAGCCTCGCCATCGACCTGATCGCCGCGGGACGCTGTGTGGGCATGTTCCAGGCGACCAGCAAGGGCTATCCGGGTATCGTCATCCGGCCGCTCGCCGGAACCCCGCTGCGGTTCCGGCACATGATCGGCTGGACCGAACACGGCCCCATCGCCAGGCACGGGCCCGACCTGGTTCAGGCGGTGACCAAGACCTACTGGTCCGAGGTACGGCGCGCACCGGTCTATGCCTCCTGGCTGAGGCGCCACGTGCCGCTTTCTCCGCCGGTCTAGACGACCATATCCCTTTCCTGCCAGGTTTGGCCGACCATATCTCCAAGTTATCCACATTCGTGGGGTACTCCACCTGGTCCCCGGAGTGTGAGCTTTGGTCCAGCCCAAACCGTCAGGGCTCCTTGCATCCCTCAAACCCCCCAAGGGACACCGAGAGGAGTCACCCCGCGTGAATCCCAAGGTCAAGTTAGGCGCGGTCGCCGTACTGGCCGCCGTCGCCATGGCCGCATCGTCCGTGGCGAGCGCCACAACCGCCGTCGCGGCCCCCGCGGCGGGCAACAGCGCCGCACTCGCGGCACCTGATCTGTCCGTGAGCAACATCCAGGCGCACCTGCAGCAGTTCCAGTCGATCGCCAACAGCAACGGCGGAAACCGCTCGTCCGGTTCCTCCGGCTACACGGCGTCGCTGAACTACGTGAAGAACAAGCTGGAGGCGGTGGGTTACACCACGCAGACCCAGAGCTTCAGCTACAACGGCCGGACCCACTACAACCTGATCGCCAACTGGCCGTCCGGTCCTGCCAGCCCCACCCTCATGCTGGGCAGCCACCTGGACAGCGTGACGGCCGGACCCGGCATCAACGACAACGGCTCCGGTTCGGCCACCCTGCTTGAGCTGGCCCTGAACGTGGCCAGCCTCAAGCCCAACCTCAACAAGCACCTGCGCCTGGCGTGGTGGGGTGCCGAGGAGCTCGGCCTGGTCGGCTCCAGGTACTACGTGCAGAACGGCGGCGCGAACGGGGTAGACACCTACCTCAACTTCGACATGACCGCCTCGCCCAACCCGGGCTACTTCGTCTACGACGACGTTCCGGCGATCCAGAAGGTCTTCAACGACTTCTACGCCAGCAAGAACATCCCGACCGAGATCGAGACCGAGGGCGACGGCCGCAGCGACCACACCGCCTTCAAGAACGCGGGCGTGAAGGTCGGCGGCGTCTTCACCGGTGCCGAGACCCGCAAGTCCTCGGCGCAGGCGGCCAAGTGGGGCGGCCAGGCGGGCCAGGCCTTCGACCGCTGCTACCACTCCTCCTGCGACACCACCAGCAACATCAACGTGACCGCGCTGGACGTCAACGCCGACGCGATCGCGAACGCCGTGTGGAAGCTGGGCGTCAGCGACGCTCCCTCCAACGACTACTCGCTGTCGGTCAGCCCCTCCTCGGCCACCGTGCAGGCGGGTTCCTCGACCACGGCGACGCTGAGCACCCAGCTCGTCTCCGGCAGCTCGCAGTCGGTCTCGCTGAGCGCCTCCGGCGCCCCCGCGGGCACCACCGTGTCCTTCAGCCCGTCCACGGTCTCCGTCCCCGGCAACTCGACGGTCACCATCTCCACCTCCCCCTCGACCCCGTCGGGTACCTACACCATCACCCTGAACGGCAACGCGGCCAGTGGCGCCAAGTCGGCCACCTTCAGGCTCACGGTCGGCGGCCAGCCTCCGACGGACGACTACTCGATCTCGGTCAACCCGAGCTCGCTGACCGTCCAGCCCGGCGCCTCGGCCTCGACGACGCTGAACACCCAGCTCGTCTCCGGCAACTCGCAGTCGGTCTCGCTGAGCGCCTCCGGCGCCCCCGCGGGCACCACCGTGTCCTTCAGCCCGTCCACGGTCTCCGTGCCCGGCAGCTCGACGGTCAACGTGGCCACCTCGTCCACGACCCCGACCGGCACCTACACCATCACGATCACCGGCAGCGGAAACGTGACCCACACGGCCACCATCTCCCTGACCGTGAACGGCGGCCAGAGTGGCACCGAGTGGGCGGCCTGGAAGACCTACGCGACCGGTGACGTCGTCACCTACGGCGGCTCCAGCTACCGCTGCATCCAGGGACACACGGCCTACCCCGGCTGGGAGCCGCCGAACGTCCCCGCTCTCTGGCAGAAGATCTGAGCAGAGGATCCGAACCGGCTGAACGGTTCTGATCGATCCACCGGAACCAACCAGGAAACCGGGTGACAGTACGGCGGGCGGCCACAACCGCCCGCCGTATCTGTGTCCGGAGATGCCCTGAAAAATGAGCTGATAGATCGTTAATTACGCTGTTACGCTTCCAGCGCCGGCCGTGGGACTCCGGCGCGACTTCCGGAACCCGCATTTGAAGCGATGATTCGCAGTTCGCGCCCTCATTCCCCGGCCGGCCTCGGCATCGGACCCGGAGGCGACGATCGACACCCACGTCGAAACCAGCGCGGACCTGATCGCCGCCGACGACGTCCTGCTGTTCGTGAACGCGGCGATCACCTCGACCGGCCAGCGTGAGTTCCACTCCGGCGCGGAGGAACAGAGCCTCTCGCTCGACTTCCTGCACCGTTACCTGCTGGGCAACTACCGCGATCTGTACACCGCCGCCCTCGCCCTGGACGTCAACGACCACAACGCCGTGATGATCGCAAAAAACCTGCTGACCACGGCGGCGGAGGCGGATCCGGAACAGCGCCGCGCAGAGGGACGGCTGATCGCCCGGCGGCTGGCCCTGCTGCCGCCGCCCCGGGTCTACGGGCTGTTCCGCGCGCTGCGCCGCGCCAAGGTCAACAACCGGCGCACCAGGGCGATCATGCGGGACTGGCTGGCCGCCCGCCCCGACCTCGCGTTCGACGCGGTGAAGTACCGCGGCGCCGTCAAGGACGTGGTCCGGCACGCCCACCTGCGGCCGGAGGGGGAACTGGGGCCGTTCCTGTTCACCCCGCGCAGGAGGGCCGCCTACGCGACGCCGATCCTGGAGACGTGGCGCAGGGCCCACTACGAGCAGGCCGCGCTGTACGGGCTGCCCTACACGGTGGCGGAGGGGTTCGCGGCGAAGCACCGCATCCCGCGTGCCGCCTTCCTTGAGCGCATCGCGCCCCGGCTCACCCGGCTGGAGCGCCTGCGGCTTCAGGAGTCGGCACGCGGCCTGGGAGCCGAGGCGGTGCGGGCCGACCTGACCACGATGCCGCTGACCCGGCTGGCGTCGTACGTGCTCTCCCTCTCCCTGGACGAGCGCGCGCGCCGCCGTACCGAGCTGACCGGGGCACTGCGCGCGGCGGCCCGCCGGACCGCGGGCGGGCAGGCCGGGAGCTGGGGGACGGTGGCCGCCGTCCTCGACGACAGCTTCTCCACCTACGGGTCGGGTCACAAGCGCCGGCGTCCGCTCGCCGTCGCGCTCGCCTGTCACTTCCTGCTGGAGGCGCTGGCCCGCGAGTACACGCCCCTGTGGCTCTCCGGCCGCCAAGACGCGCTGCTCGTCCATCCGCACGGGGCCACGCCCCTCGGCGAGCGCGTCCTCGACGGCCTCGAACTCCGGCCGGAACGCCTCATCGTCGTCTCCGACGGATGGGACAACTCACCGCCGGGACTCGCGGAGGAGGTGCTGCGGATCTGGCGCACCCGGCTCGACCCGCATCACACCTGCGCCGTCACGCATCTCAACCCGGTCTACGACGCCGCCGACTTCGACGTGCGGCGGCTGGCGCCGACCGTCCCGACCGCCGGGATCCGCGACGCCGAGAACCTCCTCGCCCTGGTGGAGCTGGCC
Source organism: Streptosporangium sp. NPDC049376 (assembly GCF_044466505.1). Classification (NCBI taxonomy): domain Bacteria; kingdom Bacillati; phylum Actinomycetota; class Actinomycetes; order Streptosporangiales; family Streptosporangiaceae; genus Streptosporangium; species Streptosporangium sp. NPDC049376. The sequence goes on along the minus strand of NZ_JBITMT010000019.1, from coordinate 67,187 downwards.
CAGTTCGCGGACGGACGCACCGGGCTCCCCGAGCTGCGCGCCCACCTGGCACGCCGTGTCGAAGGCTTCCTCCTGGGGGACACATGACGGCTCTCACCCTCACCGGGTTGTCCACCCGCCCCGCGCAGGTCTGGGGCGGCGTACGGCTCGTCCCGCTGGTCCGTCAGGAGCCGATCGAGGACCTGCGGCTGTCCGCCCAGATATACGAGGAGGAGTTCGGCCTCGTCGAGGTGACCCCGCGGGCCGCGTACCTCTCCTACATCCCGCACGGGTTCGTGGCGGACTGGACACGCGACGGCTCCCCCGCCGCGGCGTACGGCACCCAGCTGCGGGGACCGGCGGAGCGCGACCACGTGCCCAGCGGGATGCCGCTGCACTTCCACCGCCGCATGGCCCGCAGGACCGGCAGGAACCGGCTGCGCTTCCTGCCCCTGCACCTGGCCCTTGAGGGCTACCTGTCGCTGCACTTCGGCGGGCCGGAGATCGCGTGGGAGGAGTGGTCGCGCCGCGCGATCGACCAGGGGCTCTCCCCGCGCGTCGAGGAGAGCTACTCCGGCGCCGAGGTCAGGGGCCTGCGGGACGCCCTGCGCATCTTCGAGATCCACCCCGGCCAGTGCGGCGTCCTGGTCTACGTCGCCGACGCCCTCGCCTCCGCGTTCGTGGTGCCGCATCCCGACGACTACCGCGCCCTGCACACCACCCTCCTGCACGACCTGTACGGCGAGCTGATCCACCACTACGCGATGTACAGCGTGGCGGTGCCCGACTTCCGCGCCCGCATCGTGGACGCGCAGGTCGGCTCCCTCGCCGACCTGCGGGCGCGGGCCCGTGAGCGGCAGGAGGAGTGGGCGTCCTTCCACGACGGGGTCATGGCGAACGGGCTGCTGCGGACGGACCACACCTACCAGCGCGTCTACGAGATGGACGGCTACCGCCTGTCCCGCTTCCTGCCGTCCTTCGAGCGGCGGCAGGAGAACCACATCGGAGAGCTCATCACCGACGGCGCGGGCCGGCTCGCCTACCTCAAGACGTTCCGCCTGTCGGAGAACCAGGTCCGGCGCGGTCATCTGCTGACCCGGCTGGCCGCCTGCGGCTGGAACCTGGCCGAGACCGCGGCCGCGCTCGGCATGACCGAGCACGAACTCGCCCTGCGCATCGAGGGCGCGGGTTTCGGCCATCTCCTCCGCCAGGACATCCTCGACCGTTACCGGGCCCAGGCGCGCCGGGCGCGGTAGCGGGTTGGCCCACCCGAAAAGGGTAGGTATGTCGCACTAAGTGGGGAAAGTCCATCACGGTAGGCCAAGAACCAAGGCGGTCATGATGCTCCGCAGCAGAACTCCCGCGCCGGGCCGGGACAGGGGCGTATGAGCGCCAAGGCCCGGTCCGGCGGGACACCGGCCACCCGGTGGCGGGAGGAGGAGGCCGACCCGCGCCGCTGGAAGGCGCTGACCGTCTGCCTGGTCTCCGGGTTCATGACCCTGCTCGACGTCAGCATCGTCAACGTCGCGCTGCCCGCGATCCGCACGGGCCTCGGCGCGCCGCAGAGCGACCTGCAGTGGGTGGTCTCCGGGTACGCGCTCACCTTCGGCCTGGTGCTGGTGCCCGCTGGGCGATTCGGCGACATGCGCGGCAGGCGCAACGTCTTCGTCTTCGGCGTCGCCCTGTTCACCCTGGCCAGCGCGGCGGCCGGCATCGCCAGGACCTCGACCTGGCTGGTCCTGGCCAGGCTCGTGCAGGGAGTGGCGGGCGGCATCGTCAACCCGCAGGTCAGCGGGCTGATCCAGCAGCTGTTCAGAGGAGCCGAGCGAGGCAGGGCGTTCGGCATGCTCGGCGCGACCATCGGCATCTCGACCGCGGTCGGCCCGCTGCTGGGCGGGTTGCTCATCCGCCTGGGCGGCGAACACGACGGCTGGCGCCTCGTCTTCTACGTCAACGTGCCGATCGGCCTGCTCGCCATCGCCCTGGCCTACCGCTACATCCCGCGCCGCCCGCCGGAGAGACGTTCGCGCAAGAGCATGGACCCCGTCGGGGTGCTGCTGCTGGCCGCCGGGCTCGTGCTCATCCTGCTGCCGCTCGTGGAGGGCCAGCAGTGGCGGGGCGCGGGCAGGTGGCTGCTGCCCGTGGCCGGACTGGCGACGATCGGGCTCTTCGCCCTCTGGGAGCGCCGGTACGGGCGGAGCCGCGAACCGATGGTCAACCTGTCGCTGTTCGGCAGACGGTCCTACACCTTCGGCGCCCTGATCGCGGCGCTCTACTTCGCCGGGTTCACCTCGATCTTCTTCATCCTCACCATCTACCTGCAGAACGGGCTCGGGTACTCCCCGCTTGAGGCGGGCCTGGCCAGCACCTCGTTCGCCGCGGGCTCGGCGGTCGCCTCCATGCTGGGGGGACGGGTCACCGTCAGGTTCGGCAGGCCGCTGGTGGTCGCGGGGCTGGTGATGGTGGTGATCGGGCTGGCCGTCACCGAGCTGGCCGTACGGCTGAACGCCGGGCCCGGGGTCGCCTGGGCGATCGCGGCGCCGCTGCTGCTGGCGGGGCTGGGCAGCGGGCTGGTGATCTCACCGAACCAGACGCTCACCCTGGCCCAGGTCCCGGTCGCCGAGGCGGGCACCGCGGGCGGGGTGCTGCAGACCGGTCAGCGGATCGGCACGGCCCTGGGCATCGCGGCGATCGGTTCGGTGTTCTTCGCCGTGACCGCCTCCTCACACGGCGACCACGCCACGGCGTTCAGGACGGCGCTGCTGGTCACCATCGGCTTCGTGCTGGCCGCCCTGGTGGTCGCGGTCGCCGACGTGCTCGCCGACCGCAGGTCACGCCCTCCGGGGCGGCCGTCACCGCGGGCCTCGTCGCGGGGCCGGCAGGGGGCACGCTCCGGGACACGGCGGACACGGCCCTCCGCGAGCCGCCCACGGCGGTGAGGCCGAGTGCCGTGAGGCGGGGTGTCACAGGGCGGGGACGCGGGCGCGGCGGGCCGGGGCCGCCGTCAGGTCGTCCAGAGCCGGGCGCAGCCGGGGAAGCACCCCCTCGCCGAACCAGTAGGCCTCCTCCAGGTGCGGATAGCCGGACAGCACGAACTCCTCGACGCCCAGCGCCGCGTACTCCTCGATCCGTTCGGCCACCTGGGCGTGGCTGCCGACCAGTGCCGTCCCCGCGCCTCCCCTGACCAGGCCGACCCCGGCCCACAGGTTGGGATGGATCTCCAGGTCGCGGGCCGTACCTCCGGCGAAGCCCTCGTGCAGGGCGAGCATCCGCTGCTGGCCGACCGACTCGCTGCGGCCGAGCGCCCGCCTGGCGGCCCTGATGTCCTCCGGGTCGAGCGCGGCCAGCAGCCGCTCGGCCTCCGCCCAGGCCTCCCGCTCGGTGTCCCTGGTGATCACGTGCAGCCGTACGCCGAACCTGAGCGTGCGCCCCCGCTCCTCGGCGAGCCCGCGGATCCACTCGATCTTCCCCGCCACCTGGTCCGGCGGCTCGCCCCAGGTCAGGTAGACGTCCACGTGCCCGGCCGCGACGGGCCCCGCCGCCGACGACGAACCGCCGAAGTAGATCTCCGGGACCGGGTCGGGCACCTCGGCGACGGTCGCCCCCTCGACCTGATAGTGCCTGCCCGCGAAGTCGTACGGCGTGCCGCTCCATGCCCCGCGCACGACCGAGAGGAACTCGCCGGTGCGCTCGTAGCGCTCGTCCTTCGGCAGGTGGTCGCCGAACCTGACCTGTTCCGCCGACTCTCCCCCGGTCACCACGTTGAGCAGCAGCCTGCCACGGGAAAGGCGCTGGTAGGTCGCGGCCATCTGCGCGGCCAGTGTGGGCGACAGCAGGCCGGGACGGAAGGCGACCAGGAACTTCAGCCGTTCGGTCTCCCGGGTCAGCGCGGCCGTGACCAGCCAGGCGTCCTCGCACCAGGAACCGGTCGGGGTCAGTACGGCCTCGAACCCGAGCTGTTCCGCCGAGCGGGCGATCTGGGCGAGGTACTCGATGTCCGGCGGGCGGAAGGCCGCGCTTTCCGGGCGGCCATGGCCTCTGCCGAGACCGTGCCCGCCGCCGGTGAGGACCCGGCTGTCGCCCGCGGTCGGCAGGAACCAGTGGAACTTCACGGGGTCTCCTCCACGGTCACGCAGGCGGGGTTTCGCCCATCGTCGGCCACATAACCCACAAAGTCAATCGGTAATAGGGGTTATGCGTGGAACCGGAGCCGATGTCGTTCGTTGATAGGTTCAGGATTTCGTCGATTTACGCGAAAGTGGAGGAAGGGCACAGTGGACGTCGAACAGACGGCGCTGCCGGGGATAGGGCTACGGCACGAGTTCACCACACGGGCAGGCCGGCGCATCGGAGTCGTCTCCCACCGCACGGGCCGCCGCGACCTGGTGATCTACGACCCCGCCGATCCGGACCGGGCCTGCGAGACCGTGAAGCTGAACGACGAGGAGGCCGACGCGCTGGTCGAGTTGCTCGGCGCCCCGCGCATCGTGCAGCGCCTCAACGCCCTGCACCGGGAGGTCGAGGGCCTGGTCAGCCTGCAGCTGCCGATCTCGCCGGGCACGCCGTACGCGGGAAGGCCGATGGGCGACGCCCGGGTCCGCACCCGCACCGGCGCCTCCATCGTCGCCGTGGTCCGCGCGGGCCAGGTGTTCGCCAGCCCCGGCCCCGACTTCACGCTCGACGGCGGGGACGTGGTGGTCGTGGTCGGCAGCCCGGAGAGCACGTCCGCGGTCTCCGAGATCCTGGCCCACGGTTAGGGCAGCGGGTGCACACAGCGATCCTTCTGCTTGAGCTCGGCGCCGTCCTGCTCGGACTGGGCGTCCTGGGCGCGCTGGCACTGCGTGTCGGCATCTCCCCCATCCCCCTGTACCTGCTGGCCGGTCTCGCCTTCGGCACCGGCGGCATCATCCCCCTGGCGACCAGCGAGGAGTTCATCTCCGTCGGCGCGGAGCTGGGCGTCATCCTCCTGTTGCTCACCCTCGGCCTGGAGTACAACGCCGACGAACTCGTGACCAGCCTGAAGGGCAACGCGCGCGCCGGGTTCGTCGACCTGGCGCTCAACGCGGCGCCCGGCGCGATCGCGGCGCTGCTGCTCGGCTGGGGCCCGGTCGCCGCCGTGGCGATGGCCGGGGTCACCTACGCCACCTCCTCGGGCATCACCGCCAAGGTCCTTTCCGACCTGGGATGGATCGGCAACAGGGAGACGCCGGTGGTGCTCTCCCTGCTGGTGTTCGAGGACCTGACCATGGCGATCTACCTGCCGATCCTCACCGCGCTGCTGGCCGGGCTGAGCTTCATCGGCGGCGCGGTCACCGTGGCGATCGCGCTCGGCACGGTGAGCGTCGTACTGCTGATCGCGCTGCGCTTCGGCCGGTTCATCGAGAGCTTCGTGGCCAGCCCCAACTCGGAGGTGCTGCTGCTGAAGGTGGTCGGGCTGGCACTGCTGGTCGCCGGGGTCGCCCAGCAGCTGCAGGTCTCCGCCGCCGTCGGAGCCTTCCTGGTCGGCATCGCGCTGTCCGGGAAGCTGGCCGAGGACACCCACGCGCTGCTGACACCGCTGCGCGACCTGTTCGCCGCGGTGTTCTTCGTCTTCTTCGGCCTGCAGACCGACCCGACCAAGATCGCCCCGGTCGCCGGGCTGGCCGCGCTGCTCGCCCTGGTCAGCATGGTCACCAAGCTGCTCACCGGCGCGTACGCCGCCCGCAGGGCCGGGATCGCCAAGACGGGCCAGGCCCGGGCGGGCATCGCGCTCATCCCGAGAGGCGAGTTCAACATCGTGATCGCCGGACTCGCCGTCGCGGCCGGGGTGCACCCCGACCTCGGCCCGCTGGCCGCCGCCTACGTCCTCATCCTCGCCGCGTTCGGCCCGCTGGCCGCTCGCCTGGTCCAGCCCCTCATCACCGCCGTCGCCAGCCGCACCTGACCCTGAAACCCTGAAACAGGGTACGGCCACGCCACACGGCGCGGCCGTACCCTGTTTCATTCGTCACGAAATTCCACCCGACAACCCCGTTATCAGGGTTTAAGGATAAATGGCAGCATTTATCCGGGTATCACCCTTAAATGGGTAGGACAATACCCCGGATTAGGGGGTGTTCTTCTCGGCCGAATACGAGATGATCTGCCCAAGCGTTCAGCGGAACCGAAAGGTCCGCCTGAATCGGGGATTCATCGAACGGCCGAGGAGAGGATTTCCCGAGGTGTCGCTAGGAAGACGCAACGCGATGGCGCTGGGTGCCGGGGCGATCGCACTGGCCGCGACGGGCGGCGCCGTACCCCCGGCGTCCGCGGCGGAGACCGGGCAGGCGGAGCGGGGACCGGCGGTCCCCTCGGACGCGGAGCTGGCGCGTTCCCTGCCCGGCGGCTTCACCAGCCGGCACGCCGAGGTGAACGGCGTCCGGCTGCACTACGTGTCAGGAGGCAGCGGGGAGCCGCTGGTCCTGCTGCCCGGCTGGCCGCAGACCTGGTGGGAGTACCGCAAGGTCATGCCCGCGCTCGCCGCCCGCTACCGGGTCATCGTCGTGGACCTGCGCGGCATGGGGGGTTCCGGCAAACCCGCCTCCGGATACGACAAGAAGACCATGGCGCGGGACGTGCGCGAGCTGGTGCGCGCGCTCGGCCACGACAGGGTGAACATCGCCGGGCACGACGTCGGCGCCATGATCGCCTTCAGCTTCGCCGTGAACCACCCCGAGGCGACCCGGAGACTGGCGCTGCTCGACGTCACCCACCCCGACGACTCCTACTACGAGTTCCGCATGCTGCCCCAGCCGGGGCAGGCATTCTTTCCCTGGTGGTTCGCGTTCAACCAGGTTCAGGGACTGCCCGAGCAGCTCGTCTCCGGCAGGTCCCGATATCTCGTCGACTGGATATTCGACCACCTCCTGGTGGACAAGTCGGCGATCGGCGACCGTGACCGCGCCGTGTACGCCAAGGCCTATTCCTCTCCCGACGCCGTTCGCGGCGGAAACAGCTGGTATCAGGCGTTCGGCCAGGACATCGAGGACCACCGGACGTACGGGAAGGTGACGGCGCCGACGCTCGGGCTGGCGCACAGCGCCTTCCACCCCCACATGAACCAGGTGCTGCCCACCCAGGCGACCGACGTCCGCGTCGCCGAGCTGACCGGGACGGGCCACTACTTCGTCGAGGAACGGCCCGCCGCGGTCATCGGACATCTGACGGGCTTCTTCGGCTGAGGCCGGGCGGCGGGCGCCCCGCCGGTTCCCTCGCGGACCCGGCGGGGTCGCATCGTCAGCCGCCGGACGCCGCCCACTCCTCGGCCAGAAGCTCGTAGGAACGCACCCGGTCGGCGTGGTCGTGGGTGATGGTGGTCACGAGCAGTTCGTCGGCGCCGGTGACGTCGCGCAGGACACGCAGCCGCTCGGCGACGGTCCGCGGCGAGCCGACGAACTGCGTCGTGACCCGGTCCGCGACCAGGGCACGGTCCTCCTGCGTCCACTCGTGGGCCGCGGCCTGCTCGGGCGTCGGGAACGGCATCGCCCCGTCGCCCCTGCGGATGCCGCGCACCCACAGCCCGTACGGCGAGGCCAGCTCACGGGCCGTCTCGTCGTCCTCGGCGACGACCACGTCCGCGGAGACGACCAGACGCGGCGCGGGCAGGGCACGGGACGGTTTGAACGCCTCCCGGTAGGCCTGCACCGCCTCCAGCACGTTGGACGGGCTGACGTGGTAGTTGGCCGCGAACGGCAGACCCCTTTCCCCGGCGACCTGGGCGCTCTGGCCGCCGCTGCTGCCCAGGATCCACAGCTCGACCCCCGCCCCCTCCCCCGGTACGGCGTGCGCGGCCAGGCCGTCCTCCGAGCGGTAGGTCCCGGCGATGAGGGCCGCGATGTCGTCCACCTGGTCGGCGAAGTCCGGGCTCCGCGCCCCCGGCTGCTGCAGCAGCGAGGACTGCAGCGCGAAGACCGGGGAGGTGGCCAGGGCCGCGAAGGAGAACGGTTCCGGGATGAGCAGCCCGTCCACGAGGCGGGCAGGCCGCGACGGGGCGGGCGGCCTGCCCGCCTCGGCCAGGAGTTCTGTCCTGCGCTGCCCGGAACGGCCGAGTCCGAGGTCGATCCGGCCCGGGTACAGCGCGTCGATCAGGCCGAACTGCTCGACCACGGCCAGCGCCGTCTGGTGACCGAGCTGCACGGCCCCTGAGCCGACCCTGATCGTGCTGGTCGCCGCGGCCACCAGGGCGATGAGCACGGCGGGCGCCGCGCTTGCCACTCCCGGGGCGAAGTGGTGCTCGGCCAGCCAGTAACGCCGGTAGCCGAACTCCTCGGCGCGCCTGGCCAGGTCCACGGTGTTGCGGAGGGCGTCGGCGACCGTGCCTCCTGAGGTGACGGGGGACAGGTCGAGGATGGACAGCGAGGTCATGACTGCCTTTCGTGCCGGCTCTCGTGCTGGTTCTCGTGCCCGGGGAAGGACCTGCTGGGGATCTCCCTGCGCAGCACGGGGGCCACGTCGCTCTGGAAGAGCTCAAGGCTGGCCCGGTGCTGTTCGTCCGTCAGACCGTCGGCGTCGGCGGACAGGTGCATGACCTCGTGCCCGAGCCGTTCGTGGTAGCGGTGGACCTTGTCGATGATCTGCTGGGGGCTGCCGACCAGGATGGAACTGCGCTCCACGGCGTCCTCGATCGTGCGGAAGACCGGGTCGACCCCGGCCTTCTCGAACAGGGCCAGCCTGGCGTCGAAGATCGGCCGGTAGGTCTCGACCGCCTCCTGGGAGTTCTTCGCCACGTAGAGACCCGCGCTGCCCGCCCCGACGAGGGCGTCGGCGGGGTCGTGACCGTGGAACTCCCACCGCTCCCGGTAGTGGCGGACCAGTTCGGCGTACGGCTCGACGGGGTTGGTGACGTTGGCGGAGAAGAGCGGGTCACCGTACAGGGCGGCCAGCTCGACCGACTCCTTGCTGGTCGCGCTGCCGTGCCAGACGCGGATGGGCCGTTGCAGCGGGCGCGGCCACGTCTCGGCCTCCTCCAGCGGCGGCCGGAAGGTGCCCGACCAGGTCACCTTGTCCTCCCGCCACAGGCGGCGGAACAGCTCGTAGCCCTCGCGGTTGCGTTCCCACTGGTCCTCGGGGGTGACGTGGAAGAGCTTGGCCTGCGCGGCGCCGTTCCCCTTACCGATGATCAGTTCGAGGCGCCCGTCCGACAGGTGGTCGAGCGTCGAGTAGTCCTCGAAGGCCCTGACCGGGTCGAGCAGGCTCAGCGTGGTGACCGCGGTGAACAGCCTGATCCTGGACGTCCGCGCGGCGATGTGGCTCAGCACGACCGGCGGGGAGGAGGAGATGAACGGGCGCTCGTGCCGTTCGCCGACGCCGAAGCCGTCGAAACCGAGTTCCTCGGCCAGGACGGCGTTGTCCACGACCTCACGCAGGCGCGCGTTGGTCGGCTTCAGCTCACCGGTGACCGGGTGGGGACCGTGGACGATCAGCGTGATGGCGAGGAACCTCACGCTCCGCCCTCCAGCCCGAGGTGCCCGCGCAGGGTGGTCGTGCGGTACTCGGTACGCAGCACGCCGCGTTCCTGCAGCAACGGGACGACCTCGTCGACGAAGCCGTCCAGCCCGGTCGGCGTGAGGTGCGGCACCAGGATGAAGCCGTCGGCGGCGTCCTGCTGCACGAACGCGTTGATCTGCTCGGCGACCGTGGCGGGCGAGCCGATGAAGGACTGCCTGCCGGTGACCTCGATGATCAGGTCACGGATGCCGAGCCGTTTCTCCTCGGCCAGTGCCCGCCACCGCGCGGCCGTCTCCAGCGGGTCCCTGGTCAGCCGGGTGCGGCCCCTGCTGATGGTCTCCTCGGAGACGAGCGGGTCGATCTCCGGCAGCGGCCCCTCCGGGTCGTACGACGACAGGTCGCGGTTCCAGACCTGTTCCAGCAGCAGGATCGCGGTCTGCGGGCTGACCTGCTGGCGCCGGATGTGGTCGGCGTTCTCCTGGGCCTCGGCGTCGGTGTCGCCGAGCGCGAACGTGACCCCCGGCAGGACCTTCAGCGAGTCGGGCGACCTGCCGTTGGCGACGACCCTGGCCTTGACGTCGCGGTAGAAGGCCTTGCCGTCCTCAAGGGTGCCGTGCCTGGAGAAGATGGCGTCGGCGTGGGCCGCGGCGAACTCCCTGCCTTCGCCGGAGTCCCCCGCCTGGATGGTCAGCGGGTGCCCCTGCGGGGCACGCGGCACGTTGAACCGGCCCTCGATGTCGAAGAACTCGCCGTGGTGGGCGAACTCGCCCGCGTTCGCCGAGGAGAAGAACCCGGTCGCGGGGTCGGCGACGAGGTCCTCGGCCGTCCAGGAGTCCCACAGCTCGCGCACGGTCCGCACGAACTCCGCGGCCCGCGCGTAGCGCTCGGAGTGGTCCAGGTAACCGCCCCTGCGGAAGTTCTCCCCCGTGAAGGCGTCGGAGGAGGTGACCACGTTCCACGCGGCCCTTCCGCCGGACAGGTGGTCGAGGGTGGCGAGCTTTCTGGCGAGTTCGTAGGGCTCGTTGAAGGTGGCGTTGATCGTCCCGGCCAGGCCCAGGTGGTCGGTGACCGCGGCCAGACCGGCGAGCACGGTGAGCGAGTCGGGACGGCCGACCACGTCGAGATCGTGGATCCTGCCGCGCTGCTCGCGCAGCCGCTGGCCGTCGGCGAGGAAGAAGAAGTCGAACCGGCCGCGCTCGGCGGTGCGCGCGAGATGGACGAAGGAGGAGAAGTCGATCTGACTGCCCGCCGCTGGATCGCTCCAGACCGTCTGGTTGTTCACCCCCGGGAAGTGGGCGGCGAGGATGACCTGCTTCATCGGCTGCTCCCTGCGTAGCGGCTGGCGGGACGGTCGAGCCCGAGGTGACCGCGGAGCGTGGCCGCCTCGTACCCGTCGCGGAACGCGCCGCGGCGGCGCAGTTCCGGCACCAGGGCGCGGGTGATCGCGTTCAGGTCCGTCGGCAGTACGGCGGGGCGCAGCCGGTAGCCCTCAAGGCCGGCCTCGCGCCAGTCGAACAGGAGGTCGGCGAGTTGCTCCGGGGTTCCGGCGAAGATCGCGGCGTCCGAGACGTACTCGGAGCCGTCGAGCTCGTCCAGCCTGGCCCTGCGGTCCTTGGCCGCCTGGGGGGTCTCGCCCAGGAAGACGACCAGGTCGGCGAAGACCTTCGGCTGGACGCCGCCGATCTCGCGGATCTCCGCCACGATGGCGCGCGCCTGGTCGCCGTCGTGCGGCGTGATGTACTCGACGTCCACCCCGCGCGCGGCGAACTCGTACGGCAGCCGCGAGTGGGCCAGCGCGGTGACCGGCGGCTGTCCCTGCGGCGGTCGCGGGACGATCGAGGGTCCCCTGACGCTGAAGTGGGGCCCCTCGTAGTCGACGTAGTGGAGCTTGTCGCGGTCGACGAAGCGGCCGGTCCCGACGTCGCGGATCACCGCGTCGTCCTCCCAGCTGTCCCAGAGGCGGCGCACGACCTCCACGACGTCCCCGGCCTCGCCGAACAGCTCGTGGTAGATGGCGTGGTCCTCAAGCGCGACGGCCTGCGCGGGCCCGAGCTCCGGGACGTCGCGGCGGCCGAAGTGGGCGGCCTCGGTGCGCCTGCCCGACAGCTGCACCCGCCATCCGGCCCTGCCGCCGCTGACGTAATCGAGGGTGGCCAGGGAACTGGCGACGTGGAAGGGCTCGGTGTGGGTGGTCGTGGCCGTGGGCACCAGCCCGATGCTCCGGCTCAGCGGGGCGATCCGCGACGCCAGCAGGACGGCGTCGAAACGGCCCCGCACCTGGTCGGTACGGCCGTCGGGGCCGTCGAGGCGGGTGGTCTGCAGGGCGAGGGTGTCCTCGATGGTGACGAAGTCGAGTAGTCCTCGTTCGGCTTCGGCCACGAGCCCGGCCCAGTAGGCGGCGGTGAACAGTTCTTTCGGAGAGGCGGCTGGATCGCGCCAGGCCGCCGGATGCCATCCCGCGCCGTCCAGCGCGACGGCGAGATGGAGATGATCTGCCGACATGTCATGACGATAACACCAAAACCAGTAATTCCTACAGGTTTAGTTGCATTTAGGGTGGGAGATAACCCCCAGGCTGGCGAGGTCTCCCGAGACCGCCCGGGAAGAGCGGTGATCTGGTAGGCATGTGCGGGTGAGACGCCCCCTGACGATCGTCGCGACCGCCCTGCTCCTGCTGAGCCTCGCCTCCCCCGCCTCGGCGGCACCCGCCCAGCCGGACGTGCCGGCCGGGGTGCGCGCCGGCTACGTCGTCCTCGACCGGAAGACAGGCCGCGTCACCGTCCAGCACGACGCGCACCGGAGGTTCCGCTCCGCGTCGGTGGTGAAGATCCTGATCGCGATCGACTATCTGGAGTCGCACCGCGACGTCCCCCGGCGCGACCTCGCGCTGCTGGGCAGGATGCTGCGGGTCAGCGACGACGCCGCGGCCACCTCCTTCTGGACCAGGGGCGGCCGGGGCCGGATCGTCGAGCGGGCGGCGCGCAGGCTCGGGCTGACCGACACCGCTCCCCCGCCCGCCGACAAGCCGGGATTCTGGGGCTACACCTCGCTCAGCGCGATGGACGTCGTCCGCGCCTACCGCTATCTCCTCGACCGCGCCGCCCCGAGGGTCCGAGACATCGTCCTCGGGCACCTGCGCGCCGCCGAGCAGTGCGGCTCCGACGGCTTCGACCAGTACTTCGGCATCCCCCGCGCGGTGCCCCGGCCCTGGGCGGTCAAGCAGGGCTGGTCGGGGTACGGCTCGACGCCCCCGGTCCGGTGCGCCAAGACCGCCCCCGCCTCGGGCGGTGCCGTACCCGCCACCTGGAGGACCGCCTCGCTCCCTGCCCGTCCCGCGGCCGTCACGGTCCCCGACCTGGGGCATCCGGTGCTGCACACCACCGGTCTCGTCGGCCCGGAGGAGCGCTGGATCATGGTGCTGCTCACCGCCCACCCCTCGACGGCCACCTGGAGCCGCTCGACCGCGCAGACCACCACCCTGGCCAGGCGGATCTACCTCGCCGGGGCCAGGACCGGAGCCAGGTGAGGCCGCGGGCCGGATGAGACGGCGGGGCCACGGTGCGGCCGTGCCCTGCCGGGCTGGTCAGGGCAGTGAGGCGGGCAGTCCGAACCTCCCGAGGTGGCCTGGGCCGACGAAGGAGGTGATCTCCTCGATCCGGTCGTCACGCAGGGTCAGCACGTCGATCGACCAGCCGAGGTGTGCCCCCGCCTCCTCGTCCCACAGGTAACCGGCCACACCGAGCTGGCCGTTCGCCCCGACCGGCAGATGCCGCCAGCTTCCGCACGAGGTCAGCGGCAGCCGCACGGCGAAGTCCATGACGGCCTCGACGCCTCGGTACCAGTGCGCCATGGGCGGCATCGACCAGGTGACGTCCTCGGTGAGCAACGCGACCAGGGCGTCGGCGTCACCGCGTTCCAGCGCGGCGGAGTATCCCGCGACGATCTCCCGCACCCGGGCGTCGCCGATCCGGCGCAGCGTCCGCTGCTGGGTGACGGCGGGGACCCGCTCCGCGACGACCCGGCGGGCCCGCGCCAGGGCGGAGTTCACCGAGGCGGTGGAGGTGTTCATCGTCTCGGCGATCTCGGCGGCGGAGAATCCGAGCACCTCGAACAGCAGCAGCGCCGCCCGCTGGTTGCCCGGCAGGTGCTGCAGGGCGGCGACGAAGGCGAGTTCGACGGCCTCGCGCCGCTCGTAACGCCCGGCGGGTCCCTCGGGGAGGTCCGCGTCGGGGTAGGGGCCGAGCCAGGCGATGTCGGTGCGCGGGACGTCCCCGGTGACGGCCCGATCGCTCGACGGGCCGAGGTCGACGGGCAGGGCCCGCCTGCCACGGGCCTCGACGATGTCCAGGCAGGTCCGAGTGGCCACGGTGTAGAGCCAGGAGCGCAGCGAACCACGTCCCTCGAAGCGCACCAGCCCCCGCCAGGCGCGCAGCAGGGCGTCCTGGAGCGCGTCGTCGGCGTCGTGGGAGGAACCGAGCATCCGGTAGCAGTGCGCGTGCAGCTCACCGCGCAACGGCCGTACGAGGCGGGTGAACGCGGCGTCGTCTCCACCGCGCGCCCGCGCCAGGTCGGGGTCGCTGGCGGATGTCTCCTTTTGTCCGGAAAAAACTTCCCTCACAGACGACGATTCTGCCCCACCGCCGGAGTCTCCTTCTTCGACCGAAAACCTCAGGCCCGCATCACGGGAGATCCGATGAACCGCACGACGACCGTCACCACCGGGACCCTCAGGGTCTCCGACGCCACGCTGCACTACGAGGTACGGGGCGAGGGGCCCCTGGTGGCGCTTGTCGGCGCCCCGATGGACGCCACGTTCTTCGCGCCGCTGGCGGACCTGCTCGCCGCCGACCACACCGTGCTCACCACCGACCCCCGGGGGCTCAACCGCAGTGTCCTGGACACCCCCGAGCAGGACTCGACCCCCGGGCTGCGCGCCGACGACCTCTCCCTGCTCCTGGAGCACCTCGGCCGGGGCCCGGCCGCGGTCTTCGGTTCGAGCGGCGGCGCCGTCACCGCGCTGGCGCTCGCCGTCGCCCACCCCGAGCGGGCGCACACCGTGATCGCGCACGAGGCCCCGCTGAACCACGTGCTCGACGACCCCGCCGGGCGGGACGCCGCGGTCGAGGACATCATCGCCACCTACGCCTCGGGCGACGTCGGAGGAGCCTGGGTCAAGTTCCTGGTCAACGCCAACATCCCGCCGGCCCCTGATGAGGGGTCCGGCGCGCCCGCCGAGCGCGACCCGCGGCAGGTGGCCGACGAGCGTTTCTGGTTCCTGCACGAGATGCGGGAGACCACCCGCTGGCGGCCCGACATCGCGGCCCTGCGCGACGGGCCGGTCCGCGTCGTGGTCGGCGTCGGGCAGGACTCGGCGGGTCAGTTCTGCGACCTCACCTCGGCCGCGCTCGCCACGGCGCTCGGCACGGAGCCGACGGTCTTCCCCGGTGGCCACATCGCCTTCGTCGACGACCCGGCGGGGTTCGCCCCCCGGCTGCGTGAGGTCCTGAACGGAGGCTGAGACGGGAGCGCGGCGGTTTCCCGGGAACGCGGGCCCCGGGAAACCGCCGGTCGGCTCAGAGGGTCGTCAGCGGGTTCTCCGACGGTTCCGCCGGGCGCGCGTCCCCACGGTCCCTGACCCGGGTGCGGGCCGAGACGGTTTCGAGCGCCCACGCCCCCGGCCCCACGATCGCGATCAGCAGGAACGCCCACGCGTAGAGGGCCGACAGCTCACCGCCGTTCTGGATCGGCCACAGGGCCTGCGGCTGGTGGACGACGAAGTACGCGTAGGCCATCTCCCCCGAACAGATCAACGCCGCGATCCGGGTGCCGAGCCCGGCCATGACGAGAACCCCTCCGAGGAGTTCGACGACACCCGCGTACCACCCAGGCCATGAGCCGAAGGGCAGCGCCCCACCGCCGAGAACCCCGAAGAGCTTGGCGGCCCCGTTGCAGGTGAAGAGCAGTCCGACGACAAGACGGAACAGGGCGAAGACGTACGGCCTGGCCGATTCGATGAACTTCACGGCCCCTCCTCTTCTTCCACCCCGAGCCGGGGCACGGGGCGGAACGGAAACGACGACACCGATGGGCGCCGGAGGGTACGCCCGGCCCGGCCGTCCTCTCCCCACGGTTCTCCCAGGCCGGTACGGCAGGCGGGACAGGACGGTCCGGCAGGTCTTCTGCTCATGATCCCCGACCCATGCCATAAAAACACCCCATTTCGGACATATCACCTATAAAGGACGTGGGGTGGATGGTGAATTGTCCGTGTGGGATCAGCCCACTCTGTCGTCGCGCTCCAGCGCCTCGTGCCCCGTGGACACATCCTCCGGCCGGGCGGGGGCCCGATCACCGGCCTCGTCGAACGGCGCGCCCCCGGACAGCACCAGCGCGGCGCGCGCCCTGTCGAACCCTCCGGTCCACGCCCCCACCAGGACGGCGGCCACCGCATTGCCCGTGAAGTTGGTCAGCGCGCGGGCCTCCGACATGAAACGGTCGACGCCGACGAGCAGCCCGACCCCGTCGGCCAGGTCGGGACGATGCGCCCGCAGCCCGCCCGCGAGGGTCGCCAGGCCCGCCCCGGTGACCCCGGCCGCCCCCTTGGAGGCCACGAGCATGAACACCAGCAGCGACACCTGCTCTCCCGCAGGAAGGGAGACGCCGGTGGCGCCCGCGACGAACAGGGTGGCCATCGTCAGATAGACGGCCGTGCCGTCCAGGTTGAACGAGTAACCGGTCGGCACCGTGACCCCGGCCACGGCGCGGCTCACCCCGAGGTGCTCCAGCTTGGCGATCAGGCGGGGCAGCGCGGTCTCCGAGGAGGAGGTGGACAGCACCAGCAGCAGTTCCCCGCCGAGATAGCGCAGCAGCGACAGCAGGCCGATCCTGGTGACCAGCCACAGCAGCGGCCCCAGTACGGCCAGCACGAAAAGCAGGCAGGTCGCGTAGAAGCAGGCCACCACGGCGGCGAGACTCCCGAGCGCGGCCACGCCGGTCGCGCCGACGACGGCGGCCGTCGCGCCGAGGGCCCCGGCGGGGGCGGCCCACATGATCATGGAGAGGACGCGCAGCACGAGCGCGTGCAGGTGCCCGGCGACGGCCAGCGTTACCGCCCCGCGCTCTCCCATGGCCTGCAGGGCGAAACCGGTGAGCAGCGCGACCAGCAGAACCTGCAGCACCCGCCCCTCGGTGAACGCGGAGACCGGGGTGTCCGGGATGATCCCGAGCAGGAAGGTCGTCAGGTCCTCCGCCTCCGTCGCGGGCGCGGCGGCCGGGTGCGCTCCCCCGGCCAGGCGCAGGCCCCGGCCCGGGTTGACCAGGTTGCCCGCGGCCAGCCCGAAGGCCAGCGCGACAACCGACATGACGAGGAAGTAGGCGAGCGCCAGTCCACCGATCCGGCCGACCCTGGCGGTACCCGCGACCGACCCCACACCGAGCACTACGCCGAGGAACACGACGGGGCCGATCATCATCTTGACCAGCGCGACGAAGGCGGTGCCCAGCGGGGCGAGCGCCCTGGCCGCCTCCGGGGCCACCAGCCCCACGACGGCGCCGGCGGCCGTCGCCAGGAGAACGGCGGCGTAAAGGTGACGGGTCCGATCGCGCGACATGGGCGCCCTGCCTCCGGTTACCTCGGCGGAAACTCCAGCCGGGTAACCATGAGAGCGCATCCGGTGACCGTCGGTCACCGTTACGCGTTTTCCCACCCGTCTCGCGTCCCGCCGCACGGCCGTACGGAGAGGTCGTGGGACGCCGGGTCCGAGCCCTCCCCTTCCGCCGAGAACGCTCCGCGGAGGGGGTGAACCGGTGTCTCGATCAGCTGTGGTTGTCCTGGGACACCCGAGGGGCGTCGATGATCACGTCGGAGAAGATGTCGACCACCAGGGCGATCACGCCGCCGACCGCGATGATCCCGGCGCCCACCCAGAACAGGGTCCAGTTGGGGCCCAGGCACAGGGCCACACCGCCGACGGTGAACCCGATCAGAATGACGATCACCGCAAGCCAAGACTTGGGGCTTCCTCCGTGGCTTCCAGCCATGAGCCTTTCTCCTGTTCCTCTCCGTGGATCAGTGAGGCGCGTCGTTCGCGGCGGCGATCACACGGGTCAGCGACCGGTGGAGCTCCTGCAGCTCCTCCAGGGGCATACCCAGGCGTTCGACCACGGACGACGGGATCCTCTCAGCTTCGCTCCTCAGTTCCCGGCCCCTCCGGCTGAGTGTGACCAGCAGGACGCGCTCGTCCTGGCTGTCCCGCTGCCGCCGGACGTAACCGATCGCCTCAAGACGCTTGAGGAGCGGTGACAGCGTACCGGGGTCGAGTCTCAGTAGCTTGCTCAGCTCCTTCACCGACAGCGGCGCGTGCTCCCACAGGGCCAGCATCACCAGATACTGGGGGTGGGTCAGCCCCATCGGCTGCAGCAGCGGCCGGTACACACCGTTGACGGCACGCGAGGCCACGGCGAGGGCGAAACACACCTGCCGGTCCAGGCTTAGGACATCGGTCACATCGGTCACGACACCTCCCGACCCTCACAGTACGATAGTTGGTGCACAAATCATTGTTGTGCCAACCGCCGGTGGGCGACGAGAGGAAGTCCCATGTTTCACGGCAAGACGATCGAGGAACGCATCGCCGAGCGTCAGGCCGGGCGCCCCGCCCTCCGGGAGGGTAAGCACTTCGAGCACGGGCCCGCGAGGTTCGTCTTCCTCTTCGTCATCGTGTTCGTCGTGGTCGGTCATCTCCTGGGCCTGCTGGTGCTGATGGCCATGGGGGTGCACTGAGCCGGGACGGCCGCCGTGAGAGGATGATGATCCCGCTCGGCCAGATCCAGGAGGTCCGTATGTCCGACGTCACGCCGGGTCCCGAGGGGTCCGAAAGCGCCGACGACGAGCTCAGGCGCAGGTTCCGCGAGGCTCTGGAGCGCAAGAAGTCCGCCCAGGGGGACGCGGCCTCGGGCGGCAGGGGCAAGGGGGCGTCGAAGATCCACGGCGCCCACGGCCCCGTCTCGGGGAAGCGTTCCTTCCGCCGCAAGAGCGGCTGAACCGGTTCGTCAGATCAGGCCGTGATCGCGTGCGTGGAGAGCGGCCTGGGTCCGGTCGCGCAGACCGAGCCTGCCGAGGATTCGTGAGATGTGGTTCTTGACCGTTCCCTCGCTCAGGAACAGGCGGGAGGCGATCTCCCTGTTGGTCGCGCCGACCGCGACGAGACGCAGCACCTCGACCTCACGGCCGGTCAGCGCGGCCGCTTCCCCACCCGCCCCCGTCTTCACCGCTGTGGGCACCTCCCTCGCGCACGCCAGCGTGGACGCCAACCGTCTGGCGACGGAGGAGTCGAGCTGGGTGACGCCGGCGCCGGCCAGCCGGACGGCACCGGCGAGGTCGGCGGCGGGCAGATCCTTCAGGAGATAGCCCGCCGCGCCCGCCGCTAGCGCCCGCACAACGTACTCCTCGTCGTCGAAGGTGGTCAGCATGACGACGCGGCAGCGGGGCATCCGCTGACGCAGGACCGCCACCGCCTCGACGCCGTCGGCCACGGGCATCCTGACGTCCATCAGGACCACGTCCGGCGCGAGTTCCAGGGCTCGGCGGACCGCCTCCTGACCGTCTCTCGCGGTCCCGACCACGGTCAGGCCGGGTTGGATGCCGAGCAGGGAGGCGATCCCCTCACGGACCAGTTCCTGGTCGTCGACCACGAGCACCCGTACGGTTCCACCGGCTTCCCCGTTCCCCAGGTCGTCGTGACTCATCCGACGGTCTCCACGCGCCGGGGAATCGTCACGGTGACCACCGTTCCCGTTCCCTGGCCGCTCCTGACGTCGAACGCCCCGCCGAGGAGGCGGGCACGCTCCCGCATGCCGAGCAGGCCGAACCCGTCCCGCCCCGCCGACGGGGAGAAACCCTCTCCGTCGTCGGTGACGACAAGCCGTGCCGACGACTCGCCGAACGTCACCGAGATCGACACGCGGTCCGCGTCGCCGTGCCTGCGGGCGTTGGTCAGACACTCCTGTGCGGCCCGGTAGAGGGCGGCGAGCTCCGCGGCGCCGTAGCCGTCCTCCTGGCCGGTGAGTTCGAGGGTGACCACCGGACGCCCGCCGTCGTCGTAGCCCGCCAGCTCGGCGAGAGCCTCCGACAGCGAGAAGTGCCGCGTCTGCGCGCGTGCCGCCCGCACCGCCCCGCGCACCTCCTCAAGGGCGCGTCTGGCCGCCCGGCGGGCGTCGGCGAGGGCCCGGTCGGCTGCGGCGCCGTCCAGGTCGCGGAAGGCGGACGCCTTCTCCAACTGGATGGAGATCACGGTCAGGTGGTGGCCGAGGCTGTCGTGGATGTCCCTGGCCAGCCGGGTCCGTTCCATCGCGGTGGACAACTCGGCGACCTGACCGGCGTAGGCCGTGAGCAGACGGTGGGACTCCTCAAGCTCCCTCAAGGTGAGCTCAAGCCGTGCCCTTCCTGCCCGCTCGCCCACGGCGACCTCGGCCGTCGAGACGACGAGGACCAGTCCGAGGGCGAACATGAGCAGGTCCGAGATGTACTCCGCCCGCGTGTACCAGCCAGGGGCGGTCAACGTGAACGCCGTGACCAGCACCCCGAGGCACGCCAGCCCCAGCGTGACACCCGCTCTGCGCCCGAAGGCGAAGTACGCCGTGAACGGCACCAGCAGGAACAGGGCGCGGGAGAGCCCGGAGCCGTCGAAGAGCGTGACCAGGGCGAACAGTCCCAGGCGTACGGCGAGCAGCGCGAGCGCCGACCTGGCGGGCTGCCTGGCGTCGAGGCGGTGCCGTCCGGTGACGTCGAGAACGAGCAGCGCGACGAGACCGCCGGCGAAGACGGCCGTCCGCGCCGGCTCGCCCTGCCCCGCCCCGGCCACGTCGTAGTAGACGCCGCCGGCGAGCACCGAGACGTAGAGCGTGGACGACACCCACGGCACAGGCCAGGCGAACCCGCTCCCCCGCCGTCCCGCGCGGACATGCCCGCCCGTCACAGGCGCGGCCCGCGAAGGAGCCATCACGCACCTCCGAACGATCACGATGCGGCCGGACAGGGGCCGTCTCCGGCAGCGTACGCCGCCACCGGGCATCCGTCCCCCGGCCGTCCTCGCATTGGCCGTCCGGCACGTGCCGGACGGCACCGGTGCGTCCGCGAACCATGACCTCCGGACGCGTTCACCGGTACCCACGGCACTTCCGCGCCGGATCGCGCCGTTCCTACGGTCGTCTCGTCCGCAGAGCCGTCCCGTACATCGTCCGGGCGTCGTCGGTCCACGCGGAAAACCCGTCGGCTCACCCGAAAAGGAGCTCTTCACATGTCCATCTCCTGGTTGCTGCGCTTCGGCGCGATCTGCGGGATGCTGACCGGCCTCTCCCTCGGCATACCGGGGGCGATCGAGCCCTTCACCGGCGAGACACCCGCGACGAGCTTCGTCGCGGGGATCGGAGCCGCCTTCGCCGCCCCGGCGGTCACCGCGTTCCACCTGCGGCAGTGTGCCGTGGCCGGGCGGCTGGGGGCGATCGCGTACGCGGTGAACGTCGTGGGTCTCGGGCTGTTCGCCGGCGTCGCGTTCTCGCTGAACCTGGTGGTCTTCTTCCTTGACGAGAGCACGGCCGCCCTGGTGCTGGAGGGGCCAGCCAGGCCGGCGTTGCTCGGCTCCATCGTCGTGTTCGTCACCGGGGTCGCCCTGTTCGGCCTCTCGATGCTCAGAGCCCGGGTGCTGCCCTGGCCCGCCGCCGCGGGCTACGGGTTCTTCCTGCCGCTGCTCGCCGTACTGGCGCCGCTGCCCGACACACTGCTTACCGGCGTGGTCCACCTGCTGGGCTGCGCGTCACTGACGTGGCTGTCGGCGGCGACGTGGGCGGGTGCCGCGAGGACCGAGTGACGGCCTCTCCGGGGCCCCGGCGGCTTCCGCCTTCCGAGGTGATCGGGACGCCGATGGGTAATATGGTTTACGGCCTATGTCGAGGAACATCAGGCTTAGCGAGCGTAAGCCCTTTTTGTGGGCTCTTGCCGTCGGCATCTCGGCCACGCTCGCGATCGGGAGCGGCGCCGTGCTGACCGGTCACCCCGTCCCGGACCGCGACGAGCCCGCCCCTCCCCTGGCGGACGGAGCGGCGGCCCCGGAGGCGACCCCTGTCCCGTCCCCGACCCCCACGCCTCCCCCCACGCCGACCGAGTCCGCGCGCCGTACGGATCCCGAGCGGACGTTCCTGCTGGCCAACGGACGCCGCCAGCCCGCGCGGGTCTCCGTGCCCGCCTCGGCCGGGGGCCGCTACCGCGTCGTCGCGAGTGAGGCCGCCCCGCCCCCGCCGCCCCGAGGACGCCGGGCGGGCAAGGTGATCCGGTACGTCGTCGAGGTCGAGCGCGGGCTGCCCTTCGACGGACAGGAGTTCGCCGACGAGGTGCACCGCGTTCTCAACGACCGCAGGAGCTGGGGGTTCCGGTTCCAGCGGGTACGGCGCGGCCCGGCACGGATCAGGGTCTCGCTGTCCAGCCCCGCGATGACCGACCGCATGTGCAGGCCGTTGATCACCTTCGGCGCGCTGTCGTGCTGGAACCACGGGCGCGCGGTCATCAACGCCAGGCGCTGGAACGCGGGCGCGCGGGGCTACGGCCGTGACGTCGCCTCCTACCGCGAGTACGTCGTCAACCACGAGGTCGGACACGGGCTCGGCCACGGGCACGCGCGCTGCCCGGGGCCGGGCAGGCGGGCCCCGGTGATGCTCCAGCAGACCAAGTCCCTGTACGGCTGCCGCCCCAACGCCTGGCCCTCCCCGGGGCGCTGAGGCTCAGCCCACCGCGGCGAACCGTTCCGCGCAGTGGGCCCGCAACTCGCCGACCAGGTCGCGGACGACGGCGGAGCCGAGCATCTCCGAGGTGGCGACGTAGCCGACGTGCCGCATCGGCGGGTCCTCGCCGAGCTTCTCCATCGCGACCTTCGGCGGCGCGTCCACGAGGGTCAGCCTCGGCACGATGGCGGCGCCGAGGCCGTAGCCCACCATGGAGACCACGACGCCGTCGTCCTCGACCTGGATGTCGCCCGGCGGGATCCAGGCCTGCCTGGCCAGCCACAGCCTGGTCTCGGCCGAGCAGTTCTCGTGCCAGTCGATCATCGGCAGGCTGCGCGGGCAGGGGTGCCCGGCGGGATAGGCCAGCACGTACGGCTCGGCGAACAGGTCACGGCCGACCAGCCCGTCGACCCGGGAGGGAAGCGTGGCGATGCCGAGATCGGCCCGGCCGTCCAGCACCTCCCCGGCGATGCCCCTGCCGAGCTCCGGCACGATGCGGACGTCGACCGTGACCTTCGGGTAGCGCCTGGCGAAGCGCGCGAGCACGATGGGCAGCAGGTGGAAGGCCGCGCTGCGGAAGGCCGCGACCCTGATGGTCCCGGTCGTCTCCCCCGCGGAGGCCGCGTGCGTCTCCGCCTTCATGACGTCCATGAGCCGCAGGATGCGCCGGGCGTGTCCGACGGCCGCCGCCCCCGCCGCCGTCGGCCGTGCTCCGTTGCGCCCGCGCCGGAACAGCACCGTGCCCATCTTGCGTTCGGCGGCCCTCACGGCATGGGAGACCGCGGACTGGGTGAGACCGAGCTCGACCGCGGCCGCGGAGAAACCGTGCCGGCTCTCGACGGCGACCAGAACGCGCAGTTCACTTGGCGTCAGATCCTCGTTGGTCACGTCGCAGACGTTATATGAAGGCCTCTCATGGAAAAAACGATCTCATGAACCCGGGCCCCTGGTTCCCGTTCGTGGCGCTTCCTACGCTGACCGGCACAACCAACCGACGAACCAGAGGACATTCATGCGCGCCATCCAGATCACCCGGCTCGGCGGTCCCGAGACGCTGGTCGAGTCCGAGGTGCCCGACCCGGTTCCCGGCCCGGACGAGATCCTGGTGGACGTCGAGGCCGCGGGGGTGAACTACGCCGACGCCGAGCGGATCGCCGGGACCTACCTCTCCCCTGACCTGCCGTTCATCCCCGGCAGCGAGGTCGTGGGACGGACCTCGGACGGCCGCCGTGTCATGGGCCTGGCCAGGCAGGCCTACGCGAGCAAGGCCCTGATCAAGCTGGATGACGTCGTCGACCTGCCCGAGGAGGCCGTCGCGGGCGAGGCCGTCGCGGGCGAGGCCCTCGCGCTGCTGGTGCAGGGCCTGACCGCCTGGCACCTGCTGGGCACGGCGGCGCGGGTCCGCAAGGGCGAGAGCGTCGTGGTGAACTCGGCCGCCGGCGGCGTCGGCCACCTCGCGGTCCAGCTCGCCAGGGAACTGGGCGCGGGCAGGGTGATCGCGACCGCCTCAACCCCGGAGAAGCGCGAACTGGCGCTGAGCCTGGGCGCGGACGCGGCCGTCGACGGTTCGGCCGAGGGTTACGCGGAGCGGGTGATCGAGGCCAACCTGGGTGAGCGCGCCGACGTGATCCTGGACGCGGTCGGCGGTGAGGTCTTCGACGCCGCGCTCGGCGCGGTCGCCGAGTTCGGCCGCCTGATCAGCTACGGCACCGCCTCGCACCGGGACCCGAGCCCGGTCGACGTCGGCCGCCTGCTGGAGGCCAACATCTCGGTCGCGGGCTTCTGGATCCGGCCGGTGCTCGCCAGGCCGGGGGGCTACCAGGCGCAGCTCAGCGAACTGCTCGAACTCACCGGGACCCGCCGCATCCGGCCGATCGCGGGCGGCGAGTACGCGCTCTCCGACGCCAGGACGGCGATCGAGGACCTTCTGGCCCGCCGTACGACGGGGAAGATCGTCCTGCGCCCCTGAGGGCCCCGGGCGTGACCGCCGCCCACGGAGCGGGTGGCGGTCGCGTACCCAGGGAGGCCGATTCGGACGCTCCGGACACCTCCCCCTAAGGTGGGGCGCAGGAATGCGCCTACGAAGGGCAGGGGACAAATCTGATGCTGCACGAACGACTGTCGTCGATCTACGAGAACGTGCTCCGGCGTAACCCGGGCGAGATCGAGTTCCACCAGGCCGTCCGTGAGGTCCTGGAGAGCATCGGCCCGGTGCTCGGCAAGCACCCCGAGTACGCCGATTCGAAGATCATCGAGCGGATCTGCGAGCCGGAGCGGCAGATCATCTTCCGGGTCCCGTGGGAGGACGACCGGGGCGAGGTCCACATCAACCGGGGCTTCCGGGTCGAGTTCAACAGCGCCCTCGGCCCCTACAAGGGCGGGCTGCGCTTCCACCCGTCCGTCTACCTCGGCATCGTCAAGTTCCTCGGCTTCGAGCAGATCTTCAAGAACAGCCTGACCGGCCTGCCGATCGGCGGCGGCAAGGGCGGCTCCGACTTCGACCCCAAGGGCCGCTCCGAGCGCGAGATCATGCGCTTCTGCCAGAGCTTCATGACGGAGCTGTACCGCCACATCGGTGAGTACACCGACGTGCCCGCCGGTGACATCGGCGTCGGCGGACGCGAGGTCGGCTACCTGTTCGGCCAGTACAAGCGCATCACCAACCGCTACGAGTCCGGCGTCATCACCGGCAAGGGACTCAGCTACGGCGGCGCGCAGGTGCGCACCGAGGCCACCGGGTACGGCTGCGCCTTCTTCGTCGACGAGATGCTGAAGGCCCGTGGCACGTCGTTCGACGGCAAGCGCGTCGTGGTCTCCGGGTCCGGCAACGTCGCCGTCTACACGATCGAGAAGATCCGGCAGCTCGGCGGCGTCGTGGTCGCCTGCTCCGACTCCTCCGGCTACGTCGTCGACGAGAAGGGCATCGACCTCGACCTGCTCAAGCAGGTCAAGCAGGTCGAGCGCCAGCGGATGAACGTCTACGCCGAGCGCAGGGGTTCCCAGGCCGTCTTCGTCTCCGGCAGGAGCATCTGGGAGGTGCCCTGCGAGGTGGCGATGCCCTCGGCGACCCAGAACGAGATCACCGGCCGCGACGCCGGGCTGCTCGTCGGCAACGGCTGCGTCGCCGTCGGCGAGGGCGCCAACATGCCCACCACGCCGGAGGGCATCCGCATCTTCCAGGAGGCGGGCGTCGCCTTCGGCCCGGGCAAGGCCGCCAACGCGGGCGGGGTCGCGACCAGCGCCCTCGAAATGCAGCAGAACGCCAGCCGCGACTCGTGGACCTTCGAGTTCTCCGAGAACCGCCTGCAGCAGATCATGCGGGACATCCACTCCCGCTGCCTGAACACCGCCGCCGAGTACGGCATGCCGGGCGACTACGTGGCCGGCGCCAACATCGACGGGTTCAAGAGGGTCGCGGACGCGATGCTCTCCCTCGGCCTGATCTGACGATCCCCCACCTGGCCGATCCACCTGGCCGCCTTGACCGGCTGTTCTGACAACGGCGTCCGACAGCCTGGTCGGTGCCGACGAGACCCGCCCCTCACATCCGGTCCAGCGTTCGACCCCGCGAGGAGACGGCATGGCACCCAGATCCACCCTGATCGTGATCTACACCCCCGCTCTGGAGGCCTGTCGCGCCTTCTACGCCTCCCTCGGACTCGAACTCCGGGGTGAACGGCACGGGACGGGGCCGGCGCACTACGCCGCGGTGCTCGACGACGGGACCGTCTTCGAGATCTATCCGTCGTCACCGCGTCGCACGACCGGCGCGCTGCGCCTCGGGTTCACCGTCGATCCCGGCCTGACCCTGGACGGCACCGCGCTCACCCCCGGCCGTCACCTGTTCCACGACCCGGACGGCAGGACGGTCGAGGTGCGCGTCCCCCCGGTCTGAACGCCGCCTAACGCGTGCGGGCGCGCCACCCGGGCCTGCGCAGCAGGTCACGACGCTCCAGGAGATAGGTGAGCTTCGTGGCGGCCGTGCGCACCGCCTCCTCGTGACGGTGCCGCCGCTCCGGGACGACCTCGCTCCAGCGTTCGAGCGCGCGGGCCATCTCGTCGGCGACCTCGCCGATCACCCGGTGGCGGGTGCCGAAGGCGTACAGGTCGCCGTGGACCTCCTCGACCGTGTCCTCCTCGACCCCGCGGACCAGCGGCCTGATCCTCCTGAGGATGTCGGCGTCCATGGCCGTGGTGACCGGCGCGCGTCTGGCGTCTCCCTCGGGGACCATGACGAGCGCCCTGATCCTCGCCACCGCCAGCGCCCGCTCCGGCTCCGGGGTCGAGGGGTGCCCGGCGAGGTCGAGCAGGCGCCTGAGGGTCTCCTGTGTCTTGTCGTCGAACATGGAAGACCCGTTCCGTCCTTCTCGTCCTGATGGCCCGCCGTTCAGGCGCGGTCACATGCTATTCGACGGGGCGCCGGCCCGGCGTACGGCAAAGAACGCCCAGATCTCCTCCTTTCCGGCGAGTCTCGTGAAAGAGGCGGGTAGGGACCCGGACATGGTGGAGATCGGTTACACGATGATGTGCGAGCAGACTCCCCCCGGGCAGCTCGTCGACGACGTCGCCGAGGCCGAACGGGCGGGGTTCGACTACGCGGTCATCTCCGACCACTACTTCCCGTGGCTTGAGGAGATGGGGCACTCGCCGTACGCCTGGTCGGTGCTCGGCGCGGCGGCGCGCGCCACCGAACGGCTGCCGCTGATGACGTACGTGACCTGCCCGATCATGCGTTACCACCCTGCGGTCGTGGCGCAGAAGGCCGCCACGATGGGGGCGCTGACCGGGGGGCGTTTCACGCTCGGCCTGGGCGCGGGCGAGAACCTCAACGAACACGTGATCGGCGAGGGGTGGCCCCCCGCCGACACCCGGCACGAGATGTTCCGCGAGGCCGTGGAGATCATCAAGGCGCTGTTCGAGGGGCGTTACACGACCTATCACGGCGAGTACTTCGACGTCGACTCGGCCAGGTTGTTCGACCTGCCCGGCGATCCCGTGCCGATCGCGATCGCCGCCTCGGGCGGCCGCTCGGGGGAGATCGCCGCCGAGTACGGCGACGCGCTCGTCGCGGTCGACCCCGACGCGGAGCTGGTCGGCCTTTTCTCCGCCGCCGGAGGGCGGGGCAAGCCGGTCTACGGCCAGCTCGCCCTCTCCTACGACCGGGACGCCGAGGCGGCCAAGGAGCGGGCCCACCGGCTGTGGCGCTGGTCGGTCGCGGGCTGGAAGGTGATGGCCGAGCTGCCCGCTCCGGTCAACTTCGCCGCCGCCGCGCAGACCGTACGCCCCGAGGACGTGGCCGGGAAGGTGCCGTGCGGCCCGGACGTGGACGCGGTCGTCGAGGCGGTGCGCCGCTACACCGAGGCGGGCTTCACCCACGTCGCGCTGGTCCAGATCGGTCACGAACACCAGCGGGAGTTCCTCGACTGGTCGGCCAGGGAGCTGCTGCCCGCACTGCGGCGGCTGTAGACGGCTTTGACCGGCTGACCGGTCAGCCGGCCTTGCGGTGCGGGTAGACGTGCCCTAGCTCGTGGTCGACGGGCAGGACGCACCGGCGTCCCGACTCGGTCTGCGGGCAGCGGGGCGCTTCGAGACGCCGCGGGAGCGGCGACTCCTCTTCCAGCCCGATTTCGCCGTCCTCGGCAGGCTGGTGGGTCATCGCGCGCATCCTCCTGTGACCGCCGGACGGAACGCCCTGGACTGTGCCGGGCGCGGAGTCCGTGGAATCCGTGAGTCAAGCAATCTATCCCGGGGGTTCCGCCTGGCCCAGGACCGGCGGTTTGACGCTCCCCCACGTGATCGTTGTCAGGAATCATCACCCATCGGGTGATATAGCCCTGTTTTCCGCCCGAGGCTCGTCCGGGAATCGCCCCGCGCGGGAACAACCGGCGGCGATCACACGTTCGCCGTTTCGGTCGCCTCACCCCGCGGAGAGACGTTCGCGGACTCCTCGCGGACGGTGGGAGGAGGACGACGGCGAGACGGGCAGCCCTCGGGGGGACGGCTCGTCCCGCCAGACCCGGGCCGGTCCCGGCGAGCCTTACCTCGCCGGGGCCGCGCCGTCCGCACCAGGCCGCCGATCGGGCCCAGAAGGCACGCGGATGGCGCTGCCTGCCCCCGCTGAGCAGGGGTCATAACGCGGTGACGTCATACCACTGCGGTAGGGAGTTTTTGCCACATTGCTCAGTCATGCCCTGACAAATACTTTGACAGCACCCCTCACAAGGAGTGCATATGTTGAGTAAGCGTTCTCTCCTGTCCGGCGCCGCCGTCGCCGCCCTCTGTGTGGTGGCCACCGTCTCCCCCGCCACCGCCCAACCGGCCGCGCAGCCCGCCCCCTCGATGATCGAGGCACTCCAGCGCGACCTCGGCCTCACCGCGGAACAGGCCGTCACCCGGCTGGCCAACGAGGCCCGCGCGGCGAGCACCGAGGCCCTCCTGAGCACGACCCTCGGCGACGGATACGCCGGCGCCTGGCTCAACGCCGACGCCACCCAGCTCCTCGTCGCCACCAGCGACGCGACCGCGGTCTCCGCCATCAAGGCCAAGGGCGCCCAGCCCGTGGTCGTCGGCCGCTCCCTGGCCCAGCTCGACGCGCTCAAGGCACGCCTGGACCAGGCGCCCGCCCAGGCCCGGGCGGGCGCCTCCCTGTGGTACGTGGACCTGCCGACCAACAGCGTCGTCGTGGTCGCCGGCCAGCGGGAGGCGGGCGAGGCCCTGCTGTCGGCCGCCGGGGTCGGCGGCGACGCCGTACGGGTCCAGGTCTCCGCGGAGCAGCCGCAGACCTACGCCAACATCAGGGGAGGCGACCCGTACTACATCGGCAGCGGCAGCCGGTGCAGCATCGGATTCACCGTCACCAAGGGAAGCACCCCCGGCTTCGTCACCGCGGGCCACTGCGGCAGGACGGGCCAGACCACCAGCAGTCCGTCGGGCACCTTCCAGGGCTCCTCGTTCCCCGGCAACGACTACGCCTGGGTCTCCACCCCCGGCTCCACGCCCCAGCCGTGGGTGAGGTCGGGCGGCACCAACGTCATCGTCAAGGGCTCGACCCAGGCCACGGTCGGCGCCTCCGTCTGCCGCTCCGGCTCGACCACCGGCTGGCGCTGCGGGACCATCCAGCAGCACAACACCTCCGTCACCTACTCCCAGGGCACGGTCTACCAGGTGACCCGCACCAACGTCTGCGCCGAGCCCGGCGACTCGGGCGGCTCGTTCATCTCGGGCAGCCAGGCGCAGGGCGTCACCTCCGGCGGCTCGGGCAACTGCAGCTCGGGCGGCACGACCTACTTCCAGCCCGTCAACGAGATCCTGCAGACCTACGGGCTGACCCTCAAGGTCGGCTGACCGTTCTCCTCCCCTCCCCGGCTCGTCCCCACGAGCCACCCCCCAGACAGAGGAGATCAGCGAAGTGTTGAGAATCATGCGCCTGGCCGTCGGCTTCGTCCTCGGGCTCGCCTTCCTCGCGACCGTCTCCCCCGCGCAGGCGGGGACGGCGCAGGCGACTCCCGGTGAGGCGGTGGCCGTACGGGTGCTCAGGTACGACGCCAGCCGGGCCGCGGAGTTCCGCTCCGCGATCGACCAGGCGGCACAGGTGTGGAACTCCAGCGTCACCGGCGTGCGGCTGGTCGCAGGCAGCCCGGCCGACTTCGTCGTGTACGCGGACTACGGCTGGCCCCGGGCCCAGCCGACCAGCCTCGGCCGCGGCACGGTCTGGATGGGCAGGCAGGCCACCTCCGAGGGCCACAACCCGCTGCGCATCGCCACCCACGAGATCGGTCACATCCTGGGGCTGCCCGACCGGCGCACCGGCCTGTGCTCGGACCTGATGTCCGGCGCGAGCGCGGGCACCGGCTGCACCAACCCCTACCCGAACGCGACCGAGAAGGCCCAGGTCGAGCGTAACTTCGGGGGCTTCACCCCGCTCGTCGACTTCGGCAGGGTCTACGTCAACAGCCCGGAGGCCCTGGCGCGGTAACGGGCCCACGGGTGAACCCGCGGGCGGGACCCCCACCGGGTCCCGCCCGCCGGGACACGAACGTCACACGGCCGGTACGGCGGAGCGCTCCGCCGTACCGGCCGCCGCCGTGACCGGGCCTCACCCGAGGCCCGGCTGAGGCCCGGCTGAGGCTCAGCGCAGGAGCTTCTCGAAGCAGTGGGAACCGGCGAGCCGCTCGTAGGGCGCGTAGAGCGGGATGGCGGTGTACCCCTCCCGCTCGTACAGCCGCACGGCGTCCGGCTGGCGGTCACCGGTCTGCAGGACGATCCTCGGCGCGCCGAGCGCGCGGGCGGCCTCCTCGGCGGCGGCGATCAGCGCGCGGGCCACGCCCGTCCCCCGGTGGGAGGGCGCGACGAACATCCGCTTGAGCTCCAGGTCGTCGCCGAGCCTGCGCAGCGCGACGTGGCCGACGGCGAGGTCGGCCCCGGCGTAGGCGACCCCGGTGTAGACCACGGTTTCCGCCTCGACGTTCATGCCGCGGGGCAGGTAGTCGGGGTTGCCGGCCACCCGGTCGGCGTATCTCGCCCCCATCTCCTCCGTCATCGCCCCGCGCAACGCGACGGCCGCGGCGTCGTCCCAGCCGACCGCCCTGACCTCGACGACATCGGTTCCGTCCGCGCATGCGGTCATGGTGGCCTTGCCTGCCTCTCGTTCACGGGGCCTGTCGCTCACGGGACTCTCACCGGTCGAGGGTATTCCGCCCCCCGTCCCGGACCCCTGGCGGCCCCGCTCCCTCAGCCCAGGATCCTGGCGGCCCCGAAGCCCGCCGCCAGCCCGGTCCCGCTCGCGAACCTGGACGGCGCGAAGGCCGCGAGCCGGGGGTCGGCCTCGCCGAGGACGAGCCTGGCCACGTGCTCCCCCCAGGCGGGGGCGAGCTTGAACCCGTGACCGCTGGTCCCGGCGTCGACGTAGACGTGTTCCGTGACCCGCCCCGTCACCGGCTGCCAGTCGGGGCTGACGTCGTACAGCGAGGCCCACCCCCCGGCGGGCAGGGCCCTGCGGCGGGCGGGGGAGCGCCTGGCCGCGGCGGCGGCGAGCCCGGCCCTCTCCTCGGGGGCCGCCGTGCGATCGAAGTCGTCGGGGTCGGCCGGAGAGGCGGCCACCACGCCGCCGACGAGGTACTGCGTGCGGGGCTGCGGGGTCGAGTAGTGGCCTCCGGCGACGTCGATCAGCACGTACGGCACGAGCTCCGCCGTGTCGGCGGGGTCGTGCTCCATGATCGCGACGACGTGCCGTTCCACGGTCAGCGGAAGATCGACGCCGAGGGGCCGCAGCAGCGGCGCCGTCCACGGCCCCGCGGCCACCAGCAGCGCGCCCAGGTGGTGCGTGCCGCCGTCGGCCGTCGTGACGGTCACCCCTCGCGCGCCCTCCTCGACGGCGACCACGGGCCGGTTGAGGTGGAGCTCCGCCCCGTGTCCGCGCGCCGCCTCGGCCAGGCCGAGCGTGGTGGCGAAGGGGTCGGCGTAACCGGCCTCCGGCTCCCACACGGCGACGGCGACTCCCTCGGTGTCCAGGTGGGGCAGGGCCTCGGGGCCGACGATCTCCGCACCGGGTCCCAGCCGCGCCGCCGCCTGGCGCGCCGCCGGGACGTCGCCGGGCCCGTGCAGGTAGAACGCCCCGGTACGGCGGAAGCCCGACTGTCCCCCGCCCGTCCGCTCGCCGAAGTCCGCAAGGAACGCGATGCCCTCACGGGCGACCTCGGCGAGGAAGGCGTCGGTGTAGTAGGCCCGGCAGATGCCCCCCGAACGCCCTGTCGGCCCCGAGGCCGGGGTGCTCCGGTCGAACACGGCGGTCGAGAGGCCCCTGCGCGCGAGGTGGAAGGCCGCGCTGACCCCGTGGACTCCGGCTCCGATGATCCCGACGTCGTACGACACACCACCACATCCTCAAACCAGGTTTTGTCCCCAAAAATACCCATCTAAGCGATAGGAAAACCGGGTTTTCGGGCATCTCCCAACCGGGACACGGTAAACGGAGGCCGTACGGGATCAGCCCGTGACGTCCGCCTTCTCGGTCTGCGCGGCGATCAGGGCGGCGTAGCGTCCACCCCTGGCCACCAGGCCCTCATGGGTGCCCCGCTCCACGATCCCGCCCTGGTCGACCACCAGGATGAGATCGGCGTCCTTCACGGTGCTCAGCCGGTGGGCGATCACGATGCGCGTCTGGGTGAGCCAGCCGAGGTTGGCCTCGATCCGCGCCTCCGTCGTGCTGTCGAGATTGCTGGTCGCCTCGTCGAGCAGCAGGATCCTCGGCCGGGAGAGCAGCGCGCGGGCGAGCGCGAGCCGCTGCCGCTGACCGCCCGACAGGCCGCCTCCCTCCATGAGGACCGTCTCGTACCCCATGGGCATCGCGCAGATCTCCTCGTGCAGGCAGGCCAGCTCGGCGGCCTGCACGATCCGCTCCATCGGCGCGTCCGGGGCGTTGAGCGCGATGTTCTCCCTGATCGACCCGGTGAACAGCGACGGCTCCTGGGTGACCACGCCGAACTGGCGCCGCAGCGAACGGAGGTTGAGCTCCGACAGCGGCACCCCGTCGTAGCTGACCCGCCCCTCCGAGGGGGTGTGCAGGGCGAGCAGCAACCTGGCCAGGGTGCTCTTGCCCGCCCCCGAGGGACCGACCAGGGCGACCTTCTGCCCCGGGCTGATCGAGACCGAGATGCCGCGCAGCGTCCACGGCCCCCGGGGATCGTGCCGGAAGCCCACCCCGTGCAGCTCGATCGACCCGCGCAGCCTGAGCACCTCGATGCCCGCGGCCTGCTCGGGCTCCGAGGCGAGGATGTCGGACAGCCGGTCGAAGTGCGCCCCCGCCTGCTGGAGGCCCTGCAGGCTCGCCATCAGCGAGCCGAGAGGGGTCAGGGCGGCGCCCGCCAGGGCGTTGAGCGCGAGCAGCGCGCCCAGGGTCAGCTCTCCGTCGAGCACCCGCCACGCCCCGATCCACAGCAGCGCGAGCGGGGCCAGCAGGCGCAGGGTGCCGAGCGCGGCCTCCAGGAGCCCCTGGGCCAGGCCGCCCCGCATGTCGGCGTTGAGCTGGGTGGTGAAGTGCCTCGACCACTGCTCGACCGCCCGGTGCTCGGCCCCCGACGCCTTCAGCGTCTCGATGCCGCCGATGGCCTGGATGAGCTGGCTCTGCGTCGCGGAGAAGGCGTTGAGCTCCTCCTGGGTGAGGCGGCTGACCTTACGCGCCGTGACCAGCAGCAACAGCACCTGCGCCGCGGCGAAGCCGAGCAGGCACAGCCCCATGACCGCGTCCCAGCCGAAGACGAGGACCATGTAACCCAGAGCGAGCGGCCCGTCGAGCAGCGCCGACAGGACCTGCCCGGTGAGCATGTCACGCAGTACCGCCACGCTGCCCGCGCGCGTCATCAGGTCGCCCTTGCCGCGCAACGCGAAATAGCGGTACGGCAGGGCGACCAGATGGGAGACCACCCCGCCGGTCAGTTCGGCGTCCGCGCTCGCCCTGATCGCCACCAGCAGGACCGAGCGGAGATAGCCGACCGCGAGCTGGGTCGCGGCGGCCAGCACCAGCCCGACACCGATCAGCGGGAGCAGGTCACGCGCCCCGGAGGGCAGCACCCGGTCGACCAGCGCCTCGGAGAAGAACGGCAGCGCGAGGCCGAGGAGCTGCAGCAGCAGGGAGGCCAGGACCACCTGGGCGAGCAGGCCCTTCCTGCGGGCCAGCAGCGCCCGGACGAACCGGCGGCGCCAGGCGGCACCCGCGCTCGACCGGCCTTTCTCGAAACCGGGTCCCGGTTCGAAGGCCAGCAGCACGCCGGTGAAGCCCTCGTCGAACTCCTCGGCGGTGAGCCTGCGGCGGCCCAGCCCGGGATCGACGACGTCGACCCGGTCCGGCGCCCAGCGCTCGACGACCACGAAGTGCTTGAACTCCCAGTGCACGATCGCGGGCATCGGTACCCGTGCCAGGTCGGCCGGGGCCAGCGAGAAGGCCCGCGACTTCAGGCCGCACTCCACGGCCCCCTCCCGCAGCGCCTTGGCGCTGAGGCCGTCCCTGCCGATCTGGAGCCGGTCGCTGATCTCCTGCAGGGAGACGCGCCTGCCGTGGTAGGACAGGACCATCGCCAGGCAGGCGGCCCCGCACTCGGTCGCGGTGTTCTGCAGTACGACGGGCACGCGTCTCACGTCCCGCCCCCCATCCGCTCCGACAGCATCAGGGCGAACACGCCCGCCGTGACCAGCAGCAGCACGACGACCGCCCAGAGCGCGACCAGCCTGCCCGTTCCCACCGTCAGCGGGACGTCCTCACGCCTGGCCCTGCTCCGGTAGCGGCGCAGGGACTCCTCCCGGTAGATGCCGTCGCTCACGACCAGTGCCATTCGACCGTGGCCTGGGCGCGGCGCCCGGCCAGCCATTCCGAGAACGCGACCCGTCCCGCGACGGCCAGTGTCCGCTCGTCCGCACGGGCCTCCTGCCGGGCCAGCACCGTCCCGGCCAGCCAGGCCCCGCCGTACGGCACGGGCCCGGCCGTCGCCCCCTGCGCCACGTCACGCAGCGGCTCGGGGAGCTCGACGGCCGGGCGTTCCGCGATCGTCGTCTCGACGTCCCCGGCCGCCGCGAGGGCGGCGAGCCCCCCGTCGTGGACGCGCGCGAGGTCCCCCGCGCGGGCCGCGACGGCGTTCTCCTGCCCGGTGACCCAGACCACGCGCACCAGGTCGAACGCCCGGGGATCGGCCGCGAGACGGGCGGCGCCCAGCTCGGCCTCCTTGCGGCGCCGGAAGGCCCTGCGCCTGGCGATGCCGCCGATGTAGGTCTCGAACTGCTCGGGCGTCATGCCCATCTCGGTCAGCCAGGCCAGCGTCGTGGCCCGGTCGTACAGTCCCCGGCCCCTGCGGAACTCGTCGGCCGCGGCCTGCAGGTCCTCCGTGGCGACCGGCTCCGTCTCCTTGCCGACCTCGTTGAGGATCAGGCACTGGTCGACGATCTCGTCGTGCGGCGTCGCGTCACGACGGGACAGTGACTTGATCATGGTCAGCGCCTGGGCGACCGACAGGTGGACGTCGTCGACGCTGACGAGCTGGCCCGCCGCCCAGTGCGTCGAGTGGTCGACCAGCCAGGGCACGCCGTCCTCGGCCTGGACGGTGAGGGCCACCGTACCGCCCTGCGGGTCCTCGACCAGGAGGTCGAAGTCGACCACGGGGGTGCCGGGCCGTTCGTCGACGACGAGCTGGGCCCGAAGGTCCGGGTGTTCCAGCGCCCATCCGGCCACCGTCCGCCTGGCCTCCTCGACGTGGGCGCGACGGCGGGGCAGGCCGCGCAGCAGCCGCACTCCGGATTCGAGCGCGGCCGCGAAGTCGGTGCTCATCGCCCGGCCCCCGTCCCCGCCGCCTCGGCGGCGGCGAGCCAGTCGGCGATCGCGTCGGCGACGGGCAGCCCGGTGCGCTGCTCGACGAACCCCCAGGCGCCGTTGGGATTGATCTCAAGGAACACGTACTCCCCCTCCGGGGTGAGGATGAGGTCGATCGCGCCGTAGGACAGGCCGAGCGAGGCGACCAGGTCCGCGCACCTGCGCTCCGTCTCGCCGGGAAGCCGGTGCGCGGCGTAGCGCACCCGGTCGTCGTCGTAGTGCCGCCAGTCGTCCCTCGCCGTGCGCGAGGCCTGTGAGTCGATCTCGGCGGCGAAGACCCGCTCGCCGACCACGATCACCCGCAGCTCGACCGCCTTGGGGACGTACGGCTGGAGGATGACCGGCTCGTGCCCGAGGCGGTGGCGTGAGGTGAGATGGCGCCGGGTCAGGACGGTGGTGTAGGCGCGGTGGTCGGCCCCGTCGAGGCTGAACTCCCCCGAGTCGATCTGCTTGGCGACGAGACGACCGCCGGCCCGCTCGTAGGCGGGGACCAGCTCGAACGGGTCGTTGGTGTAGACGGTCTCCGGCACCTGGAAGCCGAGGGCCGTCGCGCGCGCCATGTGCACGATCTTGTTGTGCGCCCTGCGCTCGGTCTCCCCGCGCGCGGGCATCCACCGGGCGGGCGTGAGCTCCCACGCGCCGTCGAGCAGGAACCGCGCCTGGCCGACCGCGTGACGGCGGTGGGAGGGATCGGTGACGGTCGCCGCCGGCGTGGGCGGGTTGGGGCGCCGCCGCCACACCGCGCGCACCTCGGCCAGGTCAAGGGGAGCCTCACCCGTCCCGGGGTCGAGCACGACGCGGTGTCCCCGCCCGCCGGATGTCCCGTCGAACGCCACGGTGAGGCGGCCGCGCGCCGGGAAGTCGCCCGGGTCCCACCAGGTGACCGGCGCCCCACGCCGCCTCAGCCCGGCGAGCACCATCTCGACCGCCTCGTCCTCGCGGTCGCTCAGAATCAGGATCACGTCGCCCTCGTCATGGGACTCGTCACAGAAAGATCGGGACTCGTAACGCGAAACCGCCGGCCGGGCGAGAGCCCGGCCGGCGGTTCAGGTCAGCGCGGCGGAACGGGTGTGCCCGCCCCGCCGCCTATCAGACCTCCCACTCGGCGGGCTTGCCCTTGGTGTACCAGGTCACGTGCCAGCGTCCACCGGACACCTCACCCAGCTCGGCCTCCGACAGCTCCGCGCCTTCGAGCGCGAGGTCCTCAAGGCTGATCTTGCCCTTCATCAGCCCCCCCCTTTCTTGCCGTGCCGGGCTTGTCGTCCCGGCCTGTCGTGCTTACGGAGAGAACGCTATGAACCTCCGCTTGTGATCACCTGGCGGATGACTTGTGAACGACTGGAGCCGCCGGTCGGCACGGCAGAACCGGCCGTGGAAACCCTCGCGCGGGCCCTTTTCGTGTCCCGGGGAAGGGCCCCGGTACACGAAAAGGGCCCGCCCCGCGAGTCTGGTTCGCGGGGCGGGCCTGCCGTCTGTGGAGGAGCGGCCTCAGTGCTCGGTGAGGCCGCGCCGGCCCTCACGTGGACCCGGCGCGCCGGGCTCCTCACGGATGACCTCGCCGTGGATGACGGGGCCGGAGCCCGGTGCCCGGGCCTCTCCGAAGGGGAAGCCCGGGACGTCGCCGAACGGCGAGCCCGCGCCGGGGACCGTCCTGGCGAGCGCGTCGACCCTGCGGGCCAGGAACCGGGCGCCGAACCTGCGCACCAGCGGCCTGGTGAAGGGCAGGAGGAACAGCAGGGCCGCCACGTCGGTGACGAGGCCGGGGAAGAGCAAGAGCCCGCCACCCGCGACGATCATGGCGCCGTCGGCCAGCTCACGCTCGGGCATCCGGCCGCTCTGCAGCGCGCCCTGCAGGTTCCGCCAGGCCCTGCGGCCCTCCCTGCGGACGATCCAGGCGCCCAGCAGGCTGCCCGCGAGCAGGAGAAGGACCGTGGGCCAGCCGCCGATGACCTGGCCGACCTGGATGAGCACCCAGACCTCCAGGACCGGGACCGCCAGGAAGAACAGGAGCAGCACAGAGCGCATCATTTCCTCGACTCACGCGACAAGCCGTACGACAGGGACAACGTCCGGAGGCCGCGGCGCGTTCCGCGCCCGCCCCACCGCCCTGTTCGCTCAGCGTGTACGGCGCAGCCGCCGGGGAAGCCCGGTCAGGCCCCACACGGTGATCCGCCACAGCGCCTCGACGAAGACGCTGCGGCTCATCTTGCTGGCCCCGGCGGTGCGTTCGACGAAGGTGATGGGCACCTCGGCGACACGCAGGCCGTTGCGGATGGTCCGCAGGGTCATGTCGACCTGGAAGCAGTAGCCCTGCGACTGGACGTTGTCCAGCCCGATCTTCTCCAGGGTCGAGGCGCGGTAGGCGCGAAAGCCCGCCGTGGCGTCGCGGACCGGCATGCCGAGCATCACCCGGGTGTAGAGGTTCGCGCCCCGGGACAGCAGTTCCCTGGGGATGGGCCAGTTGACGACCCTGCCGCCGGGCACCCACCGGGAGCCGATCGTCAGGTCGGCCCCGCGGGTCAGCCGTTTGAGCAGCTTGGGCAGTTCCTCCGGCTGGTGGGAGCCGTCGGCGTCTATCTCGACGAGGACGTCGTAGCCCTCCTTGAGCCCCCAGCGGAAGCTCGCGATGTAGGCCGCGCCGAGTCCCTGCTTGCCGGGACGGTGCAGTACGTGGACGTGGTCGTCCTCGGCCGCCAGGCCGTCGGCGACCTCTCCGGTGCCGTCGGGGCTGTTGTCGTCGGCGACCAGCAGGTGCGCCTCGGGCACCGCGGCGCGCAGCCTGCCGACGATCATCGGCAGATTCTCCCGCTCGTTGTACGTCGGGACGATGATGAGCACCCGGCCGAGCATCTGCTCCATCATGCTTCTCCCACCTGCTCCGCCGGGCCCTCGGTCGGGGCCGGGATGCGCTTTCTCTGCAGCCGGGAGGCGGCGAGCGCGCCCGCACCGACAAGAATCAGGAGCCACTGCGGCAGTGAGCCGACACGGGTGGCGACGGTCTGGGCGGTCCGCACCGGGACGGTGAGGACGCCCGAGGCGGGAACCAGTTCACCGGTACGCCAGGCGATTTTTCCTTGGGGGGTCACGTAGGCGGATATACCCGTGATCGCGGAGGTGATCACCGCCCGGTTGTGTTCGACCGCGCGCAGCTGGGACATGGCCAGTTGCTGGGCCGGCAGGTTCGTCAGCGCGTAGGTGGCGTTGTTGGTCTGCACCACCAGGGGGCTGGCGCCGGTCCGCGTGGTGTCGCCGACGACCTCGTCGAAGGCCACCTCGTAGCAGTTGATCGCGCCGACGGTCACCGGGCCGAGCCTCAGGTCTCCGTCGCGGGTGCCGGGCACCGACTGCTTGCCGACCAGGGAGGCCCGCTCGAACAGGGCCAGCACGACGTCCTTGAACGGGGTGTACTCCCCGAAGGGGACCAGCTTCTGCTTGTCGTAGTAGGCGCCGGGCCCGGTGACCGGGTCCCATACCAGGCTGCGGGTGGCGCGGTTGTTCTCGCCGACCCCGACCACGGCGCCGACCAGGACCGGGACCCCGATGTCCTTGACCGCCGCGTCGATCTGCGCTCTGGCGAAGTCGCTGCGGTAGGGGTCGATGTCGGTCGAGTTCTCCGGCAGCACGACGAGGTCGGGCTTCTTGACCGTGCCCTGCCGTACGGCCTGTGCCATCTCGTGGAGCATGCGGACGTGGTTGCCCAGGACCACCGCGGGTTCGTCGCCCAGGGGGTGCATGCCCCTTCCCGGGACGTTGCCCTGGATGACCCCGACGGTGACGGTCCTGCCCTCGTCGCCGGGCCTGGGCACGGCGAACGCGGCGGCCGGTACGGCCAGCGCCCCCACCAGCGGCAGCACGACCGGCACGGCGCCTCGCGTGGCCCTCCTGGAGATCCTGAGGGCCGCGAGCGCGAGCAGTCCGCCGCACAGCACGACCGCGAAGCTCACCAGCGGCGCGCCGCCGAGGGCCGCGTAGGGGGTGAAGGGCGTCTCACCCTGGCTGAAGGCGACCCGCGCCCAGGGGAAGCCGCCGACCGGGAACGTCCCCCTGGCCCACTCCATCGCCACCCACAGCGCGGCGCCCCACAAGGGCCACAGCGGCAGCCGGGAGGTCAGGGTGGCACCCACCGCCCAGGCGCCGTAGAAGAGGCTCTCAAGCGCGACCAGGCCCAGCCAGGCGTCGTCTCCGATGGGGCTGACCCAGTGCAGGGCGGGCAGCAGGAAGGCCAGGCCGCCGAGAAGGCCGAGCCACAGCGCGCGACGGGCGCGGACGCCGTGCACCGCGAGGGTGAGCAGCGCGACACCGGGCAGCGCGAGGAACCACAGGCCGATCGGAGGGAAGGCGAGGTAGAGCAGCGCCCCGCCCGCCACGGCGCCCACGGCCCGCATGGCCAGACGTCCGCGCGTGGCGGGCGTGCCCGGTCCCGTGCCCGGCGGAGCGCCCGGCGGGACCGCCCCCGGCGCGGGGCCGGCCGTCTTCTCCTGCACCACGGGCGGGGCTCCTCGATGACGTCTGGACGGGTTGACATCCGATCCTGACCCGTCTTTCTAGCCCGAACGGTACCGCCCCACCGCCGCTCTCCCAAAGCGTCTGCGGCCCCTGTTCCAAAGCGCGAGTTCAGAGGCCTGCCGGGCGTGGGTTCGACGGCCCGCGAACGGCAACGGGGCGGCTCCCGGCTGGGAACCGCCCCGACGCTTGCGCGCTCGCACGGGAGCGGGAAGAGGGCCCGGACGACCCTTCGGACCGGTTCCGTCCCGTCGGCGGCGAGCGCGGATTGCCGTTGTCTACTGGGTGTCCAGGCCCCTCCTGGGTCCAACCCCCCGCCCGGATGGAGTGCCCCGCCTCGACGAAGCGCCCGCCCTGCGCCTGGCTGTACGGACGGGGTGACCCCCCGTCACGGGCGCAGGAACCGGCGATGCCGAAAGACGGCCAACCGGCCAGTCCCGTGCTGGACTGGGCAGCAAACTACCGACCCCAGCGCAGATGTCAACCGTGTCACCAACAGCGGAAACACCAAGTTTCCGCAGCTGGGGCATGATCGACGAGAGCCGTCAATGCTCTCATGTGATCCGATGTCGCTCAAGTCGAGCGAGCGCTTCGGGCAGCGGCCCGGTGTGCACGACGCCAAGACGCTGGGTCGCCCTGGTCATCGCGACGTAAAGGTCACTCGCGCCGCGCGGCGACTCGCTCAGGATCAGCTCCGGTTCGACCACGATGACCACATCGAACTCCAGACCCTTGGCCTCGGCGACGGTCATCACGGAGACCGGGGCGTCCAGCGCGGCGCTGCCGCGTCCCCGGACGGCGCCCTCGACGGACCCGGCGAGCGCCGCGCCGGTCTCCTCCGCCGACGACTCCGGCACGATCACGACCGTCCGCCCGCCCTCGACGGCCTCCCTCCTGACCAGCTCGGACAGGCGGTCCGCCGGGGAGGCGACCCACGGGCTCGTCCCGGTCTCCCTGACCGAGGTCGGCGCGCTCAGGCCGGGACCGACCAGGCTGAGCACGTCGGCCGCCACGGCCATCAGCTCGCTCGGGGTGCGGTAGTTGACGGTGAGCTCCTCCTGCCGCCAGCGCCCGGCCACGTACGGGTCCAGCATCCTGCCCCAGGAGCGCACGCCCGCCGAGGAGCCGGTCTGCGCGAGGTCGCCGACGATCGTCATCGAACGGCTCGGGCAGCGCCGCATCACCATCCGCCAGTCCATCGGCGAGAGCTCCTGCGCCTCGTCCACGATGACGTGCCCGAAGGCCCAGGTGCGGTCGCCCGAGGCGCGCTCGGCGGTTGTGAGGTATATCTCGTCGTCCATGTGCCTGGCGGCGAACCGCTCCGCGTCCATGATCTCGGAGAGGCCGGTCAGTTCGAGCACCTCCCTGGCGTAGTCGAGCCGGTGGCGCTGTTCCTCCTCGGCCGCGACACGCGCGGCGGCCTGTTCCTCCTCCGCCATCCACGCCCCGGCCCGCAGCACCGCAGGGTCGATGTCGCCGAGCAGTTCGGCGGCCTCGTCGAGCAGCGGCACGTCGGAGGGGGCCCACCAGCTCTCCCCCTTGCGGGGCGGTTCGCGCAGCAGCAGCCCGCGCTCGGCCTCGCCCAGTTCGGCGGCGGCGTAGTCGAGCCGCTCCCTGGAGGTGAACAGCCCGATGAGGAGCTGCTGCGGGGTGGTGTAGGGCCACAGCCTGTTCAGCGCGGCCTTGACGGGCTGTTCGGTGCGCAGTTCCTCCCGCAGGTCGGCCAGCTCGTCGTCGTCGATCGCGCCCTTGCCGATCAGCCGGGCGGCCTGCCTGGCGAGGGCGTTGAGCAGGTGGCGGACGAACACGGCGCGGGCCTCGTTGTGCGCCCTCCTCGACCGGGCCGCCCGGTTGCGCGCGGCGTCGAGCAGGCGGGCGTCGAGGGTGAGGGTGTAGCGGTCGAGGCGGATCTCGACCGGTTT
The DNA here is from genome assembly GCF_044466505.1 of Streptosporangium sp. NPDC049376. NCBI lineage: Bacteria > Bacillati > Actinomycetota > Actinomycetes > Streptosporangiales > Streptosporangiaceae > Streptosporangium > Streptosporangium sp. NPDC049376. The sequence continues at coordinate 25,190 of NZ_JBITMT010000019.1, read as the reverse complement.
GCGCGGCACCCGCTGCCGCTCCCGTACGGCCCTGGCCACGACCTGGGCCATCCGCTCGTCGCCCTTGATCGCGGCGACCTCGGGGCGTTCCCTGACCGTGGCGGTGATCCCGGGGTAGAGCTCGGCGACGGTGGAAAGCAGCACGTCGGTCTCGCCGAGGGAGGGCAGCACCTGCTCGATGTAGCGCAGGAAGGTCAAGTTGGGCCCGAGGATGAGCACTCCCCTGCGGGCGAGTCTTTCCCGATGGGTGTAGAGCAGGTAGGCGGCCCGGTGCAGGGCGACCACGGTCTTGCCGGTGCCCGGCCCGCCCTGCACGACCAGCACGCCGTCGAGGCCGGAGCGGATGATCCGGTCCTGTTCGGTCTGGATCGTGGCCACGATGTCGCGCATCCGCCCGGTCCGCCTGGCGTCGATGGAGGCCAGCAGCGCGGCCTCACCGTTGAGGGTGCTGACGTCCTCCTCTGCGAGGTTGTCCAGGTCGAGCAGGTCGTCGTCGATCCCGATCACCGTGCGGGCCTTGGTCTGCAGGTGCCTTCGCCGGACCACGCCCATCGAGGACGCCGGGGTCGCGGCGTAGAACGGCCTGGCGACCGGGGCCCGCCAGTCGATCAGCAGCCGCCGCTGGTCGTCGTCGGCCAGGCCGATGCGGCCGACGTAGAGGGTGGTCTGGTCGGCGCCGTCGAGCCGCCCGAAGCACAGGCCGTTCTCCACCGCCCACAGCCGGCCCAGCCGCTGGGCGTACATCCCGGCGAAACTGTCGCGCTCGGAGCGGTTCTGGTGCGTACCGCCGCCCCCGCCCTGGGCCAGCACGTCGTCAAGCTGACGCTGGGTGCGTTCGCGCAGCAGGTCGAGCCGCTCGTAGAGCCCGGAGACGTACTCCTGCTCCCGATCGAGCTCGATTTGACGGGTTGCCTTCGCTCCATTATGGTTGATACTAATGGGATACTCCGGGCCATTGTGCTAGTTGTTGTGACAAACCACCACTTTAGCAGGTCCGTTGAGGCACCCGGCCATTCTCCGGCCATCACAGGTTCATTGCGGCGTCCTCACGACGCTTGACGCGGCTGAGCAGGGTTCCTTAAGTTTATTTAAGGTTAGGAAACTTTCCTAACTCCGCCCTGCGGGTGACCGTACGAACATGCCCGGACACGGAGGACCTGTGACCCAGCCCACCCCGGGCACTCCCAGCCTGCTGCGGGCGATCAACGATCGGGCGGCCCTGCAGGCGCTTCTGGAGCGCGGGCCGCTGACCCGCCCGGAGATCGGCGCCCTCACAGGCCTGTCCAAGCCCACAGCATCCCAGTTGCTCGCCCGGTTGCAAGAGGCGGGGCTGGTCGTGCTCAACGGCATCCGTGAGGGACTGCCCGGCCGCACCGCGGAGGTCTACCGCCTCAACCCCGAGGCCGCGCACGTCGCCGCGCTCGACGTCACCCACACCCACATCGACGCCAGGGTCGCCGACATCACCGGGACCGTGATCGGCATGCACCGCCTGGTGACCCCCGACCCCTCCGACGACCTGGTCGGACGGGTCCGGGCCGCGCTCGACGGCGCGGGCGCCCCCGTGGACCTGAGGCGCGTCGTCATCGGCGTGCAGGGCGCGCTCGACCCGGGCACCGGCAGGATCGGCTACGCCACCAGCAGGGACCTGCCCGGCTGGCACATCCCCCGCCTCGTCGAGACCCTCGGCGAAGGACTCGGCGTCCCGGTATCGGTCGAGAACAACGTCAACCTCGTCGCCCAGGCGGAGCAGGCGCACGGCGCCGCGCGCGGGCACCGGGACTTCGTGCTGCTGTGGGCCGACGAGGGCCTCGGCTCCGCGCTGGTGCTCGGCGGCAGACTGCACCGGGGCGCGACCGGCGGCGCGGGCGAGGTCGGCTACATGCCCGCGCCCGGGGCGCCCACCGCCCGCGAGAGCGGCCGCTACGCCAACCACGGCTACCAGGCCCTCACCGGTGGCCCCGCCGTGCTCAGGATCCTCAGATCGTACGGCGTGCCGGGCGCGACCTTCAGGCTGGCCGTGAGCAACGCCGTACTGGCCGCCGAGGGCGGTGGGGCACGGGCGGGCGACGCCCGCGCCGGGCTGCGCGAGGTCGCCTCCCGGCTGGCGGTCGGCCTGGCCTCGATCACCTCCGTCGTCGACCCCGAGCTGATCGTGCTGACCGGCGGAACCTTCATGGCCGGCGGCGAGACCCTGCGGGGACTCGTCGAACGCGAGCTGCACACGCTGACCATCCCCCGTCCCCCGCTGCTGCTGTCGGCCGTCGAGGGCAACCCCGTCCTCACGGGCGCGCTCGACCTCGCCCTCGCCGCCACCCGCGAGGAGGTCTTCAGCTCGACCGTGCCGACCTGAGCCGCCTTCACCCCCTCCCCCACCAGCAAGGAGCAGCCGTCGTGCGCCGACGTCCTCCCGCCCGCGTCCCGGCACCGCCGGGGTGAGTCCCCTTCCGGCCGCCGCGGCCCAACCGCACGGTGACGGCCCGTCCTCGGGCACGGCACCGGTGATCACCGTTTTCCCCTACGCCCGGAGAGTTCCCGTCCAGGGCGTGACGTTGACAGGAGTAGACAGATGAAGCTCGCCGTAGTCGGGGGCGGCTCGACGTACACACCGGAGCTGATCGACGGATTCGCCCGGCTGCGGGACGAGCTGCCGATAACCGAGATCGCGCTGGTCGATCCCGACCCCACCCGGCTCGGGCTGGTCTCGGGGATGGCCCGCCGCATGCTGGAGCACGCCGGCCACCCGGCCAGGGTCGTGGCGACCGCCTCGGTCGAGGAGGGCGTCTCCGGAGCCGACGCCGTACTGCTCCAGCTGCGGATCGGCGGCCAGGCCGCGCGCAACGTGGACGAGACGCTGCCCCTCGAATGCGGATGCGTCGGCCAGGAGACCACCGGCGCGGGCGGCCTGGCCAAGGCCCTGCGCACCGTCCCCGTGGTGCTGGACATCGCCGAGAAGATCCGCACGCACGCGCCCGACGCCTGGATCGTCGACTTCACCAACCCGGTCGGCATCGTCACCAGGGCGCTGCTCGAGGCCGGGCACCGGGCCATCGGCCTGTGCAACGTGGCCATCGGCCTGCAGCGCCGCTTCGCGGCGGGGCTCGGGGTCGCCCCCGAACGGATCTCCCTCGGCCACTTCGGCCTGAACCACCTGACCTGGGTGCGCTCGGTCAGCCTCGACGGCGTCGACGTGCTGCCGCGGACGCTGCGGGAGCCCCTCGGCGAGGAGGTCGCCGAGGCGATCGGCCTTCCGCTGTCCCTGATGCGCCACCTCGGCGTGGTTCCCTCCTACTACCTGCGTTACTACTACGAGCACGACGCCGTGGTCGCCGAGCAGCGCAGCAAGCCCTCACGGGCCGCGGAGGTCGCGGCGATGGAGGCCAGCCTCCTGGAGATGTACGCCGACCCGTCGGTGAACACCAAGCCCGAACTGCTGGAGAAGCGGGGCGGCGCGTTCTACTCGGAGGCGGCGGTCGCGCTGATCGCCTCGCTGCTCGGCGACCGGGGCGACGCCCAGGTGGTCAACCTGCGCAACGACGGCACCCTGCCCTTCCTGCCCGACGAGGCGGTCATCGAGGTCCCGGCCACGATCACCGCGGCCGGGGCGCGCGCGCTGCCCGTGGCCCCGGTCGAGCCGCTCTACGCGGGGCTCATCGCTCACGTCACGGCCTACGAGACCCTGGCCCTCGACGCCGCGCTGCACGGCGGCCTCCGGCGGGTCTCCGACGCGCTGCTCGCCCACCCGCTGATCGGCCAGGCCTCACTGTCCGACGACCTCGCCCGGCGCCTCATCGAGGCCAACCGCGCCCACCTGCCCTGGGCGACGGAGTGAGGACCGTACTGGCGGTCGACGGCGGCAACAGCAAGACCGACGTCGCGCTGGTCGCCGAGGACGGCTCCGTCCTCGGCACCGGCCGTGGCGGCCCCTTCCAGCCGCAGATCTCGGGGGTCGACACCGCCGTCGACGCGATCGCCGAGGCCGTGAGGGCGATGCTCGGCCCGGACGCCGCTCCCCCGTTCGCCGGCCACGTGGCCGCCTACGTGGCCGGCGCCGACCTGCCCGCGGAGGAGGAGATCCTGCGTGCGGAGATCCTCGCCAGGGGATACGGCGAGGACGTGGTCGTCGGCAACGACACCTTCGCGCTGCTGCGCGCCGGAGCCTCGGGGCCCGCCGGGGTCGCCGTGGTCTGCGGGGCGGGCGTCAACGCCGCGGCGGTCTCCCCGACCGGCGAGGTGGCGAGGTATCCGGCACTGGGCAAGCTCACCGGCGACTGGGGCGGCGGCTTCGGCCTCGGCGAGGAGGCGCTGTGGTCCGCCATCCGCGCCGAGGACGGCAGGGGCCCGGAGACCGCGCTGCGGGAGGCGGTGCGCGAGCACTTCGGCACCCGCACGGTCGAGGAGGCCTGCCTCGACATCCACTTCGGCCGCACCCCGATCGACAGGCTGCACGAACTGGTGCCGGTGCTGATGACCGTGGCGTCCTCGGGGGACGAGATCGCCCGGTCCCTGGTGACGCGGATGGCCGAGGAGGTCACCGTGCTCGCGGTGGTCGCGCTGCGCCGGCTCGGCCTGCTGGAGACCCCGATGGAGGTCGTCCTCGGCGGTGGCGTGCTGACGGCCCGCGACCCGCTGCTGAACGGCCTGATCGAGGAGCGCTTCGCCGAGCGGGCCCCCCAGGCCAAGCTGATCGTGGCGGACGCTCCGCCGATCATGGGCGCCGCCCTGCTCGGCCTGGACGCCTTCGGCGCGACCGAGGAGGCCAAGGCCGCGCTGCGCGCCCACTTCCACGCAGCGGTGTAAGGGAAGTCGCCCCGTACGGCCCGCGACGGCCGTACGGGGCACTCAGGCCTGTTCCACGGCCTTCTCGTCGGGTTTGTCGTCGGTCTTACCCGCCTGCCCGCCGATCAGCTCGGGCGCCCGGTGTTCGTACGGCGTGCTGAGCACGACCGTCGTCCTGGTCGAGACGTTGGCCGAGGTGCGGATCTGGTTGAGCAGCTCCTCCAGCGCCAGCGGCGAGGCGACCCTGACCTTGAGGATGTAGCTCTCGTCCCCGGCCACGCTGTGACAGGCCTCGATGGCGCCCAGGTGGGCCAGTCGTTCCGGGGCGTCGTCGGCGGCGGCCGGGTCGATGGGCTTGATGGAGACGAACGCGGTGAGCGGCAGCCCGATCGCGTCGTAGTCCACGAGCGCCGCGTATCCCCTGACGACCCCGCGTTTCTCCAGCCTGCGCACCCGCTGGTGCACCGCGGAGACCGAAAGCCCGGTCTCCCTCGCGAGGTCGGTGAAACTCATCCGGCCGTCTCTGGCCAGTAACGTCACGATCCGACGGTCGATCTCCTCCATCCGGACAACGGTAACGGGCCGTGGGACGGCGCGCGCAGCCGCATGGTCACGGCATGGTCCCAACCGCCCCACGTGTGCCGGCCGGTCGGCGGCGGCCGTACATTCTCGGCATGAGCAACCTGGAACGCGAGCCCCGGGAGACGGAGTGCGGCGGCCCGACCGGCCGCGCCGGCGCCGCGGCGGGCCCGGCCGGTGAGCTTCTCACCGGCCGTGAGGTGGTGCTGGGCGGCCCACGGGGCATGAGGGTGACCCGGACCCTGCCCGGCCGCGACGTGCGCATGGTCGGGGCGTGGTGCTTCCTCGACCACTACGGCCCCGAACGGACGGCCATGCGGGTGCCCGCGCACCCGCACACCGGCCTGCAGACGGTCAGCTGGCTCGTCGAGGGCGAGGTGCTGCACCGCGACTGCCTGGGCAGCGAGCAGGTGATCCGGCCCGGCAGTCTCAACCTCATGACGGCGGGCCGCGGCATCTCGCACTCCGAGGAGTCCCCCGCCGGGCGTGACCTGCACGGCGTGCAGCTGTGGGTCGCGCTCCCCGCCGCGCACCGGGGGACGGAACCCTCCTTCGAGCACCACCCGGTGCTGCCGGAGCTCACCGGGCCCGGCTTCACGGCGAAGGTCCTGATGGGCGAGCTGGGCGGCGTCGTCTCTCCGGCCCGCGTCCACAGCCCGATGACCGGCGCCGAGATCACCCTGGAGGAGGGCGCACGGGTCACGGTCCCGCTCAGACCGGACTTCGAGCACGCCGTGCTGAGCCTGTCCGGCGCGGTGCGCGCCTGCGGAACGGACCTGGCTCCGGGGCCGCTGCTCTACCTGGGCACGGGCCGCTCGGAGCTCACCCTGAGCGCCGGGGCGCCCGCGCGCCTCATGCTGCTCGGCGGCGAGCCGTTCGAGGAGCGGATCGTGATGTGGTGGAACTTCGTCGGCCGCGACCACGACGAGATCGTCCGGTTCCGGCAGGAGTGGATGACGGGCGAGGCGTTCGGCGTCGTCCCCGGCGCGCCGGGGACCCGGCTGCCCGCGCCTGACCTGCCCGGGACCCCGTTGAAACCACGGGGCCGGCACCGCTGACGCCGGCACGGGCGGCGCCTCTGACAAGCTGGACGTGGAGTTTCCGAAGTCCTGGGAGGCAGTCGTGGCCGATGAGTTCGACGTGGTCGTTGTGGGCGCCGGGCCCGCCGGGGAGAACGTCGCCGGACGTGTGGCCCGGGGCGGGCTGAGCGTCGCGGTGGTCGAGGAGGAGCTGGCCGGCGGTGAGTGCTCCTACTGGGCGTGCATCCCCAGCAAGGCTCTGCTGCGCCCGGTCGAGCTGGCCGCCGAGGTCGGGCGGGTCCCGGGTCTCGGGACGACGCCGATCGACACGGCCGCCGTGCTCGCCCGGCGCGACGAGGCGGTCTCGCACCTGGACGACGGCGGCCAGGTCGGCTGGGTCGAGGGCCTGCCCGCCGAGTTCGTGCGGGGCAGGGGACGGCTGGCCGGCCCCAAAGTGGTCGAGGTGACCGGGCCCGACGGTTCCGTCCGGACGTTGCGCGCCCGGCACGCGGTCGCGCTGGCCACCGGGAGCCGCCCGGCCTTCCCGCCGGTCGCCGGGCTGGCCGGGGCCTCTCCGTGGACGAGCCGCGAGGCCACCTCGGTGCGGGAGGTCCCCGGGCGGCTGGCCGTGCTCGGCGGAGGCGTGGTCGCCTGTGAGATGGCGCAGGCCCTGCACGGGCTCGGCGCGCGGGAGGTGACGCTCCTGGTGCGCGGCGGTTCACTGCTCGGCAGGGTCGAGCCGTTCGCCGGGGAGCTGGTCGCGGAGTCGATGGCGGCCAGGGGGATCGAGGTGCGCACCCGGGCCGAGGTGACCCGGGTCGAACGGCCGGCGCCCGGCGGCCCGGTGACCGTCCACCTGGCCTCTGGGCCGCCCGTGGAGGCCGACGAGCTGCTGGTCGCCACCGGACGCTCGCCCGCGACGGGGGACGTGGGCCTGGCCTCCGTCGGGCTGCCCGAGCGGGGCCCGGTCGAGGTCGACGACAGCATGCGCGCCGTCGGCGTCGGGGACGGCTGGCTGTACGCCGTCGGCGACGTCAACGGCCGCGCCCTGCTCACCCACATGGGCAAGTACCAGGCGCGGGTGTGCGGCGACGTGATCGTGGCCAGGGCCAGGGGGGAGCGCGACGACCTGCCCGCGCTGCGCGCCGTCGCCGACGGGTACGGCGCGCCGCAGGTGGTCTTCACCGACCCCCAGGTCTGCGCGGTCGGCCGTACCGAGGCCGCGGCCAGGGCCGAGGGCTTCGACGTGCGCGCGGTCGAGTACGACCTCGGCTCGGTCTCCGGTGCCTACCTGCTGGGGGACGGCTATCGGGGCAGGGCAAAGGCGGTCGTCGACGAGCGGCGGCGGGTCCTGCTCGGGGTGACCTTCGCCGGTCCCGGGGTGGCCGAGCTGCTGCACGCGGCGACGGTCGCCGTCACCGCCGAGGTGCCGCTCGAACGGCTCTGGCACGCCGTACCGGCCTTCCCCACGGTCAGCGAGGTGTGGTTGCGGCTGCTTGAGGAGTACGGCCTCTGAGGGGACACGCCCGGGCGAGGGGGCGGGGGACGGTCATGGAAGATCTTCCCGGTCCCCTCCCCGGTGCTCCTTCCGCGTGCCCACCGGGGATCGCGGCTTTTGTCCCATAACCTCTCTACCTGCCGAGGTTCATGTTTTGGCCAGCGAAAAAAATGGTTTTTTGACTGGTTTGTCATATTTTAGAAACAGGCGGGAACCAATGGAAAGGATACGGTTTCGGCAGGTACATGGAGCGGACCAGGGCGTGCAAGGGGGGCGAAATGGCAGCCATGGAGAAGGGCATGCACAGCAACCAGCACGAAACTCCCTGGCAGGTCGACTTCCAGGCGCTGGACAGACGTGAACGCCTGATCATCAAACGAATGCTCGCCGGACTCGCACTGGGCATGGTGCTGGCCGTGGCCGGCGAGTCACTCGCCGAGGTGCTTCCCCCGTCGGTCACCATGGCCTACGACCCGTACGTCTACGGGCTACTGGTGCTCGTCATGACCCGCGGTTCGACCAACGCCTGGTGGGCCGCGCTCAACGGGCTGCTGGCCACCGCCGGCCTGACCGCGGGCCACGTGGTCGCCCACGCCCTCAACCACGACGAGACCCTGCTCGCCCAGGCCAACGAGAGCTGGCAGATCGCCCTGAGCGTCACGATGGTCGGCTTCGGCGTCGCGGGCTATCTCAGCCGCAGGAACGGCCTGAGCGGCGACGTGGCGGTCGGGGCGTTCACCGCCCTGGTGTGCACCGAGGGGCGGGAGATGCAGCAGGCCGCCCTGGTTCCGCACGGCGGCCCGGCGCCGGCCGGTCCGTGGCCGCTGGTGGCCCTGGTGCTCCTCGGAGTGTGCCTTCCCCTCCTGCTCCGCCCGACCGCCCCGTCACGGCTGCGCACCCTGATGATCACCGTCGGCTGCGCAGCCGTCCTGGTCGGACTGTCCATGCTGTGACGAGGCCCCCGGCGCCGCTCAGGCCTTCTTGGCCAGGGCCCTGCCGATGACCAGCCGCTGGATCTGGTTGGTGCCCTCGACGATCTGCAGCACCTTCGCCTCCCGCATGTAACGCTCCACCGGGAAGTCCTCGACGTAGCCGTAGCCGCCGAAGACCTGGACGGCGTCGGTGGTGACCTTCATGCACACGTCGGTGGCGAACAGCTTGGCCATCGCCGCCTGGGTGCCGTACGGGCGGCCCGCGTCGCGCAGCCTGGCGGCGTCCAGGTAGAGCGCCCGCGCCGCGGCGACCTGGGTGGCCATGTCGGCGAGCATGAACCCGATCCCCTGGAAGTCGATGACGCGCGAGCCGAACTGCCTGCGCTCCCCCGCGTACGCGATCGCCGCGTCGAGCGCCGCCTGGGCCAGGCCGACCGCGCAGGCCGCGATGCCGAGCCTGCCCCCGTCCAGGGCGGCGAGGGCCACCCGGAAACCCTCCCCCTCCTGGCCGACCAGGGCGTCCCCGGCGAGCCGTACGCCGTCGAAGCGGACCTGGGCCGTCGGCGAGGAGCGCAGGCCCATCTTGCGCTCGGGCGCTCCGAACGACACCCCCTCGGTACCCGCGGGGACGTGGAAGCAGGAGATGCCACGGCTGCCGTCGTCGGAGGTCCTGGCCATCAGGGTGTAGAAGTCGGCCTGCCCGCCGTGGGTGATCCAGGCCTTGACCCCGTCGACGAGATAGCCGTCGGCGTCACGCACCGCGCGGGTGCTCAGGGCCGCGGCGTCGGAGCCGGACTGGGGCTCCGACAGGCAGTAGGCGCCGAGCAGCTCACCTCCGAGCAGCTCCGGCAGCAGTTCGGCGCGCTGGGCGGCGGAGCCGTACGCGGCGACCGGGAAGCTGGCCAGGGTGTGCACGGACAGCCCCAGCCCGACCGCCAGCCAGCCCGCGGCCAGCTCCTCGATGACCTGGAGGTACACCTCGTACGGCTGCGCGCCGCCGCCGTGCTCCTCGGGATAGGGGAGGCCGAGCAGGCCGGACCTGCCCAGGACGGTGAAGACCTCGCGGGGGAAGCGCTTGGCGGACTCGTCGGCCGACGCCCTGGGCGCGACCTCCTTGGCGATCAGGTCGCGGACGAGATCCAGCAGGTCGTGGGCCTCGGCGGTTGGCAGCGTACGCTCAACGGTCATATCCGCTTACTCCAGGTCAGGGGCTAAGCAAAAAGGGCGGCCGGGATCGCCGGCCACCCGATTGTTACACCTGTCACACTATGACGAGCTCCCGAGGGCGGTGGTTGAGCCGCTCGCCGCCCTCCTCGGTGCAGATGAGGATGTCCTCGATGCGGGCGCCGTGCTCACCCGGCAGGTAGATGCCCGGCTCGACGGAGAAGGCGTGCCCCGGTTCGAGCGGCTCGGTGTTGCCGGCGACGATGTAGGGCTCCTCGTGGGTCTCCAGGCCGATGCCGTGCCCGGTGCGGTGGATGAAGTAGTCTCCGTAGCCCTCCTCGGCGATCACCTCGCGCGCCGCCGCGTCGACCGACTCGCACGAGGCCCCGGGCCTGACGGCCGCGCAGGCGGCCTCCTGGGCCCGCTGGAGCACCTCGTAGTATCGCGTGAACTCCTTGGGCGGCTCCCCGACGCAGTAGACCCTGGTCGAGTCGGAGCAGTAGCCGCTGGGCATCTGGCCGCCGATGTCGACGACCACGGGCTCGCCCTCCTGGATGATCCGGTCGGAGAGGTCGTGGTGCGGGCTGGCCCCGTTGTGGCCGGAGGCGACGATGACGAAGTCGACGGTCGAGTGCCCCGCCGCGATGATCGCATCCGCGATGTCCCGTCCGACCTCCCGCTCGGTACGGCCCGCCCGCAGGAAGTCCGGCACCTGCGCGTGCACGGCGTCGATCGCGGCCCCCGCCTCGCGGAGCGCGGCCGCCTCGGCCTCGCTCTTGCGCATGCGCAGGCCGCGCAGCACCGATCCGGCGAGCACCTGCTCCGTGCCGGGCAACGCGTCGCGGAAACGCAGCGACTGCATGGCCCACATCCGGTCGGCCAGCCCGACCCTGCCGACCTTCCCCGCGCCGCCCAGCCGCGCGGCGACGAGCGCGTAGGGGTCGTCGGTCTCGTCCCAGGGCACGAACTCGACACCCAGCCGCGCCGCCGGGGACTGCTCCGCCGCGGGCAGCTCCAGACGGGGCACCACCAGGAAGGCGGGGCCCTCGGCGGGCAACGCCAGGCAGGTGAGCCGTTCGAGCGGCAACGCCTCGTAGCCGGTCACGTAGCGCAGGTCGGGGCCCGGCGTGAGCAGCAGCGCGCCGAGGCCGGCGGCGGCCGTGGCCTCCTGCGCTGCGGCGAGACGGGTCACGGGATACAGGTCAGAGGACTCCTTTGTCACACCGACCAATGTAATCGTGAACAGATCGGCACCACACCTGTGGCCACACCCTTGATCGTCGCGACCGGGGAAAGTCCGGGGAAAGGACGTCGTTCGGGTGACAGTGCCACTACAATCCGTTGAAGGACGATCACATTTTGTGGATAGGATGTCCCTAGGTCCCCACATTCGAGAGCGAGCTAAATGGTCGGCGTAGTGGGCGGCCACCAGCCACCCCTCCACCCACGAAACGACCACGTGACCGGTTCCGCCCCGCTGACCGCGGCAGAGATGGTGCAGCCGTTGCGCGGAGAGCTGGACGAGCACATGGCCGTCGAAAGACAACTTCTCAGCACGCGGCTGGCCCATGCCGAACGGCTGGGCGATCTGGGCTGGGCCGAGTGGCACCTGCACAGCGGCGAGTCCACCTGGTCCGACCACGCCTACGCCATCTTCGGCCGCGATCCCGTCGAGGGCCCCATCGGCCTGCGTGACCTGGTCGGCCACGTCGAACCGCAGGACCGGGCCCTCGTCGACGGGCTGCTCAGGTCGGTGGTCGATCTGGCCAAGCCCGGGCAGGCGGAGTTCCGCATCCGCCGCCGCGGGGAGGTCCGCAACCTCCGCGCGGCCCTGGACCCCGTCGTGAGCGGAGGACACGCCTCCGTGCACGGAGTGATCCAGGACGTCACCGGCCGCCGCAGAGCCGAGCAGATCGCCTCCGAGTCGCGCAGGCAACTGCTGGAGGTCCGTGAGCGGGCCGCCCAGCAGCAGGGCGTGAGCACGGCCCTGCGCGAGGCGATCATGCCGCGCCTCGGGGCGTCCGTCGACCTCCCCGGTGCCCGGATGGAGGTCCGCTACGTCCCCGCCGGGCAGAAGGACGGCCTCGGCGGCGACTGGTACGACGCCACGACCATGCCCGACGGACGGGTGCTGCTGACCATCGGCGACGTGTCCGGCCACGGCCTGCCCGCGGTCACCCAGATGAGCAGGCTCAGGCACGCGCTGGGCGGCCTCGCGATGACGGGCGAGCCGCCCGACCGGCTGCTGACCTGGCTCAACCACCTGGTGATGCACCGCTTCGAGGAGACCACCGCGACCGCGGTCGTCGGCCACCTCGACCCGCTGAGCCGCGTGTTCACCTGGAGCCAGGCGGGGCACCCGGCGCCGATCCTGGTCCGCGACGGGACCGCCGTCCAGCTTGAGCCGCCCTCGGGGGTGCTGCTCGGCGCCACCCTGTCCGAACGGTACGAACGCTCGGCCGTACGTCTGTGCGACGGTGACGCGCTGCTGCTGTTCACCGACGGGCTCGTCGAGCGGCGCGACCGCGACATCGACGAGGGGTTCGCCCTGACCCTCAGGGCCGCCTCCGCCCTGCGGCGGCAGGACGGGGAGGCCGCCCTGGACCGTCTGATCCAGGCGGTCGGCGGCCCCAACCCCGAGGACGACACCTGTGTTCTGATGATCGTCCTGCCCGGGTGAACGACTTGGTTAAATGGTCGCCATGCCCGGGCTGATGCTTCTCGACACCCCTTCGCTGTACTACCGCGCCTTCTACGGAATCCCGGAGTCGGTGACCGCCCCCGACGGGACGCCCGTCAACGCCGTGCGCGGCCTCATCGACATGATCGCCATGCTGGTCAGGCAGCACTCCCCCGGCGAGCTCGCCGCGTGCATGGACGCCGACTGGCGTCCCGCCTTCCGGGTCGCGGCGATCCCGTCCTACAAGACGCACCGCCTCGCCCCTGGAGGCGGCGAGGAGACCCCCGACACACTCGCCCCGCAGGTCCCGGTGATCGAGCAGGTCCTCGACGCCGCGGGCATCGCCCGCCTCGGCGTGCCGGGCTACGAGGCCGACGACCTGATGGGCACGCTCGCGCTGCGTCCTCGGGGCGAAACCGGCGGCGGAGTCGACATCGTCACCGGTGACCGGGACCTGTTCCAGCTCGTCGACGACGGCGTGCCGATCCGGGTCCTCTACACCGCCAGGGGCGTCAAGAACCTCCAGCTCGTCGACGAGGCCGCAGTCACCGCCAAATACGGCGTGCCGGGCCGCTCCTACGCCGACTTCGCCGTCCTGCGCGGCGACCCCAGTGACGGCCTGCCCGGGGTGCCCGGGGTCGGCGAGAAGACCGCCGCCGCCCTGATCACCCGGTTCGGCTCGCTCGACGCGCTGCTCAAGGCCCTCGACGGGGACGGCGACCTCACCGGGGCGCAGCGGAACAGGCTGGAGGCCGCCCGTGACTACCTGCGGGTGGCACCCGAGGTGGTCCGGGTCGCCCACGACGTGCCCGTGCCCGACGTCGGCCTGACCCTGCCCGCGCAGCCGCGCGACCCGCGGGCGCTCACCGACCTGGCCGGGCGTCATGGACTCGGCGGTCCTCTCGGCCGCCTCGCCGATGCGTTGTCCTGGACCTGGCGGCCCTGAGCCCCGCCCTGACCGAGCTCGGGCACCGCGGAGAGCGGTAGGTTGGCCCCCGTGCCCCACAAAAGCATCCGGGTGCCCGAAGACCCCCATCCGCGGCTGAGCGACGGATTCGAGCGGATCAGGCGTGAGTTGAGGCTGCCCGGGGAGTTCCCTCCGGCCGTGCGCGCCGAGGCGGAGCAGGTCACCAGGACACCCACGCTGCCCACGCTCGACCGCACCGACCTTCCCCTGGTCACGGTCGATCCGCCGGGGGCCATGGACCTGGACCAGGCCATGCACCTGGAGGAGCGTCGCGGCGGCTACCGCGTCTGGTACGCCGTCGCCGACGTCGCCGCCTTCGTACGGCCCGGCGGGGCGATCGACGCCGAGGCCCGTACCCGGGGCGAGACCGTCTACATGCCGGACGCCCGGGTGCCGTTGCATCCCGCCGTGCTCTCCGAGGGCGCCGCCAGCCTGCTGCCCGGCGCGACCAGGCCCGCCGCGCTGTGGTGCGTCGACCTGGACGCCGCGGGCAGGGTCGTCGGCGCCGACGTGACCAGGGCTCTGGTTCGCAGCCGGGAACGCCTCGACTACGACTACGTGCAGACCGCGGTCGACACCGGGACCGCGGACGGCACGCTGCGGCTGCTGGCCGAGATCGGCAGGCTCAGGCTGGCACTCGAACGGGACAGGGGCGGCGTCACGCTGCCGACCCCGGAGCAGGAGGTCGTCCCGGACGGGGACGGCTACCGGGTCGAGCTGCGCGCCCCGATGGAGGCCGAGGCCTGGAACGCGCAGATCTCGTTGCTGACCGGCATGGCCGCGGCCTCGATGATGCTTGACGCCGAGATCGGCCTGCTGAGGGTGTTGCCGCCCGCCCCCGCCGAGAAGATCGCCCAGGTTCGCCGGGTCGCCGCCGCGCTGGGCGTGCCGTGGCCGGACGGGGCTGGCTACGGGGAGGTCGTCCACGGCCTCGACCCGAAGATCCCCGGGCAGGCCGCCTTTCTTGAGGAGTCGACAGTCCTGCTGCGCGGGGCCGGATACGTGGCCTTCAACGGCGCGCCCCCGGCCCAGGCGGGCCACGCGGCGGTCGCCGCGCCGTACGCGCACGTGACCGCTCCGCTGCGCAGGCTCATCGACCGCTACGCCACCGAGGTCTGCCTGTCGGTCGCGGCGGGCGAGCCGGTGCCCGAGGAGGTCCAGCGGGTCATGGGCGAGCTGCCCGGCGTCATGCGGGTGACGGGACGGCGCGCGGGCGCGGCCGAGCGGGCGTGCGTCGACCTGGTCGAGGCGTTCGTGCTGCGTGAGCGGGTCGGCCAGACGTTCGACGCGGTGGTGATCGACGTGGACGAGGGCCGGTCCGGCGGGCTGGTGCAGGTCACCGACCCCGCCGTGGTGGCCCGCTGCGACGGGGAACGGCTCCCGCTCGGCGAGGCCGTCCGGGTACGGCTGACGCGCGCCGACCCGGCGACCCGGGAGGTCCGTTTCAGCCTGACCTGACGGCGGGCTTCCCGCGTTCTCCGCCGGGCCGCCCGCCTCCGGTCTCCTGCTGGGCCTCTTACCTCTTGAGCGTCCAGCCGGCGCCGACGCCCAGCAGGTGCAGGGCGACGAGGGCCAGTCCGGCGAGGACGAGCGTGGTGACGGTCACGACGGAACCGACGGCCACACCGGCGATCTGGAAGATCAATGCGAGAACGAACAGCAGCGCGGCGACGAGGGCGAGCATTCCTACCTCCCTGGGCGGGGGTCCAACATGGTTCCGCTTTGGGAATTTCCTAGGCGATATCCCGGAAAACAGCCCTGAAGGTGACGTTCCGCCCACCCGCCGTCACGCGGTATTGACCGGACGGTCAGTCGGCCCGTGCCCTCCCCCGGATCCGCTCAGCTCAGGGACGAGTAGGCCACGACGCCGCGTCTGAGCGCGTCCATCGCCTTGCCCGCGTTCTGCCTCACCTTGCTGCCGGACGGGGCCGCGTCGGCGATCTGGCCGAGCAGGTCGAGCAGCTGCTTGATCCAGCGCACGAAGTCTCCCGCGGCCAGCTCGCCACCGTTGACCCCGTCGCCGAGCACCGCGTCCAGGTTGTGCCCCCTGGCCCAGCGGAAGGCCGCCCAGGCGAACCCGAAGTCGGGCTCCCTGATGAACGACAGGCCGTGGTCGCTCTCGACGGCCTCCAGGTCGCCCCACAGACGCATCATGTCGCCCAGCGCCTTCTGCACCCCGCCCGCGGGAATCCTCGGTTGACGCGCCTCGTCCGCCTGCCGGGACTCGAAGACCAGCGAGGAGACGGTGGCCGCCAGCTCCGCCGGGTCCAGGCCCTCCCAGAGCCCGGCGCGCAGGCACTCGGCGGTGAGCAGATCCAGCTCGGTGTAGAGCTGGGCCAGCCTGCGACCCTCCGCGGTGACGTTCTCACCGTCGAGGTATCCCAGCTGGTCGAGCACCCCGCACACCTTGTCGAAGGTGCGGGCGATGACGTGGGAGCGGCCCTCGACCCTGCGGCGCAGGCCCTCGGTCTCCCTGAGCAGCTTGTAGTAGCGCTCCGCCCAGCGGGCGTGGTCCTCCCGCTCGTCACAGCCGTGGCAGGGATGCTGCCTGAGGTCCCTGCGCAGGCGCAGGATCTCCTCGTCCTCCGCGGCGTGGTCACGCGCCCTGGGAGGCTTGCCGAGGTCACGGTCACCGAGCTTGGCGTGCATGGAGGAGACCAGGTCGGCCCGCTCCCTCGGCGACCGGGCGTTGAAGTTCTTCGGGATGCGCAGATGCTCGACCGGCTCGACGGGGACGGGGAAGTCGGCGGGTGAGAGCTTCTTGACCTGCTTGCCCGCGGTCAGCACCAGCGGGGCCGGCCCCTCACCGCGGGAGTTGAGCCCGGGGTCCAGGACGACCGCGACCCCGGCCCTGCGCCCGCCGGGCACACGGATGATGTCTCCCGGCCTGAGCGCCTCAAGGGAGCGCAGCGCCTGGCCCCTGCGGGCCGCGCCGCGCTGACGCGCCAGCTCGGCCTCCCGGTCGGACAGCGCCCTGCGCATCCCGGCGTACTCCTCGAAGTCGCCCAGATGACAGGTCATCGAGTCGCGGTAGCCCCGCAGCGCCTCCTCATGACGGCGCAGCTGCTTGGCGATGCCGACGACCGCCCGGTCGGCCTGGAACTGCGCGAAGGAGGACTCAAGGAGCGACCTGGCACGTTCCCTGCCCACCTGGCCGACCAGGTTGACCGCCATGTTGTAGGAGGGGCGGAAGCTGGAACGCAGGGGGTAGGTGCGGGTGCTGGCCAGGCCCGCGACCTGCAACGGGTCCATGCCCGGCTGCCAGTGGACGACCGCGTGGCCCTCGACGTCGATGCCGCGCCGCCCCGCCCTTCCGGTGAGCTGGGTGTACTCACCCGGGGTGAGGTCGGCGTGGGTCTCGCCGTTCCACTTGTCGAGCTTCTCGATCACCACGGAGCGGGCGGGCATGTTGATGCCCAGGGCGAGGGTCTCCGTGGCGAACACGGCCTTGACCAGGTTGCGGGTGAACAGTTCCTCGACGACCTCCTTGAAGGCCGGAAGCATGCCCGCGTGGTGGGCCGCCAGGCCGCGTTCCAGGGCGTCGCGCCACTCCAGGTAGCCGAGCACCGCGAGGTCCTCGTCCGGAAGGTGGGCGGTGCGCTCGTCGACGATCTGCCGGATCTCGTGACGCTCGGCGTCCGTGGTGAGCCGGATCCCGGCGTACAGGCACTGCATGACGGCCGCGTCACAACCGGCCCTGGAGAAGATGAAGGTGATCGCGGGCAGCAGGCCCGCGACGTCGAGACGCTCGATGGCCTGGGAACGGTCCGGCGGGCCGCCCCTGCGCGGGCGGGAGTAGCCCCTGCGGCCTCTGCCGTACGCCTGTCGCTCCTCGTCTCTGGCCAGACGCAGCAGGTTGGGGTTGACCAGCGGCCTGCGGCCGTCCTCCTCACCGACGAAGAGGTCGTACAGGCGGTGACCGACGAGCATGTGCTGCCAGAGCGGGACGGGCCGGTGCTCGTCGACGATGACGCTGGTGTCGCCGCGGACCTCCCCCAGCCACTCACCGAACTCCTCGGCGTTACTGACCGTGGCCGACAGGGCGACCAGCCGTACCGACTCGGGAAGGTGGATGATCACCTCTTCCCAGACCGCGCCGCGGAACCGGTCGGCCAGGTAGTGGACCTCGTCCATGACGACGAAGCCGAGCCCCGCGAGGGTCCCCGACCCGGCGTAGAGCATGTTGCGCAGCACCTCGGTCGTCATGACGACGATCGGGGCCTCGCCGTTGACGCTGTTGTCACCGGTGAGCAGGCCGACCTTGGCGGCGCCGTAGCGTTTGACCAGGTCGTTGTACTTCTGGTTGGAGAGCGCCTTGATGGGGGTCGTGTAGAAGCACTTACGGCCCTCCTCCAGGGCCAGGTGCACCGCGAACTCCCCCACCACGGTCTTGCCCGAGCCGGTGGGGGCCGCCACGAGCACCCCGTCACCCGCCTCAAGAGCCCGGCAGGCGTCCAGCTGGAAGTCGTCCAGCTGGAAGCTGTAAAGACCGCGGAACGAGGTCAGCGCCGGTCCGCTGTCGGCCTGGCTCTGACGGAAGGCAGCGTAACGTTCCGCTGGGGTCGTCATGTCTCCAAGCCTACCGATATCAGGATTCCGGTCCGCCCCACGAACCCCAGAAGATCGCCCGCCTCCCCCTCCACCCGGGTTGAGGAGGATCCCGACGCCATGCGTAAGAAGTTCGGTTTGCACTTTCCCAGTGCCGTGTGTGAGGGGTTTTCGGCTTGGGCGCGTCGGTGCTTGGACTGAGGAACGCAGGAGCGCAGCGACGCAGTGACGAGGGAAAGCACCGACTCAGGGCGCCCAGGCCCCCGCGACGCCCAAGGCGGAGCAAAGAGACAGAGCCCCTGGGACGACCTCACAGCTGAGAGGGAGCGGGCCCAGGCGCTCGCCGTCGGCGTAGGCGACCACGTCCGGTGCCTCCAGCGTGATCCCGCGCACGCGCCTGGTCGTGACGAAGGGGTGGGTGATGTGGGAGCCCCGGTAGACCCGGGGAAAGGCGCGCAGGAAACGCCCGACGGGCACCGCGTCGATGATCGTCACGTCCAGCAGGCCGTCGTCGGGGACTGCGCCGGGGCACACGCGCATCCCGGCGCCGTAGGAGGAGGTGTTGCCGACGGCGACCAGCATGGCCCGCCGTTCGATCGTCTCGGTCCCCGAGGGGCCGTCCAGGGTGATCCGGAACGGGATCGGCCGGTAGGAGCCCAGTTCCGTGGCCAGTGCGAGCAGGTATCTGGCCATGCCCGGTGGCCCGCTGATCCGGTTGGCCCGCTCGTTGACGCGGGAGTCGAAGCCGCAGGCGAGCACCCCTGCGAACCATTCGCCGTTCCCGGTCCGCACGGCGTCCACCGTACGGCTGCCGCCCCGGAGTACGGCGTCGGCCGCCTCCAGAGGTCTGCCCCGCGGGACGCCGAGGGCGGTGGCGATGTCGTTTCCTGTGCCCGCAGGGATGATCCCCAGCGGGACTCCGGTCTCCGCGACCGCCTGCACGGCCAGGTGCACCAGCCCGTCACCGCCGAAGGCCACCAGCGCGCTCGCGCCGGCGGCCACAGCCGTACGGGCTCTGGCCAGGGCGTCGGCGGCGGAGTCACCGACGAGCACGGAGACCTTCCTGTCGCCTCGGCGCAGCCGGTGCAGCACCGGGCCGAGCATCCCGCGTGAGCGCCCGCCCCGGGCGGCGGGGTTGACGAGGACGGCGATCTCTCCGGGCATGAGGCCGGAATCTACCGCCTATTTCGGCGGATCGGTATCCGTCTCCAGGTCGAGCGGGGAGGCCTCGTCGTCGGACAGGTTGGAGAAGTCCTCGCCCTTGGGGGCTCTCTTCTCCCTGAGGTACATGAAGCCCTCGGCGAGGGCGAACAGCACGACCATCGGGATCGCCAGGGCGACCATCGAGAACGGGTCGGTGCTCGGGGTCGCGAGGGCGGCGAAGACGAACATGATGAAGATCACCGTGCGCCGGTGCTTGGCCACGGTGGCGCGCGGCAGAACGCCGATCACGTTGAGGAAGACCATGAGCAACGGCAGCTCGAAGGAGACACCGAAGATGACCAGCATCACCAGCGCGTAGGTGAGGTAGTCGTCCATCTCCAGCAGCGGGATCGCGTTGTTGGGCGCGAAGCTGAGCAGGATCGCCAGACCGGTGTCCATGATGAGGTAGGCCAGACCGGCACCCGCCAGGAACAGCGGGATCGCAAGGCCGAGGAACGACAGCGAGTAGCGCTTCTCGTTGCGGTACAGGCCAGGGGTGACGAAGGCCCAGATCTGATACAGCCAGACCGGTGAGGAGACGACCATTGCGAACATCACCGCGACCTTCAGGTTGACGAAGAAGGCCTCGAAGACACCGCGGATGGCGAAGGTGCACTCTCCGGCTCGCAGGGTCTGCGACGCGGGAAGGCTGCAGTAGGGCTCGGTGATGAAAGTCCAGATCGGCTGGAAGAACAGGAAGCCGACAACGATGCCGACGACCAGCGCGAGCAGGGAGATCAGGATGCGGTTGCGCAGCTCACGGAGGTGTTCCATGAGCGGCATGCGCCCCTCGGAGGAGTCCGTGGGCGATCCCGGTCTGTTCGAGCCCGGCTTGGGCCATTTCAGCAGCGCCATTCACGAATCCCGGTCTGACGAGTGAGGTGGTGGGGAGCCGGCCACAGACCTGGCTGCGGCCTCTGCGGTACGGCCCCTACTGCGGCTTGGCCGCACCGGCCTGGGCGCGCAGCTTCGCGGCCTGCTCCTCAAGGGCACGCGCCTGCTCCTCGGCCGTCTGGGCGGTGGGAGCCGTGGGGAGCGGCTGGGGAGCCGGGGCGGGCTGCTGCGCCTGGACGACGGTGGCCGTATGGGTGGCCGTGTGGGTATCCGTCTCGTCGTCGTCGCGAAGCTTGGCCGTCTCCGACTTGAAGATCCGCAGCGACCGGCCCAGGCCGCGAGCCGCGTCCGGCAGTTTCTTCGCACCGAACAGCAGGATCAGGATCACGCCGATGATGATCAGCTCGGTGGGTCCCAGGTTAGGCATGACACATCCTTAGGCCGAACGACACGCACTCTCCTGCCCGATCGTACGCTCCCCCGGGCACAGACTCATCCCTTCCGGGATGGGATTGTCCGGACCTGCTCGTTCAAGGCGCTGTGTGCGGGGGTGATCGTCCGGCGAATCCTGTCGACCTCCCTGCCCAGTTCCCTGGTGGCCAGCAGCACGCGAACCCCGAGAAAACCCAGCACCAGCAGGCCTGCGAAGGCGAGACCGACCGCGGCGAAGATCCAGCTCATGACAGCCGATCATAACGGCGCACGTCAGGAGACCGACTCGTAACGATTCAGCGCCGAGGTCGCCGCCCGCCTGACGCTCTCGGCCAGTGAGGCGGGTGAGAGCACCCGGCCCGTGTCGCCGAGACGCAGCGCGAGCCGTACCAGCCAGCCCTGGTCGCGAGCCCGCAGCGCCACCTTCAGGCGCCCCTCGCCCAGCTCGGTGACCTCCTCGCACGCGTAGTACTCGGCGACCCAGCGACCCGCGGGGGTCAGTTCGAGCTCGACCAGCTCGTCGGTCGGCGAAGGACGGAACACCCCGGGTGTCACCTCGTCGGGCACCGCGTCCGCGGGCGGGTCGGCGGCCGTTTCGAGGATCTCGACGGTGAGCATCCGGTCGAGACGGAACAGCCGGACCGCCTCGGCCCGGTAGCACCAGCCCGACAGGTAGGAACGGCCGTCCACCACGACCAGGCGCATCGGGTCGACCTCGCGCGGGGTGATCTCGTCACGGCCGGGCACGTGGTAGCGCAGCGACAACCGCCGGCCGCGGCGCAACGCCTCGTTGACGGTCGGCAGGGCGTCCGGGGTCGCGCCGACCTCGACGGCGACCTGGCTGCTGACCGCCGCCGCGCCCTCTCCCGCGGCCTGCTCGAACTTGGCGATGACCCGCGCCAGCGCGTCACGGTCGCCGAACTCCGGCAGCTCGGCGAGCATCCGCAGGGCCACCAGCAGCGCGCTCGCCTCGTCGATGCCCAGCCGCAGCGGGCGGGCGATGGTCTCGGCGTTGTCGATGAGGATCTCACCGCCGTCCCAGGAGACGTCGATCAGGTCTCCCGGGGTGTGGCCGGGCAACCCGCACATCCACACCAGTTGCAGGTCGTCGATGAGCTGTTTCTCGCTCAGTCCGAAGACCTTGGCGACCTCCGGCACCTGCGCCCCGGGGTGGGACATCAGGTACGGCACCAGCGCCAGCAGCCTGGGCAACCGGTCGGCCGTGCTCATACTGCGCTCCCCCTGCTCGTTCGTGTGTCCTCGCCCGTCACGCCAGGGCTCCCTTCAGGCGGCGGATCACGGCCTCCCTGGCGTCCGGCGGACCGGTCACCTCGGCGTCCGCGGCGAAGCCCGCCACCCACCCGGCGAGCCGCTCGGTGTCGGTGAACTCGACGTCCAGCTCGTCCCACCCGCCGGTGCCCTGCCGTACGGCCTTGGCCACCTGGCGCAGCCCCTGGCAGGTGCCCTCGCGGACCCGGATGAGGGCGGTGCGCTCCCTGACCGTCATCTCGTCGCGGTAGCCGACCATCGAGGTGATGTCGACGCCCTCGGGGACCACGACGGCGCCGGGGCGGCCGACCGGTACGACGGGGCCGTTGATCCGGCTGAGCCGGAACACCCGTGCCGCGTCACGGTCGCGGTCGTGGCCGACGACGTACCAGCGGCCACGGCGGCTGACCACTCCCCACGGCTCGACCGTCCTGGTCAGCACGCTCTCGCTGGCCGCGGCCCGATAGGGGAAGCGGACCGCGCGCCGGTCGCGCACGGCCTCCCACAGCGCGGGGAAGGCCGGGTCCCGTGTGTCGACGCGCAGTTCGAGCGCCCCGCCGAGCATCCCGTCCGCCTCGTCGGTCTCCACTCCTCCCGCGCGCAGCTTCAGCAGCGCGCCGCTGGCGGCCTCGGCCAGGCTCGCGCGCTGCCACACCTGGGCGGCCAGACCGACCACGGCGGCCTCGTCGGGTTCGAGGGTGATCTCGGGCAGTTCGTAGGACTCCCTGACGATCCGGTAGCCGGGGTCCTCCTCCCAGGGGTCCTTCTGGACCTCGATCGGGATGCCGATCTCCCGCAGCTCGTTCTTGTCCCGCTCGAACATCCGCTGGAAGGCCTCGTCGTTGGCGGCGTCGTAGCCCGGCACCGCCTGGCGGATGTGCTCGGCGCTGAGCGGCCGCCTCGTGGCCAGCAGGCAGATCACAAGGTTCAGCAACCGCTCGGTCTTCCGGCGCGACATCCGGCCTCCTTCCCTGTTCACATGACTCTACGTCCAGGTGGCGCTACTCTTCCCCGGTGATCAGATGGCGCAGGGGCGAGGTCGCGCGTGTCCGGCGAGAGTGGTCGGGGGCGATGGAGATCGAGGTCTCCACCGAGGAGGGGGTCGTCCGCGCGCTGGCCTATCCCGCCCTGGTCGGGCGTCCTGAGCCGGGCGACACGGTCCTCCTCAACACGACCGCGCTCGCGATGGGTCTCGGTACGGGAGGTTACGCCATGGTGGTGGCTCTCCCGAACAGATTGCCGAAAGATCCACAGGGTCCCGGCCACCTGGTGAAGGCACGCTACACCCCCTTGCAGGCCACCGTGCTCGGCGCGGACGAGCAGGACTCGCCCTTCCACGAGGCGCTCCGCGAGGCCGACTCGCTGGACGGCATGCCGGTCGTGGTCGCTGACCTGCACTCGGCGCTGCCCGCGATCCTCTGCGGCCTCTACGGTTCCCGCCCCGGCGGGGCCCGGGTCGCCTACGTGATGCTCGACGGCGGCGCGCTGCCCGCCTGGTTCTCCATGTCCTGCGCCAGGCTCAGAGAGATCGGCTGGCTCGACGGGGTGGTTACGGTCGGCCAGGCGTTCGGCGGCGACGTGGAGGCCGTGACGCTGCACACGGGCCTGCTCGCGGCCCGCCACGTCATGGGCGCCGACGTGGCGGTCGTCACCCAGGGCCCCGGCAACCTGGGCACCGGCACCCGCTGGGGCTTCTCCGGCGTCTCGGCGGGCGAGGCGGTCAACGCGGCCTCCGTGCTGGACGGCAGGCCGGTCGCGGCGCTGCGGGTCAGCGAGGGCGACCTGCGTAAGCGCCACATCGGGGTCTCCCACCACTCACTGACCGCCTACGGCAGGGTCGCCCTCGCCCCCGCCCAGGTGGTGGTGCCCGAGTTGCCCGGCGACTTCGGCAGCCGGGTCGCCGAGCAGTGCGCGCCGCTGGCCGTACGGCACGAACTGGTCGGGGTCTCGGTCGAGGGGCTTTACGAGGCCCTCGCGGACTGCCCGGTCAGGCTGTCGACGATGGGCCGCGGGCTTGACGAGGACCTGGCCTACTTCCTGACCTCGGCGGCGGCGGGACGCCACGCGGCCTCGCTGCTCTCGTAGAACTGCTTGAAGGTGAAGGCCTCCGGCGTGGGGCCCTGCGCCTTGAGCAGGTCGAGGCGTTCCATGCCCTCCTCCAGCGTGGGCACGTGCCCGCGCGGAATCCACCACATCACCGAGTACGGCTCCGCGACGCGCTGGAACCACTCTCTGCGCCGCTGCAGGAAGCCCAGGTGGGCGCTGCGGTAGACGAAGTCCCACAGGCTGTCCCTGTCCTCCCACACGGAGAAGTTGATCAGCAGGTGGTCACCGTAGTCGTGATGGACGACGTCCTGAGGCCCGTCTCCTCCCTTGAGCCGCCACACATAGCCGGGTGCCTCCTCTGCGAGACGGTTGACGGGGTCGAGGGCCGCGACGAAGTCGGCGATCTCGGGGGATTCGAGGGGCGCGCGCAGATGACCGACGTTGAGCTGGGCGAGATGCATGCTCGTCAGCAAACCATCCACCGCCCTTCTATGTCAATCTTCATTGTTTTTAGAAAAGGCGACGCAGCACTCCCCAGGACGGGGGTCCAGCCTGGCCGTACGGTCCTCCTCTCCCAGGGCGTCGAGCAGCCCCCGGCACAGCGCCAGGTTCATCGAGCACACCAGCAGCGGCTGCTCCTGCGACAACACGTGGAAGGGACAGTTGCGCAACCGCAGCGCGCCGTCCTCCTCGTAGGGTTCGTATCCTCGTCCGCGCAGCGCCCCGGCCAGGTCCTCGCCCCGTTCGGCCAGCTCCGCGCCCGCCCGCCGCGCGACCTCGTCGGCCACCTCGTCCCCGCCGAGGCGGTCGACCGCCTCGGCCAGCATCGACGCCATGGAGCGGTAGTCCCTGGCCGGGACGCTGACCTGCCACTCCCCTCGCGCCCTGCGGTAGACCTTCGCCGGACGGCCGCTTCCCGGCCCCGTCCTGTCGGTCAGGCGCTTGAAACCCGCCTCCAGCAGGCCGGCCTCGACCAGCTTGTCGAGGTGGAAGGCCGCCAGGGTCCGTTGCACCCCGACCGCCTCCGCGGTCTCGTTGCGCCCCGCCTCACGCCCCAGGGAGGCCACATACTCGTAGACGGCCCGCCTCACGGGATCGTGCAGGGCCGCGACCGTGCCGAGGTCATCGCTGCTCACAGCCGGATTCTAAATCTTGTTGCAGAAGCGTGTGGTTGGGCATCTTCCTTGTATGGGCGGGGTGTTGCGCGCTGATCCTTTATGGGTGGAGACCTTCACCGGAC